>NZ_SSNX01000001.1:0-725981 GCF_004801415.1 Deinococcus sp. KSM4-11 | reverse complement strand
GACGTCCGGTTCCGGGTTCTCGTCGATGGTCGGCACGCGTAGCCCTTCGGCCCACTCCAGGCGCTTGTCGCGGCTGATGCCCCAGGGGTTGCTGGCCCGCTCCATGCCCCGGAACGCCGTCTGGAGCTGCGGGGGGAAGTCGCCGGCCACCATGACCTGATGGCGTCGGATGTCGATGATATCGAGCATCTGTTCGTCCTGCACGGGGCAGACCTGCATGCACGCGCCGCAGGTGGTGCAGGCCCACACGGATTCCTCGTTGATCGCGAATTCCAGCAGCGGGTGCGCCGTGCTGGCGCCGGATTCGAAGGGCGCGGGCCGGAGCGTGAAGGGGCTGGGGTGCGCCGCGATCACGTTCAGTTCCATGCGCTTGTTGATCTCCAGCGCGGCGGGCGAGAGCGCCTTGCCGGTCGCGTTGGCCGGACACACGTCCTGGCAGCGGTTGCACTGGATACACGAGTAGGCGTCGAGCAGGCGCGGCCATTCCAGATCCTCCAGTTTCTCCACGCCCAGCTTCGGTTCTTCGGCCTCCATCGCCTCGGCCAGCCCCTTCATGGGGGGCAGGACACCGCTGCCCACGGGACGTTTCAGGGCATAGTTCAGGGGCGCCATGAAGATGTGGATGTGCTTGGTGTATGGGAAGTACGCCAGGAACGCCAGCACGCTGCCCAGGGCACCCCAGTACCCGAACAGCCGCCAGCCCTGAAGGGCCTGTGCGCCCAGGCCGCCGTACAGCAGATGGCCCATGAAGGTGCTGAACGGCTGGAAGGCGTCGCCGCCCTCCTGCATGACCTTCGCGGCGTTGCCAATCACGCGGCTACCCACGTGGAAGGTGATGAAGGCCGACACGATCAGCGAATCGCGCAGGATATAATTCGCCTTGAGCAGCGGATGGAGCAGCGTCTTCTCGGTGAAGCGGAAGTCCCGCTTGCTGGGCAGGAACAGGCGACGCACGACCAGCGAAAGCACGCCCACCAGCACCAGGAAACTGAGGACATCGGCCAGCACGTTGTACAGCGCGAACAGCGGGTTGGCCGCGCTGTCGATGTGGAAGTTCAGATACCCTTCGAGGCCGTCCACGACGTTCACCAGCAGGTAGTACACGAAGCCGTAGAAGATGAAGGCGTGCAGGATGCTGATCGCCGTGCGCCGCCGGAAGGTGCGTTCCTGAGTGAGGGTGACGCGCAGAGCCGAAAGCACGCGGGCCACCGGAGCCTCGAAGCGGGCCTCGCTGGCGGCGGCCCCGCGGGCGACGCGGCGGTAGAGCCGGTAAAAGCCCCATAGACCGAAGGCGGCGGCGGCGAGGGCAAACACGAAGAACAGGATCTTGTGGGGCAGGGGCAGCAAGGGGCGTCTCCTTGGGAAAGCGGGGAAAACAGGCGGGCAAAACTTGGACTGAGTTCAAGTATAGCTGGGCCGGCACGCCGAGGGGACGGCACCATGTCCCCCGTGCAGGACAGCGGGAAGTGTGCCCAGCATACGCGCGCGGCCCCTCGCCCCGCCGCTGGGCGTGGCAGCGGAGTGGAACCGGTCCGCGCTAGGCTCGTACCCGTCAGCGCGGAAGACCCCCGCCGCCCCACCCTGAAGGAGACCGCACCTTGAGCCTCACCGCCGCCGAACTGCAGACCTACCTGGCCGCCCTCGTCACGGGCGACCTGAAACTCTCCACCATGATCTGGGGCCCGCCCGGCGTCGGCAAGAGCAGCGTCGTGGCCCAGGTCGCCGAGAAGTACGACCTGGACTTCGTGGATGTCCGCCTATCTCAGCTGGCCCCCACCGATCTGCGCGGACTACCGGTGCCCGAGGCCGATGGGCAGGGCGGCGGCACCAGCCGGTGGTACCCGCCGGAATTCCTGCCGCGCGGCGGGCACGGCATCCTGTTTCTCGATGAAGTGAACATGGCCCCGCCCACCATGCAGGGCATGGCCCAGCAACTCATTCTGGACCGCAAGGTGGGCAGCTACGTCCTGCCGGACGGCTGGTTCGTGTGGGCCGCCGGGAACCGCAAGGAAGACCGTGCCAGCGTCTTCGACATGCCTGCGCCGCTCGCCAACCGCTTCCTGCACCTCACCGTGCGCCCGGACTTCGACTCGTGGCGCTCGTATGCGCTGGGGCGGCACCTGCATGAACACGTCATCGCGTTCCTGACCTTCCGGCCGGAACTACTGCACCGGCTCGATCCGCAACAGCCCGCGTGGCCCAGTCCGCGCGCGTGGGAGATGGCCTCGCGCCTGCACCGCGCCGGGCTGGACGCCGCGCCCGCCATCGGGGAGGCGGCCGGAGCCGAGTTCAGCGCCTTCGTGCGGCTGTACGAGCAGCTCCCGGATCTGGGGATCGTACTCGAGGGCCGGGGCGGTGGCCTGCGTCTGCCGGACGAGCCGAGCGTCCGGTATGCCGCCGTGGTCGGGCTCGCCGCCCGCGCTGCCACCGCCGACCAGGCCTACCACGCCTTCACGTGGCTGGCGGATGCCGCCGGGCCGGAATGGCTGCAACTGTATGTGGCGACGCTGGTGAGCAAATTCCAGGCCATCGGGCAACTGGCCGACCTGGCGGGCCTGATCGGGCGCGACGAGCGGCTGGCGACGCTGGTGCAGGGCACGCTGGAACTCTCGGAGGGCTGAGCATGGCCCCCGTGCCGGTCACGCCGGACTTCCAGCGGCTGATCTCCGGGTCGCGGCTGCGGCTGCGCGGGAAGTCAGCGTTCTTCGCCACACTGCTGCTGCACGCCGAGTTCGTACCGTCCCATGAGGTCGCGGCGGCCGGGACGGACGGTGAGCGGGTCTACGTGAACCCGGAGGTCGCCGCCAGCCTGCCGCCGGACGTGCTGGATGGCCTGCTGCTGCACGAGGTGCTGCACGCGGCCCTGTCGCATGTGGAGCGGCGGGGTCCCCGGGCGAAGAAACGCTGGAACAAATCGGCGGATCTGATCGTCAACGGCATGGTGGACTCGGCCGGGTTGCCCACCCCGCCCCAGTCCCGCCGGGACGAGCACCTGGAGAAGCTGAGCGTTGAGGAGGTCTACACCGCGCTGGAAGGTGAGGCCGAGAGCGAGGGGGACGACGAGGGCGACGACCTGATGGACGGGCCGCCCAGCGACGCGCCTCCCCGGCCGGGCAAGAACGGCCAGAGTGCCGAGAAGCAGTGGCAGCAGGCCCTGGCCCAGGCGCGCAGCGTGGACGCCATGAGCGGGGGCCAGGGCGACGATCCGCTGGGCCTGCACCGCGAGCTGATGCGGCTGGCCCCGGCCCGGCTGGACTGGCGCGCCCACCTTTGGCGGTTCCTGGCGCGCACGCCCGTGGATTTCGGCGGCTTCGACCGACGCTTCGTGGGGCGCGGCCTGTACCTGGAAGCGCTGGACGACGAGTCGCTGACAGCACTGATCGCTGTGGACACGTCGGGCAGTGTGGACGACGCGGCGGTCAAGGCCCTGGTCGGCGAGGTGCAGGGCGTGCTGGGCGCGTACCCTCATGTGCGTGCCACCCTCTATTACGCCGATACCGAAGCCTACGGCCCACACGACCTCTCGCCCGGCGGGACGATCCCACCACCGCAGGGCGGCGGCGGCACGGATTTCCGGCCCATCTTCGCGCTGCTGGACGCGCACGAGCCCGACGTGCTGATCTACCTGACCGACGGCTACGGCGAGTTCCCGCCAACCGCCCCCAGAACGCCCACCCTGTGGGTCGTGCCGCCCGGCGGCCTGGAGGACGAGGGCTTCCCGTTCGGTGAGGTGCTGCGCTTGGAGGAACATACGTGAACGCCACCAGCCTGCCGGGCGGCTTCCAGTCGGATCGCACCGTGGTGCCGGACGACACGGCCGTCTGGTTCGTGTTCGACGGCCCGAAGCTGGTGCTGACGGACGCGGGAACGCTGCCCACGTCTCCCCTGCCCGCCGTGGATGTGACTGCCCTGGGCACATTGGACGGCCGAACCTACGTGGCGGCCGGACTGGATGGAGCCGTACTCGACGGGTTCACGTCCGTGCCCCTGCGCGCCGCGTTCGGGAAGCTCAGCGAGGCGCAGATGGGCGTGGCCGGGTATGGGGCGCAACTCGTGGACTTCGTGCGAACCCACCGCTACTGTGGCCGCTGCGCGACGCCGCTGGTGGAGTCCGGACACGAGCGGTCGCGCACCTGCCCGAACTGTGGCCTGACCGTGTACCCACGCGTGGCCCCGGTGGCGATGGTGCTGATCCGCCGGGGGGAGGGTGCCGCCACGGAACTGCTCCTGGCGCGCGGGCCGCACTTCGCGCCGGGTGTGTACTCCGCCCTGGCCGGGTTTGTGGAGCCCTCCGAGACCCTGGAGATGGCGGCCCACCGGGAGGTGCTGGAGGAGGTCGGCGTGACAGTCACTGAAATGACCTACGTGATGAGCCAGCCGTGGCCCTTCCCGCACTCGCTGATGGTGGGGTTCGACGCCCGGTATGCGGGCGGCGACATCGTGCCGCAGCCGGGCGAGATCGAGGATGCCCAGTGGTTTCCGGTCGCGGGCCTGCCGGGCCTGCCAGGGCCCTTCTCGATTGCTCGGCAGCTGATCGACCGGGCGGTGGAACGCGCCCTGCACGGCGAGGACATGGCATCATCGGGCCCATGACGTCCTCCGAGCTCGATCCCCGCACGCTGACCCTCCTGGGCGTGGAGGGGGCCCTGGAGGCGGCCAGCCTGCCCCGCGCCACCGCCGACACGCTCGCCGGCCTGAGCGCGCACCCGGACGCGCGCGTGCGCGCCCTGGTCGCCCGGCACCCGAACACGCCGGTCGAGGTGCTGGGCACGCTGGCCGCCGCGTATCCGGCTGACGTGCTCGCCAACCCCGGCCTGCCCCTGATCCGGCTGGCGCGGCCCAACCTGCTTGCCGCGTTTCCCGCCGACAGCGTGATCGCGCTGCTGAACGCCGAGCACACGCCCGCGTGGGTGGTGGACGCCGCCCTGCGCCACGAGGACTATTCCGTGCGGACGGCCCTGGCCTCCCGGCCCGGCCTGAGTGCCGAACGGGTCACGGCCCTCGCGCAGGACGCCGGCTGGCAGATCCGCGAGGCGGTCGCCCGGCGCGACGCGCTGCCGGACAATCTGGTGCGGCAACTGGCCGCCGATGACGACTACGACGTCCGCAAGGCCATCGCCGCACGGCCTGACCTGCCCGGAGACGTGCTCCGCACCTTCATCACCGACGGGCACGGGTTGGTGCGGGCCAGCGTGGCCAGACGCCTCGACCTGCCGCTGGACTGCATGATCTCGCTGGCCACCGATGGTGACGCGGACGTGCTGGCCACCCTGGCCCGGCGGGTGGATCTGCCGCGCGGCGTGCGCGAGTGGCTGGCCACCCACGAGCAGGCGGGGGTGCGCGCCGCGGCCCTCCAGGGCTGGACGGTGCCGCTGGCCTGGCTAAGCCGCGCCGCGCTGGACGCCGACCCGGATGTGCGCGCCGCGCTCGCCCACCGACCGGACACCACGCCCGATATGCTGACCGCGCTCGCCACCGACGATGCCGAGGGCGTGCGGCGCGCTGTGCTGGAACGCAGCGACCTTCCGGACGGAGCGGTGCTCGCCCTGGCCCGCTCGCCGGAACAGGACATCCGCCTGCACGTGGCCAGCGCCGAGGGCCTGAGCGCAGCCGTGCTGGACGTGCTGGTGACCGATCCGGACGCCACCATCCGCACCGTGCTGGCCGTGAGACCGGATCTGGGCGAAGACCGGCTCGAACAGCTGGCCCGCGACCCGAATCCGGAAGTCCGGCGTGCGGTCGCCTACGCCCCCGCCACGGGACGCGCCACCCTCACCCGTCTGGCCGCAGACGCAAATGCCGGCGTGCGCCGCGCCGCGACCGTGCATGCCCACCTGCCCACGGAGATGCAGGACACGCTGGCCGTCGATCCAGACGACGGCGTGCGCCTGTCGCTCGCCAGCCGGAGTGACCTGACTCCCGACGTCCGATCCCGCCTGCAAGAGGATGCGGATGCCAGCGTGCGGGCAGAGGCCACGAGCCAGTGAGTGATATTCGCCTGCCGCTGGGCGGACTGAAGTTCAGCGTTCGGGTCGCCATCCTCTGCACGCGCGGCGACCGGCTGCTCACGAACTGTGCGGACGGCCTGTCCTTCAACTTCCTGCCAGGCGGCGCGCTCAGTACCGACGAAGACACCCTGGACTGTGCCCGCCGTGAATGGGAGGAGGAAACGGGCACCCCGCCCGGCCCGCTGCGGCTGGTCGGCGTGATTGAGAACTTCTTCGGCCCTCCCCAGAAGCGGCAGCACGAGATCGGCTTCTATTACCGGATGGACGCGCCCGCGGAATTGCCCGACCGGACCTTCTCAGTGGTGGACAACGCCGAGGTGACGTGCCGGCGGGTTCCGTTCGACGAGATCGACCACACGCCGGTCTACCCGCTGGTCGCCGCGACCCTCCTGAACGTGCCCGAGGGAGAGGTTCGGCACATCGTCAATCGGGAATGAGCCGCCCGGTGCAAGGCCAATCCTCTGGGCCTTCCAGGGAACCCGGCCGAAACGCTTGGGAAGCGCTCAACGTTGACCCACCTCAGACCGCCGTGAGATTCGCGAACTTGACCAGCAGTTTCTTCGTCCCGGCCGAGGGAAAGTGCACGGTGACCTCCTGCCGCTCCCCCAGGCCGGCCACGGCCAGCACCTGTCCGATCCCGAATTTCGGGTGGCTGACCTTCTCACCGCCCCGGTAGGCCATGCCCTCGGTCATCGGGCTGGTGTTCTTCACGGCACTGGGCATGATCGGCACGGTGGGCCGGTAGGTTTTCCAGGTCTTGGCACGGTACTCGATGACCTGGCCGTAGGGGTCGACAGTGTCGAAACCGCCCTCGATCTCCTCCAGGAAGCGGCTGTCCTCGGCGGTATTGGTCTTGCCGAACTGCATGCGGTTCTCGGCGGCCGTCAGGAACAGGCGATCCATGGCGCGGGTGATGCCCACGTAGAACAGCCGGCGTTCCTCCTCGATGCCGCCCGCCTCGACGAGGGCCCCCTTGCTGGGCAGCAGACCCTCCTCCGCGCCGACGATGAACACCACGGGAAATTCGAGGCCCTTGGCGTTGTGCATGGTCATGAGCGTGACGGCGTCCTCGGGCGTGTTCCTGTTCTCCTGTTTGGTTCGCATGTCGTCCACGCTGCTCAGCAGGGCAGCGTCGTCGAGGAAGTCCTGGATGGTGCCCTCGTTGTCCTGCGACCATTCCTCGGCGGCGTTCACAAGTTCTTCGAGGTTCTCGACGCGCACCTGGCCCTCCTGGCCTTCCGACTTGAGGAGATCGAGGTAGCCGCTGGCTTCGATCACGTAGCGGAGGAAGGGAGCGGGCTCGTAGTTCTCGGCGGCCTCGCTCATGGCGGCCATGAGTTTGGCGAAGTCCACGGGTTTCTGCGCGCCCCGGTCAAGGATCTGGTCGTCGACGGCGCGAGCACACGCGGTCAGCAGGCTCGTGTCGTTGATGCGTGCCCAGTCAAGCAGTTTCTCCAGGGCGGTGTCGCCGATGCCGCGTTTGGGCCGGCCGATAATCCGGCGCAGGGCCACATCGTCGGCCGGATTGATAGCCAGGCGGGCGTAGGCGAGGATGTCGCGGATCTCACGCCGGTCGTAGAAGCCCACGCCGCCGACGATCTTCGCGGGGATCTGCACGCGGCGCAACGACTCCTCCAGCACGCGGGACTGCGCGTTTGTGCGGTACAGGATTGCCATCTCGCTGAACTTGCGACCTTCCAGGGTGTGCAGGCGCGTCAGCCATTCGGCCACGAAATCGCCCTCGGACCGGTGATCCGTGGCCCGGTGGAACACGACCGGGTGCCCGTCCTCCTTCACGGCCTTCAGGGTCTTGTCGAGGCGCTCGGCATTGTTCTCGATCAGGCGGTTGGCGATGCCCAGCACGCGCGCACTGGAGCGGTAGTTGTGCTCCAGCATGTACACCTTGGCGTCGGGGTAGTCCTTCTGGAAGTCGAGGATGTTCTGGATGTCCGCGCCCCGGAACTTGTAGATCGACTGGTCGGGGTCGCCGACGACCAGCAGGTTCCGGTCCCTGGACGCCAGCAGCCGGGTCAGTTCGTACTGGGCCTTGTTGGTGTCCTGGTACTCGTCGACGTGGATGAACTTGGCGCGGTTCTGCACGGCGTTCAGTACACCGGGCACCTCGCGGAACAGCCTGACGGTCTCGGTGATCAGGTCACCGAAGTCGATGGCGTTCTGGCCCTTCTTGCGCTGTTCGTAGCGGCGGTAGACCTCCGCAGCGGCCTCGCGCGGCACCCCGCTGATGTACGGTTCGTGGCCCCGGTCGAGGTCGTCCGGCGTAAGCAGGTTGCTCTTGGCCCGGTCGAGGATGCCGCGCAGCACGCGGGGGCTGGTGTCCGGCCCGATGCCGGGGATGCTGCCCATGATCTCCTTGAGCATGTCGAGCTGGTCATCGTCGTCGTAGATGACGAATCCGCGTTTCAGGCCGATGTGCTCGCCGTAGGCCCGCAGGATGCGGACACCGGCCGAGTGGAAGGTGCTCATCCACAGGTCACTGACGCCGGGAACGAGGTGGCTGGCACGTTCGCGCATCTCGGCGGCAGCCTTGTTGGTGAAGGTCACCGCCAGGATCTCGCCGGGCTGCACGCCGTAATGGCCGATCAGGTGGGCGATGCGGTAGATCAGGGTGCGGGTCTTGCCGCTGCCCGCCCCGGCGATGACCAGGGCCGGGCCAGTGTAGTGGTCGGCCGCCTGGGCCTGGGTGGGGTTCAGGGCGGTGAGGAGATCCGGCGCGGTGGTCACCTGTGGAGTGTATCAGGCCTGGTTACGCTGTGGACATAACAGCGGGTGTTCCCCGGCAGGGCACGGTGTTCGGTACGCCTAACACTGTTAGCCTCGCTGGGTGAGTCCGCGTCCCACCAACATCCTCACCATCGCCCTGGGCAGCATTTTCGTGGCGCTGATCGTGCTGGGCCTGAAATTTCTCGCCTACACCATGACCGGCAGCGTGGCCCTGTACTCCGACGCCCTGGAGAGCATCATCAACGTGGCGGCGGCGATCGCGGCCTTCATCGCCCTGAACGTCGCAGCCCGCCCGGCCGACGCGAACCACCCATACGGGCACACCAAGGCCGAGTATTTCAGCGCCGTGGCCGAGGGCGTGCTAATCGTCCTGGCCGCTCTGAGTATCGCGCGCGAGGCAATTCCGGTGCTCCTCGCGCCCAAGGTCGTGGACGCGCCGTATGCGGGCATCCTGGTGAACCTCGGGGCGAGCGCCATCAACGCCGTGTGGGCGGCCCTGCTGCTCCGCACCGGCCGGGCTTCACGCTCTCCGGCGCTGCTGGCCGACGGCCGGCACGTCATGAGCGACGTGGTCACCAGCGTGGGCGTGCTGATCGGTGTGGTGGCGGCCAAGCTGACCGGGATTTCCTACCTGGATCCGCTGCTGGCGTTGCTGGTGGCCCTGAACATCCTGTGGAGCGGCTGGGGCCTGGTGCGTGAGAGCGTGGGCGGCCTGATGGACGCCGCCGTGGACGGCAAGACCGAGGGCCGGATTCGCGCGCTGCTGGCCGAGCACGGCGAGGGGGCGCTGGAGGTGCACGACCTGCGCACCCGCCACGCGGGCCGCATGACCTTCATCGAATTCCACCTGGTGGTGCCCGGCGCCATGTCCGTGGAGGCGGCCCACGCGATCTGCGACCGCCTGGAGGACGCCCTGCGTGCCGAGATGCCGGACGTCAGCATCACCATTCACGTGGAACCTCAGGAGAAGGCCAAGCACCATGGCGTGCTGGTGCTGTAACACCGTGGCATGAACCATTCCTAAAGCGACTGGAACGGATCGTTCCTTTTCGCCGTGATGTGCCTGCCTATACTCGCCGCAGATCACGGGCAACGGAGGACAGGCAATGGGCGAAATAGACGTGCCGAACGACGCGCACATCCGTTCGACGGTCGGGCCGACCCGCCCACCGCGCGGCGAACAGGTGAGGATCACGGTGGATGGCGCTGGACTGGACGCATGGAGTGGCGAGCCGCTGGTTGACGTGCTCAACCGCGCGCAGATCGAGCTGGCACAGGTGTGCTACCACCCGCAGCTCGGGCCGATCCAGACGTGCGACACCTGCTCGGTGGAGATCGACGGGAAGATCGTCCGCGCCTGCGGCACGCCCATCACGGCGGGCCTGGTCGTGCGGACGCAGACCATCGCGGCCAGGGCCGCCCAGCGCGACGCGTACGACCGGATCGTGAGCAACCACGACCTGTACTGCACGGTCTGCGACAACAACAACGGCAACTGCACGGTGCACAACACGCTGGGCCTGCTCGGCATCCACCACCAGACGCGGCCCTTCCAGCCGAAGGGGTTCGAGAAGGACGAATCGAACCCGTTTTACCGCTACGATCCGGATCAGTGCATCCTGTGCGGGCGCTGCGTGGAGGCCTGCCAGAACGTACAGGTCAACGAGACCCTGAGCATCGACTGGGAAGCCGCACAGCCGCGCGTGCTGTGGGACGGAGGCAAACCCATCGACGAGTCGAGCTGCGTGAGCTGCGGCCACTGCATCACCGTGTGCCCGTGCAATGCCCTTCAGGAGAAGTCCATGCTGGGCCAGGCGGGGCTGTTCACCGGGATTCCGCTGCCGGTGTGGAACGCCGCGATCGACGTGGTCAAGGGCGTCGAGGCCAGCGCCGGCCTGAAGCCCATCATGAACGTCTCGGAGATCGAGTCGGCGGCGCGTGACCGTTACATCAAGAAAACCAAGACCGTCTGCACGTACTGCGGCGTGGGCTGCTCCTTCGACGTCTGGACAGACGAGCGGCAGATCCTGAAGGTCGAGCCGGGGCAGGGCCATGCGAACGGTATCAGCACGTGCGTGAAGGGCAAGTTCGGCTGGGATTACGTGAACAGCGGCGACCGCCTGACCACGCCCCTGATCCGCGAGGGCGACCGCTTCCGCGAGGCGAGCTGGGACGAGGCGCTCGATCTGGTCGCGTGGCGCTTCGCGGAGATCAAGGCGCAGCACGGGCCGGACGCCCTGGCCTTCGTGGCGAGCAGCAAGGCCAGCAACGAGGAAGCGTTCCTGGTGCAGAAGTTCGCCCGGCAGGTCATCGGGACGAACAACGTGGACAACTGCTCACGGTACTGCCAATCGCCGGCCAGCAAGGGCCTCTCGCTGACGGTGGGCATCGGCGGCGACAGCGGCACCATCAGGGACATCGAGAACGCCTCGCTGGTGATCACGATGGGCAGCAACACTGCCGAGAGCCACCCGGTGCTCGCCACGCGGATCAAGCGGGCACAGAAACTGGGCTCCCTGAAGGTCATCGTGTTCGACCTCCGCGAGCATGAGCTGGCCAAGCGGGCCGATCAGTTCCTGCGGCCCAAGCCCGGCACGGACTTCGTATGGCTGGCGGCCGTGAGCAAATTCATTCTCGACCACGGCCTGGAGGACAAAGCGTTCCTCGCGGAGCGCGTGAACGGACTGGACGCGTTCCGGGAGTCCATCCAGTCGTTCACGCTGGAGTACGCCGAGCAGGAGACCGGTCTCAGTGCCGCAACGCTGGAGGCCCTGGCCCGCCAGATCGCCGCCGAGGAGCGCGTGTGCATCCTGTGGGCCATGGGGGTCACCCAGCAGTGCGGTGGCACGGACACCAGCGCCGCGATCAGCAACCTGCTGCTGATCACCGGGAACTACGGGAAGCTGGGCACGGGCGGCTACCCCCTGCGCGGGCATAACAACGTGCAGGGCTGCAGCGACATGGGCGCGCAGCCGGACGCGGTCAGCGGCTACCAGAAGATCGACGATGACCTGGTCGTGCAACGGCACGAGCGCGAATGGGGCGTCACGCTCCGCCCCGAAAGGGGGCTGGACAACACCCAGATGATCGACGCCGCGCTGGAGGGCAAGCTCAGGGCCATGTGGATCACGGGCGAGGAGATGAGCCTGACCGACGCGAACGCCAACCACCTTCAGGAGGGCTTCGAGGCGCTGGAATTCCTGGTCATCCAGGATCTGTACTTTACGAATACCGCGCGCTTCGCGGACGTGATCTTCCCGGCGGCGGCGTCGCTGGAGAAGGAGGGCACCTTCACGAACACCGAGCGCCGCATCCAGCGCCTGTACGAGGTCATGCCGCCCCTGAAAGGCACCAAGCCCGACTGGCAGATCTACATGGGCGTGGCCGACCGCATGGGCCACCGCTGGGGCTACACGCACCCGTCCGAGATCATGGCTGAGATCGCGCGCCTCACGCCGTTCTTCGCCGGGGTCACCTATGAACGGCTGGAGGGCTACAACACCCTGTGCTGGCCGGTCGCGGAGGACGGCACGGATCAGCCGCTGCTGTACACCGAGCGCTTCCACTTCCCCGACGGCAAGGCCCAGCTGTACGCCGGCACGTACCACGCCCGCCACCACGCCCCGAACGAGGAGTTCGACCTGCACCTGAACTCGGGCCGGATGCTGGAGCACTTCCACGAGGGGAACATGACTTTCCGCGTGGAGGGCATCGCGCAGAAGGCACCGGACTCGTTCGTCGAGGTCAGTCCGGAACTCGCCGCCGAACGTCAGATCCAGAGCGGCCAGTGGGTGCGGCTGGTCAGCGAGTACGGCGCGGTGCGTTTGCAGGCCCTGGTCACCGGCCGGGTCAGCGGCCACGAGGTTTTCATGCCGATGAACGCCCGCAAGGCCGAGGACGCCGTGAACCGCCTCACCGGCAGTGGCGGGGACTCGATCACGAACACGCCCGCGTACAAGGACACCCGCGTCCGCATGGAGCTGCTGCACGACGTCGGCCCCAACCCGCTGCCCGCCACGAATCCCCGCTGGGGCCACCCGACCCCGCAGTCAGGCGTCGAGGTCGAGCGCAAGTGGGCTCGGCCGGATTACGTGTATCCCGGCGGGGCGCTGCCCCTGCACGGCGACAGTCTGAATGCCCGTGCCGATGCCCTCGGCGCGGACGACTGACCCCAGGAGAGCCCATGGCGAAACCACTTGAATTCACCCCCCGCGTTCCCACCCCGCAGGAACAACTGCACTCGGAGGTCGAGGACTCCACCGACGCGCTCCTCGAGGGGCTGTACGTGCTGCGGCAGTTGCACGAGCACGGCGTGCTGGACGTGCTGGGCAAGACCGTGCGCGGTGGCGAGGGACTGGTCGCCTCGCTGCTGCACATCACGGGCGGCGAGAGCGGCACCACCGTGCTGCGCAACGCCACGGAAGTCGGCAAAACGCTGTCGGCACTCAACCCGGGCGAGGTCAGCCTGCTGGGGAATGCCGTGGTCACCGGCCTGAATCAGGGAGCGCGGCATGTGGCGGCGGGCAAGGGCGTGGGCCTGGGCGAGTTGCTCGGCCTCCTGAAAGACCGGGACGTGCAGGTGGCGCTCGGCGCCGTGTTCGCCGTTCTCAAGGGTGCGGGCCGCGCGCTGCGGGAGGCGAACGGCGAGGTGGGACAGCTGCCGAATCAGGCCGAGGTCGACCGCTGAATGGCCTGACGGACGGGCGGGAGGACGGCGCAGGAATCGTTCACCTGCCCGTCATGCTGTACCGCGCTGAAAGCTGGCTGGATCGGCACGATGCGGTGGCCGTCGAGGAACCCCTGGAACTGCGCCTCCACACGCCGGACGGTCTGCTTCCACTGGGGGTACTGATGAGGACGCCCGGCCATGATCAGGAACTGCTGCTGGGGTGGCTGATCTCCGAGGGGCTGCTACCCACCCGGTTCACCCTGGAGGCCGATCCCGAGAATTCCAACGTCTGGCACCTGCACACGCCGGAGCATGCACGCCTGGCCGCGGGCGCCCGCCTGACGGTGTCGTCGAGTGCGTGCGGCGTGTGCGGCAGCGGCAATGTGGAACAGCTCCTCGGCCGCGCGCCTCCCCCACTGTGGACGGCAGAGCCAGTCAGGGCGGCGTGGCTGCTCGGGCTGCCCAGAACATTGCTGGCTGCGCAGCCCGGCTTCACGGCTACCGGAGGCCTGCACGGTGCGGCCCTCTTTACAGCGGCGGGCGAGTTGCTGTGTGCCAGGGAGGACGTGGGCCGCCATAACGCCGTCGACAAGGTGGTGGGCTGGGCCGCGCACCGGTTGCCCCTGGTGAATTACGTCCTGGTCGTCAGCAGCCGGGCGGGCTTTGAGATTGTCCAGAAGGCCGTGACGGCCGGAATTGGCGTGGTCGTGGCCGTCGGCGCGGCCACCAGCCTCGCTGTGGACACGGCGACGGCCTTCGGCGTGAGTCTGTGCGGCTTCACCAGGGAGGGCCGGATGACGGTCTATTCGCAGGTTGACCGGATTTCTTCATGAGCTGATCCGATCTGTGTTGGAACAAAGGCCATCGACTTTGAAGTCCTCGAGTATCGGCCGTGAGTGATGCGGCCGTGATGAGGGCAGGTCACCGGCGCTATCGGTTGGATGACCCAGCTCGCCCGACCAGAGCCGTCATGGCTTCGGTAGCCGCTCCAGGAACGCACCCACGGCACGCAGGATGTCGTCCTCAGCGTGCGCACGGGTCACCGTGGGTCGGCCATCGCCCTTCTGTGGGCCATACCGCCCAAAGAAGGCGTGTACCGCTCCGGGGATGACCGTCAGTTCAGCATTCTCTGGCAGGCGCTTGAGGCCATCCCGCACGGCCTGGGGATCGGCGACCCCATCTTCCTCGGCCAGCAGGGACAGCACGGGGAGGGTGGTTTCCCGCAGCGACACATTCCCGGCGGGGTAGGCGGCCATCAGGATCATGCCGGCCAGTTGATCGGCATGGCCGGAGGCGTACTGCGCGGCCATCGCGCCGCCCAGCGAGTGCCCGGCGATCACGACGCGCTTGCCCTGGCCGTAGGTGGCGATGAGGCCGCTGGCACGGTTGACCCCCGTGACGGCCAGATCGAGCGGGAACACGGGAATGACGGTCTGGACGCCCTGTGCGGTGAGGGCCCGGCCCAGCCATTCGTAGGCCTGGGGACGGACCAGGCCGCCCGGATAGAACACGAGCAGCGTGGTCACCTTCTGCCCGACGGGCGTGATGGTGATGACCGGGCCGCCCACGTTCTCGAGCGAGACCTGGGCCGGCGCGGAGACGCCAGGCGGCACGCTGTCCTGACTGAGCATCAGCGGCGGCCTCACGATCACCTGACGGGCCGTGGCGATCACATAGCCGGAGATCAGGGCCAGGACGGCCGCGATCCAGGCACGGACGCGGGGTGACACTCGGGACGGGGCGGCGCGCAGGCGGGTCATGGCCCCCAGCATGGCGGAGGATCGACCGGCGGTGGGTGCCCGATGACACCGACAGGTGTTCCTGCCCATCCTGGGCGCTACCATGCCCGTGTGACCGCGTCTGCCGAGCGTCCCACCCGTCCCCTGGCCTCGAAACCGGCCGGGTACGTGGAACTGGCCCGGTATTCCAGCCTGGGCCGGTTGTGGACCCTGCTGGGCAGCGCAGCCCGGGCGGGGCGGACAGTCAGCCTCGTGCGGGGGGACAGCGCGGACGTCTGTCGCCGCCGGATCGCGGGCGCGGCCCTGCCGAACGCGGCCGTGTTCCTGGATCTGACGCACATCCTCAATGAGCTGGAGGACGCGTTCACGCCGCACCCGGCGCTGGTGGCCCTGCTGGCGGGCGACGCGGAACCGCTGCGGGCCGAGGTGAACGCGCACTTTGAGTTGCGGCTGGATTTCGTGCTGGCCCTCACCGCGAGGCGGGATCTGGTCATGCGTCCCGAGTTCCGGTTCGTGCCGATCGTGCGCGGGCTGAGCGACCTGCCGGACGACCTGCCCCTCGATGCCCGCCGCCTGGGCCGCGATGAACTGCATCTGCTGGTACAGCGGGCCTGCGGCCTGGCCTGACAGAGCGATCGGCGCTCGACGGCCCGTTCCAGGCTGTAAACCCGTGTCGTGTCAGAGGGTTCAGCCGTCGCTGGGCGTACGTTTCTTGGGTTTCGTGGCGGCGAAGGCGGCCAGCTTCGCCGTGATCTGTGGCGGCGTCTTCAGCAGCAGGTTACGGGAATTCGGGTGCGTCTGCGTGAAGGCCTCCACCCGGTCGAACAACGTGGTGAACACGTCCATGGGCATGTCCAGCGCCGGCGTGAGGCGCACGGTACGCTTGCTGCTCAGGCTGAGGTTGGCCATGACGCCGGCAAGGTGCAGTTCGCGCAGGGCCAGGATGGCGGTGGCCTCGAACACGATCTCGCGCAGCATGGCGGGCAGGGGCACCCCGACCATCGGGCGGAATTGCATCGCCATCAACATGCCCTGGCCGCGGACGGCCTCCAGCAGCTGGGGGAAACGGCGTTGAAGCGCGCTCAGGCGCTCCAGTCCGAGCTGCCCCAGTTCAAGGCTGCGGGCGGGCAGGTCGTTCTCCAGCAGGTATTCCAGCGATTTCAGGCCGACCGCCATGGCCAGCGCCCCGCCGCCGAAGGTATTGCTGTGCCGTTTGCTGCTCAGGCCGCCCAGCATCTTCTTGTAGATGGGCGCGCGGACGATGGTTGCGCCGACGGCGGTCATGCCTGCGCCGAGCGGCTTGGCGAGCGTCACGATGTCCGGGTCGAGGCCCTGGGCGGCCGATTCGAACCAATGGCCGGTGCGGCCCAGCCCCGTCTGGATCTCGTCCGCGATCACGGTGATGCCGTGACGGCGGCACACTTCGCCCAGGCCGGACAGGAACCCTGCCGGGGGGATGTTCACGCCGCCCTCTCCCTGGATGGGTTCGACGACCACCGCGTAGATGCTGTCCGGGCCGAGCCGCCGGATCACGCGCTTCAGGGCTTCCAGATCGCCGTAGGGGCAGGTGACCGCGCCCGGCACCAGCGGCCGGAAGACGTCCTGATATTCCGGGTTCGGGGTGAGGCTCAGGCTGCCCAGGGTCTTGCCGTGGTAGCCGCTGGCGAACGAGATGGCGTACTTCGCGCTGGGCCGCCAGGCCTTGGCGAACTTCAGGGCTCCCTCGATGGCCTCGGTGCCGCTGGAGCAGAAGAAGACCTGACTGGTCGCGTGACTGGACAGATCGCGCGCCAGGAGCTTCACCAGATTCGCCTCCAGGGCCGCGCGCCACGGACTGGTGGACTGCTGCGGCAGGCCCATGGCGCGGTTGTGCGTGAGGAACTCCTGCATGAACGACGTGATGGCCGGGGGCATGTCCCCAAACGGCAGCGCGGCGTACCCGCTGGCATTGATGCGGCGCACCCCGGCGCCGTCTTCGAGCTCCCAGGGGGTCACGCGGTAGAACGGACCGTCCACGCCGATGAGGCCCAGGCCGTACAGGAGTTCCTCGTTGCCGTAGGTGAGTTCCAGTTCCCGCACGCGGGCGGGGCTGAGCTGTTCGGCGAGCACGTCCTGCGTGCGAATGAATCCATCGGGGAGGGCGGACATGCCCGCCAGTCTAGCCGGGGCACGCGTCACCCCTCCATCTCCCGCAGCAGGGCGGGTACTCCGCCGGGGTAGGCGCTGGCGTCCAGCCCGTCGGCCCGCAGGTACCGGGCGGCCAGTGCGGATCGCACGCCGCGCTCGCAGATCACGGTCAGGGGCGGCGTCAGGTCGCGGAGCCGGTGCGTACCCTCCTCGATGGCGTCCAGCGTGACCGGCACCACGGGCAGGGGGCTCAGTCCGGTCAGAGGCTGGGCGTCGCGGAGATCGTCGGGGCGCAGGTCGATCAGGGTGCCGGTCGCTGGCAGAGGCATGGTCCGAGCATAGGTCGGACCCGCACATTCCGAGTGGTTCAGTCAGGTATCCTGCTCGGCATGGAAGAAGTCACCCCGCAGGAAGGTCAGCGCCGCGTGCAGGCCGGCGCCGTGCTCGTGGATGTCCGCGAACAGAACGAGTACGACGAGGTTCATGCCGAGGGCGCCCTGCTTGTGCCCCTCAGCGAATTCGAGGCGCGGTACGCGGAACTGCCGACGGACAAGCCGCTGGTCATGATCTGCCGCAGCGGCGCCCGAAGCGCCCGCGCCGGGGAATTCCTCGCACAGCACGGATACACCACCGTGGCCAACCTGACCGGCGGGACGAACGCCTGGGTCGAGGCAGGCCTGCCAAGCGTGAAGGGGCAGAACTGATGGACGACTCGACGCCCACCACCACACCGGCGGCCACCGGTCTGCCCAGCAACGACCAGATCTTGGAATCGCTGAAGGTCGTGAAGGATCCCGAGATTCCCGTGAACGTGGTGGATCTGGGACTGATCTACGGCGTGGACATCGACGCGAATGGAGCCGTAGACATCACCATGACCCTGACCAGCGTGGGCTGCCCCGTCCAGGATCTGATCCGGGCTGACGCGGAGATGGCCGTGGGCCGCCTGGATGGCGTGACGGACGTGAACGTGGAATTCGTGTGGACGCCGCCCTGGGGCCCGGACAAGATGACTGAGGACGGCAAACGGCAGATGCGGATGTTCGGCTTCAACGTCTGATCGGTGTAACGAAACAGGGCGGCCTCCCAGTGGGGCCGCCCGTTCGGTTGTGGACTCAGTCGTCGCTGCTGCGGGCAATTCCGAGAATGTTCAGGAACTGTGCCAGGGCCATAGCGAATCCGGCCACGTAGGTCAGGGCGGCGGCGGTCAGCACGGCGCGCGCTCCGTTGCCCCCCTCACCGCCGCCGCTCAGGCCGCGCTGCTGAAGGTAGTTCAGGGCCCGTCGGCTGGCGTCGAACTCGACGGGCAGGGTGACGAGGTGGAACAGCAGGGCGAAGCCGAAGAGGATCGCGCCCACCCACAGCAGGCCGGTGATGTGCAGGAAGATCCCCGCCAGCAGGAGCAGCGGCGCGAGGTTCATGCCCAGGTTCAGCGGAACGGCCATCTGGCCGCGCAGCACCAGGGCGGGCATGTGCACCTTGTCCTGAATCGCGTGCCCGACCTCGTGGGCGGCGACGGCCATGGCACCCACGCTGGGCACGCCGTACACGCTCTCGCTGAGGTTCACGGTCTTCTGGATGGGGTCGTAGTGATCGGACAGGTTCCCAGGAACGGCGTTGACTGCCACGTTGTGCAGGCCGTTCTCGTCCAGCATCATCCGGGCCACGTCGGCACCAGTCATGGAGCGGGGATTGCGAACCTGTCCCCACTTCTTGTAGGTGCTGCTCAGGTACGCCTGGATGGCCATGGATGCCACGAAGACGATCAGGATCAGGGGCGTGTAGGGACCAAGGAACATACGAAGGACTCCTCCTGGAGCGGGTGATGGGGATGCCGCCTGGCAGCCTCGACCCTTATCTTAGCGTTCCCTACTCAGGTTTAATGAGGAGTGCGCCGCAGGAGCTTGAGACTGATTCACGTCCAATGCGGCAAGGAGCACACGGCCGGGAGGCCCGTACCACCGACGACCGGGGTGCCGTCTGACCAACATTCACGGGGTTGCTTCCGTTCAGGAGTCGAGTAGCGGCATGGCCTTCACGTGAAACCGGACGGCCGTCCGCTCTTCCTGCTGAACATCGAGCTTCACGAACTCCGGCTGGGTATACAGATCCAGCGCGTCTCCATGCAGGTACCCGCGCGCTATGGCCAGGGCTTTCACGGTCTGGTTCACGGCCGTCGGGCCGATCGCCTGGATGTCCACCTGTCCGTGTGAGCGCAGCAGCGCGGCTACCGCGCCGGCGATGGCGTTCGGGCGTGAGGTGCCGGAGACGCGCAGGATTTCGAGGGTGGTGGAGTGGGCCGTCACGTTGAACCCAGTGTAAGGAGGCCCAGACGACCCCACAATGCCCCCGGCGGCGGTGCCAATGCCCGCCAGCACACACAATCTGGGGGCCCCCCACCCCCCTCACCGGCTCTTGAGTTCAGTCCAGATCCGGTCGTACAGCCGCTGTGGCCGCCCTGCCGGCAGTTCCCCGATGAAATCCAGTTTTCCATTGGTGAGCCACGCCGCCGGGGGATTCAGGGCAGGAACCTCCTTCAGGAAGTCGTCCAGCAGCGGTTGGGCCGCGGCATTCGGCGTGGCGTAGTACGTGTAGTTGCTGATCGCCGCGCCCACCTCCGCGCTGAGGATGTAATTGATGAAGCGGTGGGCCAGCTCCGGATTCGGACTGCGCCGGAGCACCACCAGCGTATCCATGGAGATGGTGGTGCCCTCCTGCGGCAGCTCCACCTGCACGTTCTTGTCTTCCTCGGTGGCGATCAGCAGGTCACCCACGTAAATCTGCCCCAGGTCGATCTGCTTGGCCAGCAGCTTGTTGCGCGTGCCGGGGCCGCCGTCGAAGCCCTCGAAACCGCGCTTGGCGACCGTGCGGCGCAGCAGGTCACGGGCCGCCCGGAGCTGGGCGACATCGGTCGTGTTCGCACTGAAGCCCAGATACTTCAGGGCCGCGCCCACCACCTCGCGCGGATCGTCGAGCAGGATGAACTTCAGGGTGTCCTGCGGGCCGAAGATCAGATCCCACGTGGCGGTGGGAGGGGCGTACCTCGCCCGGTTGAACGCCAGACCGGTGGCGGCGTACTGGTACGGCACCGAATACGTGTTGCCCGGATCGTAGGCGGCGTTCAGGAACCCCGCCCCGATGTTCTTCAGGTTCGGCAGCCACGTTTTGTTCAGCGGTTGCAGCAGGCCGGCGCGCGCCATGGTCTGGATCACGTAGTTGCTGGGCACGGCGATGTCGTATTCGGAGCCGCCGCCCTGCAACTTGGCGAGCATGGCCTCGTTGCTCTCGTAGGTGTCCAGAATGACCTTGACGCCGTTCGCCTTCTCGAAGGCCGTCACGATATCCGGGTCGATGTACTCGGACCAGATGAAGACGCGCAGGGTCCTGCCGTCGCCACGGGAAACAGGTGTCGGCGCGCTCACCGTCGGCGTGGTCGGCACTTTCGCCACCCGGTAACAGCCGCACAGCAGGATTAGGCCCAGCACCAGCGAGCGCTTCACGTCGCGCTCCGGCGGGGCCGCAGCAGGGCGTTCGCCGCGATGATGGCCACGACCGTCACCAGGACCAGCAGGGCGCTGAGGGCATTGATGTCCGGCGTGACGCCGCGTTTCACGTTCGTGTAGATCAGCACGGGCAGCGTCCGGAACCCGGAGCCGCTCGTGAAGTAAGTGACCACGAAATCATCCAGAGACAGGGTGAAGGCCAGCAGCGCCCCCGCGAGCACACCCGGCGTCGCCAGCGGCAGGACTACGTGGAGGAAGGATCGGAGACCCGTGGCGCCCAGATCCCGCGCCGCTTCCTCCAAGTCACGGCCATACCCGGCGAGGCGCGACCGGACAGTCAGGGCCACGTAACTGATCTGGAAGGTCACGTGCGCGAGCAGCACGGTCCAGAACCCGTTGTCGAAGGTCCAACCGGCGCGTTCCAGCAGGCCGCGCACGAACGCGTAGAACATCAGCAGGCTTACGCCCATCACGACGTCCGGCATCACGATGGGCATGACCAGCAAGAAGGTCAGGCCCGTGCGGAACCGGAGGGTGTAGCGCCACAGGCCCAGGCCGACCAGGGTGCCCAGGATGGTACTCACTACGGTGCTGAGCAGGGCGATCTCCAGCGTATGTGCCACGGCCTCGCGCACGTCCGCCCGGGCGAACAGCACGCCGTACCACCGGGTGGTAAAGCCCGCCCAGGTCGCGCCGAAGCGCGAATCGTTGAACGAGAACACGATCACGACCACGATCGGCAGGTACAGGAACGCGTAGACCAGCCACGCCCACGCGCTCAGGGCCGGATGGGTACGCCTCACAACAGCTCCTCCAGACCCTTCTGACCGGCCGTCCGGGCGTAGGCCCACAAGCCGAGCAGCACCACGCCCATCAGCAGGAAACTCAGGGCGCTGCCGTAGGGCCAGTCACCGGCCTGCCCGAACTGGTTCTGGATCAGGTTCCCGACCAGGGCTGTCTTCGCGCCACCCAGGATATCGCTCACCACGAAGGTGCCCAGCGCTGGAATGAAGGTCAGGATGATCCCGGCGACCAGCCCCGGCAGCGTCTGCGGGAACACGCCCGCCAGGAAGGCTCGCACGGGCGGCGCTCCCAGATCCTCGGCCGCCTCGAGCAGGCGCCAGTCGATCTTCTCGACGCTGGCGTACACGGGGAGCACGAAGAACGGCACAAAGGCGTACACCATGCCCAGGAACGTGGCCGCGAGACTGGGCACCAGGTCGAAGGGCCTGAGGATCAGGATCCAGGCATACACGCGGATCAGGAAGTTCGTCCAGAACGGGATGATCAGCAGCAGCAGCAGCAGGTTCTTGCGCCGCGCATCCTGCCGGGCGATGTAGAACGCCAGCGGATAGCCCATCAGCACGCACAGCAGCGTGCTCAGGCCCGCCACCCACACCGAGCGCCACAGTACCCGCAGGTTGTCGCCCACCCACTCCTGGAAGAGGGCGTCGTAGCCGACCACCCGCTGCCAGCTTTCCAGCGTCCAGGGCGGCCCGACACGTGCCAGATCCACCCGTGTGAGGAACGAATACGCGAGCATCACCAGGGAGGGCAGCACCAGAAACGCGATCAACCACAGCGTGCCCGGCCCCAGCGTGTTCAGAAAACGCCGGACGGTCAGCATGGAATGGTCCCGGCAGGCAGCGGCGCGGGCAGCCTCATGTTTCCTCCAGCACGATCAGGTTGTCGGGCGGCAGGTAGAGGGCCACCTGCTCCTCATAGTCGAACTCCTCGTCCGCGCCGATGTCCGAGTTCAGCTGGAAGGCCACGAGGCGCTGCCCGGCGGCCTCCAGCAGGTACTGGTTCTCCGCTCCGGTGTACACGATGTCGTCCACGCGGGCGCGGATCTCGTTGCCCTCGGTCTCGTCGTCGCGTTCCATCCGCAGTTTCTCGGGCCGCACGCTCAGGGTCACGTCCTGGCCGACGCGCAGGCCCTCGCCGTGGGTGGTGCGCAGCGGGCCGTGCGCCGTGCGTATCACGGCGGCGGTGCCGTCCAGCTCCTGCACGGTGCCGGGAATCAGGTTGCTGCTGCCGAGGAAGTTCGCGACGAAGGCCGTGCGGGGCCGCTCGTACAGCTCCTCGGCGCGGCCGAGCTGCTCGATCCGCCCCCGGTTCATCACGGCGATCCGGTCGCTCATGACCAGCGCTTCCTCCTGGTCGTGCGTGACGAACACGAAGGTGATGCCCAGGGTCTCCTGAAGGTTGGCCAGTTCCACCTGCAATTCCTTGCGGAGTTTCAGGTCGAGCGCGGACAGGGGCTCGTCCAGCAGCAGCACCTGCGGTTCGTTCACGATCGCGCGGGCCAGGGCCACCCGCTGCCGCTGCCCGCCCGACAGCTGGTCGGGACGGCGGGACGCGAACTCCGCGATGCGGACGCTCTCCAGCGCGCGGGCGACCCGGTCGCGCTGGGCGGCGGCTGGCACGTTCTTCATCCGCAGGCCGAAGGCCACGTTGTCCCGCACGTTCAGGTGCGGGAACAGCGCGTAACTCTGGAAGACCGTGTTCACATTGCGGAGGTGTGGAGGCACGCCCGTCATGTCCTGACCACCGATGATGATTCGCCCCGCATCGGGCTGCTCGAATCCGGCCAGCAGGCGCAGCAGCGTGGTCTTGCCGCAGCCGGAGGGGCCCAGCAGGCTGAAGAACTCTCCCCGGCGGATGTCGAGGTCGATGTCGTCGAGGACGCGCGTCTCGGTGCCGCCCGACCCTCTGTAGCCCTTCACCACGTCCACGACGCTGACCGCCGCATCGGGCGAGAGGTGTCGCAGGCGCTTGCCTTTGAACGGGGCGCCGGTTATGACCGTGACTCCATGGCAGGGACTGGGTTCATGCCCGTAATTGTAGGGAACGCCCGCCCCGGAATCCCCCTTTTGTCGGACGCGGCGGCACCGACGCCCAGGGTAGGGTGCCGGCACGACTGCGGTTTTCATCCTGGAGGTTGACCATGCACGCCGAAGCGACCCTCGTGCCCCTGCTGTTCTTTGGAAGCATCTTCACGTTTCCGCTGGTGCGCCGCCAGCTGATCCACCGTCATGCCATGGAACGCCTGAGCGCCGACCGCCCAGCGCCCGCGCCGCCCGTGGACGTACGCCCGGCGCCATCCGACGAGGCCCCCGTCCTGGCCCTGCGGCTGCCGGAACCGCACCGGCACTACGCGCTGGCGCTGCTGTGCCGCCTGCACGACGCCCCCTACGACCGCCTGGACAGCCGCAGCCAGTTCCTGCTCCGGCAGGCCAGACTGGAGTACCTGCCCGCCACGCTCCGCGCCTACCTGAACCTCACAGCGGTGGCCCGGCAGCACCTTCAGGAGCGCGGCCAGAGTCCCGAGGGCCACCTGCAGGAGCAGCTGGAGACCATCGCGGCCGGCATCACGGAGGCGCTGCGCCAGGATCACACGGCCGCGAACCGGATGCTCACGCAGGGCCAGTTCCTGCGGGATCGCTTCGAGGACGGCCCGGCCCGCGTCCGCGAGTACCTTCAGTCCTGAGCGGGACCCCCGCCAATCTCGTCGGCCACGGTCACGCCCAGGAAGCGGGCCAGGGCCGGTAGCTGGCTCTCCTCGACGGTCACGTCCGCGAGATCCGGAAGTCCCAGGGCGATGCCGCGCAGGTCTGAACCGCGCAGGTCGGCCTCGGCGAGTGTCGCCCGGTGGAAGTCCGTCCGGCGCAGCACGCAGCCGCGCAGGGTACTGGCCGGGAGCGACGCGCCCGTGAACACGGCGTCGGTCAGGTCGCAGTCGTCCACGCGCAGACGGGTGGCCTGCGCGCCGCTCCAGATGGAGAACGGAGCGGCCACGCCCCTCAGCTGAACGTTCCTCAGCGTGACCTGCGGAAGCTGCGTACCCAGCATCCGACCGCCCAGCACCTCGGCCCGCTCCAGCGCGGCGTCGGCCAGGCGGGCGGCGCTCAGGTCACAGCCTTCCAGCCGGACATCGGCCAGCCGCACCAGCGTCCAGTCCACGTCGCGCAGATCCACGCCCCGCAGCACGCAGCCCTCGAAGGCCACGGCATGCAGGCGCAGGGGCACCCGGCCGCCCTCGATCACGACGCCCCGGTAAGTGCTTTCGTCCTCCAGCGCGTCGGCCGCCATCTCACGCAGCCCGCCCCTGGGAAAGCGGGGCGCCAGGGGATTAGGATGGGCGGTCATGGGTGCCCCATCACAGGGTCAGGATCTCGTGGCCCTTGTTGGTCACGGCGACCGTGTGCTCGAACTGCGCGCTGGGCTGCTTGTCCTGCGTGATAACCGTCCACTTGTCGCTCAGCAGCCGCGTTTCCGGGCGGCCCAGGTTGATCATCGGCTCGATGGTGAACACCATGCCCGGCTGGAGTTTCAGGCCCGTGTAGCGCACGCCGTGGTGGTACACGGTGGGCTCGTCGTGCAACTTCTTGCCGATGCCGTGCCCGGTGTACTCCTGCACGACCGAGTAGCCGCGCCCCTCGGCCAGGGTCTGGATGGCATAGCCGATGTCACCTAGCCGCGCGCCCGGACGCACGACGTCCAGCCCGGCCTGGAGGCACTCGTAGGTGGTGTCCACCAGTCCCTGCACCTGCTCGCTCACCGTGCCGACCGTGTAGGTGTAGCACGCGTCGCCATAGTAGCCGTCCAGCAGTACGCCGATATCGACCCCGACGATGTCGCCGTCCTGAAGCACGCGCCCGTCCGGGATGCCGTGACAGATCACCTCGTTCACGCTCGCGCAGATGGTGCCGGGAAACGGCGTGGCCTTCGGCCCGTACCCGAGATAGGCGGGCACCGCGCCGGCCTTGCGGATGTGCTCCTCGGCCAGGGTGTCGAGTTCCTTGAGGGTCACGCCGGGCTTCACGAAGGGTTCGAGCACACGGAAGGTCTCGGCGACGAGCGCCCCGGCGCGGCGCATGGTCTCGATCTCACGGGCGGACTTCAGGGCGACACGGCTCATAACAAAGGAGGCTAACATGACCGGCCACCCGGCATGGGAACGTGCGCCAGCATGCCCGCCAAGGGACTACGCTGCCGGTATGAAGGTCGTGATCAGCGTGGACATGGAGGGCGTGTGCGGGGTGTCGAGCTGGGTGCAGGTGAGCCCGCCGGAATTCGGTGGGCTGGTCAGCGCCGCCGAGTACGAACGGGCCCGCGAACGCATGACGCTGGAGGCCGCCGCCGCCGCGCTGGGCGCGCTGGACGCCGGTGCGACGGAGGTGCTCGTGAACGACAGTCACGACACCATGCGCAACCTGATCCCGGAACTCCTGCCGGACGGTGTGCGCTTCACGAGCGGCAACGACAAGCCCCTGAGCATGGTGCAGGGCGTGCAGGAGGACGGCGTGGGGGCCCTGCTGTTCGTCGGATACCACGCGCGGGCCGGCAGCATGCGCGGCCCCCTCGCCCACACCTGGAACGGCTTCATCCGGGATGTGCGCGTGAACGGAGCCTCGACCGGCGAGTACGGCCTGAACGCCCTGCTGGCCGGACACTATGGCGTGCCCGTGGTCTTCGCCTGCGGGGACGACGTGGCGATGGCCGAGATCACGGCGGAACTGGGGCCACAGGTCGTCACGGTGCCCGTCAAGGAGGGACTGAGCAGCTTTTCCGCCGTGCACCTTCACCCGCGCGAGGCGCAGCGGCGGATCCGCGAGGGCGCGCAGCAGGCCGTGCGGGCGGCGGCCACGGCCGTGCCCTACACCGCCTCCTGGCCCGCGGCCACGCAACTGTCCTTCAACCACCAGGCCCGCGCGGACGCCTGCGAGCGTGTGCCCGGCGTGACCCGCGTGGACGCCGTGACGGTCGGGTGGCAGAGCGAGCACGCCTACCACCTGTTCCAAACCTTCCGGATGCTCGCGAAGGTGGCCGAGGTGCGCCTGGACGGATGATTCTCATTCTGGCCCGGTAAGGTGCAGCATGCGATTCCGTTCCCTGCTGCTGGCCAGCGCCGCCGTGACCGCCACCACCGCCGGAGCCACCACGTGGCTGGGCGCCGACGTGGGCACCTCCGGTTTCGGCGTGCACGCCGGCTTTTCTCTGCTCCGCATCCCGATCATCGGTGCGATCGGGGTCGAGGGCAGCGCGGAGAAGGCCTGGAACACCAGTCTGGCGAACCGGTACGCGGCGGGCGTGACCCTGCGTGACCTGAACATTCCCATCACGAAGGTTGATGCCTTCGCCACGGTCGGAGCGGAATATTCAAACGCGTTTGCGCTGTACGGCGAGGGCGGCCTGCGCGGCCCGCTGCTCGGCCCCGCTGGCTGGCGGGCCTTCGTGCGGGCCAGCACGGCCGGACATTACGGAGCGGGCGTGGGCCTGGAACTGCGCTTCTGAGTCCATTACGGACACGGAGTCCGCTCCTGCGCCACAATGGGAGCGTGACCTGTCGTGATGACATCCTTGCTGTGGCCCGCATCCTGGCGCGGCAGAGTGCCGATGGCACCTTTTCCAGCCAGGAAGTCGTGGCTGCCCTACGCGCCAGGGGCACTACGCACCTGGATACGACGATCCGCCGGCATGTCGCCAGCGAGATGTGCCGCAACGCGGTCGGCGCGAACGCCGGGAAGTTCCACGACCTCGAACGCGTGGAGCGCGGACGCTTCCGCCTGATCGAGGCCGCCCCCAAGGCGAATCTATAACGCTCCGCATTCCACGGGTGCTGCCGGGCCAGCATGTAGACGTTCCCCACTTCGTTCCTGCACCTGGAACGGACGCCCCACCTGGGCCTCGTCCGGGGTGAATGCACCACCCGCTTCGATCCGGCGGCGTTGAGCAAGTCAGAAGGGGACGCCGCCCAGTCACCTGCGCTGGAATCGTTTCAGGGCATGGTCGCGGTGCCGCACAGCCTGTTTGGCTCCACGGAACCGGACGTGCTGGTCACCAGTTGGGCCGGACGGTGACCCTGACGCCTTTCAGCCCACAGGCGCAAGACGGCTGTAGCTACACCTTGTGCGGCGTGTCCGAACCCACCTCCTGACGCTGCTCAGCCGAGGCTGGAACGCAGCCGCTGCACGTCCCGCTGCCAGTCCCGCTGGTCGTCAGAATCCTCCCAGAGTTCCGGGAGTTCGCTGTCAGGGCCGAGCACCCGGTCGACCGCGTCGAGCGCCTGCTCGCGCTGACTCGACAGGCTGCTGGCATTCGCCTCCTCGACCCAGCTCAGGAGGTCAGCGTCCGTGATGTTGCGGTGATCGCCCGACGTGATGGCGGCGATGATCTCGGCCGCCGCGATGGCTCGGGAACCCTCCTCGACCTCGATGTAATCGAGCTCTGGGTCGAGCACGACCTCCAGGGCCTCGCGGAGCGCCACCGCGCCGTCCTCGACGACTTCCTTGATGAAATCGGCGGCGCTGTCGTTCTCGAAACTGCCGGTGCCCCAGGTCCCCATGCCCTCAGCGTAGCGGGATTCACGCCCTTATGCCTTCACTCAAAGCTGCACAGGCCAGACGACACCCTATTCAGTTGGTGGAGTGGGCAACCCGTCCATACGTGTTTTCCACATACGCTTCCATCAGCGCCTGGAAGTCCTCGGCAATCCGGGGGCCTTTCAGGGTGGTGAGCAGTTTGCCGTCCTGATAGACGGGCGCGCGGGGTTCCTCGCCGGTGCCGGGGAGGCTGATGCCGATGTTGGCGTGCTTGCTCTCGCCGGGGCCGTTCACGATGCAGCCCATCACGGCGACCTGCATGTCCTCCACGCCGGGGTACTTCGCTTTCCACTCGGGCATGGTGTCTCGGATGTAGTCTTGAATCTTCTGCGCAAGTTCCTGGAAAAACGAGCTGGTGGTGCGGCCACAGCCGGGGCAGCTTGTGACCTGCGGGAGGAACTGGCGCAGGCCGAGGCTCTGGAGCATCTGCTGCGCCACCTCGACTTCCAGCTTGCGGCTCGCGCCGGGTTCCGGGGTGAGCGACACGCGGATGGTGTCGCCGATGCCCTCGGTGAGCAGCGGGGCCAGGGCGACGCTGCTGGCCACGATGCCTTTCATGCCCATGCCCGCCTCGGTGAGGCCCAGGTGCAGGGGGTAGTCGCACAGTGGCGCGAGTTGCCGGTACACCTGCCACAGTTCCGGGGCGCTGCTGACCTTGACCGAGATGAGGATCTTGTCGTGCGCGAGGCCGAGTTCCTCGGCGTACGCCGCCGATTCCAGCGCGGAGACGACCATGGCGTCGATCATGACGTCGGTTCCGGTCTTAGGGCTGCCCTGGGCGGTGTTCTCGTCCATCAGGCGGGCGAGCACCTGCTGATCCAGGCTGCCCCAGTTCACGCCGATCCGCACGGGCTTGTCGTATTCGCGGGCGACCTCGATCATGGTGGCGAAGTTCGCGTCGTGGTGCTGTCCGGCGCCGACGTTGCCGGGATTGATGCGGTACTTGGCGAGCAGCCGGGCCGTGTCGGGGAACTCGCGCAGCAGGATGTGGCCGTTGTAATGGAAGTCCCCGACGATAGGGACGTTCAGGCCGACCTCCTCCAAGCGCGCGACGATCTCGGGAATGGCGGCGGCGGCCTCACGGGTGTTGACGGTGACGCGCACGATCTCGCTGCCCGCGCGGGCCAGTTGTGCGACCTGGATGGCTGTGCCCTCGGCGTCGGCCGTGTCGGTATTGGTCATGCTCTGTACGACGATGGGGTGCGCGCTGCCGATGGGCACGCCGCCCACGTCCACGGTCACGGTCTGGCGGCGGATGGTCATGGCGTCAGTCTACGCGGGGGGCACGGGACGGTCAGGAAGGTGGATTACCGCCCGCGCCGGCTTCCTGCATGTGATCAAGGAGGGCCGCGAGCCCCAGATCGATTCCGCCGCGTGGGCCGCTGGGGCCGTAGATGCCGGCCCGTTCCAGGCTGGCCGCGCCGTGCAGGAAGGTCCAGAGGGCCACGGCGTGATCGGTGTCGTCCGGATGGCCGCTGAGGTCGCCCACCAGCCGCAGCAGCGTGTTCCACAGTGCCTTGCCGGCCGTGGTCTTCAGGCCGGGCTGGGGATCGGCCTCGGCGGGCACGAGCAGCAGGGCGTAGGCGTGCGGGTTGCTGCGGGCGTAGTGAAGGTACGCTCCGGCGGCCGCCTGGAGGGCATTGCGGGGCAGGTGATCCTCAGCCGCCGTCTGAAGCTCCAGCTGCAGTTCGTGGGCCGCCCGTGCCGCGAGGGCGCCCAGCAGGGCGTCGCGGCTGTCGAAATGACGGTACAGACTGCCGGGTCGCACGCCCAGAACGTCGGCCAGGGGACGCATGCTCAGGGCGTCGGGGCCGCCCTGCTGGAACAGCTGCCACGCCGCGTTCTCAATCGTGGCAGGAGTGAGCTTGGTCGGATAGGGCATGGTGAACAGTGTACGTCTTGACAGCCGTTCCACCGCTGCATACACTGTTCATCATGAAAGCGAACACTGTTCAGCTTCGGGGGGCCAGAATGGTCAGCGCATCCGATGTCCTGGCCTTCGCCGTCGAACTCGTCGCCATCGCGGCCATCACCACCTGGGGGTGGCGCAGCGGCGGCTGGCTGGGCGCCGCAGGCTCGTTCGTCGCCTTGGCTGGCGTGTGGGGGACGTTTCTCTCCCCACAGGCGGCGGTGCCCGTGACCGGAGTCGCGTGGCCGCTGGTCAAACTGGCCGTGTTCGCCGGTTCAGCCCTTTCCCTGAGCAGTGTCTCCACCCCCCTGACGGCCCTCGCCTTCCTGGCCCTGTGTGTGGCCAGCGTGATGCTGGGAGGTACGCGGTGACCCGCCCGCCCATCCGCCTCACGCAGTTCGGCCTGGTCAACACCTACCTGGTGCCGGAAGCCGATGGCTTCACGCTGATCGACGCGGGCCTGCCGGGTCTGGAACGCCGCGTCCTGAACACGGTGCGCTCCACGGGACGCCCACTGAAACGCATTGCGCTCACGCACGCGCACGACGACCATATCGGCGCGGTGGACGCCCTGCTGGCCGCGCAGCCCGACCTGGAACTGCTGGTGGGCGCAGGCGACGTGCCCCTGTTGGCCGCGCGCGGCTGCAAGGCGACGCCCACCCGCACCCTGCGCGGCGGCGACCGGGTGGGCTCGCTGACCGTCATCGACACGCCCGGCCACTCGCCAGGGCACGTCGCCTTCCTCGACGAACGCGACGGCACGCTGTATGCCGGGGACACCTTCGTGAACGTGCCGGATCTGCATGTGGCGAGCGTCCTCAATGCGGTCTTCCCGCTGCCGACCCTGGGCACGTCCGACCTGCTCCAGACAACCCGCAGCGCCCGAACCCTGCTGGACGTGCCCGCCCGCACTTTGGCCGTCGGCCACGGGCGGCCCATTGCTGATCCCCTGGCACACATGCGCCGGGCCGTCGAGCAGGCCGAGAGTGAACGCGAACCAGCGCCCATGACCCGGACGGTTGCCCGACTCGTAGCCCGGCTGACGGGCATGGGCAGTGCGGTCGCCGTGGTCGGAAAGAACGCGGCCGCCAAGAGCACGCACGACTGACCGCGGACGGAGCCATCTGGGTAACACGCTGACGGGCGCGATGGGTGTGCTCAGCTCTCCGGCCTGAGCTACCGAGAGGCCCTCCTTCACCCTCCGGCGCGGCAATGCCAGCCGTGATCTTGACCCCTGAGTCGGTTCAGCGCAGACTGATTGGCGAAGCAACTCAAAGGCAACGTTTGCCGCCTGCGGCACGACCTCCTGATGATCAGGTGGCCGTGCCGCCCTTCTGTCTTGCCATTCGAGGAGTCCCATGGACGAGAGCCCCACTCCCCAACTTCACCCGGCCCAGCATGACGAAACGCCCGGCTATACCGCCTCACTCGGCGCTCCACTGGGTTCCGTGGTGCGCCTCCGGCTGCGCACGGCACTGCCGGTCGACTCGGTCGAGCTGAAGTTCGTGCGCGTCGGCGAAATCGAGACCATCCATGCCCGTGAGGTCGCCGTGGCGCACGGCGAGGGCCGCTGGTTTGAGGCAGACCTGCCGGTGCACGACCTGAGGATCCGCTATGCGTGGCAGCTCAACCTGCCCGGCGACCACCTGAACCTCACGCGCCTGGGGCTGCACCACGTGCGGCGTGGGTTCCGCGACTGGTTCCAGTACCTCGCCGGGTACGCCGCGCCGGAATGGGCGTGGAAGGGGGTGTTCTACCAGATCTTTCCCGACCGGTTCCGCAACGGCGACCCCTCGAACGACGTGCAGACCGGTGAATACACCTACGCTGGCCGCCCTGTCGAGCAGGTACCGTGGGGGTCGCCGGTCACGCGTGAGGGCGATGTACACGCCCATTACGGCGGCGACCTGAACGGGATCACGCAGGCGCTGCCGTACCTGAGAGACCTGGGCGTGACGGGCTTATGGCTCACGCCAGTCTTCGAATCGCCGAGCAACCACCGCTACGACATCACCGACTACCGCCGGATCGACCCGCACCTGGGCGGCGAGGCCGCGTGGGACGAGCTGGTTCGATCAGCAGACGGCGCGGGCATCCGGATCGTGCTGGACGGCGTGTTCAACCACATGGGCAACGAGAACGCACTGTTCCGCGCCGCCCTGGACGACGAGGCCGCGCCTCAGCGGGCGCTGTTCACATGGCGGGACGAGCCGGGCAAACCTCCGTACCACTCGTTCTTCGACGTGCCGACCCTGCCGAAGATCGACTACCGCAACGAGTTCGCCGTGAATGAATTCCTGGCGGGCGAGGAGAGCGTGGTGCGGCACTGGCTCCGGTGCGGGGCGGCCGGATGGCGGCTGGACGTGGCGCACATGATCGGCGCGGGCGGCACCGATGCCGACAACCTGCACCTGCACCGCACCCTGAAACGCGCGGCCCGCGAGGAACGCCCGGACGCCTTCGTGTTCGGTGAGCGCTTCTTCGACCCGGAACACGCCCTTGACGGCCAGGGCGAGGACAGCTCCATGAACTACCACGGCTTCGGCCTGCCGGTCATGCAGTGGGCGTCGGGCAGCACGTACTTCCAGGAGCCCAGCCGGCTGGACAGCGCGGAACTCGTGGAGATCCTGTGGGACGCCTATCATGCGCTGCCGCCGCAGGTGGCGCTGAGCATGTTCAACCTGCTGGAATCGCACGACATCGGCCGCGCGCACTCCAGGCTGGGGAACGACCCGGCACGGTACCTGGCCGTGTTCACGCTGCTGATCGCCTACCCCGGCGTGCCGTGCATGTACTACGGCTCGGAAATCGGCCTGAGCCAGTCCCGGCCGGGAAACATGCCGTGGTGCCGGGAATCGATGCTGTGGGACGAAACGCAGTGGAACACCGAACTCCACAGTCAGGTTCAGGCGCGCGTCCGGGTGCGGAAGGACCAGCTCGCCCTTCAGCGCGGCGCCCTGTCGTTCCTGCCTGCCACGGAGGATGCAGTGGCGTTCCTGCGCGAATATACGCATGGGGATGGTCGCGTCGAGCGGGTGCTGGCCGTGGCGAGCCGCCGGGCCGGGCCGCACGAGATCACCGTGACCCTGCCGGCCGGGACGTGGCGGGACGCGATCAGCGGCACCGTGAGTCTGGGCGGTCAGGTCAGCCTGGACGCCCACGGTGGACGGCTGCTGATTCAGGATTGACGGACGCGTGCCGTACACTTGTTCCACATGGCACATGCACCAGATTCGGCACTGTACACGCACTGGGTCGCGCTGCTCGGCTGGCTGGAAGCCGAGGCGGCCACCCGCGGCCTGGAGTTCACGAAGGTCGCGGACTTTCCGGACTACATCTACCGCATGGAACGGCCGTACGACCTTCCCACCACGGTCATGAGCGTCTCGATCGGCAGTGGTGAGCAGCCCTTGCTGATTGCCGCCGCGAGCCCGCGCCACGTGGATCTCAAGGGCATCAGCCTGCGCCTGATGGGCGGCAGCAAGCACTGGCACTTGCACGCGGGCGAGGGCGGCCTGCTGGAGGGCAAGCGTCCCTTCACGCAGGCCCGCCTGGCCGCCCTGCTGGACGGCGTGCTGCGCAGCGTGGCCGTCTGACCTGAGCATCTCGAGAACTACGGCGTGCCGCCCCGATACTGGGCGGCACGCCGGTTCTGGATTCAGGCCGCCACCCGGTCAGGGCAGCAGCCGGAAGGCGATGAATCCAGCCGCAATGCCGATCAGCGTCCCGGCCAGCACTTCCAGGTAGGTGTGCCCCAACAGCACCCGCAGGGGTGTGGGCGCGAAGCCCTCGCGCACGACGGCGCGCAGTTCATCGACCAGGTCGTTCAGGAGCCGGGCCTGCTGGCCGCTGCTGTGCCTCACGCCGGTCGCGTCGTACATGACGATCAGGGCAAACACCGCACTCGCCGCAAACAATGGACTGTGCATGCCCTCCGTCAGGGCAATGCCGGTCGTGAGGGCTGCAACCATCGCGGAGTGGCTGCTGGGCATCCCACCGGTCTCCATGAACGCGGTGGGCCGCCAGCGGCGCTCGAACAGCAGGATCAACAGCACCTTGATCACCTGCGCGCCGGTCGAGGACAGCACGGCCGTCCACAACCAGCGGTTCCCCATCAGGTCAGCGAACGAGGTCACCCGACGCTCCACCGGATTGCCGCGACGCGGCCAGCACCGTGTTCATCATGAGCTGCGCCACGGTCATCGGCCCGATGCCGCCCGGCACCGGCGTGACCGCAGAGGCGACAGTGGCCACGTCCGGGTGTACATCGCCGGTCAGGTGCGCCTTGCCGTCCTCGCCGGGAACCCGGTTGATGCCGACGTCGATGACGACCGCGCCGAGCTTCACCATGTCCGGGGTGATCAGGTGTGCGCGGCCCACGGCGGCCACCAGCAGGTCGGCCTCGCGGGTCACGCGGCCCAGATCGCGGGTGCGGCTGTGTGCCACGGTGACCGTCGCGTCGGCAGCGAGCATCAGCCCGGCCAGGGGGCGGCCCACCAGCAGACTGCGGCCCACGATCACGACCCGCTGCCCAGCCACCGGGATGCCGTAGTGCGCCAGCAGCGCCATGACCCCGGCGGGCGTACATGGAGCTAGGCTGGGCCGACCCGACCACAGACGGCCCACGTTCATGGGGTGGAGGCCGTCCACGTCCTTGTCGGGGTGGATGGCCTCCAGCACCACGTCCTCACGGATGTGGGCCGGCAGCGGCAACTGCACCAGGATGCCATTCACGTCGGCGTCGGCGTTCAGGGTGGCGATCAGGGCCAGCACCTCGGCCTGGGACGTGCTCTCGGGCAGGGCATGAACCGTGCTGCGCAGGCCGGACTCGCCGGCCTTCTTTGCCTTGCCACGCACGTAGCTGACGCTGGCCGGATCGTCCCCCACCCGCACGATCACGAGGTTCGGGGGAGTGGCGAGCGTGGCCGCCTGGGCAGCAGCGGCGGCGATCAGCGCCTCGGCGGCAGGCGGGCCCGCCAGGCGGATGGCGGTGCCCGTCGTCACTCGTCGCTCCGGTCGGCCGGTGGCGCCGGGGCCGTGCTCAGGTTGCGGCTCAGGCCGGCGAGAACGCCGTTCACGAAGCGGCCCGAGTCCTCGCCACCGAACTTCCGCGCGATCCGCACGGCGCTCTCGATCACAGGGGGGTGCGGTTCCGGGCGGAACATCATCTCCAGCGTGGCCAGGCGCAGGATGTTCAGATCGGTCTGCGCCATCTGCTCGAAGCTCCAGCCGCGGATGGTGCGCTTCAGGGTGCTGTCGATCTCGTCCTGGTGCTCCAGCAGGCCGTTCATGAGCTCATTGGCGAACACCAGCGCATCGTCACTGAGGGGCACAAAGGTGTCGTCGCCGTCGCGCATGGCTCCCTCGGCACGGGTGAAGGCAGCCCGCAGGGTCTGGTCGCCCCGCTGCGCCTCGAACAGCGCGCGGAACACGAATTCGCGCGCAGCCCGGCGGGTGCCCACCGGTTTCGCGGCCCGGTCGCGGCGACGGGTCAAGAGAGTGGCCCTTTCGGCAGACACACGTTCTGCACCGTGACGTTCACGGCCTTCACGTTCAGGCCGGTCATCAGTTCGATGTTCTCCCGCACGGCCCGCTGGGCCTGCTGAGAGAGTGCCACCAAGTTCAGCCCGTAGTCGACGTTCAGGCCGACATCCACCGTCACGTCGCCGCCCTCACGGGTAACGCGCAGGGCGCGGGGGCGGCGGGCGTTCGGCTGCTGGCGCAGCACCTCACCGACCTTTAGGGTGGCGGGCGCGACGGACGCGCCCTCGATGCCGTCCAGGGTGGTGCTGGCGATGTCCAGCAGCACGTGTTTGCTGATCTCCACTTCGGGTGTTGCCATGCGTGATGCCTCCGGGCGCGGCCACTGGGCGGCGCGACACTGCCCATTAGTCTAGACGCTGGCGGCGCCGTCCGGTTCGGCCGCGTCCGGGCCGGGCACGCCCCGGTCGCGGAGCAGCGCGTCCAGGCCGGATTCATCGAGCACGGCAACCTCCAGTTCACGCGCCCGGTCGAGTTTGCTCCCCGCTTCCTCGCCGGCGATTAGGTAGGAGGTCTTACCAGTCACGCTGCCGGTCACGCGCCCACCGGCCCCTTCGAGCTGCGCCTTAATGCTGTCTCGGGGTCTGGAGAGCGTACCGGTGATCACGAAGTTCAGGCCCTTGAGCTGCTCGCCCCGCCGAACCGCCGCTTCCTGCGGGTTCAGTCCGGCGGCGCGCAGGCGGGCGATCAGGTCGCGCATGCTGGGATCGGCCAGCGCTCCTGCGACGCTCTCGGCGATGACGCCGCCCAGGCCGGGAACCGCCTCGATCTGTTCAGCCGTCGCAGCCAGCAGCGCGTCGAGGGTTCCGAAGGCGCTGGCGAGGGCCTGGGCGTTCCGTTCCCCCACGTGGTTCACCCCGAGGGCATTCACGAGCCGCCACAGCGGGCGGGTCTTGCTGGCCTCCAGTTGCGCCAGGACATTCTGGGCCTTCTTGCCGCCGCCGCGTTCCAGGGCCGAGAGCTGCTCGGCGGTCAGGTGGTAGAAATCGGCCGCGTCGCGCACGAGCTGCCCTTCCAGCAGTTGCGCGATCAGTTTCTCGCCGATGCCCCGGATGTCCATCGCGCCGCGCGCCACGAAGTACCGCAACCGCTCGAACTGCTGCGAGGGACACGCCGGGTTCGGGCAGTACGTGTTCGCGTCGCCCTCGGCCCGCACGGCCTCGTGCCCGCACTCCGGGCAGTGGGTCGGGAAGGTGTAGGCCACCGCTCCTTCCGGACGCTTCTCGGGCAGCACCCGCATGATCTGCGGAATAACTCCGCCGGACTTCCGGACGACCACGGTGTCCCCGATGTGCAGGTCGAGGTCGCGGATGAAGTCCTCGTTGTGAAGGGTGGCCCGGCTGACGGTGCTGCCCTCGATCAGCCGAGGACTCAGGTGGGCCAGCGGCGCGAGTTTGCCGGTGCGCCCCACGTTGATGGTGATGGCCTCCAGCACCGTCTCGACTTCCTCGACCGGAAATTTGTACGCGATGGCCCAGCGCGGAGCGCGGCTGGTGAAGCCGGCCTCCTCCTGTTCCCTCAGCGGGTCGAGTTTCAGCACCGTGCCGTCGGCATCGAACTCGAAGCTCTGCCGGCGGGCGATCATGCGCGCGTGATAGTCGGCAGCGGCGGCAATGCCGTGCAGGGTCTCGGTGTACGCGCTGACCGGAAAGCCCTGGGCGGCCAGCCACGCCAGGACGCCAGCCTGGGTGGTCACGGGCACGCCGTCACGCCTGCCGAGCATGTAGAAGATCGCCCTTAGGTTGCGAGAGCGCGTGACCTCTGGATCCTTCTGCCGTAGCGCTCCGGCCGCGCCGTTGCGGGGATTCTTCAGCAGCGGCGTACCGAGTTCCTCGGCCTGGGCGTTGAACGCGGCAAAATCGGCGCGGCTCATGTACACCTCGCCGCGCACCTCCAGTTCGCCCTTCAGGCCGGGGAGGGTGGTGGGAATGCCCGGCACGGTCAGCACCTGCGCGGTCACGATCTCGCCGACCCGGCCGTTGCCGCGCGTGGCGGCCCACTGCAGTTCGCCGTCCAGGTAATAGATATTCACGCTCAACCCATCGATCTTCAGCTCTCCAGTGAAGGTGAATTCGTCCGAGTCTGCGGGCAGATTCAGGGCCCGGGCCAGCTTTTCGCGCCACTCGCCCAGCTCGGCATCACCGAAGACATTGTCCAGGCTGGTCATCGGGGTGGGGTGCGTGACCGGCTGGAAGGCGACGCTGGGAGCGCCCCCAACGGCCTGTGCGGGTGTGCTGCCCGTTCCGGCCTCGTCGGCCGCCCGCTCGGCCCACTCCGGGTGGGCGGCCTCCAATGCCCTCAACTCGCGCACCAGGGCGTCGTAGTCGCTGTCGGCGATCTCCGGAGCGTCGTGTTCGTGGTACGCGCGGTTGTGCCGGGCGACCTCTTGACTGAGGGCAAGGTACCGCTCCAACGCGGGCTGATCCATGCCCTGAGCGTAGCATCAAGCTCCGTTCCGCTCCCATCAAAACGCGGTCAGGTGGGCGCACTAGCATGCACGCGGCCGAGACCCTGTCACACGTGGGCGCCCCGTTGGGTCTAGACACCTTGCGGTTTTCTTATACTCTGTGCAGGCAGACCCCCGCAGTTCATTCCTGGAGGAACCACCATGAAGAAGATCCTGACCCTGGCCCTCGCCATGACCGCCACCCTTGCCTCGGCCCAGAGCCTGCGCGTCGGCATGGCCTACGACGCCGGCGGCAAATTCGACAAGAGCTTCAACCAGAGCGCCTACGAGGGCAGCCTGCGCGCCGTGAAGAGCCTCGGCATCCAGGTCAAGGACTTCGAGCCCAGCGACCCCAGCCAGGTCATCCAGGGCATCCGCTCCTTCGCCAACGAGGGCTTCGACCTGACCATCGGCGTGGGCTTCGCCAACAACGCCAGCATCTCGCAGGTCGCCAAGGAAAACCCAGACCTGTACTTCGGTCTGGTCGATGACGTCTCCCCCGAGAAGAACGTCGCCAGCCTGACCTTCAGCGAGGAGCAGGGCTCGTACCTGGTCGGGTACCTGGCGGCCATGAACTCCAGCACCGGCGTGGTGGGCTTCGTGGGCGGCATGGACATCCCCCTGATCCACAAGTTCGAGGCCGGGTACACAGCGGGCGTGAAGGCCGCGAACCCCAGCGCGAAGGTCATCGCGCAGTACGTGGGCACCACCCCGGACGCCTGGAACAACCCTGGCAAGGCCAAGGAAATCGCGGGCAGCATGCGCTCCAAGGGCGCGGATATCATCTTCGCCGCCGCCGGGGCCAGCGGCAACGGCGTGATCGACTACGTGAAGCAGACGCAGTGCGTGAAGGCCGCAAACCTGCCCTCCGGCGTGAAGTTCATGTCCGACAACTTCGCCAAGGTGCCCAAGAGCGCCGGGTACAAGAGCGCGTGCGCCGGCAACACCCGCCCGCTGTTCTTCATCGGCGTGGACAGCAACCAGAACTACCTGGGCGACTTCGACAAGAACCCCGCCACCCTGAACCACGGCCTGACCTCCATGCTCAAGCGCGTGGACAACGCCGTGTACAGCCTGATCAGCGACGTCAAGAACAACAAGTTCAAGGGCGGCCAGAAGGTCTTCGGCCTGAAGGAAGGCGGCGTGGGCTACGCCGTCGACCAGTACAACAAGGCCCTGATCTCCAGCGCGCAGGTGCTGAAGGTCGAGGCGGCCAAGGCCAAGATCATCAGCGGCGCGATCAAGGTGCCCACCAAGTAAGTCCAGCGCTCAAGGCGGACGGCGACTCCGTGGGGTCGCCGTCCGCCGTTCCATGAAAGGTGACCCGGTAGACTCCTGGCGTGCCGAACCAAACGGATCTGGCCCTGGCCCTCATCAGGATCGCCACGGGTGGCGTGTTCATCGTGCACGGTTGGCAGAAGATCTTCGCGGCTGGACTCACGGGCGTGGCCGCGCAGTACGCGGCGGTCGGCGTGCCTCTGCCACTGCTGGTCGTGCCCGTGACGGCAACCCTGGAACTGCTGGGCGGTCTGCTGCTGCTCCTGGGCCTCGGCGCTAGAGGACTGGCCGGCGTGCTGGGCGCCTTGACCGTGGTCGTGAGCGCGTTCCGCTGGCTGCACGGCGCCCTCTCCGAGCCGGCGCTGGAAACGTCGGTGCTCCTGATGGCGGGAAGTGCCGCCATCCTGCTCGGCGGCGCCGGACGACCTAGTGTCGAGCAGTACCGGGTGAAAGCCGCCCCTCCGCAGGCTCGGCTGAAACGCGGCCGGTAGAGCCGCGCCGGTGGTCAGCGGTCGGTGCGGCCGGTTCCACCGGTGGGCAGGGGCTGGCCCAGCATGTCCACGACCCGTACCTGCGCGTATGTGCCCGGCACCCGGATCAGCGTCCACGGACTGGTGAGGGCCTGCGTGGTGATGGCACCGGGGCCGGGGGCATGCACCTGCACGCGAACGGTCAGTACGTTGTCGGCCTTGGACACGCTGAGCACCCGCACGCTGTAGCCGCCGGTGGGCCGCTGCCCGAGGAACACGCCGATGACCGTGCCTCCGGTGGGGGTTGAAGTGGCCGCACTGGTCTGCCGACCATTCACCCGAGCGAGGAGGGCGTCAATCTCGGCCTGGGTGCTGGCGATCTCCACGCCCCCCGTGGTGACGCTGGCATTCGTGCCGCTGGCAAGAACCGTGAACTCCACAGAACCTCCGGTTGTGGGGGGAGTGGTGATGGGGCTGGAACCGGCCGGTCTGGTCGGTGCACTGAGGTACAGGCCCGTACGCAGATAGCGTGCGGGAGCCGGATCGACCTTCAGGGCCGCGTCCGGCAGACTGCCCTCCGTCAGTACGGCCACGACCAATGGCCCCTGGTGAAGCAGGGCCGCTCCCAGGCTGTCGGCCTCGGCGTCGGTGAGGTTGCCCGCGCCCCGCAGCGTGGCCGTCTGACGCAGGCCCACGGTGCCGGTGGTGCCCTCCAACCGCGTCCAGCGGGTGCCGTCGGTGTAGAACGCGGCGGCCACGCTGGAATCGCGGTGCGTGACCTGGATGGTGCCCGTTCCCGTCTCAGCGGCGGAGAAGGGCGCGTTCAGGGGCTGGGAGGCGAAGCGGTAGGTGGCCTTCCCGTTGACGCTCAGTGTGCCCGGCACCAGGGCACCGTCTGGAGCACCCGCCGTCAGAACAGTGGACTGACCGTTCAGGGTCACCTGCCCCCGATCCTCTCCGGCCAGGGTTCCATACACCCAGACCACGTGTTCACGCGCTGCGCCGTACAGCAACGCCTCGTGGACATCGAGCGAACCGGAGCCGGTCGCACGGCACCCGGACAATGCGGCGGGCGCGACCAGGAGCAGCCTCTGCAAGGTGCGGTTCATCCCCCTACCCTACCGGGCCGCGCTGACTGGCAGCTGAGGATCAGGTGGAGGGAACCCCGGCAGAGCCCTGCAGCAATTCCCGCGCGTGGCTCCGGGCGGCGTCGGAGGTGTTGCCGCTGAGCATGCGGGCAATCTCGTCCAGCCGCTGGGCGTCGTCCAGGCGCTCCACGGCACTCACGGTCCGGCCGTCCTCGATGCGTTTGGTGACCAGGTAATGGTGATCGGCGCGGGCCGCGATCTGCGCGAGGTGGGTCACGACGAAGACCTGCCGCGTGCGGGCCAGCCGCCGCAACTGCTCGGCCACCGCGATGGCTGCCGACCCGCCGATCCCGGCATCCACCTCGTCGAACACCACAGCGGGCGTGTCTGCGCCGAGCACGGTACTGATGGCGAGCATCACACGCGACAGCTCCCCTCCCGAGGCGACGTCGGCCAGGGGCGCCAGGTCTTCGCCGGGGTTGGCGGTGAAGTGCAGGGTCACGTCGCTCAGGCCGTGCGCCGTGGGTTCCGGCGCCGGGTGCAGTCGGAATTCGAGCCGGGCGTGCGGCATGCCCAGCTCGCGGATGATGGCCACCAGCTGCGCGGCCAGGGGCCCGGCCTGCCCGATACGGGCCGCGTCGAGCGAGCGCCCGACAGAAAGAACGTCACCATGGAGGCGTTCCACCTCGTGATCCAGGGTGCCGGCATCCTGCTCGTCGCGGGTCAGGGCGGCGAGCTCCTGCTCGACCTGCGCGTGGAAGTCGATCACGTCTTCCAGCGTGGGCCCGTACTTCGTCCGCAGCTTCCCGAGGGCACCCAGTCGCGCCTCGACGCGGGCGAGTTCCTCCGGATCGGGGGCGTTGTCGTCGGCGACACCCCGCAGCTCACCGGCGACGGCCTGGATGCTCTCCAGGGCGGCCCGCAGCTCGTTCTGGAGGGCGGCGGTCGTGGGATCGTAGCGGGCTCCCGCGTTGAGGGAGCGCACCGCCTCGGCCAGAAAGCCCACGGCGTTCTCGTCGCCATCGGTGATCAGGTTCAGGGCTCCGGCCGCGCCCTGGGCGATGGTATCCAGGTTCGCGAGGCGACCCAGATCTGCCTGCAGGGGTTCCTCCTCTCCCGCCTGAGGGTTCACCTCCGCGATCTCATCAGCCTGGAACTGCAGCAGGTCGAGTTGCCGGGCCCGCTCACGCTGCGAGGCCCGCAGGGTCTCCAGGCGCGTCCGGGCATCCTGCCACGCCCGATAAGCCGTGGCATAGGCGGTCAGGTCGCCGGGAAGTTGCTTGTCCAGGAGCGCCCGCTGGTTTGCTGGACTCAGCAGGCTGACCGCGCTGTGCTGCCAGTGGATGGTGAGTCGCTGCTGCGCCCAGTCCTGCAACTCGCGCACGCTCACGACCTCGCCGTCCAGCCGGGCCGTGCTGCGCCCCTGGGCGTTCACCTTGCGGCTCGCGGCCTCCTCATCCCAGAAACCCGTCACGAGCAGGTGCTCCTCGCCGCTGCGGATCAGGTCGGTGTTCGACCGCGCGCCGAGCAGCAGGCCCAGCGCGTCCACGATGATGCTCTTGCCCGCACCGGTCTCGCCGGTAAACACCGTGAAGCCGCCGGTGAAGTCCAGCGTGAGATCCCGGATGGTCGCTAGGTGCCGCACTTCCAACCGGCTCAGCTGCGGCCCGGCCACCGGGGCAGGTGGAGGAGCAGCTTCGGCAGGACGTGCGGCGCGGGCCTTGCGGGTCACGCCCACGAGTGTAATGCCTGCAGGTGGTGGCGCCGGGAACCGCATTGCAATCGGGGTGCTTGCGTGCTCCGAGTTGCATGGTCAGCAGGGCCGGACGGGAGTATGAATTCTCCATTACATTGCCCCCACATTCCATGGAGGTCAGCGGACGACAATGCCCGCAAAGTCCGCCTCACAGGGCCGTCCGGCCCGCCATGGCGGCAAGGAGTGTTCCATGACCAACGATGCAACCGGCGGCGTCAGCAAGCGCAGCCTTCTTCTGCTGGGCGGCCTCGCGGCCCTGGCCCTCAACCGTGACACCCGCCGGGCCCTGGTCGGCAACACCATCCAGGCGTGGCAGGACGCCACGTCGACCCTGAACGAACAGGTGAAGCCCGCCCTGGCCCAGGCGGCCTCCCAGGCCCAGGATCTGGCAGCCGAGGCGGCGCGGCGCAGCGCGGCCGGGCTGGATACCCTCCGGGAGGAAGCGCCGGCCCGCGCCCACTCTCTGCTGGACACGGCGCGGGAAACTGCCAGTGCCCTGGCGCATTCGGCCGCGCAGACGGCCCAGGGCAGCGCCTCCAGCCTGCTGGATACGGCCCAGACCGCCAGCCAGCAGGGATCCAAACAGGCCCGCAAAGCGCTGAAGTCGGCTCGCAAGTCGGCCGCGAGCACCCTAGACGATGTCGTGAAGCCCGCCCTGGCACAGGCACAGGACACGGGCCTCGGGCTGTTCGCCGGGGTGCAGGAGCTTGTCCATGACGCGCTCAGCGAGGGAACGGATACGGTGAGCAGCAAGCGCCGCCAGCTCGAGAAAACAGTCGCCCGTGCACGCAGGGATGCCGAGAAGGAACTGCGTGCCGCCCGCAAGGAGTGGAAGCCTAAGAAACTGCAGAAGGCCGTAGATCGCAGGGTCGCCGGCGTGCAGAAAACCCTGACCCGTGAACTGGCGGTGCTGGAGAAGCAGGCCCGCCGCGCCCGCAAGGACGACCGCGGCGCCCGCCCCGGTGCGGCCCTGACCGCCGCCGTGCTGCTGGGGACCGGTGCCGTGGTGCTGGCCCGCGTGCCGGTGGCTCGCCAGGGCATCCTGAACGCAGTGGGTGGAGTCAGCCCGGAAGCGGCCGACGCCCTGCACCAGGCGGGCCGGAACGTGCGGAACATCGTGGGCTCCGTGTGGATGGAGCGGCTGGAGGAACCCAAGGCTCCGCCCGCCGCAGCCGCCGCCAGCCAAGTGGGCACGGCAGCCGGTTCCGCGCCGGATCAGCCCACCCATAAGGATGCGCCCGCCGGCGAGCCGAAGACGGACGCCAGCAAGAACTGAGCAGCCAGCACCTGTGAGATGGACGGGTCGAGAGGCCCGTCCATTTCTTTCGCCGTGCGTATGCGGAATGGTGGAATCTGGGAGGCGGCACGGCGGGCCGGAGGCACTGTCTCTCAAAGGCGGACAGACTTTGTGTGTGGGCAAGAGGTTCTTCATCAACTGGCTTAGCAGAGTAAAATTCGCTGCTGGACGTATTCAGCAGACCATGGCGGCATTCCAAGCACGGGACTTTGTGTTCAAAGTACACCGTTCCAATGGGCGCTCTGTTCCCAATGACGTGACAAACGATGGTTTGGCTGGAAGCGGTTCCGTGTGGACAATGCGTCCACGCACGCCCACCCAGCTCTGTCTGTTCCACGCATCCTGAGGAGACCCATGAGCCTGACTGCCACCACGCCTCTGACCGACCTGGGTATCGAGCACGCGACCGTTCACCTCAATCCCAGCGTGGACGAGCTGTACGCCCACGCCATCCGACTCGGCGAGGGCGTCGAGGCCGCCACCGGGCCGCTGACCGTCCGGACGAACAAGGGCGGCCGGAGTCCCAAAGACCGCTTCATCGTCAAGGACGACCTGACGCGCGACACCGTGTGGTGGGGCGGGTTCAACACGCCCACCACGCCGGACATCTTCGACCGCCTGCTGAACCGGATGACCGCCTACGCGGATGACCGGGAGCTGTTCGTCCAGCAGGTGTACGCCGGAACGGATCCCGAGCACCGGATCGCCGTGCGTATGGTGACCGAGATGGCGTACCACAGCCTGTTCGTCCACAACATGTTCGTGCGCCCCACGCCCGATGAGCTGCGAACCTTCCAGGAGGACTGGACGGTGCTGAACATCCCCTCGTTCAAGGCCGATCCGGCGCGCGACGGGGTGCGAAGCGACACGTTCATTCTGGTGAATTTCACGCGCCGCATGATCATCGCCGGCGGCACGCAGTACGCGGGCGAGAACAAGAAGGGCATCTTCAGCGTCCTGAACTTCCTGTTGCCGAAGCAGGGGGTAATGCCCATGCACTGCTCGGCGAACATCGGCCCCGCCGGTGACGTGGCGCTGTTCTTCGGGCTGAGTGGCACCGGCAAGACCACCCTGAGTGCCGACCCGACCCGGCGGCTGATCGGGGACGACGAGCACGGCTGGACGGACGATGGCATCTTCAACTTCGAGGGTGGCTGCTACGCGAAGGTGATCAACCTGAACGCCGAGGCGGAGCCTGTGATCTACCGCACCACCCGCACGCGCGGCACCGTGCTGGAGAACGTGGTGCTGGACGAACACTGCGTACCTGATCTGGCCGACGGCTCGCTGACCGAGAACACGCGCTCCGCGTACCCGATCGAGGAGGTGGCCAACCACCAGCCCGGCGGCCGGGGCGGGCACCCGAAACACGTGGTGTTCCTGACCGCCGACGCTTTCGGTGTGCTTCCACCCATCAGCCGGTTGACGCCGGAGCAGACCATGTACCAGTTCATCAGCGGGTTCACGGCGAAGATTCCCGGCACCGAGGAGGGCGTCACGGAGCCCAGTCCAACCTTCAGCACCTGCTTCGGCGCGCCCTTCATGCCCCGTCATCCGGGCGAGTACGCCCGGCTCCTGGCGCAGAAAATCCGGGCCAGCGGCGCGCAGGTGTGGCTGGTGAACACCGGCTGGACTGGCGGCATGTACGGCGTGGGTCACCGCATGAGCATCCGCCACACGCGGGCTCTGCTGGACGCTGCCCTGAACGGCCGGCTGGACGACGTGCCCTTCGAGGTCGAGCCTTACTTCAACCTCGCGATCCCCACCGAGGTGCCGGGGATACCCGCCGAGGTGCTGCGGCCCCAGCGCGCCTGGGCCGACCCGCAAGCCTACGCGCGCACCGCGCACAAACTGGCGGGACTGTTCCGCGAGAACTTCAGACGGTTCGAGGACGGCGTCGATCCGGCCGTCACCGCGTCCATGCCAACCGCAGACGCCTGAAGACGCGGTACGGGCACGGCACGCGAGGAGCGGGGGACACGTCTTCCCGCTCCTTGCCTTTGTGGTCGGGCTGACGTGGTGCTGACGCCAATACGAAAGCATTGGGGCACGACCAAGTACGAGCAGACATGGAGGCAACGATGACCGTCCTGAACCGCCCGGAACCCGCGACCCCATCCACCGACCCGCCGACCACCGCCGATGGAGAACCGCCCAGTTTCCCTACCTGCATGGTGTCCTTGCTCGCCGTGCTTGCCCTGCTGGCGTTCTGGCATCTGGCCGTGGCCGCTGGGCTGCTGCTCGTTGCGGCCTGTGTGACAATCGTGCTCGCATCGCAGCCGCCGTCATGGATCGGGGCGGATGGCCCAAACCGACCATCCGCCCCGCCGTGAATCCGCGGGCTATTCCTTGACGCCACCCGAGACGGTGCCGCCCACGAAGAACTGCTGGAAGCCGTAGAACAGCCCCACGATCGGCAGCGCGCCCAGGGTCGCCGCCGCCGCGAAAATGCCCCACTTGGTGCTGAACTGCCCGCTGGTGAACGACAGCAGCATTACGCCCACCGTCCATTTCTCCACGCCGGTCAGCAGGACGTTCGCCAATATGAACTCGGCGTAGGTGCCGATGAACTGGTTCAGGAAGATGAACACCAGGATGCCACCCGACAACGGCAGCACCACGCGCAGGAAAGTCTGCCAGCGGGTCGCGCCGTCCACCATCGCCGCTTCCTCCAGCGATTCCGGCAGGGACTCCACGTACCCCTTGAAGATCCAGGTGTTGAAGGCGATCGCGCCGCCCGAGTACGCGAGAATCAGGCCGGTGAAGGTGTTCGTGAGGCCCAGGATGACCATCAGGGTATACACGGCCACCAGCGCCAGGAACACCGGGAACATCTGGATGAAGATGAAGAACAGCAGCATCTGGAAGCGGCCGGGGAAGCGCAGCCGGGCCATGGCGTACCCGGCGGTGGTCGAGAGCAGGATGGCCAGCAGGCCGGTGAGGCCGGAGACGAACAAGGTGTTGCGTACCGAGAGGAGGAACTTGCTCTCGTTGCCCTGCCCGGTGAACTGCGCGGGCGTCATGAACAGCACGATCAATGCCACAGCCGCCACCAGCACCCGCAGGGCCCACGTCCGCGTCTGGGACAGGCCGACCGTGTCTCGACCCAGGCGGTTCATCAGGGCCAGGATCAGCACGACCGCGAGCGCGGCGCCGCCAATCACGGCCAGCATCACCTGCCAGCCGGGAATGGTCAGGCCGTCGAAAAGCTTGCCGTAGTTCTCCAGGCTGAGTACCTGCAGGTTCGGGAGCAGGCCGCTGCGGTACAGGATGTTCGGGTTGCTGAAGTCCGGGAAGGCGAACAGCGAGTTGCGCGGGTCGAAGGCGGCGAGCACCACGTAGAACAGCGGGTACACCGCCACCAGCACGACCAGGATCAGGAACAGGTGCGTGAGCTGGTCGCCGAGCACGGCGACGTAGCTGATCTTTCGCCCGGTGCGCGCCTCCCCGATCCGCTGACCGGCCAGGCTGGTGAGGGCGAGGACGCCACTGGCGACCAGCAGGAACAGCAGGAAGCGCACCCAGCCGTGGTCGATGAAGTAGATGGTGAAACTCTTGGGACGGCCCTGCATGTTGTGCGACAGGGCCAGGCCGAGCACGGTGAAGCCGATGACCAGGGCGGCCAGGACGATCCACGGCAGGGCGCGGCGCAGGGCGGTGGGCTCGTGGTGCACGTACCCGCCGGGCGGCAGGGACGGCGCGGTTTTCTGCGGAACGCTGGTCACTTGCGGGCCTCCTCAAACACGCCCGCCGCCTTGAAGTTCACGAGGCTGATGGCCAGGGTCAGGAAGAAGATGATCAGGGCAATGGCGCTGGCCAGGGCGTAATTCTGACCGCCGCTGCTGGCGAAGGCCGTGTTGTATCCCCACGACAGCAGGATGTCCGTGCTCTGCGCGGTGCTCTCGCGGCCCTCCTGGGCGGGGCCGCCCTGGGTGAGCAGGTAGATGATCCCGAAGTTGTTGAAGTTGAACGCGAAGGCCGACAGCATGATCGGCGTGAACGACGTCCTCAGCAGGGGCAGCGTGATGTTGGTGATCTGCTGCCAGCGGCTCGCGCCGTCGATGCTCGCGGCCTCATACAGATCCTCGTTGATGGTCGACAGGGCCGAGATGGTCGCCGTCATCATGTAGGGAAAGCCCAGCCACAGGTTCACGAGCAGGATGCTGACCTTGGCCCACAGCGGGTCGCCGAGCCACGGCACGGCCGCGAAGCCGAGCAGCCCCAACGACTTGTTCACGATGCCGAACTGCTGGTTCAGTAGCGCCACCCACATCTGCACGCTGATGACCGCCGGAATCGCCCACGGCAGGAACAGCAGCGTGCGGTAGACGTTCCGGCCCTTGAGGCGTTTGTTGAACAGCAGTATGCCCAGGATCAACCCGGCGAGCGTGTTCAGGATGACCGTGCCCAGGGCAAACACCACGGTCCAGACGAACACGGGCCACAGGGCGCGGGACGCACGGGCGAAGATGTCCTGGAAGTTCTTCAGGCCCACCCGCTCATATCGGTTCAGACGCGTGGCGTTCGCGACTTTCAAGGTGTCCGGAACCGGGGCCTGCAGGGTAACGGCCTTCCCGGCCACGCTCGCGACCTTGTAGCGGTAGGGGACGGCGGCGTCGGCGTCGTAGAGGATCACGGTGTCGCCTGCACAGGTGGCCGTGCGGCATTTGAGATAGGTGGCCAGCGCCTGTCCTTCGGGCACATCGGCCAGGGTCACGACGCGCCGGTCGGCGCTGAGGGTGGCGGCGGTGCGCACGCCGCTGTCCGGATTGCCGCTGTTCTCGCCGCTGTAGTTCGTAAAGGCGTAATTCACCGTCAGCACGACCGGGAGCACCGTGAACGCCAGGATGAAGACTAGGGCCGGGAACAGGTAGTACCAATTCGTGATCCATGGGAAGAGGCGGTAGGCCACGGGCATCAGCACGACCAGCGCCAGCACCACCCAGACGAGGATCAGGTAGGGCGGCGCCGAGGCCCACACCTGACTGGTGAGGCTGGAGATCAGCCAGCCGGCCAGCGCCGCGATGCCCAGCATGACCATCAGAATGCCGATGGCGATCAGCACGCCACGGGTGCCCGGCGGCGGCACCATCGGCCGGTGCGCCGCAGCGACGGGCGGTGTCATGGTCTCGATCATGGATTTCCTCCCCAATGAACTTGGTTCTTTCATCATGAATTGAAATGGACTGTTCCGCAATACCAGCGCAGCGGGTGGTTGAATACCATCTTCATGCTGGGCACATTTTCGGCGGTGCTCATGCAAGAGGACGGAATCACATGCCTGCACAGCACTCGGCATGGATTCCGTCCGTCGTCCCAGAAATACTCCAGAACGTCACGAATTGAACGCGTTTACTTGATGTTGCTGTTGATCTCGGTCACGGCCTTGTTCAGGATCGAGCCGTAATCCTGGTTGGGCTTCTGCACGCTCTGCGCGATCGCGGCGCTCCAGGGGCCCCACACCGCGCCCATGGCGGGCACGTTGGGCATGGGGGTGCCGGCCGAGATGGCCTTCCCGAAGCCCACGACGACCGGATCGGCCTTCAGCTTGGTGCGGGCGCTGAGGCTGACCGGAATGCGGCCCCCGGCAGTGTTGAACGAGACCTGCGCATCGGTGGTGGCGACGGCCTTGGCGAACTGCGCAGCCAGGGCCTTGTTCTTGCTGTAGGCGTTGATCATGGTGCCCTGTACGCCCACGAAGGGGCTCCACTTGCCGGTCGCGCCGGGAGGTGTCGGGAAGGTGGTGATGCCGTAGTCGATGCCCGCCTTCTTGATGTCGCCCATGTCCCAGGGACCGGTGAGCAGCATGGCGAGCTTGCCATCCACGAAGGCGCTCTTGGCGGCGCCGCCGTCCACCCCTTCGGGCACCAGGTTGTACTTGTATCGCAGGTCATTCAGGAAGGCGCTGGCCTTATCGGCGCCGGGGTTCGCCAGGCCGACGTCCTTGGTATTCAGGGTGCCACCGTTGTTCTTGAACACGTACCCGCCGTAGGCACTGATGATGCCGTACTGCGCGTAGGCGTTGCTCAGATCCGCGAGGTAACCGAACTTGCCGTTGCCGGTGTTCGCCTGCGCGGCCTTCAGGAAGTCCGCCCAGCTGCCGGGGGCCGTCGGGACGAGCTTCTTGTTGTAGACGACCGCGACGGATTCGGCGTACATGGGGAGGCCGAACAGCTTGCCCTGGTAGGTCATGGCGTTCACGGCCGTCTTGTCCAGGTCGGTCTTGCTGGTGATGTATTTGTCCATCGGCTCAATCACGCCGGCGGCCGCAAGGGCGCCCAGCTGGTCGTGCGGCAGGGTCAGCAGCAGATCCGGGCCCTGGCCCTTGGGAGCGCTCTGGATGAACTTGTCCTTCATCTGGTCGAGCGGCACGGTGACGATATTGATCGTGTTGCCAGTCTTTTTCTGGAAGGCGGCGGCCTGATCCTTGAGCCACGTGAGCTCCGGCCCGCCAAAGTGGGACCAGACGGTCAGGGTGGCGGCGTTGGCGCTGCTGATCAGGGCCAGGGACAGGATGGTCAGGGCTTTTTTCATGGGACTCCTTGAGACTCTGGTTGAACCGCTTCCACAGTGGGAAGCGACCGCAGCACAGCGGACGACGCTGCACGGAACTGAGCGACTGCGGCTCGATGAGGGATGCTCGGGGCCCATTATAGGCAAGCCTTCCTGACTTGACAATGATCCGGGAACCGGATTTTACCGCTATAGTCGCCGTTCTGTCACATCACATGCAATTGTGAACCGGTGGACTCGTGACCAATCACTGTCCCGGGACATACGCCCGCCTGACCGCACGGTCAGGCGGGCGTATAGTTCGCGCATGTCCGGCTCCACCCCACGTGCCAGCGCCCAGGGCCGCGCCAAACTCATCCTCTTCCTCACCATCTTCAGCGCCATGCTCGGCCTGAGCATCCTCTTTCCGATCATCGGGCCGCTCGGCCGTGAACTCGGCCTGAGTGAGACCCAGACCGCGTGGTTCTCGACCGGATACAGCCTGATGCAGTTCGTGTTCTCCCCGATCTGGGGAACGCGCAGTGAACGCCTGGGGCGCAAACCGGTGCTGCTGATGGGCCTGACAGGCTTTGCCCTGTCGTTCGGACTGTTCGGCATGCTCGCCGACCTCGGCCTGCACGGCGTCCTGACCGGCGTCCCCCTATTCGTCCTGCTCGTGGCCGCCCGCGTGCTGGGCGGCATGCTGTCTAGCGCCACCCTGCCCACGGCACAGGCCATGATGGCCGATCTGAGCGCCGCCGGGGATCGTGCCGCCGGCATGGGCCTGATCGGGGCCGCCTTTGGGCTGGGCGTGGTCTTCGGGCCGGGTCTGGGCGCCCTGCTGAGCGGACTCGGCCTGACCGCCCCTGTGTACTTCAGCGCCGGACTGGGGCTGCTCACGGCCCTGGTGGCCGCCCGCGTGCTGCCCGAGACGAGGCTGGCCGAGCAGGACAGAAGTGTCGGTGCCGACCGCCGCACCCTGCTCGCCCGCCCCGGTATCGGACTGTTCCTCGCACTGAGCGCCGTCACGACCCTGGCCTCGGTGGGCATGGAGCAGACCATCGGATTCTTCGTCCAGGACACCCTGCACCTCACTCCGGCGGGAGCGGCGCGGGCGGTGGGCGGCATGCTTGCTGTGTTCGGTGTGGTGGCGGCTCTGGTGCAGGGCGGCGCGATCCGGCCCCTGGCGAAGAAGGTGCCGCCCACGCCGCTCCTCGCCCTGGGGCTGCTGGTCATGGGAACCGGCATGCTGCTGCTGGCCGGTATGGGCGCGTTCTGGCCGATCACCCTGGCCCTGGCCGTGATCGGGGTGGGCAGCGCCATCCTGAGCCCCAGCCTGAGCGCCGCCCTCAGCCTCAGCGTGGGTACGGACGAGCAGGGGACGGTCGCCGGACTGAATTCCAGTGCGCTGGCCCTGGGCCGGATGACCGGTCCGCTGATCGGCACGGGCCTGTACCAGCATGTGGGCCACAGCGCGCCGTACCTGCTGAGCGGCAGCGTGCTGGGCGCCGCGCTGGTGTGGACGCTGGTGGCACGGCCGAAAGTGACGCTGCCTGAGCCCGTCCCGGTGCGCTGATTCGGGCGATTCCACGGCGGTGGTGGTCGGCAAGGCGCCTCCCTGGAAGGACGGCATGCCTGCTGGCCCGCCCCGCAGCCCGTATGCTGCGCCGATGACCCGCCCCTCCCCCACCGGTCGCCGCCCGGTTCCTCCCAATCCCGCCCGCGAACTCGGCGTGCGCGTCCTGATGCGCGTCATGGCCGGTGACTCGTTCGCTGCGCCTGCGCTGGACGCCGCGCTTCACGCTGCGCACCTGCCGGCCCGCGATGCCGGGCTGGCCACCCACCTCGTCTACGGCACGCTGCGGCACCACTCCAGTCTGCGCGCGGCCCTGACGCCCATGCTGGACGCCGGCACCCACCCTAAAGTGTGGACGCTGCTCATGTGTGGCACCTTCGAGAAGCTGTACCTCGATACGCCCGCCCACGCGGTCGTCAGCGAATACGTGAACCTGGCCAGGGAGGCCCGCCTGGCCCCGCCGGGACTGGTGAACGCTGTGCTGCGCCGCGTGGAGGCCGCGCCGGACGCTCCGGCCTCCGAGCTGCCGGACTGGCTTGCATCGGTCTACAGGACGGCGTACGGGCCACAGGCTGATGCCGTGATGGCCAGTCTGCTCGAGCCACAACCGCTGTGGCTGAGCCTGTCCGACGCCGGCGTGGCCACGCTGGAGGTCGAGGGCAGCCTGGTCACGCCGGGCGTTCAGGGAGCCGACCGGGTTGAGCTGGGTCGGCCCCTGCGGGAGACCGAGGCCTACCGCACCGGACAGGCCCAGCCGATCAACCCGGCCAGTCTGGCGTGCGTCGCCGCCCTGGGGCCGGTCGATGGGCAGCTGGTGCTTGATCTGGCGGGTGGAGCGGGCATCAAGGCGGCCATGCTCGCGGCGCGCGGCGCCCAGGTCACGAGTGTGGACATCCAGCCCGGCCGACACGCGGCCGCGCGGCGCAACCTGAAGCGGCTTGGTCTGGCCGCCACATTCATCACGCACGACCTCACGCAGCCGCTAGACACAGAACCGGCCCCTCTGGTGCTGCTGGACGCGCCCTGCACCGGCACCGGCACGCTGCGCAGCCACCCGGAGATCAAGCTCCGCCTCACGCCGGACGGGGTCGAGCAGGCCGCGATTCTCCAGGCCCGGATGCTGCGGTCGGCGGCGGAACTCGTCGCGGCGGGAGGCACCCTGGTCTATTCGGTGTGCTCTGTGACCCCGCAGGAAGGGCCGGACGTGGTCACGACCTTCCTCGGCGAGCACCCAGAGTTTCAGGCGGTGGACGTACCCGCCCTGGAGGTGCCGCACGTTTCCGCTGGGCCAGGGGTGCTGACCGTGCCTCTGGACGGCATCGACGGCTTCTTCATCGCAAGGCTCCAGAAGCGCTGAGAACGCGCCTATACGGAACTTGCGCGATTCCAAGACCTGCCGTGAACAGATCGGCATGCCTTACTACCGCTCCAGTTCCACAGGTTGTTCACACGCGCTCTGATCGGGTTCGTCTTCGACCCACTCGAATTCCGTATTACAGCCCGAGGGCGGCGTCCAGCGCAATCTCGATCATCGCGTTGAAGGTCACCTGCCGCTCCTCGGCGGTCGTTTCCTCCTTGGTCACAAGGTGGTCGCTGATGGTCAGCACCGTCAGCGCCTTCACACCGTGCTTGGCGGCCAGGGTGTACAGCCCGGCCGCTTCCATCTCCACCGCCAGTACGCCGTACTCGGCCCAGAGTTTGTACTGGTCGAACTCGTCGTGGTAGAAGGTGTCGCTGCTCATGATGTTGCCCACGTGCGTGGTGTGCCCGCGCTGCTGCGCAATCGCATGGGCGCGCTGCAGCAGCCCGAAATCTGCGATGGGCGCGAAGTTCTTCGCCCCGAAACGGATGTTGTTGATATTGCTGTCCGTACAGGCCGCCTGCGCGAGCACGATGTCGCGCACGCGCACGTGTTCCTGATAGCTGCCTGCCGTGCCCACCCGGATCAGGTTCTGGCAGCCGTAGCCGGTGATGAGTTCGTTCACGTAGATCATCGAGGACGCGATGCCCATGCCCGTGCCCTGGACGCTCACGCGCTGGCCCCGGTAGGTGCCGGTGTAGCCGTTCATGCCGCGCACGGTGTTGTGCAGCACCGGATTCTCGAAGAAGGTCTCGGCTATGTGCCGGGCACGCAGGGGATCGCCCGGCAGCAGGACGGTCTCGGCAATCTGGCCGGGTTCGGCGTTCAGGTGAATGCTCATCGCGAACAGGCTAGCAGGGGCCCAGCCCTCAGCGTTCGGCGAGCACCTGCGCCACCATCTCCAGAAAGACGTCCGGCTGCTCGGTCTGCCCCTGCGCCAGGGTGGGCTTCCCGCCACCCTTGCCGCCGGTGCGGGTCAGGACCGAACGCAGCAGCGCCCCGGCGTCCTCGTCCGGATGCCCGGTGGCGATGCCACAGCGGCCCGTAGGCGTGACGGCGGCCACGACCGTGCCGGTGTCTACCAGCATCAGCAGTTCGGTCAGAAGAGCGGGATCGTCGAGGGCATGAAGCTGAAGGCTCCGGGAGCCAACTTCGCGGCAGGGAACCGTGTCCAAGAGGGTTCTGGCCAGAACCTTGCGCGTGGCCGACAGGGTATCGGACGTTACCCGCAGGTCTTCACACAGCGCATCCACCCGCTCGGCCAGGCGGGCGACGGGGACGCTGAATGTCTGCGCGAGGGCACGGGCGTCGCGGTACACGCCGCTGAGGTACTCTGCCGCCTCCTCTCCCGCCATGAACACCACGCGGGTCAGGCCGCCCTTGATGCGCTCGGTACGCAGGACGACCACAGGCGAGGCGAGACTGGCGCGGGGCACGTGGGTACCACCGCAGGCACTGACGTCGAACGGGGCGCCGAAAGCGTCCTCGAAGATCACGAGGCGCACCTCGCCGCGCACTTTCGTGGTGCGCCGCAGCGGGTACTCGTGGAGGTCGTGTTCGGCCACGACCGGCGTGCGGAGGAGCAGGTCCGTCCGGCCCAGCGTCTCACGCAGCAGGGATTCGGCGGCGCGCACGTCGGCCTCGGTGGGCTCGCCGCGCAGATCGAGGGTGCATTCCGGCGAGGTCATGCTCACCGCCTCGACCGCGAACGCCGGATTCACGCGCGCGAAGGCCTGGGCGAGCAGGTGCTCGCCGGAATGCCGCTGCGTGTGCCGCCAGCGGGGGCCCGGATCCACCTCACCGCTCACGGGAGTGCCCACTTCGGGAACCGCGCCGGTCAGGTCATGCCAGATGTGGCCCATGGCCTTGTCCTTGCGCGTCGCGGTGACGGTCGCCTCTCCCCCACTCCACCGCAGGAGGCCCGTATCGCCCGACTGGCCCCCGCCCTCGGGATAGAAGGCCGTGGCATCCAGCAGGGCGCGGGAACCGTCCACCGCCGTGACCGTGGCGGTGAAGTCGAGGCGGGGCGGCAGGTCGTGGTACAGGGCGCGGGTCATGACCGGCAGGGTAAGGCCTGCGGCCCGGCGACGATGGCACGGCGGCCAGTACACTCGGCGCATGCTCGTGTACCACCTGCCTGGCACCTTCGACACCCGTGAGAACCACCTCGACCTGCTGTGGGACGCCGGCGCGACCGGCCTGGAGGAACGCGCCGGCTCGATCCGCGCGTACTTCGACGGCCGCACGGATCTCCCCGCCGAGGTGGCGGACGGCGAGTGGCGTCAGGAGGCTGACCAGGACTGGTTGGCCGAATTCAAGGCGAACCTGAAACCCGTGACGGCCGGCCGGGTGACCATCGTTCCGCCCTGGCTGACCGCGGAGGTACCGGCCGGGCAGCTTCCGCTGATCATCGAGCCCGGCATGGCCTTCGGCACCGGCCACCATGCGACCACCCGCATGGCCGTGGAAGCCCTGTCAGCCCTGAACCTGCAGGGCCAGCGCGTGCTGGATGTGGGCACCGGCAGCGGCGTGCTGGCCATCGCCGCCGCGCTGCTCGGGGCGCAGGCCGCGCTGGGCGTGGACATCGATCCGCAGACCATCCCGATTGCCCGGGAGAATGCCGAGATCAACGGTGTGCCGCGCGCAGTCGTGACTTTCCTGGAGGGCACGCTGGGCAGCGACCTGCCCGAGCACGCGGCGCCTGACGGCATCTTCGACGTGCTGGTCGCGAACCTGTACGCGGAACTGCACGACCTGCTGGCGGGCGAGTACTTGGCCCACCTGCAGCCGGGGGGATCGCTGGTGCTGACGGGCATCTTGGTCGGGAAACTGCCGCTGGTGCAGGACGCGCTCGACCGGGAAGGAGTCACGGATGTCCTGGTGCGGCAGGACGGTGAGTGGGCGCTCGTGACGGCCTGCGCTCCCCGGTGAAGCGGAGGCTCACCGGCCCCTCGGACGGGCACCGGGTGCTGGTGCCGGCGCTGGAGTCGGTCATGCGGCTCGGGCCGGGTGAAGTGCGGCACTTGCACGTCCTGCGGGTCCGGGTAGGCGAGACCGTGCGCGTGTTCGACGGCCGGGGCCAAGAAGCGCAGGCGACCGTGACCGCGCTGGACGACCTGCACGCCGAACTGCAGCTCGGGGACGTGCTTGACGGCGTCGCCGAGACGCCGTTCCCGCTGACCCTCGCGGTCGCGCTGCTCAAGGGGGACAAGCTGGTGGATGTCGTCCGGGCGGCCACAGAACTGGGGGTGGCCCGCGTGCAGCTGCTGGTGACGGCGCGGGCCGACGCGCGGGAGATCGGCACTCAGAAACTCCAGCGGCTGGAGCGGGTCGCGCAGGAGGCGGCCAAACAGTCCCGCCGCACCGTGATTCCGGCCGTCCTGGAGCCGATCGCGCTCGGGGAGCTGCGCTGGCAGGGCGAGCTGTATGTCGCGCAGCCGGGCTCGGTGACCCGCCTGGCGGACGCCCTGGACTGGTCGTCGCCGGTCACGATCCTGACCGGCCCGGAAGGGGGTCTGACCGCACAGGAAGTCGACTCGCTGACAAGTCGTGGCGCCACGCCGGTCACCCTGGGGCCACGGATCCTGCGGGCCGAGACGGCGCCGGTGGCCCTGCTCGGAGCGATTGCGGCTCTGGGCCGGTAGCCGTCGGGCCACCGTCCTGGGCGTCGATTCGGGGATTCAGGCAGGTCGGTCGATCACCGGCAGGGTGGTGGGCAGCAGTTGCCGCCACGACTGCACATTGCCCACATGCACGGTGACGTACCGCTCCAGCGCGCGCCACAGCGCCGGGCGTTGGGGCAGTGGCACGGGGGCGTCCATGCTGACCCGCACGGTCTGACGCACCACGCTCCGCAGGAAGGCCAGGGCCTCGGGCGGGTACGCGGGGAGGCTGGAGCACGCCGAGCACAGCAGTTGCCCGCCCAGCGGATCGGGATGTGACGGCTCGGGCGCGCGGCAGCGGGCGCAGTGGCCGATATTCTGCACGAAGCCCGCCAGGGCCAGCAGCTTGTGGCTGAGCACCAGGGCCACCCATTCCGGATCGGGCTGGTGGGACAGACCCCGCAGCGCCCCGGCGAACAGCTCGAAGGCCTGATCGCTGAACTCACCCTCCTGGAACAGGGCGTCGGCGAACTCGGCGAGCAGGTGCGCGAAGGCGTAGCGTTCCGGCTCGGCCAGTCTCGGCAACGCTCCTTCCAGCACAGCCTGTTTCACGCTGGCCAGGTCGTTGTGCGGCCCCTGGTACACCTGCACGCCCACGTGGTGGAACAGGTTCAGCTGGCTGGCCAGCGGACCGCGCACCCCGCCGCGCGCCACGGCCTTCAGTTTGCCCTGCGGAGTCAGGAGCGTCACGATGATGTCGCCGGCTGGCGTCACCCGCCGCCGGATGACGATGCCGCTCCGGTTGGCAGTTCGTGACCTCACATTCCGCAGTCTAACGGCGCACCCGGCGCCGGGCTGTGCCAGCATCCACACTCACGCCGGGGCCGCGCGGGTACACTGCCGACAATGAGTGACGCGCATCGCCGTGACCACAGCGTCCGAGATCTGCTCCGGGAACTCTTCCCGGAAACCCACCGTGAACTCTTCGGGCAAGACCCGGCCGAGGCTCCGCCCACCCTGGGCCTGTACCCGGTCGCGGACGGCCGTCTGGCCCTGGTGCAGGGCGACCAGCTGGCCGAATTCACGCCCCTGGATCCCAAGGGCAACAAGGCCCTGCACTGCGACCTGTGCCATTACACCCGCAGCCGCAGCGAGGCCGCCGTGTACCGCGTGCACGTTGGCCGCCGCCTGACGCGCTACGTGACCCTGTGCGTGGGCACCGACGGCTGCCAGAAACGGGCCGGGACGCGCGGCCTGGAGCACCTCGCAGGGCGCATCTTCCCCATCGAACCCGTGACGATGGATTGAAGGGCGTGATTGCAGCCTGGCATCCGGGCCATCCAGCCTTGCCGCCACCCAGCGGGGCCGCTAGCCTGAACTGGTGAACGAGGTCTGGCCGTCCATTCTGTCCGAGCTGCGGCTCCTGACGGGCCTGCTGGTTGCGGCCGGGCTCAGCAGTCTGATCGGCTGGGAACGCGAGGCGCACCGCTCGGGCGCGGGGCTGCGGACGCACATGCTGGTGGGCATCAGCGCGGCATTGTTCGTGGTACTGGCCGAAGAACTGATCGTGCAGTACGCCTCACCGGCCACCGGGGTGCGCTTCGATCTGGTGGGCGTGCTAGCGGCGGTGGTGAGTGGCGTGAGCTTCCTGGGAGCGGGCACGATCTTCTCGTCGGGCAAGGGAGAGCGGGCGAGGGGCCTGACCACGGCCGCCAGTCTGCTGGCGACGGCCGGGGTCGGCGTGGCGTGTGGCCTGCACCTGTATGTGTTCGCCACGGGCGCGACGCTGCTCTTTCTGTTCGTGCTGCGGCCCCTGCAATGGTTGACGGAGCGGCCCACCCCAGATTCGGGGACACCGGGCAAAGAGTAATCCCTCCCCACGTCCCTCTTGCCTGCTGTCAGAATATTGTATACAATATCCACAATGACCTCGTTTGAGCGTCCCACCCTGGTTCGCGACGGCGTGTACGAGCACCTGCGCCGCGCCCTGCTGGACGGCGACATCGCCCCCGGCGAGCGGCTCGGCGAGGTGGAACTGGGACAACAACTCGGCGTGTCGCGCACCCCCATCCGCGAAGCCCTGATGCGCCTCACCCAGGACGGCCTGCTGACCACCGAAGCTAACAAGGGCGTGCGCGTTCGCACCGTGAGCGCCGCCGAGGCCCGCGACGCCTACGTGGTGCGCGAGGAACTCGATGGACTGGCCGCCGCCCTGGCCGCCTCGGGTCACACCGCCGCCGACGCCGTCACCCTGCGCGCCGCCCTGGCCACCCTGAACGCCGCGCGGGGCAGCGACTACCGCGAACAGACCCGCCTCGACCTCGCCTACCACCGCGCTGTCACGGAAGCGGCCCACAACACGGTGCTGGGCATCCTGGCCCGCGACCTCGAACAACGCGTGGCCCTGATCAAACACCAGACCCGCACGTACAACGCCCACCCGGACACGGCCGCGCAGCACGCCACGCTCCTCCAGACCATCCTCGACCGGGACGCGGACGCCGCCCGCGAGGCCGCACGCACGCACGTCCGCACCTTCGCCACCCTCGTCCTGCACGACCTAGGAGCCACCCAATGATCGACCAGATGTACCGCAAGACCGTCCTAACCGTCGCCGGGCAGAAAGCCATCGAGAAGATCGTCCGTGCACGCGGCTGGAGCGTCGCCCAGCGCTTCGTGGCCGGCGAGAGCATCCAGACCGCCCTAGATGCCGTGCGGGAGCTCGACAGAGACGGCATTCTCAGCAACCTCGACCTGCTCGGCGAATTCATCGACTCGCCCGAGAAATGCACCGAGTTCGCCGACAATGTCCTGAACCTCATGGACGCCGCGCACGCCCAGGGCATCAAGCCATACGTCAGCGTGAAACTGAGCAGCGTCGGGCAGGGCAAGACCGTGAACGGCGAGGATCTGGGGCTCACCAATGCCCGCCGGATCGTCGGCCGGGCCAAGGAATACGGCGGGTTCGTGTGCCTGGACATGGAAGACCACCCGCGCGTGGACATCACCCTGGCGCAACTCCGTACCCTGATCGGCGAGTTCGGCTGCGAACACGTCGGCAGCGTCCTCCAGTCGTACCTGTACCGCAGTGAGGCCGACCGCGCGGCCCTGAACGACCTGCATCCCAACCTGCGGATCGTGAAGGGCGCGTACCTGGAACCCGAGACGGTCGCCATGCCCGTCAAGGCCGACGTGGACGCCAGCTACCGCAAGCTCGTGTACGCCCACATGAAGGCCGGCAATTACGTGAACGTCGCCACGCACGACGAGAGCATCATCCGTGACGTGCAGCATTTCGTGCTCGCCAACGGCATTTCCAAGGACGCCTTCGAGTTCCAGATGCTCTACGGCATCCGCCGCGATCTCCAGAAGAACCTCGCTGCCGCCGGCTACCGCGTCCGCGCGTACATCCCCTACGGCCGCGACTGGTACGCGTACTTCTCGCGCCGGATCGCCGAGCGCCCCGCAAACGTCATGTTCGTGCTGCGCGGGATGTTGAAGGGTTGAAGGTGTGATCTCACGATCTTTACAAGATGTCTTCCAAGAACTTGAGCTAAATGCTACATGGTTAAAGGTCGTCAGCGAAGAAAATATTTTGGCCACATACGCTCTTTTTTCTTCGGCAGACGACAGGAACACCGAGCACTATAGATGGCGTCTTTTTAAGACTGCTCTAAGTGAACGCAAGCGCTTAACCGATGATGAACTGGAGAATTATTTTTCAGTAGCTTTGTCCGAGAAGGATCTATCACTACGGTCATCCATGCTGCACGCCATAATTGAGCTGAGTGGAGTATCGAGGGAATACGTTCTCAAAGCTGCGCGGTTGGGAAATCAGTCGGTTCGACGGAAAGCAGATTCGATTTTTTCAAAGACGAAGCAAGAGTCATTCTAAGGAGCCCCACCATGCTGAAAATCCAGGACTACCGCCCGCAGGCCTTCATCGACTTCACCAAGGACGAGAACGTCAAGGCCTACCAGGCCGCCCTCCACAAGGTTCGTGACGAGCTGGTCGGCAAGCACTACCCGCTGATCATCGACGGCGAACGGGTGGACACCGCCGAGAAGCTGACCTCGTTGAACCCCTGCGACACCTCGGAGGTGGTGGGTACGACGGCGAAGGCGACGATCGACGATGCCGAGCGGGCCTTGCAGGGCGCGTGGACGGCATTCGAGTCGTGGAAGAAGTGGGACGTGGACGCCCGCGCCCGCATTCTGCTGAAGGCGTCCGCGATCCTCCAGCGCCGTCGGCTGGAGGCGTGCGCGCTGATGAGCATCGAGGTCGGCAAGAACTACGCTGAGGCTGACGTGGAGGTGGCCGAGGCCATCGACTTCCTGGAGTACTACGCCCGCAGCGCCATGAAGTACGCGGGCTTCGGCTCGTCCGAGACGACGTGGTACGAGGGTGAGGAGAATGGCCTGATGTCGCTGCCGCTGGGCGTGGGCGTGAGCATCTCGCCGTGGAACTTTCCGTGCGCGATCTTCGTCGGGATGCTGGCCGCGCCCATCGTGGCCGGGAACTGCGTGATCGCCAAGCCCGCCGAGGACAGCGGCCTGATCGCCGGTTTCGTGGTGGATATCCTGCTGGAGGCGGGCATGCCCGCGGGGGTGCTCCAGTTCCTGCCGGGCGTCGGCAAGGAAGTCGGGGAGTACCTGACGACGCACGCGAAGACCCGCTTTATTACCTTCACGGGCAGTCGCGCGGTGGGCCTGCACATCAATGAGGTCGCCGCCAAGACGCAGCCGGGCCAGAAGTGGATCAAGAAGGTCATTCTGGAACTGGGCGGCAAGGACGGCCTGATCGTGGACGAGACCGCCGATCTGGACGTGGCCGTGACGGCGGCGGTACAGGGAGCGTTTGGCTTCAACGGTCAGAAGTGCTCGGCCATGAGCCGCCTGATCGTGGTGGACGCCGTGTACGACGAGGTGGTGAACGGGTTCGTGGAGCGGGCGAAGGCGCTGAAGGTCGGGACGGGCGAGGAGAACGCCAACGTCACGGCGGTCGTGAACCAGATGAGCTTCGACAAGATCAAGGGCTATCTGGAGCTCGCGCCGACCGAGGGCACCGTGCTGACGGGTGGGGAAGCCACCGGCGAGGCCAACGGCAGGAAGGGGTATTACGTGCAGCCCACCATCGTGGGCGACGTGAAGCGTGACGCGCGGCTGGCGCAGGAGGAAATCTTCGGGCCGGTCGTGTCGGTGATCCGCGCGCGGGACTGGCAGGACGCCCTGGACATCGCCAACAGCACTGAGTACGGCCTGACGGGCGGGGTGTGCAGCCGCGACCGCGCCCGGCTGGAGCAGGCCCGGAACGAGTTCGAGGCCGGCAACCTGTACTTCAACCGCAAGATCACGGGGGCCATCGTGGGTGTGCAGCCGTTCGGCGGATACAACATGAGCGGCACGGACAGCAAGGCGGGCGGCCCGGATTACCTCGCGAACTTCATGCAGCTCAAGACGGTGACCGAACGCTGGTAGGTCAGCGCGGGATCACGTTCATGCACTGGGGGAATGACTTCCTCCGGTGCATGAGCCCTTTGGGGTTCTAAAGACATGGCCGCCGCATCAGCCTTCACATTCGGAAAGCCGCACCGGTGAAGGCATGTCATTCGCCATGACTACAGGCGCACCCCAAACATCGTGAACTGCGGGCTTTCCCGTTTTTCTTGATCCGGGATCAATCCTACCTAGACAAGTTGAACGAACTGTCAGAACATCACTTTAGGATTCGCCCCAGTTCACTGCAGCTCAACCGTTTCAGAACACTACGCTCAGGCCCGCATCCCCTCCGAGGGTCGATCCACGGCGGCCCTGTGTCGGCCCGGTCGTCCCTCGCTGCGTTCTCCGGAGGATTCATGAAGCACACGCGCTCCCTGCTCGCCGCCACCCTCGCCCTGACCCTCGCCGCGTGCAGCCAGCAGACGGCCGTGTCGCCCGCCGCCAGTGCACCCGCCGTCTCCGACAGCACGGCGGCCTACCTGGTGGGCTTCAAGCAGACCAGCCTGGGCACCCAGAGCCTCAGCGAGCAGGCGGCCGTGCAGGCACTGGCCATCGCCGCGGCAGGTGGCGTCGTCACCAGCCAGTGGGCCGACATCAGCGCCGCCGCAGTAAGGCTCACGCCCGCTGCGCTGGCCAAGCTCCGGTCGAACCCCCTCGTCGAGTATGTGGAACAGGAGGCCGTGCATCATGCCCTGGGCAGCCGGCACCTGTCCACGGACGCTGAGGCCACCGCCAAACCGGGCACCGGCACGCCCATCACCACCCAGGCGGTCTACACGCCCAACGGGGAGTACACCTGGGGCGACAACGCCCTGCGGGTGCCGGCCCTCCGCACGGCCGGGTACACTGGCGCGGCCACCACGAAGGTCGCCGTGTGCATCACGGACACGGGCATCGACGGCACCCACCCGGAGTTCCAGCACAAGCTCAAGGGCTTCAAGAACTTCGTGACCACCGAGGCCAACCGGAACGACCCCTACGCCCTGAACGACGTCTCGCACCACGGCACGCACGTGTCCGGCACGGTCTTCGCGCAGTATGGTTCAGGCACTGGAGCGGCCGGTCTGCAACCCGGCGAAGATGCGAACGGTGTGGGCGGCGTGGCCTCGGGCACCGACCTGTACATGGCGCGCGTGCTGGGCGACGCGGGCTCGGGCAGCAGCGCCGGGATCATCAACGGCGTGAACTGGTGCGTGGCCCAGCTGAAATCACAGGGCGGCGCCGAAGACAAGGTCGTCATTTCCATGAGCCTGGGCGGCGGCAGCAAGACCACAACCGAACAGCGCGCCTACACCGCCGCGTACAACAAGGGCGCCCTGATCGTGGCGGCCACCGGGAACGACGGCGCCGCCGTCTCGTACCCGGCCGCCTACACCAACGTGGTCGGTGTGGCCGCCGTGGACAACACCCTGGCGAAGGCGAGCTTCAGCAACTTCGGCACGCAGGTTGACCTGTCTGGCCCCGGCGTGGGCGTGCTCAGCAGCGTGCCCTTGGGTGCGGGGGCGGCCGCTTCGGCCAATGGGGGCGGTGTGACCTTCACGGGCGTGACCGGCGCCGACAAGTCCAGCAAGACCACCTTCACCGGCACCATCGTCAAGGCTGGCGACGGCACGGGCACCGCCGGGAACAACGAATTCTGCGGCACCAGCACCCGCAACGCGGCCCTGGCCGGTACCATCGCCCTGATTTCGCGCGGCACCTGCACCTTCGAGGAGAAGGTCGCCAATGCCAGCGCCAGTGGCGCTAAGGCCGTGATGATCTACAACAACGCGGCCGGCCCCCTGGGCATGAGCCTCACGAATACGTATACCATCCCAGTCGTAGGCCTCCAGCAGACCGACGGCCAGTCCCTGCTGACCAAACTGCCGACCACCGGCACGGTCTCGGTTACCACCGCCGACTACGAGTACTTCGACGGCACCAGCATGGCCACCCCGCACGTTTCGGCCGCCGCCGCCGTGGTCTGGGCCGCCAAGCCCACCCTGACGAACACCCAGCTCCTGAACCTGCTGACCAGCACCGCCAAGGACCTCGGCACGACCGGCAAGGACAATAACTTCGGCTACGGCCTGGTCGATCCCTACAAGGCCATCACCGGCAACTGAAGTCGGCCACCACCGCAGCTCCCCACTTTCCGTGGGGGCTGTTTCTATTCGGTTCATCGGGCCATCAACGTGTCCACCATCAGCGCGCCGCCCAGAATGGCGGGGATCCCGCCGCCCGGATGGACACCTGTGCCCACCTGCCACATGTTGCGGGCCACGCGGTAGGGCTGCGGGTGGAACGGCCCGGCCCGCCAGGGCGGCAGGCCCAGGCCGTAGATCGCTCCACCGGGATGGCCCCCCGCTGCGTAGTGGTCGGGCGAGAGACCAACTGTGTCCACTCCAGTCGACCGCAGACCGGGTGTGTCGAGCATTCGTTCCAGACGGTGGAGCTGGGTCTGTACCCACGGGTGATCCGGCGCGAGGGATCGGCCCGTGGCCGGGGTGCTCAGCAGTACGGCCAGTCGTGGAAAGGCGTGGTGGACCAGGGCCAGGGTGGTCGGCGGCAGGGCTCCGGCACGCATCGCCTCCCGGAAGGTTGTGAAGTCGTCGGGAGCCACGATGCTGGTCGCGGGCAACGGCAGCGGCCGGGTCAGTGCCACGTATAGCGCCAGTCCGCTCACGGTTCGGCGGGCCACCGGACTGCCCAGCGACCGGTTCCGCAGGGCCGCGAGTCGAACCGGATCGATGGCGCTGACCACCACGTCATGCCTGGTGGCCTCCCCACACGCCAGCGTAACCGTGGTGTCCCGAAGGCGGACGATCTCGGCGGCCTCGCGGACGGCCACGCCACGCCGCCCGTTCATGTCCTGGAGGGCATCGAGCAGCGTTCCCATCCCCAAGGCGGGAGCGAAGACCTCGGCATTCAGCAGCCCAGGAATCAGGGCGTACAGTGCCGGAGCCTCCTGGGGAGCGAGCCCCGCGTTCAGGGCATGGGTCGCCAGCGCATGTTCAAGGGCAGGGGCCAGGTTCTGGTCACGCAGCCACGAGGCGGCCGTCAGATGGGGCCCGATGACCCGCAACAGCGCCCATGACGCCCGCCGAAAGGTCGGATCGCCCAGATCGGGAGGAGTCGTCAGGAGGGCCGTCACGTGGGGTCTGAGGGGCGCCACAGCCCTCAGGTACCGCTGCCACTGGTGGAACAGGGCGTGACCTTCCGGAACGGGCAGGGCCACGGAACCGAAGGGAGTGTGGTGCATGCCCAAACCGCCGGGAATCGGGCGCAGATCGAGCGGGTCGCGTTCACCCAGGCGGGCCAGATACGCGCGCCATACGTCCGGGAAGGTGAAAAGGCTGGGGCCGGTATCGAAGGTCAGGCCGCCCACAGATTCCCGGCGCAGCTTGCCGCCGGCGCGGTCGCGATCGTACACGGTGACACTATGCCCGCGTTGCGCCAGCAGGGCCGCCAGCGCCAGCCCCGCCAGGCCGCCCCCAATCACACCGACAGAGTGGAGTTGGGACACAGGTCAGGGGCCGTGCCACAGACCACGGGCCAGCAGGTACACGAGTTGCACGCCTGCAACGGTGCCCACGATCCATGGCGTCACGATGCTCAGCGGGTACAGGCGGGCCGCCTGCTCCGGCGTAGGGCGGGACAGGAGGGCGATGGCCATGCCACCACAGGCCAGGGCCAGCGCCAGCGCCGTGAGACCTGAAATTGGGACAAGGAGGGCCGCCGCCACCGTGAACCAGCCCAGCGCGTACCACGCCGACCCCCGCACGCCGAGCGCGGTGGCGATGGTCGTGGTGCCCACGTGACGGTCGGCTGGGATGTCCTGCACGGCGTCAAAGGCGTGCTTTCCCACCGAGTAGGCCATCAGGGCGAGCAGCGGCAGCCACGGCACGGACGTACCCAGCACCAGGGCCGGGAGGGCCAGCGGCAGGGCGTAGGCGACATTGCTCAGCCCGTCCAGAACCGGGCGCGCTTTCAGGCGCAGGGGCGGCAGGCTGTACGCCGCGAACAGCGCCGCCGCCACGGCCAGGACCAGCGTCGCGCGCGGCGGGAGGACGATGGCCAGCACCAGCAGGGGCGGCAGGTTCCACGCCAGCGTCGCCCGCAGCAAAGGGGCCGCTTCCCGGTCGGCCAGTCGCGCTCCCTGCCAGCCGCCCTTGCGGGAACTGCGGGCGTCTTCCTCACGATCCCACAGGTCGTTCAAGCCGTAGATGAGCAGATTGAAGGGCAGCGTCAGGTAGGCCAGCAGCAGTAAGACGTCGATCTCGAGGGTGTACAACCGGCCCGTAAGCCATACGCCCGTGACGAGGGTGCCGATGGTATTGATCCACAACGCGGGCCGCGACACCGTCAACAGGCGTCGCAGGGGCAGGGTCGCGGGAAGGGTCTGGGTGCGGGATCGCATGGTCGTCCGGGCTGCATTGTAGGTTCACCCAGTCCGGCAGATGCGGCCCGGATCCGGGTGAGGGGACGAATGCTTACCATCGGAGTGCCGCACGTCCTGAACAATGGACAGGAATGGACGTCGCCGCGCTCCCACCGCACACCGCCATGTACACGGCCTCCGAAGTCGAGTCGCAGACCGGCGTGCCGGCCACCACCCTGCGGCAGTGGGAACGGCGCTACGGCTTTCCGCGTCCGGTACGCAACAGCAGCGGCTACCGCCTGTATTCGCCGCAGGACGTGGTCGAGATCGGACGGATGCAGGCCCACCTGATGCAGGGCGTCGCGGCCAGCCGCGCGGCGGAACTGACCCTGGTGGGTCTCGATCCCCTGCCGTCGGGCTCCCGGGTCGCGACAGACGCCGGGACGTTGGCCGCTGACCTGACGACCGCGCTGCTGGCCTCGGATCCTGCCCGGGCTCAGGCCATTCTGGGAGAAGCCCACACACAGTTGTCGCAGGAGGACGTACTGGCGCATGTGATCACTCCCACGCTGGTCGAGATCGGTGAGCGCTGGGAGAAGGGCGAGATCACCGTGTCGCACGAACATCAGGCCAGCGCCTTCCTGCGGGCCCGGCTGGGCGCCATGATGAACACCACGGATGTGCCCGGCACCGCTGGGCCGCTGGTCGTGGCCGCGTGCGCGCCGGGCGAGCAGCATGAGCTGGGCCTGATGATGCTGACACTCGTCCTGGGCCGCCGGGGCGTGCGTGTCGCTTACGTGGGTGCGAACACCCCGTTGGGCGACCTGGCCGTGTATGCCCGGCACCGTGGCGCGGCGGCCATCGTGCTGGCCCTCCAGGGCGAGTGGGCCTTGCCGGGCATGCGGGCGCAGCGCCACGATCTGGACGACCTGAACCTGCCCCTGTTCCTGGGTGGGGCGCTGATCAACCAGCGGCCGGACTTGGCCGTCGAGTTGCGGGGCATCCATTCCGGGCCGGATCTCGGTGCGGCGGCCACGCTGATCGCCAGCCGGTTGAGATCGCCCGGCGCGGCCACAGGCCGTCAGGAGGAACTATGAAGGTACTCGTGACGGGGGCCAGCGGCTTCGTCGGTGGAGCGGTCGTGCGGACGTTGCAGGAAGCGGGCCATCAGGTCTGGGCGGGCAGCCGCGACGGCCGGCCCGTGGCCAGCGCCCATCCCCTGAAGCTGGATGTGACCGATCCGGGCAGCGTCCAGCGGGCGGTCGGCCAGGCCGACCCGGACGCCGTCGTGCATCTGGTCGGGATCATCGTGGAGAAGGGCGACCAGACCTTTGAGCGCGTGCATGTCGAGGGCACGCGTAACGTGCTGGCCGCCGTGCCGCGCGGCGGGCGGTACGTGCACATGAGCGCGCTGGGAGCCGATCCGCAGAGTGCCAGCGGTTACAGCGCCACCAAGGGCCGGGCCGAGGCGCTCGTGCGGTCGTCCGGCCTGCCGTACACGATCTTCCGGCCCAGCCTGATCTTCGGGCCAGGGGATGACTTCTTCGGCCGGGTGCTGCGGGAACTGGTCAGCACCGGGCCGGTCGTGCCGCAGATCGGCGACGGATCATTCCCGTTCCGGCCGGTCAGCGTACAGGACGTGGCGGCGGCCTTTGCTAGCGCGGTCGCCTCGGACGCGAGTGCCGGACAGACCTACGCGCTCACCGGCCCGGATGAGTTCACGTTCCGGCAACTGCTGGAACTGGAACTCGGGGCCCTGGGCAAGTCCAAACCCATCGTGCCCGTGCCGCTGGCGCTGATGAATCTGGCGGTGCCGCTCATGCAGGTGCTGCCCAACCCGCCGATCACGAAGGATCAGTACGCCATGCTGAAGGAAGGCAACACCGCGCCCAACGAGCCGGCGCGCACGGTGTTCGCCCTCCCCATGCGCCACCTCGCGGACGACCTGCCGGGCCTGCTCGCGAAGAAAGAGTAGGTCAGGGCAAGCGGCCTGGCAGGTTCTGCAACGCCGCGACGGGCATGACGGGCTGTCCCTGGCGGAAGGCCGCGAGGTACCCGCTGACTGTTCCGCCCGACTGAACGACGAACCGGGCGAGTGCCTGCGCGGTGCCCCCGCTGGCAATCACGTCCTGCACGATGGCGACCCGTTTGCCCCGCAGCCGCTCGGCGTGCGGCCCGTCGAGCCAGAGGGTTTCAGCCACGCCCAGACTGAGGCTGGGCACGTCCTGGATCAGCGGGGCCTGCATGTACGTCCGGCGTTTCTTGCGGGCGCACACGTAGGGCAGCCCCGAGCGGTCGCTGAGTTCATGCGTGAGCGGCAGCGCGTTCGTGACGACCGTCAGCAGGATGTCGGTGCCCTCCGGGATCAGGGGGAGCATGGCCTGGGCAGCGGCGTTCGTGAACTCCGGATCACCGATGAATTCCACCAGCGGCACGCGGCCCAGGTTGCCGGCGCGCACGGTGGGCAGGGTGCGCTCGACGTCACCGATGCGGACGGTCAGGGCGGATGCGGGCGCGCTCACGTGAACAGCGGCAGGTGACCGAGGGCCGTGACCTCGGGGCGCTCGTCGCCCTCCGTGAACACGGCGAGTACCGCCGCGACCTCGCCGCCGACCTCCTCGATGATCTGCCGCAGCGAGTTCAGGGTGCCGCCGCTGGACACCACGTCGTCCACGATGGCGACCTTGTGGCCCCGGATCTTGTCCACGTCGAAGCCGTCCAGCACCAGCAGCTGGGGTTTCCCGGTGGTGATGCTCACGACCTCGCGCGCCACGGGGTTGACCATGTAGGGCTTCTGCGTCTTGCGGATCACGATGTACGGTTTGCCGCTCTCCCGGCTGATGACATGCGCGAGGCTCACGGCCTTCACTTCGGGCGTGACAAGCACGGTGACCTCGGGCGGAATCATCTTCGCCAGTTCACGGCCGGCTTCCTCGGTGACCTCGGTGTCGCCCAGCATGTTGAATAGGGCCACGCTGACGCCGGGGGCGACAGGAACGACGGGCAGGTCGCGGGTCACGCGGCCCACATGCACGGTATGGGTGGTCATGTCCCGAGTCTACGGCGCGCGGGCCTACTGGCCCAGCGCCTTGCCATTCATGGTGAAGGCCCCGTCCTGAACCCGCAGCTTGGTGCTGAGCTGGGCGCCACTGCGCGTGACATATCCGGCCTGCTCCATGGCCTGGATGTTACGCGCGAAGTCTGCCCCGGTGGCTCCGAACGAGCCCACGAGGTCGGTCACGGCCGCCTCGTTGCCCTGCACATCGAGGTTCATGGCGAGCATGCTGCCCAGCATGGCCGGAGTCTGTGCCACCTGGGCTAATCGCTCGGCACTCAGGGTGGCGGCGCCGGGGATGCTGACCTGCCCGGTCAGGACGACATCTCCGGCGGGGCGACGCACGCTCAGGCGGTCGAGCTGGAGCACAGGCTGACCTTTCACGAGGTCGAGCAGATCATTCTGGAGCTGCTGTTGCTGGGCCGGCGTGAAGTCCGGCAGAACCGCGCGGCTGGTCACGGCCGGCGTCCCGGACGTCTTCTGAACGTTCTGCATCAGCGTCACGATCCGCTGGAGAGGGGCGCCCGCGAGGTGGTTTACTCCCAGGTGCAGCTGCAGATCGTTCAGCACCTGTCCGGCGACCGAGAGCGTGGCCACGTCGTACTTCACGGCGCTGCTGTAGTACCCCCCGGCCTCAGTGGTCTCGCTGCTGACCTTCATGTCGCCCAGATCAAGGTTCTGCCCGCTGCCCGTGACCGAGACCTTCTGCACGGCCAGAGTGCCGGAGCCGGTGCCGAGCACGGTGCTGGCCGGATCACGCCTGGACGTGCCCGTCACAGTCAGCCCAGCGATGGTGGCGCTCCCCTCCCCGGCGACCACCTTCAGGCCTGGCCAGGACATGGCCGTGGTGGTGAGTGGCCCAGCCACGTTCAGGGTGCCGTCCGCGGCCTGCCACGTGACGGTGGTGCCCTGATCGGTCACGCTGCCGGCCGGGACGTTCAGCGTGGTTCTCGTGCCGCCTCCCAGGCCGACCAGGGTATGCAGGGTGGGCCGGTGCGTTGGAAAGGCCTTGAGGTACGCCGCCTGCACCTGAGGATCGGTGAAGGAGATCTCGGTGTCGATGATCGCCTGCCCCACGCCCCGCAGTCCGGGCAGCGGCCCGTGCTGGATGTGGTTGGTCAGGATCACATCCAGCGGCGCGTCGCTGCCCTGGGGATGCACGCTGACGGTCATGGTCTGGGTGGACGCCGTCAGCCCTCGCTGGTAGCCGGTCTGGGTGACGGTGACCATGCCGGTGGCCCCGGCCGCCGAATTCAGCTGCATGGTCAGATCCTGCGCGAGAACCTGCGTGCGTCCGGCGAAGATGGCGGTGGCCCCCGCCACGGCACCCAGGGCGACCAGCACGGTCAGGGCGATGGCGGCCACCGGCGAGCGGCGTGCCTTGGGGCGATGGGGAGCTGGGGGTGGAGTCGAGATCATGGCAGTCCTCCGGGTCGGGTGGCGAGATGGTGCCTGCGCTCACAGTACGGGCCGCTGGCTCCGAAAGTTGCCTCAAGGTGGGCAGGACATCTTTTATCTGTGCAGAACGCCAGATCCACTCGACACGTGAAGCTCGGGCCACTTTTGCGACGCTTGCAACATTCCATGTGACGAGCCCAGAAGTTGAAGGCGGCGTTTCTCTGGCAGTGACGCCAGTCGTCCAGACAGTGGTGATCAGTTGACTTGTTTTGTCGGCTTTAGAAGATTACTCTTTTCATCAATGATTACCTCGCCCTCTCCTGCCGTCTCGCGCCCGGCCCGCACAGATCTCAGCGCCCTGAAATTCAATCAGGTCACGGTGATCGCCGTGACCGTGCTGGCGGTTCTCCTGACGCTGCCGGTGTTCACGCTGGTGCTCGGCGCCGCCATGCTGGTCGGCGCGATTGCCCCGGACGTCTCGCCCATGCGTGCCGCGTACCGCCTGCTCGGCCGCCCGCTGGGCCTGAAGCCCGAGGTCGTCGATGAGGATCCGCGCGCGCACCAGTTCGCGCAGGGTGTGGGTGGCACCTTCCTGCTCGCCTCCGCGCTGTTCACCTTCGCTGGCCTGAGCGGGGTCGGAGCGGGGCTGGGCCTTATCGTGATCGCGCTGGCCGCCCTGAACCTGTCCAAGAAGATCTGTATGGGCTGCCTGATGTACTTCCAGTACCGCCGCCTCCGCTACACCGTCCTGAAGCGCTGACGCGCCCCGATCCACCGCGACGTCAAAGGAAAAGCCTGCCCATGTCTGACATCGAGACCCTGAAAAAAGAACTTCCTCCCTTCGAGATCTTCGACCTGATTCCGCAGTACGCCGCCCAGGGCTTCATCGACCCTGAGCGCATCGATCTGCTGAAGTGGGCGGGCGTCTACCCGCAGCGCCCCCAGGAGGACGGCTTCCTGATGATGCGCGTGCGCGTTCCGGCGGCCGAGTTCTCCACCGCCACCATGCGCGAGGTCGCGAACATCGCCGAGGAATACGGCCGGGGCTTCCTGGACGTGACGGATCGTCAGGCGTTCCAGTTCCACTGGCTGACCATCGACAAGATCCCGGAGATCTTCAAACGGCTGGAGCCGCTGGGCCTGCACCCCAAGGGAGCCTGCGGCGACACCGTGCGCGCGGTCATCGCCTCGCCCCTGGCTGGTCTGGATGCCCGCGAGATCATCGATGTGCGCCCGCTGGCCCACGCGATGGAGGGCACGCTGACCGGCAATCCGGACTTCCAGGATCTGCCGCGCAAGTTCAAGATGAGCCTCACGGCGGTGCCCGAGCTGGAAGGCATCCACATGATCAACGACATCGGCTTCCTGGCCCACCGGGTGAACGGGGAGGTCGGCTTCGACGTGTGGGTCGGCGGGGGCCTCGGCGCCGTCGCCCACCTCGCCAAGCGGCTGGGCGTGTTCATCCGCCCCGATGAGATCGTGGAGGTCGGCCGGGCCATCGCCGGCGCGTACCGCGACCACGGGTACCGGCAGAACCGCAAGAAGAGCCGCCTGAAGTTCCTGATCAAGGACATCGGCGTGGAGAAGTTCCGCGAGATCGTCGAGACTGAGTACCTGGGCCGCAAGCTCACGGACGGCCCTGCCGCGCCCACCGCGCGCTTCGGCGGCAACGACGTGCTGGGCGTGAATCCGCAGGCGGACGGCCTGAACTATGTGGTCGTGGCGACCACCGTGGGCCGAATCAACCCGCACAAGGCCCGCGCGCTGGCCGATCTGGCCGACCGTTACGGCAAGGGCGTGCTGCGCACCACTGCCTTCCAGAACATGGTGATCCCGCACGTGAAATCGGCGGACGTCGCCGCGTTAAGCGCCGAGCTGGCCGCTCTTGACCTTGCGCCCAAGACGACGCTGCGCGGCACGACCATCGCGTGCACCGGCAACCAGTTCTGCCGCCTCGCGCTAACCGAGACCAAGGAGCGCACGGCGAACCTCGTGGATCACATCGAGGCGAAGTTCAGCGGTCTGGATGTGCCCTTCACCATCAACCTGACCGGGTGCAGCAACGCCTGCACGCGCTACCAGGTGGCCGACCTGGGCTTCATGGGCGCGAACAAGACCGATCCGGACGGCACCGTCCACGAGGTCTACAACGTGCATCTGGCCGGAAGCATCGGGCAGGCGCAGCGCACCGGCACGAAACTCAAGGGGGCCGTGCCCGCCGAGCGGCTGAACGAGTACACCGACGCCGTGCTGGCCGAGTTCCAGGCGAACAAGCAGCCGGGCGAGAGCTTCGTGGAGTACAGCGACCGCATCGGCCATGAGCACTTCGCGCCGGATGCCGTCCTGAACGGGCACAAGGCCCTGGTGACGGCGTGACTGCCACCGCCGAGCGCAGCGCCATCGGTACCGGCCGCGTGGTCTGGTTCACCGGCCTGAGCGGTGCGGGCAAGAGCACGCTGGCGAGCGCCCTGTACGCCGAACTTCAGGCGCGCGGCGTGGCCGTGGAACTGCTGGACGGCGACGCCGTGCGCGAGAACCTCAGCAAGGGCCTGGGATTCACGAAGGCGGATCGGGACACGAACGTCCGCCGGATCGGCTTCGTGGCGGGCCTGCTCGCAAAGCACGGCGTGACGGTGCTCGTGAGCGCCATCAGCCCCTATGCCGACACCCGGCGCGAGGTACTGGCTTCGTTCCCCAGCGCGCTGGAAGTGTTCGTGGACGCGCCGCTGGAAGTCGTCACCGAGCGTGACGTGAAGGGCCTGTACCTGAGGGCCATCGCCGGCGAGATTCCGCACTTCACCGGCGTGAGCGACCCGTACGAGAAGCCCGACGCTCCGGACGTGCACCTCGAAACCCACAAGATCTCCGTGACGGACGGCATCCAGCAGCTCCTGGGAAGGCTGGGGCTATGACCATCTCGGATGGTGCCCGTCCGCTCCTGCAAGTTGGCCTTCCCGTGCCCAGCCCGGAGGCCTTCACGGCGGAGACGGATCCGCTGGACGTGATCCGCTGGGCGATGGCCGCGCACCCGGACGTGCTGATGCCCAGCGCCTTCAACCTGAACGGCGTGGTGCTGATCGATCTGGCCGTGCGAGCGGGCTACCGGGGCGACGTCGTGTTCGTGGACACGGGCTACCACTTCCCCGAGACGCTGGCGACCCGCGACCGGCTGGCCGCGCGGTACCCCGAGTTGAGATTCGTGACCTTGAACGCCGGCGCCCACCCCGAGGACGGCCAGACCGATCCGGCGCTGTACGCGAGCGATCCGGACACCTGCTGCGCGGTGCGGAAGGTCGCGCCCCTCCAGAATTACCTGCGGCAGCACTCACCCTCGGCGCTGCTGAACGCCCGCAGCCGCGATCAGGCGAGCACCCGCGCCGATATTCCCTTCGTGGAGGACAGTGGAGCGCGCGTGAAGGTCAATCCGCTCGCCCACTGGACGCGCGAGCAGCTGGAGGCGTACGCCACCGAGCACGACCTGCCGGTGAACCCCCTGTATTTCGACGGCTTCCTGAGCGTGGGCTGCTGGACATGCACCCGCGCTGTGCGCCCCGGCGAGGACGCCCGCGCGGGCCGCTGGGCCGGCAAGGGCAAGACCGAGTGCGGCCTGTGGGCCGGAGACAACCGCTTATGATGCCCGGCCTGCGAATGCGATGTTTCCTGGGTTGATCCATCCCTTTTTTTTCCCTAACCAGTTGACCACTTTCATCCACTGAAGCCCAGACCCGGAGACCCCATGCCCACGCTGATGACCGAGACCTCCACCCTGCCCACGCCGCTCGGCGGCACGCTCGTGAACCGTGTCCGCCGCCCCGGTCACGACTTCGACCCGGCCAGCCTGCTCGGCCTGCCCCGCATCGACATCAGCGAACGGTCGTACGCCGACCTCGAACTGATCGCCACGGGCGCGTATTCGCCGCTGACCGGCTTCGTGAACGAGGCCGACTACACCTCGATCATCGAGCGCATGCGCCTCGCGGACGGCACGCCGTGGAGCATTCCCATCACGCTGCCCGTGACCCGCGAGGACGCCGCCCGCCTGAGCGGTACGGTCGTCTTGACCTTCGGCGGCCAGGACGTGGGCACGCTGGACATCCAGGAGCACTACGACGCCCGCAAGGGCTGGGAAGCCTGCGAGGTCTACCGCACCGAGGACGCCGCGCACCCCGGCGTGGCCGCGCTGTATGCCCAGGGCGACGTGAACCTGGCGGGGCCGGTCACGCTGTTCGAGGTGCCGCGCGGCGCGTTCCCGAGCCACCACCGCACGCCCGCCGAGGTGCGCCAGGTGATCGAGGCGCGCGGCTGGCGCTCCACGGTTGCCTTCCAGACCCGCAACCCGATCCACCGCGCACACGAGTACCTGCAGAAGGTGGCCCTGGAACTGGTGGACGGCCTGCTGCTGCACCCGCTGGTGGGCACCACCAAGGGCGACGACGTCCCCGCCGCGACCCGCGTGGAGGCCTACGAGGTGCTGCTGGAGAAGTACTACCCGCAGGCCCGCACGCTGCTGAGCGTGTATCCGGCCGCCATGCGCTACGCCGGGCCGCGCGAGGCGATCGTGCACGCCCTGTCCCGGCGCAACTACGGGGCCTCCCATTTCATCGTGGGACGCGACCACGCGGGCGTCGGTTCGTACTACGGCACCTATGACGCGCAGGAGATCTTCCGCGCGTTCACGGCCGAGGAACTGGGCATGCGCATCCTGCGGTTCGAGCACACCTTCTACTGCCAGTCCTGCGGGCAACTCGTGAGCCCCCGCACCTGCCCCCACGACAGCAGCCACCACCTGATCCTGAGCGGCACCAAGGTGCGCGAGAAACTGCGTGCCGGCGAGGATCTGCCGCGCGAGTTCACCCGTCCGGAAGTGGCCGAGGTGCTGCGCCGCGCGTACAAGAACGCTGGCTGACCGCCCGGCTAACAATCCTGAAGATCCGCCCGGTGCTTATCACAGGTTCTTCATGAACTGGGCCGTCACCATACGCAGGACTCGCGCCCGATCTGCCGCTGCACATCTCTCAAGGAGGAGCCCATGCGCCGTTCCCTGTTCCCACTGCCCGTGACCCGCCGAGCGTCCCAGGCCGCCCTGGCGGCCATCCTGATCCTGACGCCCCATGCCACTGCCCAGTCCGCGACCACCGTCCGGCTGGGGTTTTTCCCCAACCTCACCCACGCGCCCGCCCTGATCGGCCTGGAGCGCGGCACCTTCCAGAAGGCGCTGGGGAACGTGAAGCTCGATCCCAAGCAGTTCGTGTCCGGCACGACGCTGACCGAGGCCTTCGCGGCTGGGCAGATCGACATCGCCTACGTCGGCCCCGGCCCGGCGATCAGCGCGGCGGCACGCGGCATGCCGGTGCAGTTCCTGGCCGGCGCGTCCGAGGCCGGCGCGGTGCTGGTGGCCCGCAAGGACAGCGGCATCACGTCGTATAAGGATCTGGCTGGCAAGACCGTCGCGGTGCCCAGCCTGGGGAACACGCAGGACATCAGCCTGCGCCACATCCTCAAGGAGCAGGGGTTGAAGTCCAAGAGCGACGGCGGGGACGTCACCATCGTGCCGATTCCGCCCGCCGACACCCTCGCCGCCTTTGCCGGGAAGCGCGCGGACGCGACGCTGGTGCCCGAACCCTGGGGCGCGGTCCTCGAGGCGCAGGGCAACAAGGTGATCGGCAGCGAGAAGACCGTGTGGCGCGACGGCAAGTACCCCACGACCATCGTGATCGTGAACGCGAAGTTCGCCGACGCAAACCCCACCCTCGTGGCGGCCTTCTTGAAGGCGCACACCGAGGCGGTGGCTTACCTGACCAAGAATCCGGCGGCGGCACAGACGGCCGTGAACAGCCAGCTGGAGAAGCTGACCGGTGACAAGATCGATCTGCGCGTGCTCCAGCGTGCCTTCGCCCGCACGCGCTTCACGACCGCACTGGATCTGGACGCCCTCAAGGAGTACGCGGCGCTGAACGTCGAGGCCGGGTACGCCCGCAGCGCCCCGGATCTCGCCCCGTTCATACGGAAGTAACCCCATGACGGCCTCCCGCACTCCCGGCGACTCCTTCGCTCCGCCCAGTACCCCCTCCAGCCGCTGGCGCACTGCGCTGTGGCAACTGCTGGGGCTGCTGGTCATCCTGGGCCTGTGGTGGCTGGTCACCGACATCCTGAAGGTCTACCCGCCCTACGTGTTTCCCAGCCCCCACGCGGTGTGGACGGAAGTGGCATACGGTCTGTGGGGCACCGGCCCGCAGGATGGCAAGCTGCTTGCCGCCATTGCAGGCAGCCTGCGCCGGGTGCTGACCGGGTACGCGGCGGCGGTCGTGCTGGGCGGCTTGGTTGGCCTGCTGATGGGGGCGTGGCCGCCAGTACGTTCTGCGCTGGGGGCGTACCTGACCGGGATCCAGAGCGTGCCCAGCATTGCCTTCGTCCCGTTTGCGATCCTGTTCCTGGGCCTGAATGAGCGCGCGGTGCTGTTCGTGGTGATCCTGGAGGGCTTCATTCCTGTGGCGCTGGCGGTGTCCGGCGCGCTGTTGAACGTCCCTCCGGCGCTGCGGATCGCTGGGCGAACCCTGGGCGCCCGTGGACCGGCCCTGACGTGGCGGGTACTGCTGCCGGCGGCCGTCCCCAGCGTCCTGACGGGCCTGAGAACCGCGTGGAGTTTTGCGTGGCGGGCGCTGGTTGGCGGGGAACTGCTGATCGCCGGTTCTAAGAGCCTGGGTGAGCAGCTGGAGGTCGGGCGGAACACGGCGAACGTGGCGCTGGTGCTGGCGACCATCATCATCATCGGCGTGATCGGCGGCGTGTTCGACCTGCTGCTGCGCACCGTGGAAGCCCGCGTCCGGCGGGACTATGGCCTGGAGGTGACACAATGACCTCAACCGTGGAACGCGACCCCGCCCCCACCGCGACCTCCGCCGTGACCGGGATGGAGGACAGCACTCTCGCCGCGCATCCGGGTGCGAGCCTCACGCTCGACGGAGTGAGCTACCACTACAAGGGCCGTGTGGGTCTGGGGCCCATCGACCTGCACGTGCAGCCTGGCGAGTTCCTGTGCGTGGTCGGCCCGTCCGGCAGCGGCAAGAGCACCCTCCTGAGCCTGCTGGCCGGGTTCCTGCGCCCGCAGCAGGGCGTGATCCGGCTGGGCGATGAGGCCGTGCGCGGTCCACACCACAGCCTGACGCTGGTGCAGCAGGAAAGTGCGCTGTTTCCCTGGCTGGACGTGGCCGGGAACGTGAAGTTCGGCCTCAGGCGCCTGAAACGCGCCGACCGCAACGTGCGCGCCGCCGAGGCGCTGAAACTTGTGGGGCTGGACGGCTACGCCGATCGCCGCGTGCACGAACTGTCGGGCGGTCAGCGCCAGCGGGTCAGTCTGGCGCGTGCCCTGGCCGTGAAGCCCGGTCTGCTGCTGCTGGATGAGCCCTTCAGCGCCCTGGATATCCAGACGCGCACGACCCTGGCCGACGAGTTGCTGGGCATCTGGTGGCAGCAGAAGGTCACTGTGGTCTTCGTGACCCACCAGCTCGACGAGGCCCTGCACCTCGGTCAGCGGATCGTGGCCCTGAAAGATGGGCAGGTGGCGCTGGATGCCCGGTCCAAGGGCCTGAACGTCACGGATCTCCAGAACGTGCTCCAGACCTCCTAGGCGGCGTCCGCAGACCACCCTGTGCGGGTGCCTACAATCGGGCATGCGCTTCAATGCACTGGGCAGTCTGCGCGGACTGGCGGCTCTGGTCGTGGTCATTCACCATCACCTGCTGGTCTTCCCCGACCTGTTCCCCACGAAAACGGGTGTGGGCGGCTGGTTCGACTGGCTGTCGTTCACGCCGCTGCACCTGTTTTGGGCGGGCGGCGAGGCGGTGTCGTTCTTCTTCCTGCTGTCGGGGTTCGTGCTGACGCTCCCGGTGTGGCGTGGCGAGGAACTCGACATGCTGAACTTCGTGGTGCGCCGCGTGTGGCGCGTGTGGGTGCCGTTCATCGTGGCGGTCACGCTGGCCGCGCTGGCGTTCTGGCGGCTGGGGTGGGCGTCCGTGAATGGCACCAGCGGGTGGTTCGAGAACATCTGGAAGGAAGCGGGCGTCCCTGCCTACGTGCAGCACGTGCTGATGCTGGGCCGGATGGACGAGGGTCTGACCCAGTGGGCGTTCCTGCCAGTCGTGTGGAGCCTGAAATGGGAGATGTGGCTGTCGCTGCTGCTGCCGGTCGTGGTGCTGCTGGCGCGGCAGCACCGGATCTTCACGCCGCTGCTGTGCGTGCTCCTGCTGGCCGCACACTACGTGTTCGGCACCGGGGACATCGCCACGAATCTGCTGCGGTACCTCGCGATGTTCGTGCTGGGCGCGTGGCTGTCACGGCATCATGGTCTGGTGGCGCGCACGGTGACCCGCTGGCCGACCCCGGTGCCAGCGATCGTCCTGGCCGCCACCCTGCTGCTGATCCCCGTGCAGTGGTATGGCTGGCAGCCGGACGTGGGCTGGCTGCGGGCGACGGTCAACGACACGGTGACGCTCTTCGGTTCGGCCATGCTGGTGGCGCTGGCGATGGGCTGGGCGCCGTTCCGTACCTGGCTGGAGCGCCCGGTGCCAGAGTGGCTGGGCCGTGTGAGCTACAGCCTGTACCTGTACCACACGCTGGTGCTCACGCTGGTCGTCCGGCTCGGGGCCGAGCGGCTGTCCATTCCGTGGCTGCTGCTGGTCTCGTTTACGCTGACCTTCCCGGTGGCCGAACTGATGTACCGGCTGGTCGAGCGGCCGGCCATGCAGCAGGCCGGGCGAATCAAACGTGCGATCCGCCCGGCCTCCATCCAGCCGGTTCCGGCCGATTGACCTCGGTTCAGTGGGCCGCGACGGCCACCGTTCCGGCCTGCTCATGGGCCAGTCGAGGCCAGTCCACGCGGCGGCGGCGCCACTCGAAGATGATGACCTTGCTGACTTCTTCCAGCCCACGCGCCAGGAAGACGCCCCACGCGCCCAGCGGCGTGTACAGCCCGAGGAAGATGGCAAGCGGCAGGCCGATCACGAAGGCCCCGACCACGTCCCCGATCAGGACGCCCTTGCCGTCGCCGGTGCCGGGAAGCACCCCGCCGCCGATGATCATGTTCCGCACCTTCACGACCTGACTCACGGCCGTGATGAGGATGCCGATCACGGCGAGCTGTTGCACCTCCGGGCCGACGCGCGGGAACAGCACCGGCACGGCGAGGGCGCTCAGGGCGTAGAGCGCCCCGCTGACGAGCGCCGTGATCAGTCCCGCCCGCAGGATGCGCTGCAGCCAGCCCTGCGCGGCGGTGGCGTCCCCGGCCCCCAGGCTGCGGCCGATGAACACGGTGGCGGCGCTCATCAGGCCGAACGAGGAGATAAAGAACACACTTTCCAGGTTCGCGGAGATCTGGCTGGCCGCGAGCGCCTGTGTGCCCACGTGGGCGAACACGGCGGCGTACAGGAAGCCGCCGAGGCTCCACGCGAACTCCGTGAAGGCGATGGGGGCAGTGAGGGTCAGCAGGGGCGCAGCGACCTCGCGCCACGAGCGCGGGGGCGGAATGTGGAGTTCTGCCAGATGACGCGGCCCGTAGATCTGCGCGGCGAGGTACAGGGCCTTGAAGGTGTTGGCCACGACGATGGCCCACGCGGCTCCCACGACCCCGAGCTGCGGGAATGGGCCGACGCCGAACACCAGGGAGTACGCCAGGACGCTCTCGATGGCGACGCTGAGGATCGTGGCGACCAGCGGCGTACGCGCGTGGCCGAGCGAGCGCAGGGCGCCGCTGAACACCCAGCCGAGCATGCCCGGCACCAGTGAGACCATCAATACCTGCAGGTAGGGCGTAGCGACGCGCGTCACGTCGGCCGCGCCGCCCGCGAGGCCCAGCAGCGGGCCAGCCAGGAAGTACACGGCGCCAGTGATCAACGCGCCGAGCACCACACTCAGGGCGGTGGTGACGGTCATGACGGTGTTCACGCCGTGCCGGTCACCGGCTCCGGCCCGCCGTGCGACGAGGATGCTGGTGCCGCTTCCGAGCGCGCCCAGGGTGATGAAGAACAGGAAGCCCAGGCTGCCGCTGAGGCCGACCGCCGCGACCGAGACGGCCCCGAGCGTACCCACGATGACCTGGTTGATGAAGCCCAGGACGAGCTGGATGACCATTTCCAGGCTGACGGGGACGGCGATTCCGGCGATCTCTCGCGCCGGCGACTTGATCGATTCAGAAGACAGGCTGGTTGCGGGCACGGCGCTCATACCGGGCCACACTACACGGTGTTCAACAGTTGCACGTCAGCATCATGGCGGATGCCCGGCCCCGTCCGTCAGGGGGAGACGGCAACCTGATCCGGCTGCGCCTGAAAGGCCCCCTTCGGGCCCAGGGTCAGCCGGGCAAACGCCACCAGCGGGTCGTGCGGCGTGCAGATCACCGCACCCTCCTCCAGCCACTGCGGGAAATAGCGTTTGCGGGTCTCGAGCGTCTGCACCGGGTACAGATCGAAACCCATGATGTACGGTAGCGGTGCGTGGTTCAGCGTGGGCAGCAGGTCTGCGGCGCACACCAGGGTCTGGCCCCCATCCCGCAGCACCACGCCCTGCATGCCGCGCGTGTGGCCGGGAAGGGGCAGAACGCTCAGGCCGGGTCGCAGCTCATGCCCGCCGTCGATCACGTCGAACAGCCCGGCGTGCAGGATGGGCTCGAAGGTCTCCGGTTCGTAGCTGGCCCGACTGCGCTCGTGCGGATGCCGGGCATCGTCGAGTTCCTGCGCCTGCACCACGTAGCGGGCCCTGGGGAAGGTCGGGTCGCCCAGGGCGGTCACGTTGCGGCCTGCGTGGTCGAAGTGCAGGTGAGTGCAGATCACGGTAGTGATGTCCTCGGGGCCTAGCCCCAGCGCCGCCAGACCCCGGAACACGGTTTCGTCGCGATCCACGGCATAGATCGAGTCGAACTTTTCACCCCCGCCGTCCCACAACCCGGTCTCGACGAGGATGTTCTCGCCGTCCTGCTGGATCAGCAGCGGATTAACGCGCAGGGGAATGCGGTTGTGCTCATCGGCAACCGTCACGCGCGACCACAGCACCTTCGGAACGGTGCCGTACATGGAACCGCCGTCTAGCCGAAACTGGCCGTCCGTGAGGGACGTGACGCGGAACGAACCGATCTGACGGGTGTGGAGCCAGGACATGGTTCCAGCCTAACAAGCGTTAGGCCCGCCCACACCGGATCACAGGCCGAACACCGCGCGCTGCCCCGGCTGAACGAGATCGGCGTACTCACGGTGGTCCCGCATGAACGACGCCACGAAGGGACACATGGGCAGGACATGCACCCCCCGCGCGCGGATGTCGTCCAGGGCGAAGCGCACCAGGGTGCCGCCCAGGCCCTGCCCCTCGTGGCCCTCCTCGATCTCGGTGTGCGGCATCATGCGCGCTCCCGCCACGTCCTGATACTCGGCGTACCCGGCCACCCGTCCATCCACGCTGATCTCGTAGCGGTGCCGGGCTTCGTTGTCGCTGACCTTGACGTCGGAGGCAGTCATCCGGGCAGCTTAGCGGACGCCGTACAGCTCGGGCGTGAGCAGCGGCGCAATGGCGAGCGCCACGGCCTGCGACCACACCTGCGGCCGGGTGACCAGTCCCCGCGTGAAGGCCCCCACCGTCCCCACGCCCTTCTTAATATCCACGGTTCCCAGCAGGTCATCCATGACCGGCCCGAGCTCCCCGCCCGCCCGGAGGCGCCTTGCCACGTGCTCCGGGAGGAGCAGTTCCGCGCTGCGGGTTGTGTGAACTGGTTCGCCTGGCCGCGCCGCCGCGACGATGCCGAACAGCCACGCCCCCCGCCCCTCGAAGCGCACGCCGCCCTCCAGGCCCAGGCCCCATGACGCTCCCTCGACGCCGAGCGCCGCCCTGGCCCGCTGGACCGCCCCGCGCCGGGTCTGGGCCACGCCGAGCGGCTGGTCTGGAACGCCGCTGGCCGCCGCCACGCCACGCACCTCCAGTTCCGGGTACAGCGTGGTGAACACGTCCCGCACGGCGTTCACCTTCGCCGGGTTGGTGCTGCCGACAATGACCGTCACGCCGGGCCGGGCACCGGCAGGGTGCCGTACAGCCGCCGCAGCAGGGCCACCTGCCCCCAGTGGTAGGCGCTGTGGACGGCCAGATCTGCGAGGATCTCGCGGGCGCGCAGCGACGGATCTTCCGCGAGCACCTGCGCCTCGGCCAGGCCCGCCTGCAGGTCGCCGAGGCGTTCCTCGAACTCCGCGCGGGTCGGGGAGTGGTCCGGCCAGACGGACAGGGCGTCCGGCCACGTCTCGGCCCGTCCGCTCGCCAGATCGAGGCTGGCCCGCTGCGTGACCGACAGGTGGTAGATCAGTCCGGCCAGCGTGTACGGCACGCCCGGCGTCTTGCGGGCCGCCTCGTGCCAGTTCAGGCCGCTGAGCAGGTCAGCCACACTCCGGAACGACGTGCCGCCGAGTAAAGAGTGCTGGAGGAGATTCACGCCCGTCAGCTTAGTGCGGCCTTCCGCGTTCGATCGGCACTCCTGCTCCAGTCCGCAGGGGCTCCAACGACCGCTCCTCCACGCACCGCAGGTCAAGAAGCCCTCAAGGCCCCGTAACCGGAGCGTGAAGCGAACGTGCCCTCACCTACGGAATCCGGGCGTCACACTGGATACAGGCCTGACGGGGCGACCGCAGCCATTCGGCTGGCCGGCGCGTCCCATCAGCCTCAAGGACAGTCATGAACCCATCCAATCCGTCCACGACCCCGCCCTTACCGATCGAGATCCTGTTGGTCGAGGACAGCGAGGCGGACATCCTCCTCACCCAGGAGGCCTTCGCCGAGGCGGGGGTCTACAACCGTCTGCGCGTCGCCCGGGACGGCGTGGAAGCGCTTGAACTCCTGCGGGCTCCCGGCGGCGTGCGCCCGGACGTGATCCTGCTGGACATCAACATGCCCAGGATGAACGGGCTGGAAACGCTGGGGGAACTGAAGCGCGATCCCGGCCTCATGACCATTCCCGTGATCATGCTGACCACCAGTGCCGGCGAGGAAGACATCATGCGCTCGTACCAGGCGAATGCCGCCAGCTACGTGGTCAAACCCTTGGAGTTCGAGCGCTTCTACGCGGCTATCCAGGCACTTGGCCAGTACATGCTGAGCGTCGTACGGCTGCCCCCCCGGCAGGACGAGCGGTACTGATCCCTACGTCAGAGACTTTCTAAAACGGACTGACCAGGAGCGAACCGACCTGGAACCCTTCACCGCTCCGTTGGTCTCAGGTCTCGCTGACGAGTCCTTCCAGGAAGCAGATGGCTTCCAGGAACCGGTGGGCCTGGATACGCGCCGCACTGCGGGTCTGCCGCCACTCCAGCCGAATGCGGGCGATGCTCAGGGCGTCGCCGCCGGAACCAGCCAGCCGAGCGGCGCGCTGATCCAGCCCCGTAGCCTTCACCGCCAGCGTGTTGAACTGATCCTGGTGGCGGCGTGCACTCTCGAGGGTCGAGTCGAGCTGCTCACGGGCCTCGGCTTCCGCGAGATGGAGGTCATGCTGCGCGTGGAGCACGCCGGGCGAGGCGTCTCCGGCGTCGCCTGCCTGCCACTGCGCGTAGTTCAGGGTATGGCGGGCGCGCAGCACGTTCGGGTGCAGCGGCACGCCCAGTGAGAAGCGGGCACTGTCGAGGTCCGTCTCGACGTCCGGCAACACGAGGTCCGCGTCGGTCATGTCGATCAGGGGCGTGAAGGTCTCCAAGAAGGCGTCGGTCTGGGTGGACATCAGGCGGTTGTGGGCCAGCTGGCCATCCACGGCCTGACCGCCACGGGCCGCATTCTCCAGTTCCCGCACCGTGAGGCGCAGCACCTGGGCCTGGGCGACGGCCGCCGCCACCTGATCCGCGACCTCGATGCGCGCGTGATCGGACCTCAGGCGGGTCAGGCGGTCCTCGGTTTCCCAGCGCCGAACCTCGGCCAGGGTGGCCTGCACGTCCCATTCCGCCGCACGCTCCAGGCTCGACATGACCGTGCTGGCCCGGATCGCGGTGAGGCTGCGGGCCGCGATTTCCGAGTGCGCGCGGGCCAGCAGCAGCGGCAGGTCATGCGCCCGGCGGCCCCAGCGCACCGGCGGTGGCGTAGGCAGCGCTCCCTCGGCGGCCCCCTTGGCCGGCACAGGCACGGTCTCCGCGAAGCGTGCGAGGTCGACCGTGGTGACTTCCAGCCACTTGTCCGCGCGGCCGTCTCCGACGCGCTCGCGCATCTTCTCGTACACGTCCTGCAACACGGCGACCACGTCCCTCGGGCCGAGCGTCCGCACGGCGGGCCAGCCCCGGCGCTGAACGGCGCCCTGGATGATCAGCTGCGCCTCCTTGACGCCGAGTTCCTCGCTGAGGCGGCTGCGCAGCCAGTCGCGGTACGGATCGAGTCCGGCGCTCATGCGCGGCTCCCGCTGGCAAGCTGGGCATGCCGCTGCCGGGCACTCTCGTAGAGCATCAGGGCGGCGGCCGTGGCCACGTTCAGGCTGTCGGCCCCGCCGCCAGGATTCATGGGAATACTCACCGCACCGTCCTCGCGCCAGTCGTCGGGCAGGCCCTGGTGCTCGGTGCCCAGCAGCAGCGCCACCCGGCCGGTCAGGGGCATGTCCCAGTACGGGCGGGGGGCGTCCGGCGTGCAGGCGACCAGCGTGAAGCCGTGGCCGCGCAGCCACTCGAGGGCCGGAGCTTCCTCCCAGGCCACCACAGGAACCGTGAACACGCTGCCCTGGCTGGCCCGGATCACGTTCGGGCCGTAGGGGTCGGCCCCCCGGCCCAGGACGATCACACCGGCCGCGCCCGCCGCGTCGGCCGTGCGGACGATCGCCCCGACATTCCCCGGTTTCTCCAGGCCGTGCAGCACCACGACCACGGCGTCCTGCGCAGGCTCCGGCAGCGTCGGGGTCGGTGAGGCCGCCAGCCCCAGCACGCCGTCCGGGTGATCGCGTACGCTCACCTTCTCGAAGGCGGGCGCGGACAGGTGCGTGTGGCGGCCCGGAAGGCGCCCGGCCACGTCCGCCGCCTCCGGGGAGTACAGCGGCGGGCACAGGTACACGTCCTGCACGTCCAGGCCCGCGCCCACCGCGCGGTTCAGCTCCCGGGCGCCCTCGATCAGGATGACGTGGTCGCGCTCGCGCTCGCGCCGGGAGCGCAGGCGGACGAGCCGTTTGACCTGCGGGTTCTGCATGGAGGTGATGACGTCGGGGTGCTGCATTGCGGCCATTATGCCCGCCCAGCGCCGACCCCCCGGTCGGGGGAAGCGGCCGCCGCGCACAAGTGGGTCGCCCCGGCGCGGTGGGCGCGCTAGCGTGACGGCATGGCGCTCGCGTACCCTCCGTTCAAATCCTGCCCGTGTGGCAGTGGACGCAGTTACGCGCACTGCTGCGGCCCCGCCCACGACGGCTCACGTCCCGCCGCGAGCCCGGAGATCCTGATGCGCGCCCGCTACAGCGCCTACGCCCTGCGCAACGCGGCCTTCGTGCTGGACACCTGGCACCCGGACACCCGCCCTGCGCGCCTGCATCTGGAGGACGGCACGAAATACACGGGCCTGACGGTGCATTCGGCCGAGAACGAGGAGGTCGTGTTCACGGCGACGCTGCGCCAGAGCGGCGAGACCCTGCGTATCCACGAACGCAGCGCCTTCACGCGGCTGGCAGGCCGCTGGGTGTACGTGGACGAGATCATCCCCCCCACCGTGGACTGACCGCGACGTGCAACTCCCGGTGGTCGTGGCCCGTAGTGAGGGCATGACCACTCCAGGCCCGGCCCGAACCGTGAACATGCCCCGCGTGACTCTTCCCTCGCCAGGACGGCGCGTCTGGCTGGGCCTGCTGGCGCTGCTGGCGGTGGTGTGGGTGGTGTCGCAGGGCGTGAAGGTGATTCCAGCGGGCTTCGTGGGCGTCGTCTTCAGTTCCTTCAGCGGGGTGAAGCCCGATGTGCTGCAGGAGGGCATTCATTTCGTGGTGCCCTTCGTAGATCACGTGAACCTGTACGACGCGAGATTGCAGGAGGTCACGCTGGCCCACGATGCCCCGAACTCGACCGATGCCGAGGGCGCCATCCGTGCCCGCAGCAAGGAAGGGCTGGACATCACGGCGGACGTGACGGTCCAGTTCCGCATCGACCGGGCCAAGGCCGCGATCCTGCACAAGGAACTGGGGCGGAATTACCTGCAGACTGTGATCCGTCCCCAGGTGCGCAGCAAGGTGCGCGACGCGATCGGTCAGTTCAGCGCGGCGGACATCATCAGCACGCAGCGGCAGGCGGTCGAGGCGAGCATCACGACGGCCCTGCGGGAGGTCTTCACCCGCAACAACCTGATCCTCGACTCGGTGCTGCTGCGCGAGCTGAGAATCCCGGATTCCATCGCCAAGGCCATCGAGCAGAAGCAGGCGGCCGAGCAGCAGGTGGCGGTGGAACGCAACCGCCTGCAGCAGTCGAGCATCAGCGCGCAGCGGGCCGTGGTGGAAGCGCAGGGCGCGGCGAAGGCCGCCGTCGAACAGGCCAAGGGTGAAGCGCAGGCCCTCTCGCTGCGCGGCAAGGCGCTGCGCGAGAACCCTCAGTTGATCCAGCTGACGGTCGCCGAGAAGCTCGCCCCGACCATTCAGACCGTCATGCTGCCGTCCACCGGGAACTTCCTACTCGACCTGAAATCGCTGGGCAGCGTGACGGGCGCCGCGACCACGACGCCCGCCACCGACAAGACGGCCCCCTGAGCGTGATCTAGGATGCACGCATGATCGCGGTGCTGATCCTGATGGTGATCTTCGGCGGTATCGCCCTGATCACCTACGTCGACAACAGTACGAAGGCGCAGCGCCGGGCCCTGCCGTCAGCGGACACCGCTGTGGCCGCCCTGCCCGCACCGGAGGCCGTGCCCGCGGAGGGCGTGGAGACCTTGGTGCTGCGCCTGCCCGAACCGGCCCGCACCGCGGCGTGGACGCTGCTGTGTACGGTCGTGGATGCCCAGCAGCCCACCCAGTCGGATGCCCGCACCGCCTACCTGCTCTCGCAGACGAGGGACGCCTACCTGCCCGACACGCTGCGTGCCTACCTGGGGCTCACGGACGGCGCGCGGCGCACCCTGGCCGCGCAGGGCCAACCGGCCGACGTGCTGCTCACCGAACAACTCCGGTTGCTGGAGGATGGCGTCCGGGAGGCGCTGCGGCACGACCACGCCACGGCCGACCGACTGCTGACCCAGGGCCGGTTCCTGCGCGAACGCTTCGGGCCCGCGGAGCCGGGGCTGACCCTGCCGGGTACGGCTTCTTCCCTGGACTGAGGACACGCCCGCGCCCGCAGGGACTAGCCTGACGGGCATGGACACTCCGCTCACCAGCCGTTTTTCGACCGTCGCCTTTCTGGGCCTAGGGGCCATGGGCTTTCCGATGGCCGGTCACCTGGCCGCCCGCAGCCGCGAGACGGGCGGCCGCACGCTGGTCTGGAACCGCACGCCAGGCCGGGCCGAGGCCCATGCCGCGGAATTCGGCAGTGTGGCGGTGACCCTGCAGGAGGCGGCCGGGGCCGACCTGATCGTGTCGTGCCTGCCGACCAGTGCCGAGGTGGATGAGGTGCTGGACGCCGTCCTTGGGCAGCTGACCCCGGGCAGCGTGTGGGTGGACTGCACCAGCGGGCACCCGGACGCCGCGCCACGGCAGCGCGACCAGCTGCGGACAGCGGGCGTCCGCTTCGTGGACGCTCCGGTGAGCGGCGGCACGGCGGCCGCGAAGTCCGGCACGCTGACCGTCATGGTGGGCGGCCCGCAGGTGGAGGTGGAGGCCGTCCGGCCGCATCTGGCGTTCGCGGGCAAACTGGTGCGCGTGGGCGACACGGGCGCGGGCTTTGCCGTGAAGGCCGTGAACAATGCCCTGCTGGCCGTGAATCTGTGGGCGGCGGGCGAGGGCCTGGCCATCCTGGGCCTGCACGGCGTGCAGCTGGGCGCCGCGCTGGAGGTGATCAATGCCAGCAGCGGGCGCAGCAACACCACGGAGAACCTAATTCCGCAGCGGGTGCTGACCCGTGAGTTTCCCGCCACCTTCGGCCTGGGCCTGCTCGCCAAGGATGCCGGCATCGCGCTCGACATGGCCGAGACGGCCAGGGGGAGCGCCCCGGTGATCGCCCAGGTCACCGCCCTGTACCGCGCCGCCGCCCGCGTGATCGGGGCTCAGGAAGACCACACCGCCGCCCTGAAATTGATCGAGCAGATGAACGGGGTCGAACTGAAGTGAACCCGTCAGATCACGGGGTTCAGCTCAGGCCGTCTCGAACGGCACGTGCCCGCCCAGGGTGGTTCCGGTGCGGAACCAGTCGAGGAGCGCCGCCCGCGCTCCAGGGCGGAAGCCGTAGGTGAGCACGGCGGGAGCGTCGACCGTCAGAACCGCGTAGGGGTTGTAGAGGGCCAGGTGCAGATCGGGCGTGAGTCCCAGCAGGGCCGGATGGCGGTGGCGGCCGGTGGTGGCGAGCACCAGGGTGTGCCCGCTGCTCTCGGCCTCGTGGCGCAGGGCGGGCCAGTCGAGGTCGGCCGCCGTGTCGTAGGCGTACAGTGTGACGTCGTACAGCGTGCCGAGGTCGCGGGCGATGGTGTCGGCGTCCACACCGCGCTCGCTGACGTTCTCACGGTAGGCGTAGCGTTCGCAGACAAGCAGGATCCGGCTGTCCAGAGTGGGAGGGAGGGGATCGCGGTACACACTGAGGCCGCGTGCCCAGCCGAGGGCCATCAGCGCGGCATCGTCCTGCGGGTTCAGGGAGGGGTCGGCCAGGGCCGGCGCCTGCCGGGCCAGGGCCCGCAAGCGGTTGAGGCTGGCCTCGACGGCGTGCGGATCGAGTTCCCCGGCGAGGGCGGCGGCCATGGCGTCCAGGGTGGCCTCCTGCACCTCGCGCCGGCCCAGCGCCATGACCAGATCGGCTCCGGCCTTGAGGGCCAGCACGGCGGCCTCACCCCGGCCATAGTTGTCGTCGATGGCCTTCATGCCCATGGAATCCGTGACGATCACGCCGTCGTACCCCCAGTCCTCGCGCAGCAGGCCGGTGAGCACCGGGCGGGACAGCGTGGCAGGAAGCGTGGGGTCGAGCGCATCGAAGATGATGTGCGCGGTCATCACGGCGGGCGTGTGCGCCAGCAGCTCCCGGAAGGGAGCGAGTTCCAGTTCGTCCAGATCGGCGCGCGATTTTGTGACGCGCGGCAGCGAGTAGTGCGAGTCGAGGTGGGTGTCGCCGTGGCCCGGAAAGTGCTTCACGCAGGCCGCGACGTGCTCCTGCGCGTGTCCGTCCAGTGACGCGCGGCCATGCCGGGCCACCAGCGCCGGGTCACCCCCGAAGGCGCGCTCGCTGATCACGGGATTGGCGGGATCGACATTCACGTCCAGCACCGGCGTGAAGTTCCAGTTGATGCCAACAGAGCGCAGTTGCCGGGCCAGGGCCGCGTGCACCTCCTGCGTCAGCTCGGGATCGTCCGCCGCGCCCAGGGCCATGGCGCTCGGCGCGTACGGCCAGAAGTCCGGCCGTACGATGGCGCCCCCCTCATGGTCGAGGGCGATCAGGACGTCCTCGCCCAGCACGCTGCGCAGATCCGCGCACAGGGTTCGGAGCTGATCGGCCGTCTGCACGTTCTTGCCGAACAGGCACACAGCTTTCACGCCGTAGCGGCGCAGGTGCGCGGCGGTGTCGTCGTCGAGGGTCGGGCCGGGGATATCCACCATCGCCAGGGCACCGGGGAGCAGGGGGGCGGTCACCGGCCCAGCGTAGTCCAGGCGGCCGGTATCGGGTGGCCAGACAGGTGCGAACCAGCTCACTGTCATCACCACGGCGGGATGAGAGGGCCGGGCCAGACTTCTCAGGCACCTGCGCGGGCGGGACAGTACAGTTTGAGGGCATCATCCCAGCCTTCCCCTGTCACCTGTCCGGCCGAGCGTCATGGCCTGATCCACGATTCCCCAAGGAGTTCCCATGAAGCGTCCCAAGCCCTGGCTTCTCACCGCCGCCGTGATCGCCGCCAGCACCTCCGTCGCCAGCGCCCAGAAGACCACGCTGGAGTTCTGGACGATTTCGCTGGCTCCCCTGTTCAACGACGAGATGAACCGTCTGGTGACGGCCTTCCAGAAGGACAACCCGGACGTGGAACTCAAGTGGGTTGATGTGCCCGCCTCGGCCATGGAGCAGAAGCTGCTGGCCGCCGTCGCGTCGGGCCGGCCGCCCGCCGCCGTGAACCTGTCGTCGGACATGGCCGTGAAACTCGTCCAGCAGGGTGCGCTGGAACCCCTGACCCTGACGGACGCTCAGAAGAAGCTGTACTTCGCGTCCCCGCTCTCGACCTTCACCTTCGACAGCAAGGTCATGGGCGTGCCGTGGTACTGGGCGCCGAAGGTCGTGGCGTACAACACGGACATCTTCAAGAAGGCGGGGCTCGATCCGGCCAACCCGCCGCGCACCATCCAGACCCTGATCGCGGCGGCCCGGCAGATCAAGGACAAGACCGGCATGTACGGCTTCATGCCGAACATCAACGGCATCAACATGCTGTACGTCTTCCAGGAGGCCGGGCTGCCGATCTTCAGTAAGGATGGCGGCACGGCCGTGTTCAACGGCCCCGAGCACGTGAAGCTGCTGGAAACCTACGTGGAGCTGTACAAGAAGGGGTACATCCCGGAAGACACCATGCGCCGGGGCTTCGCCGCCGCGACCGAGCTGTACTCGTCGGGCAAGCTGGGCATGCTGATCACCGGGCCGCAGTTCATCCTGCGCGTGGCCAACGACAACCAGGCAATCTACGACGTGACCAGGGTGGCGCCCTACCCGATCAACATCGCGGGGAACGTGATCCACACGCCGCTGATGGGCTTCACGGTGCCCAAGGGCGTGAAGGACAAGGCCCTGGCGCAGAAGCTCGCGCTGTTCCTCACGAACGACCTGAACCAGCTGCAGTTCAGCCGCGTGACCAAGACCACCTTTCCCTCGACCGTGAAGGCCAGCACCGACAAATTCTTCAAGCAGGGCGGCCAGAGCGCCATCGACCAGGGCAAACTGGTGTCCAGCACGGAGCTCAAGAAGGCCCGCGACTTGACGCTGGTCTACCCGGACGCCAGCAAGCTGAACAAGGTGTTCAAGGACAACGTGGAGGCGGCCATGGCCGGTCAGAAGACGGCCAAGCAGGCGCTGGACGACATCGTGAAGGCCTGGAACGCCAGCCTCTGAAGCCGCGAACCAGCCAGGGGGCATTCGGCTCGGCCCGGATGCCCGTTCTTGTGCTGGCATCACCGCCCGGTCAGGAAGGACGTGCACCATGACTCGAATGAATCCGACTCCACTCCAGGCCGCGCTGGCGGCGGTGCTGGCCAGCGCCGCGCTCGTCGCGGGGGCCGCCGGTGCCACGCCGGTCACCCTGACGCCCACCGGCCAGGCCCGGGCCCAGGAACCGCGTGTGGCCCTGATTCCCACGCCGCGCCGGGCCACCTTCCCCAGCGGGAGCCTGCCGCTGACGGGGCTGGGCCTGAGGATCGTGGGCCGCGCCCCGGAACTGACGTGGGCCGCCCGTGACCTGAAGGCCGAATGGACGACCCGCCTGGGCGCCCCGCTTGCGGACGCTGCGCCCAGCGGCCCGGCGATCACCGTGGGCACCGTGGCCGACCCGGCCCTCGCCGCGAAGGCAAAGACGGCGGGCCTGGCCACCACGGTGGCCGAGGGTTACGCCCTGTGGGTGGACGCCAGCGGCGCGTGGGTGGTCGGCGCGGACGCCCGCGGAGCGTACGAGGGGATCCAGACTCTGCGGCAACTCCTGACCCCCACGGGCCTGCGGTACGCGCAGATCAGCGACTTCCCGGCGCTGAAAGACCGGATCGCCATGATCTACCTGGATCAGTTCAGCCAGCCCGTGAACGACCGGCTGATTCCCATGCTGGCTCAGCTGAAGTACTCGGGCGTGCTGATCATGAGTGATTACGTGCAGTGGGACACCGCGAAAGCCGGCGGGTACGCCCATCCGAGGGGCGCCACCAAGGCCGAGGCCCGCCGCGTGGCCGACCTGGCGCGCTCGTATGGCCTGGAGGTCATTCCGCTGGTCGAGACCCTCAGCCACGCCGGGTGGATGTTCTACGGCGGCAAGAACCTCGATCTGCGGCAGGACGAGGGCAGCCAGAGCCCGTGGGCCTACGACACCCTGAATCCCGCCACGTATGACCGGGTGGTGCTGCCGGTGCTCAAGGAGGCGGTGGAGCTGTTCCGCCCGCAGCGGCTGCACATCGGCCACGACGAACTTCGGAGCCGCGACCGCTTTCCGGCCCGCGACAACGGCAAGGCGGTGGGCCTGGAAACGCTGGTGGTGAACGACGTCGTGAAGCTCCACGACGCGCTGAAGGCACAGGGCGTGAGCACCATGCTGTGGCACGACACGGCCTTCGCGGACGCCGTGGTGGGCACCCTGCCGGCCCGGCTGCCCAAGGACATCCAGGTGGCGTACTGGAATTACACGGCGGGCACGGGCGTCGACATGCTCGGCAAAATCAAGGGGCTGGGCTTCCCGGTGTTGGGGGCCAGCTGGCTCGACGCCGGGAATCCCGAGGGCATGGCGAAGGCCAGCGTGGCCGCCGGCGTCCAGGGCATGATCCAGACCCGCTGGAACGGGTACTTCGGCAACCCGAGCATCTGGGACGGGCAGGCGGATCAGGGCGTGCCCTACGTACGGGCCGGGTCGGCCTTCTGGAATCCGGACGGGCCGACCGTGGCCGATCCGGTCAGCGCCTACCGTGACCTGTACCAGCCCCTCCCCTACCGCGCCGCGCCGGGCGCGACCGTGAACCTCGCGCCGCTGGTCACCCGGTCGCTCACGGACGCCGACAACAAGGGCTGGATCCTCAAAGGCCCGGACATCGACCTCTCGGCCCTGAAGCTGGGCGTGGCGCGCCTGGGCGCCTACACTTTCGACGTGCAGGGCGCCGTGATGCTACGCGGTTCCCGCCCGGCCGCGAAAGACCTGCCGGATCGCGCGACCATCGACCTGAACCGCCGCGCCGACGCCCTGGCCTTCCTGCACACGACCGGCTGGCCCGGCGCGCTGGCCCGCGAGGTGATCGGCCACTATGAGATCGCGTACGCGGACGGCACGACCCTGAGCGTGCCGCTGGAGTACGGCCGGAACATCCGCGCTTGGACGGACACCGTCACGTCCTCGATGGTTCCCGCGCCGGGCTTCACCGGTCAGACGCGGGACGGTCTGGCCGTGAACGTGCCCGTGCTCGAGTGGCCGAACCCGAAACCCGACAGCGTGATCCGTTCGGTGACGCTGGTCAGCGACGGCAAGAACGCGAATCCCACCCTGATCGGGCTGACCGTGATCGGCGACCGGCCCTGAGCGGCGGCATCTTCACAGGTCGTCCAGCGGGCCTGCGACCTTGACACCCCCCCGGACGGCCCCTACCCTGAACGCACGTTTGTTTACGTTTGACACCCCCCGGCCCCACCCCGTCCTGCTCCATGCAGGCGGGCGGGCGTCCCGGTCGGGTGTGGAGGCCCTATGAAGAAATTTCTGATCACTGCCCTGCTTGCCACCCTCCCCGCCGCCTCGGCCGCCGGCACCCTGGTGTTCGGCGCGAACGGCGATCCGGTCAGCCTGGAATCCGGGAACATCACCGACGGCATCTCGATCCTAGTGCAACGCCAGATCTACGACACGCTGGTGGACTTCAAGGACGGCACCACGGATCTCAAGCCGGGCCTGGCGACCTCCTGGAAGGCGAACGCCGACAACACCGCGTGGACCTTCACCCTACGCAAGGGCGTGCAGTTCACCGACGGCACACCCATGAACGCCGACGCGATCGTGTTCAACTTGAACCGCTGGTGGGACAAGGCCGATCCGTACGGCTTCCGTGACCAGGGCCGCACCTACGAGATCGTGGGCGACCTGCTCGGCGGCTACAAGGGCGACGCCTCGGCCGTGATCAAGGGCATCGTGAAGGTCAACGACACCACGGTGCGCGTGGATCTGAACAAGCCCTCCTCGGTGCTCCCCAACGTGCTCGCTGCCGGGTACTTCGGCATCGCCAGCCCCGCGGCCATCAAAAAGGACGGCGCGAAGTACGGCACGCCCGCCAGCACCCCGGTCGGCACCGGCCCCTTCGTGTTCCAGAGCTGGCAGACCGGCGACCGCGTGACCCTCAAGGCCAATCCGGACTACTGGGGCACCAAGGCGCGCGTCGACACGGTCGTCATCCGCTCCATCAAGGACGCGTCCCAGCGCCTGAACGAGCTGAAGGCCGGCACCATCGATTTCGCCAACGACTTCACGCCGGACGCCCTGAAGAGCATCCAGGCCGATAAGAACCTGGTGGCCGTGAAGCGCCCGAGCTTCAACGTGGGCTTCGTGTCCATGAACAACCGCAACCAGTACCTCAAAAACGACAAGGTGCGTCAGGCGATCGCCATGGCCATCAACAAGAAGGCCATCGTGGACGCCTTCTGGAACGGGCTCGGCACCAGCAGCGCCTCATTCCTGCCGCCCGTCATGGCCTGGGCGAACTCCAGCAAGGTGCCCGCCGACTACACCTATGACCCGGCCGCCGCCAAGAAGCTGCTGGCCGACGCGGGCTACGCGAACGGCTTTTCGATCGACCTGTGGTACATGCCGGTCAGCCGCCCGTACTTCCCCACGCCCAAGCCCATTGCCGAGGCGATCGCCGCCGACCTGAGCGGCGTCGGGATCAAGGTGAACCTCAAGACCGAGGACTGGGCCAAGTACCTGGACGACCGCAACAAGGAACCCGGCTTCGACATGTACATGATCGGCTGGACCGGCGACTACGGCGATCCGGACAACTTCTACGGCGCGTACTACGGCGCGAACGCCAGCGACGACATCAACTGGGCGCCCGCGAACCTCGTCTCGCTGCTCGAGAAGGGCCGGGCCGCGACCTCGCAGGCAGACAAGGCCAAGGTCTACGCACAGATCCACGAGATCACCTACAACGCCGCGTACCGTGTGCCCGTCGTGCACTCCTCACCGCTGGCCGCCGCGCGCGTCTACGTGAAGGGCTGGGTGCCGAGCCCGCTGGGCAGCGAGTCCTTCAACACCATCACCCTGCTCGGCAAGAAGTAAACCGGCCGCTCGGGAGGGCAGATCCACTCGGGGTCTGCCCCCCCTTTTCTGTGGTCGGGCGCGGTGGCGACAGCGCGGTGATCGCCCGCCCCACGCCCCCTCACCACCTGATCCTTCCGGGGGTTTCCTTTGGGCACTTACCTGATCCGCCGCCTGCTGCGGACTGCGCTGGTCATGCTGGGCATCAGCCTGGTCGTGTTCGTCTTCGTGCGTTCGATCCCCGGCGACCCGGCCACCGTGATGCTGGGCGAGCGTGGCACGCCGGAGGCCGCCGCCCGTCTGCGTGAACAGCTCGGCCTGAACAAGCCGTGGTTCTTCAATCCGGCAAATCCCCTCGACGCCCAGTACCCGAAGTACGTCAATGCCCTGCTGCACGGCGACCTGGGCTCGGGCCTCAAGAGCAACATCCCGGTGCGGGACGAGCTGCGCGCCCGGTTTCCCGCCACGGCGGAACTGAGCCTGTCGGCACTGATCTTCGCGCTGGCCGTCGGGCTGCCAGCTGGGGTGATCGCGGCCCTGCGGCGCAACTCCTTCTGGGACAACGTGGCCACCACCATCAGCCTGGTGGGCGTGAGCATGCCGGTGTTCTGGCTGGGCCTGCTGCTCTCGTACTTCTTCGCGGTGAAACTCGGGTGGCTGCCGCCGAGCGCCCGCATCGGGAACGAATCGACCCTCAGACCGATTTCCGGCCTGTACCTGCTGGACTCGATCCTGCGCGGCGACGGGCGCTCCTTCTGGGACGTACTGCGGCACCTGATCCTGCCCGCCATCGCGCTGGGCAGCATTCCCCTGGCAATCATCGCGCGGATCACCCGGTCGAGCCTGCTGGACGTGCTCGGCCAGGACTACGTGCGCACCGCCAAGGCCAAGGGGCTCGCCCCGAACCGCGTGACCCTCAAGCACGCGCTGCGCAACGCCCTGCTGCCGGTGGTGACCGTGATCGGCCTGCAGGCCGGGGCGCTGCTGGGCGGGGCGGTGCTGACCGAGACGATCTTCTCCTGGCCGGGAATCGGCTCGTGGGTGTACGACGCGATCAGTCAGCGAGATTACCCGGTCATCCAGGGCGGGGTGATCTTCGCCGCGCTGGTCGTGAGCGTCGTGAACCTGCTCGTGGATCTCAGCTACGCGGCCCTCGACCCCCGCATTCAGTACAGGTGAGCACATGACGGCACTCACTCCACCCACCACCGCGCCCGTGAAGCGGCAGGAGAGCATCTTCTGGCGGCGCTTCCGCCGCAGCGGTCCCGGCCGGGCGGGCGCGGTCATCGTGGCCCTGTTCGTCCTGCTGGCCGTGTTCGCGCAGGTCATCAAACCCTACGACCCCACCACGGATCGCAACTACCGCCTGAACCTCAAGCCGCCCAGCATCCTCGGCCTGTGGGACAAGGACGTCGCGGACGTGTACCGCGATCCGGCCAGCGGCACGTTCAACGCGTGGGCGTACCCCTTTGGCACGGACAACCTGGGCCGCAACGTGTATGCCCGCACGCTGCACGGCACCCGCATCTCGCTGAAGGTCGGCGTGGTCAGCACGGTGCTGGCCCTGGTGATCGGCTCGCTGCTGGGCGTCCTGGCGGGCTTCTTCGGCGGCTGGTTCGACAACGTCATGGGGTACATCACCGACGTGATGCTCGCCTTCCCCGGCATCCTGCTCGCCATCGGCTTTGCCAGCATCTTCAGCACCGACAACCCACCGCTGCTGATCGCCGGTCTCGACCGCCTGTTCGCGCTGAACAGTCCGCAACTGGTAACCGCCATGCTGGCCGTGTCGCTGGTGCAGGTGCCGGTGTACATGCGCCTCGCTCGGGCGGTCGTGCTCTCGCTGCGCGAGCGGGAATTCGTGCAGGCCGCCGGGGCACTGGGTGCCTCCCAGACGCGCACCATCTTCCGGCATATCCTCCCGAACTCGCTGTCGCCGCTGATCGTGCAGGGCGCCCTGAGCATCGCCACGGCGACCATCGAGGTCGCGGCCCTGGGCTTCCTGGGGATCGGCGCCCAGCCACCTCTGCCGGAATGGGGCACCATGATCAGCGATTCCCGCCAGTACTACGTGGACGCGCCGTGGACGATGGTCTTCCCCGGACTGGCGATCTTCCTGTCGGTGCTCGGCTTCAATCTGCTCGGCGACGGCCTGCGGGACGTGCTCGACCCGCGAAGCACCCAGTAGGACAATCGGGCAACGGGCGGCGGCAGAACATGGGCCGCTGCCCGTTCGCCTTGGGTCAGCCGAAGGCGGGCAACAACGTCGTCAGCTCGTCCACGTGAAAGCGCTGCCCGGTCGCGTGCGCCAGTTGCCGACCCAGACGCTGCGCGGGGAGTCTGGACAGATCCATCACGGTGCCGGCCGCTGAGCGCTGCTGGGCGCGGCCCGTCAGATCCACCAGCGTGTGGTAGGGCTGCAGCAGTCCGGTGGGCAGGCTGCCGCCCGTCAGGACGACGAGGTCGGCGCGTTCGGCCAGCGTGGCCACGGAGGGATCACGGCGGCTCATCGGGTAGGAACGCACGCCGGCCGGCAGGTGGCGGGCCGCACCCTCGGCTTCCGGGGTGGTCTCGGCCACCACGCCTATGTCCGTGAAGCCCAGGCGGGTCAGCGGCAGGGCCAGCGCCAGATCCCGCGCAGCCAGACCGACCAGCAGGGCGCTCGCTCCGCGCGTGGCGTAGCCGCTCGCCTCGATGGTGTCGGTCAGGGCGTCGGCCAGGGCGAAGGTGCCGTGAACGCCGCCAGCGAAGGCGATGGCATCGACCCGGCCCGCCCGCACGGCCACGGGATCCGCCTGCGTGAGCGGCAACAGGGCCGCCTCCATGGACGGGTGCACCAGGGCTCCAGTGAAGCGCAGGGTACGGCACGCGCTCAGGGCACCGTCCAGGTCATCGGTGGGGACGGTGATCGCCACGAGCCCCAGGTCGCGCAGGGCGCGGGCGGCGGCGCTGGCATGGCCGATCAGGGCGAGGGGCGAGTCGGGCGCAGGCATCGCTGAGAAGTGTAGCGCCGCGCCACCCACCGGCCGCGCTGACGGTCAATCAACCGCGGGGCCGCGCGATCCGTGGGTCCGGCAACGGCGCAGCCCCACGCTCAGTACGGCGCTGGCCAGGGCGGGGAGTCCGGCAGGCTGGCGGGTGAGGAGACCGAGGGCCAGCACGGCGGCGGCCCCGGCCCGCGCCCGCCGCAGATCCGTGGGCCGCACCGTCCGGGGCGCACGGTCGCACGCGCTTTCGACGGCTTCCGGTCGGATAAGGGCCGGCGTGACCGCCAGGGCCGCGATTAGGGGCAGCAGCGCCCACCGGCCGGAGGGTTCCCGAACCCGGCCGGGCACCAGCAGGGCTGCCAGTGGGAGGGCCGACGGCAGGTCATGGGTCACGACCACGGACGCGACGGCAGGCATCAGAGCGGCCACCCCACTGCCCGCGCGAGCGCTCAAGACGGCCTGAACCAGCATGCCAAGGTGATCGGTTTGGGTCGGCCGCTCGCCGGTCGTGTCGGCCAGCAGCCGCAAGGCGCTCAGCACGCCGAAACCGGCCAGGGTGCTGCTGGAACGGGAGGGGCCGAACACAAACGCGAGCGGCATCGCCAGATTCGCGGTCATGGGGTGATCGGGATCGAGTTCACGCGCCATCGCCCACGTGAGGAAGCACATTCCAGAGCGCTCCAGGGCCGATGGCCAGCTGTGGCCCTGACGCCGGGAAAGCAGCAGGGCGGCGAGTGAAACCAGTGCGGCCACCCGGTTCGACGGGTACCTCAGATCGAGAGGGCGGGCCAGGGCGGAACGCGGAATGGACGTCATGGAGCACGCTACCGCTCGCTGTCCGATCCGGGCGCCGCCCTCAAGGGAGCGTGAACGTGCGGGCCTTCAGGTGGTGTAGTCCGCGTTGATGCTGACGTACTCGGCACTCAGGTCGCAGCCCCAGGCCTCGCCGTGGGCCTCGCCTACCCCCAGATGCACGTCGAACACGACCTCGTCGGCCTTCATGCTCTCGCTGACGGCCGCGTCCTCGTAGGGCAGGGGGCGGCCCGCGAAGACTGGCTGGCTCTGCACGCTGACCTTCATGCGCTCGACGTCCACGCCTGCGCCGCTGCGCCCGACGGCCATGATCACGCGGCCCCAGTTGGGATCGTTGCCATGCACGGCACTCTTCAGCAGCGGGCTCACGCAGCAGGTGCGGGCCGCCTGGAGCGCCTCCGCTTCCGTCCGGGCCCCCGTGACACGCACCGTGAGGAGCTTGGTCGCGCCCTCGCCGTCGGCGGCGATCTGCCGGGCAAGGTCGCGCATGACACCCTCCAGCGCCTTGAGGAACACAGGAGGATCGACGTGTCCCGCCTCGCCGTTTGCCAGGACGATTGCCATGTCGTTGGTGCTGGTGTCGCCGTCCACCGTGACCGCGTTGAAGGTGCGGGCCACGATGCCGGGGAAGGCGGCGCGCAGAGCGGTCTGTCCGACCTCGGCGTCGGTGAATGCGAAGGCGAACATGGTGGCCATGTCCGGGTGGATCATGCCGCTGCCCTTGGCGGTGCCCACGATCCGCGCTCCGCCGGGCAGGGTCGCCTGCGCGAGCTTCACGCGGGTGTCCGTGGTCATGATGGCGTGCGCGAAGTCCTCCGCGCCCGTGCCCAGCTCGTCCGGCAGGTGTTCGATGCCGCTCAGCACCCGATCCATGGGCAGCAGGTGCCCGATGATGCCGGTGCTGGCGGTCAGCACCTGTTCGGCGGGCATGTTCAGCACGCTGCCGTAGGCGTCGGCCATGTCCTCGTTGTCGTTCGCGCCTCGGGCGCCGGTGGCGGCATTCGCGTTCCCGGCGTTCACCAGCAGGCCCCGCACGGCCCGACCGCCCGCGTACAGGTCACGGTTGCGGGTCACGCAGGCGGCGGCCGTGGTCGAGCGGGTGCCCGCAAAGGCCCAGGTGCAGGGGGTGGCCGACACGACTCCGCTCAGATCCGTCTTGCCGCTGGGTTTGATGCCCGCGGCCATGACCGCCGCCTGGAAGCCCTGAGGAAGGGAAAGGGTGCTCATGCAGGGAGTCTAGCGGGGTGACCCACCACATGGCTCATGGCCGGCACCCATATTGACTGCCCTTGTGATCCCGTTCAGAACACACGCGGGTTCGGTGGCGTCTCCAGGGTGGACTCGAAGCTGGTCTCGTCGGCCCAGACTTTCATATGGGTCAGGCGGGCACTGCCGAAGGTGGTCGTGAAGGCCACGTCCGAGGCGTCGCGGCCCTGCGCGATCAGCACCCGGCCCACGCGGGGTTTGTTGTGCCGGGCGTCGAAGGTGCGCCACTGGCCGTCCAGAAAGGCCTCGAACCACGCGTGGAAATCCATGGGCACAGGATCCGGCACGATGTCGATGTCCGGCATGTACCCGCACACGTACCGCGCAGGGATGTTCAGCGAGCGGCAGAAGGCGACGCCCATATGCGCGAAGTCCCGGCACACCGCCCGCTTGCTGTCAAAGGCCTGCTTGGCCGTGGTGGTGGAGTTGCTGCCGTAGCCGTAACTGCATTCCGAGTACAGGAAGTCGCTCACGGCCTGCACCTGTGCCCACCCGCCCTGAATGTGCCCGAAGCGATCCCAGGCCTCGGCACTCACGAGGTCGCTGTCGACGTAGCGGCTGGGCAGCAGGTACCCGATGGTCTCGTCTGGGAGTTCCTCGACGGGCATCTTGCGCAGGGTGTGCAGTTGCGGATCGGGGTACCGCGTGATCTCCGCAATCAGATCGTGTCCGAGCGTGAAGGTGCCGGGCTGGGCCAGGACGCGCCAGATCACGTTGCCGTGCACGTCGGTATACGTGTGGATGCCCTCGGCCGAGCCGAGCGGCCGCTGGTCGATGATGCGCTGACGCGTTCCGGTGGCGTCCAGCCGGTTCTTGGGTTGCACGACAAACAGCATCGGGGTGGGGTGGGGCACCTCGAAGGTGAGGGAAAACCCCGCGCGGACACGAACGGGGTTGTCGATGGCGCCAGCATGGTCAGGATCGGCGGAGAGAGACTCGGGTGGTGCCATACGCCTTAGTGTGACGCTTCTGGCCGCCTTCGCGGGTGTGAGGTCTACTCCAGGCGGCATTCACGTTCCCGTGCGCTGCGGCGTTGGCCTTGACGCTACGCTCCTGGTATGAACCGACTGGCCCAGGAATCCAGCCCGTACCTGCTGCAGCATGCCGGGAACCCGGTGGACTGGTATCCATGGGGGCCCGAAGCCTTCGCCGAGGCGCGGCGGCGGGACGTGCCCGTGCTGCTCTCGGTGGGGTATTCCACCTGTCACTGGTGCCATGTGATGGCGCACGAAAGTTTCGAGGATGCCGGCACGGCCGCCGTCATGAACGCGCAGTTCGTGAACGTCAAGGTAGACCGCGAGGAGCGCCCGGACGTGGACGCCGTGTACATGGCCGCCACCCAGGCCACGACCGGGCAGGGCGGCTGGCCCATGACCGTGTTCCTGACGGCGGACGCCGAACCCTTCTACGCGGGCACGTATTTTCCGCCCCGTGATGGCCACGGTCTGCCCAGCTTCCAGCGGGTGCTGGCCTCGGTGGGCCGCGCGTGGCAGGAGGAGCGCGACCAGCTGCTGGGCAGCGCCCAGACCCTGAGTGCCCACATCCGCGAGGCCAGCCGTCCCACAGTCGGTTCGGGTGCTCTGCCGGACGACGCCCCGGCACGCGCCGTTGCCAACCTGCGCCGCGCGTACGACGGAGCGCTTGGCGGATTCGGCCGCGCTCCGAAGTTTCCGGCGCCGACGACCCTGGACTTCCTGCTGACCCGCCCGGATGGCCGGGATATGGCCGTGGGCACGTTGCGGGCCATGCTCGCGGGCGGCCTCCACGATCAGCTGGGGGGCGGCTTTCACCGGTACTCGGTGGACGACCGTTGGCGCGTGCCGCACTTCGAGAAGATGCTGTACGACAACGCGCAGCTCACGCGTACCCTGCTGGTCGCGTGGCAATACACCGGTGACGACGCCTTCGCACGTGCGGCCCGCTCCACCCTGCACTCCCTCATCCGAGAGATGCGCGATCCGGCCGGCGGTCTGTATTCCGCCCAGGACGCCGATACGCAGGGCGTGGAGGGACTGACCTTCACGTGGACGCCGGAGGAGGTGCGCGCCGTGATCCCGGAGGACTCGGACGCCGAGCTGGTGATGGCGCACCTGGGCATCACCGCTGCGGGGGATTTCCTCGATCCACACCGTCCGGAATATGGACGCCGGAGCGTGCCGCATGTGGCCCAGTCCATCGCCACCCTCGCCACAGCCACGGGCACCCCAGGGGCGGAACTGGCGACCCGGCTGGACGCCCTGAAGACCCGTCTGCTGGCCGCGCGCACGGTCCGTCCCCAGCCCGGGACCGACACCAAAGTGCTCGCCTCGTGGAATGGCCTGGCCCTGGCCGCCTTTGCCGACGCGGCCCGCCTCCTTCAGGACGACACGCTGCTGGACATCGCGCGGGAGATCGCTGCCTTCCTGCACGGTCAGCTGCGCCGGCCCGACGGCACCCTGCACCACACTTGGGCGAACGGCACGGCGCGGGTCGAGGGCCTGCTGGAAGACCATGCCCTGGTCGGACTCGGCCTGGTCGCCCTGTTCCAGGCGGACGGGGATCTGGCGCACCTGCAGTGGGCCAGGGAATTATGGGCAGTGATCGAGCGGGACTTCTGGAACGACGACTCCGGCGTGTTCATGGCGTCTGGAGGGCGGGCCGAGACGCTGCTGGCCAGGCAGGCGCCGGGTTTCGATTCCGCCGTGATCAGCGACAATGCCGCCGCCGCATTGCTGGCCCTGTGGATGGACCGGTACTTCTCCGTGCCGGGCGCGGAGGACAAGGCGCGGCGCACCGTGAACGCGTTCGGGTCGGACATGCTGGCCGCCACGGGCGGCTTTGGCGGGCTGTGGCAGGCGGCAGCGTTCCTGAACGCCCCGCACGCCGAGGTGGCGATCATCGGCACGCGGGACGAGCGCCGGACACTGGAAGAGGTGGCCGCGACCGTTGCCCTCCCCTTCACGGCCCTGACTTTCAGCGGGCCGGGCGGTGAGTTGCCGGTGCTGGAGGGCCGCCCTGGGGACGGTCAGGGGTACGTCTGCCGGAACCGCACGTGCGACCTCCCCACGCGGGATCCAGTCACGTTCCGGGCACAGCTGGAAGGACTTCAGCGCGCGCTGGGCACTCTGGATTGAGCTGACTCAGGACGGTGGCCGGATCCGTTCGGTCACGCCGTCTGGGGCCGCCACGAAGGCGTGCGTGGCCATCCCGAGAAAGAAGCCGGTCTCGACGACGCCCAGTGTGCCCTTGAGCTGCCGTTCCAGCTGCGCCGGGTCGAACTGGGCGGGCAGCTGGGCATCGTAGATGTAGTTGCCGTTGTCGGTTACATAGGGCTGTGCGCCCGGCTGGCGCAGGCGACCGCCGGGCAGCAGACCACGCAGCCGCTCGATGGTGCTCAGGAACCCGAAGCGGGCGATCTCGATGGGCAGCGGGGCCTTCTGGCCCAGGTGGGTCACGGTCTTGGTGTGGTCGGCGACGATGACCAGCTGCCGGGCCTGCACCTCGGTGAGTTTCTCGCGCAGCAGCGCGCCGCCCAGGCCCTTGATCAGGTTCAACTGGGAGTCGATCTCGTCCGCGCCGTCGATGGCGATGTCCAGGGGGCGGGGATCGAGCGCCTCGACGGCCAGGCCCACGCTGCGGGCCAGGGTGTCGCTCGCCTCGCTGGTCGCCACGCCCACGATGCCCGTGAGCTCCCCGGCCTGAACGCGGCGGCCGAGTTCCTCGATGGCGTATTTCGCGGTGCTGCCGGTGCCCAGGCCGACGCGCATGCCGCTGTGCACGAGGGCACACGCGCGGATCGCGGCCTCCTGTTTCAGCGCCTCCAGACCGTTGTGTTCAGGCACGGCGGGCCCGATCCCGGTCGATGGCGTCGGCCACCGCGTCGGCGTGGCCGTCGACCTTCACGGCCAGCCAGGCTTTCACCAGACGTCCATCCGGATCCACCAGGAAGGTCTGACGCTTGATGCCCTCGGTGACCTTACCGTACATGTTCTTCTCGCCATACGCGCCGATGGATTTCAGGTAGGTGGCGTGTTCGTCGACCAGCAGCGGAAAGGGCAGGCTGAACTTCTCGGCGAAGTCGGCATGACTTCCGGCGTCGTCGGCGCTGATGCCCAGGATCGCGGCCCCGTGGGACTTGAGCAGGGCGTTGTCGCGGAAATCGCAGGCTTCCTTGGTGCAGCCGGGCGTGTCGTCCTTCGGGTAGGCGTACAGCACCACGTAGCGTCCATGCAGGCCGGACAGCGTGTGCGTCTGGCCCTGCGCGTCCGGCAGCGAGAACTCGGGAAAGGGCTTGCCGGCCGTGGGGGTAATCGTGGACTCGGTCATGCCCCCAGGCTAACGCACACCACGCGCCGGTAACGTTTCTAAACGCCTACCTCGGCTAGTTCGGCCGTGCATCTTTAGGTGGTTGAGCGTTCTCAAGTTGCGGTGCGTATGCTGAGGGGCGTGAAGCTCGCGCCCTACATCGACCACACCCTCCTGAAAGCGACGGCTACCCGCGCCGAGATCGAGCAGCTCTGCGCCGAGGCGCGCGAGCACGGCTTCTACGCCGTGTGCCTGAACCCCGTGTACATTCCGCTGGCGGTGCAGGCCCTGGCGGGCAGTGACGTGAAGATCGCGACGGTCTGCGGGTTTCCGCTGGGGGCCGTGGGTTCCGAGCAGAAGGCCGTCGAGGCCCGCCTGAGCGCCGAGGCGGGCGCGGACGAGGTCGACATGGTGATCCACATCGGGGCGGCCCTTGCGGGCGACTGGGATACCGTGCAGGCCGACGTTCGGGCCGTCCGCAAGGCCATTCCGGACCGGGTGCTGAAGGTGATCATCGAGACGTGTTACCTGAACGACGAGCAGAAGCGTGGCGCGACCGAGGCGGCCGTGCAGGGCGGCGCGGACTTCGTGAAGACCAGCACCGGCTTCGGCACGGGCGGGGCCACGCTGGACGACGTGCGCCTGATGCGTGAGGTCATCGCGGGCCGCGCGCAGATCAAGGCGGCGGGCGGCGTCCGCACCCCGGACGACGCGCGGGCCATGATCGAGGCCGGTGCGACCCGCCTGGGCACCTCGGGCGGCGTGGCGCTGGTGGCCGGCGACCGAACGGGCGAGGGGTACTGATGTCGGGTGGGAGCGCGGGCACCCGCAGCGGGGTGCCGGAGGTGGTGCTGGCCTCCGGCAGTCCCCGGCGCCGGGAGCTGCTGGGCCTGCTCGGCGTGGCCTTCCGCGTGCAGGTGAGCGGCGAACCCGAGGACAGCGCCACGTCCGAACCCTACGCGCTGGCGGGTGAGCTCGCGCTCCTGAAGGCGAGGGCTGTGGCCCAGAGCGCCCAGGGCGCGGTGGTGATCGGCTCCGACACCGTGGTCGCCCTGGAGGGGTCGTTGCTGGGCAAACCGGCCGACGCGGCCGAGAACGCCTCGTTCCTGCGCACGCTGTCGGGCCGCACCCATCAGGTCTACACCGGGGTGGCCGTGGTGCATGGCCGCCAGGAGCAGGTCGAGGTGGCCCGCGCCGACGTGAACTTCCGCGCCCTGAGCGACGCCGAAATCGCGTACTACGCCGCGTCCGGCGAGGGCCTCGATAAGGCCGGTGGCTACGGCATCCAGGCGCTGGGCATGGCGCTGGTCGAGCGGATCGAGGGGGAATACAGCACTGTCGTCGGCTTTCCGCTCTCGGTCGTCATACGCGCGCTCCGCACGGCGGGCGTGCCGGTGTGGAATGAAGGTCCTGGGATCGAGGTTCATCCGGCGTGAACTGGCGGCGGCTCCTGCTCGTGTATGCGCTCCTGTTCGCCGTGAGCATGGTCGCCACGCGGTTTCAGGTGGTCGCGCCGGCCGCGCTGCGGTCCACGACCGTGCCCATCACCCGCATCAGCGTGACCGTGGCCGACAACCTGCGCCACGCCTACGATTCACTCGTGCACGAGCGCACCCTGGCCCACGACAATGCCAACCTCCGCAAACAGAATGACGTGCTGCGGCAGCGCAATGAACTCCTGTCGCGCGAGGCGGCGCGCCTCAAGCAGCTGGACGTGATCACACGCACCCAGGCCCCGAACGCGGTGGGCATCGCGCAGGTGGTGGCTGTGTCGCCCAGTCCGCTGATGGCGCGGCTGACCCTGAACCTCGGCCGGAACGCCGGGGTGCGCGTCCGCATGCCCGTCACGGTGCCCGGCGGGCTGATCGGTCAGGTGACCGACGTGGCCGACACACAGTCCACGGTGGTGGCGCTGGTCGATCCCGAGAGCAGCGTGGGCGTGAGCCTCGACGGCAACAAGGGGGGGCGCGGTCTGGCACAGGGCCTTCCCCCGGACCGCATGCGCGCCGAGTTCTCGAGGTCCGTGCCGATCAAGGTCGGCGACGTGCTGGTCACAAACAGCCTGGGCGGCGTGTTCCCGGTGGGCATCCGGGTGGGGACGGTTGAGAAGGTGCTGCCGCTCGGCCCGAACGACCTCAACCGCGTGGTGATCGTCAAACCGTCCGTGGATGTCGGTGTGGTCGAGGACGTCACCATCCTGGAGGGCCTGTGACCGGGGGGAGGGCATGACCATCGATCGGATGCCCCGGCGGGGGTCGGCGCGCGTGCTGCGGCCCGCCGTGTACCTCGTCCTGCTGATCGCCGCCCAGGGCCTGCTGTCCCGGCTGGCCGACGCGGCGGCCATTGCCGCGCCCGATCTGTTCCTGCTGACCGGCGCGGGCCTCGCGTGGCGGGTGCGTCCCGCGTGGGCGCTGGTCGCCGCCTATCTGGTCGGCCTGCTGCAGGACGTGCTCGGTGGCGGCATGCTGGGGCTGCACGCCGCCGGGGTGGCAGGCGGGGCGCTGCTGGTGCTGGTCGTGAGGCGGTACTTCTCGAACAGCGGGCCGGTGCAGGGTCTCCTGACGGTGCTGGCCGCCGTGCTGGGCGAATGGCTGGCCTTCCTGGCCCTGACGTACTGGCTGCGCTCGGATCTGGTCACGGTGCCGCTGCTGGTGAGGACGGTTCCGGTGGTGTTCATGGGAACGCTTATCCTGGCGGGCGTGTGGGAACGCTGCATCACCTGGGGCCTGGGGCCGCGCTCCTCGCCTGAGGATCTGACGTGAGCCGCGCCGGGGACGTGATCGACCGCCGGGATCGGCTGCGGCGACGGGCGAGTGGCGCTCCGGCGGCCTCACCCACGAGGACACGTTCGAACGGGGCCGCGCGGGTCGTGTGGACGGCCCTGACCTTCAGTGTCCTGCTGGGCGGCCTGGGCGCCCGGCTGTACCAGTTGCAGATCCTGGAGCACAGCCAGTACGCGGTGCAGTCCACCAGCAACTTCCAGCGCGACGAGGTCGTGCGGGCGCTGCGCGGCGAAATCCGCACCCGCGACGGCGTGCTGCTCGCCACGAACCGGCTGGCCGTGGATCTGGTGTACGCCGGGCGGCGCGATCCGGCGGAACGTGCCCAGGCCATCAGCTCGTGGGACAAGATCACATACCTGGCGGGCATCCAGCCAGACATGATCCGGAATGGCCAGCCGATCGAACCGGATCGCAGCAAGGAAACCGAGGTCATCCTGGCGCGGAACGTGCCCGAGAAGAATCTCGCGGCGCTGTACGAGTACACGGTGCTGATACCGTCGCTCGAACTGCGGCCGCGTCTGGAGCGCATCTACCCGCAGCACACGCTGGCCGCGCACCTGCTCGGCTACGTGCAGGAAGCCACGCAGGATCAGGTGCAGAACGGCGGGTATACGGTCGGTGATTTGGTGGGCCGCTCCGGTCTTGAGGCCAGCCTGCAGACCACCCTGGAGGGCAAGAACGGCCTGCGGCGGCGCGAGGTGACGGCCGGTGGCCGCCCCCAGACGGAGCGGATCATCGACCCGGGCAAGCAGGGGCAGAACATCACGCTGTCCATCGACTCGACCCTGCAACGCGCCGCCGAGCAGGCGCTGCAAGAGGGGCTGGTGGACGTGAACCTGGGCCGCAAGAAGTACAGCGTGCCGCCCGAGAGCCTCGTGCGCGGCGCGATCATCGCCATCGACCCGCGCACCAATGAGGTGCTGGCCATGGCGAGCAGCCCCACCTACGATCCCAACTGGTTCTCACGCGTGCCCAGTCCGGATCCAGCGGCCCGGACCAAGGCGCTGACCTCGAACAGCGTGGACGCGGTCATGCAGAACCGCGCCGTGCAGACCTTCGATTCCGGCAGTGTGTTCAAACCGACCTCCACCCTGGCCTTCGTGGAGAAGTGGGGCAACCGGACGTTCAACTGCCTGCCGTACATCCGCTACGGCGGTCCACGCTACAACTGGCACCGCACCGGCAGCCTCGGCGACGTGGACGGGAAGCTCGCCATCGCCTTCTCGTGCAACACCTGGTTCTACCAGGCCGCCATTGCCGCCGACCCGATCACCTACGCGAATTACCTGGGCCGCCGCGCCCAGGAGCTGGGCTTCGGCCGCGACACCGGCCTGGAACTGGCCGGGGAGAAGACCGGTTACATCCCCAGCCCGGAGAATTTCAAGAAGACCTTCGCCAAGGCGAACGAGCGCCGCAAGGCCGCGGGCGAGGCCCCGATCGTCTACTACCCCGGTCAGGCGCTGTCGTTCGCCATCGGGCAGGATTCGCTGCTGGTCACGCCCGCGCAGGTGACCTCGGCGCTGTCCACCATCGAGAACCTCGGCGTGCGTCGGCCCCTCTCGCTGGTTCACGCCGTCGGCGGCCAGGCCGTGAAGCGGCCCGCCGAGCGGGTGCCCGGCAACGTGAAGGATTTCCAGCTGGTGAAAGACGGTATGGCCATCACCACGGCCGGCACGACCCGCTGGGGCACGGCGCAGCACATCCTGGGGCCGAACTTCTTTCCGGTGCGTACGGCGGGCAAGACGGGCACCGCCGAGAACGGCGTCAGCTTTCGCAAGGGTTACGCCTACACGAACGCGTGGTACGAGGGCTTCGGCCCGATCGGGAACGGCCAGACCCCGAATTTTCTGGTCGTGACCTTCTTCCAGAACGGCGGCGAGGGCTCCGGCCCCGGCCTGAACGCCGCCGCGAAGATGTTCGCCGCCCGCTGGTGTCTGAAGCTCGACGAGCGCCACCATGCCCTGCCGGACCAGACACCCTGCACCGGGGAACTCGAACAGATGCACGCGCGGGCCGTGAAGGACGCCGCGAAGGCCAGAGCCGACGCCGCAGCGACAGCCGCCGGCACCACGACACCCTGAATCGAGACGCGCGCCTTCCTCAGAGAGCAATGAAGCTACGTCCAGTCAAGGAATTCCAGTCGGGTCATTCCGGGCCCGATGACCGCTGGCTGTCTGACTGAAGTTCAGACAGATACCGGAGTGTCCTCCACAACCGCCTCGACGATGATCTCCGAGTTCAGCGAGGCCGCCACGGAGCAGTATTTCTCGTGACTGAGGTGTGCCGCCTTGCCCAGCGCCTCGGCGGTCACGCCGTCACCGCTGGCAATGTGCCGCACGGTGATGTGGGTGTACCGCTTCGGGTGGGTCTCGGCACGTTCGCCCACCACCTCGATCCGGTACGCACGGAGCGGCGTGCGTTTCTTGGCCATGATGTCCACCACGTCCACGGCCGTGCAGGTGGCCAGCGCGCCCAGCAGGGCGTCCATGGGCGAGACCCCGATTTTCGTGGGTGAGTTGTCGATCAACAGCTGTTGTCCGGAGGGATTCACGCCCACATAGCGCTGCTCGCCCAGCCAGGTGATGTTCAGGGACTTGTTCATGCCCACAGGCTAGCGCGGGCCCACGGGAACAAGGGTGCCCGGATTAATCGTCCTCTTCGGGCAGGGGCAGGCGCACCCGGAAGGTGGCGCCCCCGCCTGGCGTGTCCACCACGTCGATGATGCCCCCGTGGGCGGTGACGACCTGCTGCGCGATGGTGAGGCCCAACCCGGCCGATCCGGCTTCCTTGCCGCGGTAGAACTTGTCGAAGATCTTCGGCTTCACGTTGTCCGGCACGCCCGGCCCGTGGTCGACGACGCGCACCTCGATCTCGCCGGGGCGGGGACTGACTTCCAGGTACACCCTGTCTGCGGAACCGCTGACCCGCACGGCATTGGTCACGAGATTCACGAACACCTGCGTCAGGCGGCCGGGATCGCCGACGATCTCCACGTTGTCCTGAGGTGCGCTCACCCCGAAATCCCGGCCGACCTGCCGTAGCAGGTGCCCCAGGTTCATGAAGTGCATCTCGATGCTCTGCACCAGTTCGCCGCGCGAGAGTTGCAGCAGGTCGTTGACCAGGCGGGTCATGTTCTCGGCGACCCGCTGCGCGTCCTGCAGGGTCTGGCTGCCGCCGGCCTCCCGCTCGGCGCGGCGCAGGTAGCCGTGCAGGGCGGTCAGTGGGGTGCGCAGTTCATGGCTGGTCTCGGCCAGGAAGGTCTTCTGCATGTTCAGCGCTTCCTCGAGCTGCCGGGCCTGGATCTCCAGCCGCTGGCTCTGCCGCTCGGCTACGTTGCGCAGGCGCTCGACCTCGTTCAGGCGGGTTTTCAGGTCGCTGTTCAGCTGACGGACCTCGCGCTCGGCCAGTTCCCGGCTCGCCTGCGCGTCGACCTCGGCGATGGCCCGTTTCACGGCGGGGGCCAGGCGTTCCAGGCGCTGCTTGAGGATGTAATCGGTCACCCCTTCACGCAGCGTATCGACCGCGGTTTCCTCGCCCATGGCCCCGGTCACGATGATGAAGGGCACGTCCGGCAGCAGGGCGTGTGCGGCCCGGAAAGCACTCAGGCCGTCGTAGGTGGGAAGCGCGAAATCGCTGAGGATCAGGTGCGGCCGGCCGTCACGCAGCCCCGCCAGAAAACCGGCCTCGTCCTCGACCCGCGTGATCTGCACGTCCCAGGGCAGCTCACCGTCGAGGTGGAAGGTCACGAGTTCATGATCGAGTTCGTTGTCCTCCAGGTGCAGGATCCGCAGGGACTCGCCGGGCTGAACACTGCGGTAGGTGCCCTGCGTCTCGGTCAGTCCGTTCACTGGGACGCCTCGCGGGGCAGGGTGACGGTGAACGCCGCGCCCTCGCCCAGTTCGGACGTGGCAGAGACGCGGCCGCCGTGGCGACCCACGATGCGGCGCACGTTGGCCAGGCCGATGCCTATGCCCTCGAACTCATCGGCTCGGTGTAGTCGTTGAAACACGCCGAACAGTTTATCCGTGTAACGCGGGTCGAAGCCCACGCCGTTGTCGCGGATGGTCACCGTCACTTCATCGTTTTCGGTGATGGCGCTCACGTCGACCGTGGCCGCGTCCTGATGCCGGGTGTACTTGATCGCATTGCTCAGCAGGTTGGTGAACACCAGCGCCAGCATGGTCGGATCCCCGTTCACGGTCGGCAGGTCATGGGTGATCAGGGTGACCTGACGGTCGTGGCGGTCGGGTTCCAGGGCCTGCCAGCTCGCCTGCATCAGGGTGTCGAGGTCGATGGGGACGCTGCGCATCTCCTGGCGGCCCATCCGCGAGAACTCGAGCAGGTCGTCGATCAGCTGGCTCATGCGTGACGCGGATTCGGTGATGATCCCCAGGTACCGTTGGCCCTTGGGCGACAGTCCTGCCGAGCCCGCCTCCTTGGACAGCAGGTCGCCGAAGCCCACGATGTGCCGCAGCGGCGTCCGGAGGTCGTGGCTGACCGAGTAGCTGAAGGCCTCCAGTTCCCGGTTCGCACCCTCCAGTTCCGTGGTGCGCCGCTCGACCCGCTCTTCCAGGGACTGGTTCAACGCTCGCAAATCCGCCTGCGCCTGGGACACGCGGTTCTGGAGCGCGTCGTTTTCCAGGGCCGCGCCGAAGCGCTTGGCGAGTTCCTGCGCCAGTTCCGTGTCGCGTTCCGTGAGCTGTTGCCGATAGGCCAGACCCAGCAGGCCGCACAGCGTCCCGTCCTGCGCCAGCAGCGGCAGCAGAAGAATGCCCGAGACGCTGACGGCGTGGAGCAATGGATGGGCGGTCAGGGCCATCCCCTCGCCGCTGGACACCACCTGCCGCAGGGCCTGACCCACCATGGTCTGCATGTGGGGTGCGTCCCAGCCTGGGTGCCGGGCCGACCGGGCGACCAGCTGGATCGGGGGAACGGCCCACAGCCCGGCACTGTCCACGAAGCGTGCGGTGATCTGATCGAGCGCCGACTGGTAGGAACCCTGCCGGTCGGCCCGGCTGCGACCGCTGCGTGATGCGAGCTGGCCGGAGACGTCGGCGAGCAGGCGGGCGGCCGTCTCCGCGTACACCGAGTCGTCCACGTCGGTCGACGTCCCGACCCACTCGATGACCTGCCCACTCGAATCCAGCACCGGCTGCCCCCGCGTCACGAAGCTGCGGTAGGTGTCGTCACGGCCCAGGAGGCGGTGCTCGGCCTCGAAGGGTCGGGTGGCCCGGATCGCGCTGTCCCAGCGCCGCTGGTACGCCCCGCGGTCCGACGGGTGGATCAGGGCGAGGAAATCCTGACCAGCTCGCTGCGCCCCCACGTATTCCGTCCACTGGCGGTTGAAGTACACCGAGTTCCCCTGGGCGTCGGTCAGCCAGACGATCTGGGGCAGGCCCTCCAGCACGCCCCGGTACCGTTCCTCGTTGCGCTGCGCCAGGCGTTCGGCCTGCACGCGGTCGTGGATATCCGTCAGGCTCGTGACCCATTCCACGACCTGCTCCCGCTCATCCCGGAACGGCGCGAAGGTGAGCATGAACCAGTGGCGTTCCCCGCCCCGCAGCGTCAGCTGGAGCACCTGCTGCTCTGGGCGTTGGTGACGGATGGCGTCTTCACACAGCTGGGCGTAGGCCTGCTGGTCATCGGCCGACAGACAGGTCATCAGGTCGTCCGTTCCGAGCACGTCCTGATGGGGGGCGTTCACGAAGGTTACGCGGCCCTGAGGGTCACTGACCCGCACGATGTACGGAATGGCATCCAGCAGGCCCCGGTAGCGGCGCCGGGCCGCCTGCACGGCCTGTTCGGCCGACACGCGCTCGCTGACATCCCGGACGACCTCGAGAAGGCCCAGGCGGCGTCCTTCCGGATCGACCACCGGGCTCCGTTGGGCTTCACCGGCGAACTCCGTCCCATCGGCCCTGAGGTAGGGCGTGGTCATCGCCTGAAACGACTCCTGGGTGCCCAGACCCAGGTCTGCGTGGAGCACCGACAGCGGCTGACCGATCAGCGTTCTTCCGTCCACGCCGAACTGCGCCCTCAGGGCCGGGTTCACCCGCCGGATCAGCCCGACCTCGTCGGTGAATGCGGCCGCGTCCTGCATGGAATGGAAGATCGCCTCGAACTCCGCCCTGGCCTGTTCCTGCCGCAGGCGGGCCACGGCCAGCGATTCGTTGAGCAGTTCTGCGCGGCTGCGGGCCCGAACCTGCGCCTGTACCACCAGGAAGGCCAGCCCGGCGGTGAGGAGGCCCCCCAACAGCGTCAGCAGGGGCGTGATTGCCGCGAAATCCTGGCCGAAACTGCTGCCCGCACCAAACTCCAGGGTCCAGCGTTGCCCGGCCATGCTGCGCGTCACGGTGCGGGCAAAGTCCAGCGTCCTGGGAAGCGGCACGCCCAGCAGCGTGGCCGTGCCCAGCCGCAGCTGGAAATCGAAGGGACGCTGCGCCACGGAGGCCGGAAGGCCTTCGATGAACTGATCGGCCCGGACGGCCAGGTACAGGAACCCGTCGGGGCGGGAGCCATTCACGCCGGTTTTGGTCACGGGAACGGTCAGCAGGTAGCCGGGCAGCGCCTGACCTCCGGCCCCGGGCTGCAGCAGCGTGAGCATGCCGGACGCCTGCACGGTCTCCGCACGTTCACTGGCCTGCAGGGCGGCGCGGCGGACAGGGTCGCTGTACAGGTCGAAGCCCAGCGCCTTGTAGTCGGCCACTCCGGTCGTTGCGAGCACGGAGATCGGTGCGCGGGTCGGTTGCGGCGACGGCCCCTGCCGGAGCGTCCAGGTGGGAGACACCTGTGTCCTCAGCTGGGCCACGAGCGGGCTCGCATCGACACCCGGCGGCAGGAGCGCCGCGTAGCCGACGGTCTGCACACCCGGATACTGCTGGCGCAGGCCGAGTCCGGCCACGAAAGCCTTGAAGGCCGGCCCGTCGAGCAAATCCGGATGAACCTGCCACGCCGCACGCGTCGCGTAGAGCAGCCGTTCGTACTCGGCGAGCCGCGCGGTCATGGCCTCGGTGTAGGCCGATGTCTCCCGTTCGAAGCGGTTGTACTGCTGCTCGTGCACGAAGGCGGCGAGCACCAGGGACATCGCCGTGGTGAGCAGCAGCACCAGCGCCATGACGACCAGCGGCGCCCTGGAGGCCCAGCGTTGTCCCGGATCGAACCATCTCATCGTGGAATTCCGGTTCTCCCTTCCTCCAGCGCGCCGCGAAACACCTCCACGGGAACGTCGCACTGCGTCCAGGCCGTGAAGGCCAGGCGGGCCTGCTGCGCCAGCATGCCCAGGCCATTGGCCGCCGCGAGTCCGGCCACGCGGGCATCGGCCATCAGGCGCGTCTGGGCAGGCGAGTACACCATGTCGTACACCAGCGCCTGCCGGGGAAGCTGAGCGATGAAGGCAGGATCGAGGGGCGTCTGATCCGGCGCGTCGAGTCCCGCGCTGCTGGCGTTGATGACGAGCGTCACGTCCGGCCAGGGCACCTCGGCGACGGCGCTCGCCCGGAGCTGCGGGGCCGGGTTCCGATCGGGCCACGAGGCCACGAGATCCTGGGCCCGCTGTGGCGTACGGTTCACGACGTATACGTCTTGCTCCAGAAGGTTCAGGCCGGTGTACACGGCGGCCCGCGCCGCCCCACCGGCCCCCAGCACCACGATGACCCCACCCAAACCGTGTGGATTTACACCCAGATCCCGCAAGTCTGCCAGCAGGCCGGGAGCGTCTGTGTTCTCGCCGGTCAGCTGGCCCTCCCGGTGAATGATGGTATTGACGGCCCCGATCGCTCGCGCCGCCGGGGTCAGGTCGTCGAGCAGGGGAAGTACGGCCTGTTTATGCGGCAGGCTGATGTTCGCGCCGAGCACGCCGGGCCGGCGCAGGCCGTGTACAGCAGCAGCAAGTTCCGTGCTGGACACCCGGATGGCGGCGTACTGCCCGCTCAGGCCCGCGTGTCGGAAGGCGGCGGTGTGCATCAGGGGAGACAGGGAATGGGCGGCCGGGTCTGCGAACAGGAAGGCCTGAAGGGGGAGGGCGGAGGCGTCCTGCACGGTCACGGCATCAGTCTACCTGTCGCTTTCCGGCTTGGGTCTGCATGGGGTGAACGCGGCAGCAAGGCTTCCTGAAGGCGGGGAGCCGGAACTTGGCGGCGGGCTGGGGGGAATGTGCGGTGGAACACGACGACCTGCACCGGCAGTGCCGACAATAGGGACGACCGATGACCCACGTCCTCTTCCCTCCCCGCCAGGCCACCTGGGGGGAGGGTGCGTTTTGAGCGCACAGGAGTTCCGTTGACTGACCCCGCCCAGAACACCCCGTCCCCTTCCGCTCTTCCCCAGACCGGTGGCGCGACCGCGACCGTCACCCTGAACGACCAGCGCGAAGCGTACGCACTGCTGGGCGCCGGGGACGCGAACCTCAGACGCATGCGTGAACTCACCCGGGCGCGGCTGGTCGCGCGGGGCGAGGCGGTCACCATGACCGGTGAGCCCGCCGACGTGCAGCAAGCCGAGCGGATGGTGCGCGACGCCCTGGAGGTCGTGCGCACCGGTGGCGAACTCACGCCCGAGAGCCTGCTGCGCTCGGCGCGCCTGAGCGGCGAGGGCCGCAGCCTGGCCGCCGAGACGCAGGTGAACGGCCTGAGCCTGCCGCGCGGCCTGAAACCCAAGACGCCCGGACAGAAGCTGTATCTGGAGAAGATCGAGAAGAGCGACATCACCTTCGGCGTCGGCCCCGCCGGTACGGGCAAGACCTACATGGCGGTGGCCATGGCGGTGCAGGCCCTGAAGGCGAAGAAGGTTAAGCGCATCATCCTGACCCGCCCGGCGGTCGAGGCGGGCGAGAAGCTGGGCTTCCTGCCCGGCGACCTGCAGGCGAAGATCGATCCCTACCTGCGCCCGCTGTACGACGCCCTCCAGGACATGCTCGATCAGGAGAAATTCGAGTCGTACCTGACGAGCGGCGTGATCGAGATCGCTCCCCTGGCCTTCATGCGGGGCCGAACCTTGAACGACGCCTTCATCATCCTGGACGAGGCGCAGAACACCACCGGCGAGCAGATGAAGATGTTCCTGACGCGCATGGGCTTCTCCAGCCGGGTGGTCGTGACCGGGGACGTCACGCAGATCGACCTGCCCCGCCACATCACGAGCGGTCTGGCCGTGGCCAAACGTATCCTGAGCAGCATCGAGGGCATCGCGTGGCACGAGTTCACGGATGTGGACGTGGTGCGCCACCCGCTCGTCGGGCGGATCATCAAGGCCTACGAGTCCGCCGAGGAGGCCGAACAGGACAAACGGGGGGCGCGGCGCGGCGAATTCGCCACCATTCCCGAGGGCGAGAGCGACCCACCCGCGCAGCCCAGCTGAACATGACTGTATGGGCGGGGATCAGGGAGACGTGGCCCCCGCCCGTTTGCCGTCCGGCACCCTGCCGGGCGGGACGCTACCCTGGGGCATGATCGACCTCGTCGTCCGCAAGTCCCCGCCAGCCGGGGTGCGCCCGGCCGTGCGCGCCAGCCTGGACGCAGCCATGACGCACTTCGGCGTGCAGGAACGGGAGGTGACGGTCGTCCTGGTGGGTGACCGCACCATCCGCACCCTGAAACGCGAGACCTGGGGGGAGGACAGCGCGACGGACGTGCTGAGTTTCCCGACCTGGGAGCCTGGCGATCCGTTCATGCCGCCGCACCTGGGGGACATCGTGATCAGCCTGGATACGGCCGCGCGGCAGGCCGAGGCACGCGGCCATTCGCTCGCCCATGAGGTGGCCCTGCTGGCCAGTCACGGCCTGACCCATCTGGTCGGGCACGATCACCCGCACGCGGACGGCCTGGGCTTCGAGGAAGGTGCGAGCGGCCCCGAGTGGCAGGTCTTCCACGACGCCTGGAACGCGGCCCGCGCCGCCCTCCCCGACGGTGCGTGAGGATCGGGCATTGAAATCCGACGGCTCGGCCCTGAGCCTGCGGCGCTTCTGGCGGTCGGCCGGGTTCGCGTGGGCCGGCCTCAGGCACGCGTATGCCTCGCAGGCGAACTTCCGGGTGGAGGTCTGGTGCGGCGTGCTGGCCGTGCTCACGGCCCTGTGGCTGGATGTGACCGTTTCCCCCGTTGTGCTGTGCTGTGCGCTGGTGCTGAGCCTGGAACTCGTGAACACGGCCGTCGAGGCGATCGTGGATCTGGTGAGCCCGGAATGGCAGGCGCTGGCCAAGGTCGCCAAGGACGCCATGGCGGGCGCGGTGCTGGTCGCCAGCGTGGGTGCCCTGGGCGTTGCGGCAGCGCTGCTGCTCCCAGCGTTGCTGCACCGGCTGCTGGGATGAAGAAACATGGCCTGGCGGGACGGTGGCCGCGCCTGCTGACGGCCCGCCCCCACTCTGGAATAGTGCGTCCGTGACCAGCGCCGGCACCCAACCCTTCCACGCGGTGACCATCCGGGGCCGGCGGCCCCGCGACCTGCCCGTGCTGCAACGCTGGCTGGCCGACCCGACCGCCGAGTGGCGCCGCTGGGACGCTCCCTACTTCCATCCGGCCGCCACTACCGCCTCGCTCCGCACGTATGTGCAGCAGCTCTCGACGACCGCCACCCGCCCGGACGAACGCGTGATCGACCTGGATGGCGTGTGCGTGGGCATGGTCAACCGCTCGGAAGAGGAACCCGCCGGGGGCGGCTGGTGGGATCTGGGCGTCCTCATCTACGACCCCGCGCACTGGGGGCAGGGCATCGGGTCCCGCGCGCTCGCCCTGTGGGTGCAGGCCACGTTCGACGAGACCGATGCACACGTCCTGACCTTCACGACCTGGGGCGGCAATGAGCGCATGATCCGCGCCGCACGCCGCCTGGGGTTCCAGGAGTCCAGCCGGGTGCGCGAGGCCCGCGTCGTGAATGGCGAGCGGTACGACAGCGTCCGGCTCGATCTGCTGCGACGCGAGTGGACGCCCCTCGATCCGTGACCCTCAGGGAGGAGCGTCCATGTCCCTGAACCCGGACGGTTTTCTGGCCACCCAGGATCTCAAGGATCGGGGCTGGACGCCAGCGCTGATCGCCCGCTTCCTGGGCGAGCATGACCGCACCCGCCCGAACGGCCTGAAGATGGGCCGCCGGCGTCTGCCCCCGGTGAAGCTGTACGTGGAGGCCCGCGTGCTGGACGTGGAGCGGCTCGACGACTTCCTGGCCGCTCAGGCTCGCGCCGCCGATGCCCGCGAGCGGTCGGAGCGCAGCCGCGCCGAGCGGCGGGCGAAACGTCAGCGGCAGATTGAGGAGGCGGCCCTCTCCTATGCCCCGACCATTCAGCCCGAGCCGCTCCGTACCGGTGCTGTCCGCAAAGCCCGCGATCCCTACCTGCCCACGCTGGAGACGGTGTTCGAGCATCATTCGACCCGGATCGGCAAGCTCACCCAGACCGAACAGGACGACTTGAAAACGCTGCTGCGTGCCCGACTGGACGATGCCCTGAACGCCGTCTATCCGTGGTATCCGGTGCCGGGCCGATCAAACGAGGCTCGGCCGCCCGCTTCGTCGACCTCAGCTGCGAAAGCGAGCGACTGGCGAGAGTGGGACTGGGAATGAGTCACCTGCTTTCCGGCATGATGCCCGAGGGATAGCACAGCCGAAAAGCGGCAATCTCATATCCAATTGTCGAAATAGATGGTAGTCCCCACCGCCTTTCCACGCAGATCGGCGCCCCAACTCAGCTGTTCAGCGCATGTTCGAAGTCATTCAACAGATCGCCGATGTCCTCGATGCCAATGCTCAGCCGCAGCAGGTCCGGCGTGATCCCGAGGCGGCGGCGTTCGGCTTCCGGCAACGCCCGGTGCGACGTGCCCCACGGCCAGGAGATGGTGGTCATGACGTCTGCGAGCGAGGGCGCCAGAGGAATCCGGCCAGCCAGGGCCTTCACGAAACCCGGCGCGTCCTCGATGTCGGCGCTGAGCATGCCGCCGAAGCCATGCGGGAACAGATCCATGGCCAGATGGAACTGCGGGTGGTCACTGAGGCCAGGATGGTACACGGCCCGCACGCGCGGGTGGTTGACAAGGACGTCGGCGACGGCCTGGGCATTGCCCGAATGCGCCCGCATCCGCAGGCCCAGCGTCTTGAGGCCCTGCATGGTCATCCAGGCGTCGAAGGCGCTGATGGTGCCGCCCAGACGCAGCAGGCGGGTACGGGCCGCCGCGATCAGGTCGGCCCGGCCGCAGGCCACGCCCCCGAACGCGTTCGAGTGCCCGCTGAGGTACTTGCTGACCGAGTGCGTCACAAGGTCCGCGCCGTGCAGGGCCGGTCGGAACATGGCCGGACTGGCGAAGGTGTTGTCCACCGACAGCAGCGCTCCCCTGGCGTGGGCCAGGGTGGCGAGCGCGGGCACGTCCGGCACGGTCAGCAGTGGATTCGTGAGGCTCTCGACATGCAGGACACGGGTGGTGTCCCGGAACGCGTCTTCAACCTCCGAATGGTCGCAGGCGTCCACGAAGGTGACTTCGATGCCCAGGCGGGGGAATTCCTCGGCCAGCAGGGCGTAGGACACCCCGTACAGCCTGGAGTCCGCGACCACGTGGTCTCCCGCCTTCAGGATACCGAGCAGCGCCGCGCTGATGGCCGCCATCCCGCTGCCCGCCGCCAGGGCCGCCTCGGTACCCTCCAGGACGGCCAGAGCGCGCTCCAGCGTGCCCGCATTCGGCGTGCCGTTGCGGTAGTAGAACGCCGCCGGCTGTTCCCCCGACATCGCCCAGTCGAGGGTCTCGAGATCGGGGAACGCGTACACGGTGCTCTGGTAGATGGGCTCGGCCAGGGCGACGCTGCCCGCCGGACGGGCTTCCTCGCCGGCGCGGGCCGCCAGGGTCGTGAGGTCGTACTGGTGGTCTGTGGTCATGGCAGGCAGGATACGCGGCTTGAGGGCCCTTACCCGTCCATGCGCTCCACGGCGAGCCCCTGGCGTTCCAGGGCGGCCCGCAGCACGGGTTCCCGTTTGGTCATGCTGCCGCCCTCGCCGAAGTAAGCGTTCATCAGGCGGGCCCAGTCGCCGGGCAGGCCGCCGCGCGAGGCGATGGGATTCATGACCTCGACGGCCGTGCGGATCTCGTCGTCCGTGGCGGCGTGGTAGGCGTCGGTGTGAATGACCAGCGGGCGGGGCACGCGGGGACGGTACGGGGTGTTCTCCGCCGAACGGCCGATGGTGAGCGCCGCGAAGGGCAGCACCCCAGCGGGCAGGTTCAGATCCGTGATGATGCCGTCCAGGCCGTTCATGACACCCCCGATCCAGCAGCCCTGGTAGCCGAGCATCTCGGCTGCCGTCAGCAGGTTGGTGCCGGCCATGACCGCGTCCCCGATCCCGAAATGAACAGCGATGGCCGGCCAGTGCCCCGGCTGGTGAGCGGTGACGTCCAGCACGCGGGTCACGCGGTGAACGTCGGCACACACGATGAAGGCCTCGCTCGCAGTGGCGATGTGCGCGTTGGTGGTCAGGTCCACCAGGCGGGCGCGGAGATCCGGGCGGGTGATCCGCACCAGCGAGTACAGCTGTGCGGTCGCGTCGGTCGGCGCCCGCTGCGCGGCATGCAGCAGGGCGTCCAGGTGATCGGCCGGCAGGGGAATCGGCGTGCCGTCGTCGTTCGTCACGTACTGCCGGACAGTTCGGTGGGCATCGTAGAAGGCGCGGACTTCCTCGGGCGTCATGGACATGCGGCGGAGCATAGCGCCGGGGCACCCGCCGCTCTGTCCGGCGGCTCGCTATCGCTGTCCGGCCAGCAAGAAACGACCCCGTGCATCTGGTGCCACGGGGTCGAGCACCGTCATAGGTGGCTTCAGGCGATGGCGTGCCAGGCGAGCGCGATCACGACCACGCTGGCAAGGCCCATGACGGTCAGGGCCTGATTCCGCGTCTTCTTCAGGTAGAGCAGGATCCCGATCCCGGTGATGGCCACGAGCGCCAGAATGCCGCCGCTGAGGTCGATCAGCCACTTCCACGCGCCGCCGGTATCCCGGCCACGGTGCAGGTCGTTCATGACGGCCACGCCCCCCTGCTGCAGCACGTTCACCGTGTACTTCCCGGTTGCGGCGACGATGGCCGTGTCGGCGGAGTAGCCCGGTCCCACGAAGGAGATGTCGGCCTCATTGCCGTCGAAGCGGGTCTCGCCGGCGCGCCCTTTCAGGTTCTGGTCGGCGCGCAGCGTCTCAGCCACCGTCAGCCAGTTCACGGTGCCGTCCTTGATCCACCCGGCGGGCAGGGTGCCCGTGAGGGTGCTCTTGACATCCCCCGTGCCGAAGACCCAGTCCGGGTGGTTGAGGGTGATGCCGGTCAGCGCGAAGAACAGCACGACCAGCAGGCTGATCATGGACGTGTAGGTGTGCAGCCAGCGCAGCGTGACGTTCGCCTGGGCGCGGCTGCTCCGGGCCCGTCTGGCAGGGCGGGAGGCGGAGACGGACGTCTCGAACAGGTCGTCCGTCTCCGTCACCTCAGGCCTTGCCGAAGCTGACACTGGCAGCCTCGATATCATTGTCGGCGGTCAGGGTCTTCTTGAAGGCCGCCGCCGCGACCGTGACCTTCTCACGAACCAGCGAGTAGGGACCGTGCTCGCGGGCGGATTCGACCACCACGTAGTAGTCGCCCTGGCTGACCAGTTTGCCCTTGTCGTCCTTGCCATCCCACGAGACGGCGTAGGTGCCGGGATTCCGGGTGGCCGAGCTGATGGTCGCGACGAGGTCGCTATTCTGGCGCGTCCAGCGGCTCAGTTCGGCCAGCCAGCGAGGATTCAGGCGATCCTGCTTGAGCCAGACCGTCAGGTTGCGAACCGTGTTGCCCTGCGCGTCCTCGATGTACACGGCCACGAAGGGCCGCTTGATGTACCCGCTGGCCTTGGTGGCCACCGTGAAGGTGATGTCCAGGGCCATGCCGGTCGCCCAGACCTTGGCCGTCGAGGCAGGCGCGGCCGCCCCGGCAAAGCGCCCGAGGGTGAGGGTGGCGGTCGTGGCGGCGAGTTTGCCGAGGAAGCTGCGTCGGGTGTCGGTCATGTCGGGACTCCTGGGGAAGAAGGGGATGGGATGGGTGGGCGTGCGCCGCACTGACCATGCCGTGATGGGGTTAGGGCGACGTTAAAGCCTCCCAGCGCGCACTGACGCGCACCTGACGGTCAGCGGTCACGATCAGGGCCGCACAGGACGCCAGGGTGTCCATCAGCGCCAGGGCGCTGGCTGCATCGAGCACGCCCGCCACGGTGGCCAGCGCGTCGGCCGTGGCGCAATCCGGGGCCACAACCGTCACGCCCAGGGTGCCCGCCACCGGCTGCCCGGATCTGGGGTCGATCACGTGCGAGTACCACTGCCCGGCAATCTCCACGCCCCGGTGGGCGTTCCCGCTGGTGGCCAGAGCACCGCTCGTTACTCGCACCCGCGCGATGGGAGGCGCATCGTCGCGCACGGTGGATGGATCGGCCACGGCCACCGTCACGCCGCCTGGCCCCAGAGTGCGGAGGTCACCGCCAGCGTTGACCAGCACCCGCTGAACGCCGGGCATCCCCGCGGCTATCTCGGCGGCCCGGTCGACGATGTACCCCTTCGCCACGGCATTCAGGCCCAACGGGAAGCGGGCATGGAGCGTGGCCGTCCCATCACCGTGCAGCGTCCAGGGATCGGCCTGCACTGCTGTGACCAGGGCCGAGAGCGTGGCGGCGTCCGGGAGATGGCCCTGGCGGGCGGCCGCCTGCCATTCCAGGCCCAGGGCGTCGGCTCCAGGATGGAACGCCCCGTTCGAGACCCGGCGCCAGTGGTCGGCCTGCCTTAGCACGTCCAATAATTCGGCGCTGAGCGTCACGGCCTCGCCCGGACGATCCAGCCAGCGGCGCAGCTCACTGGCCGGATCGAAGCGGTTGAAGATTCCCGTCAGCCGCCCGATCTCGAGCAGCGTGGCCTGCTCGGCGGCTTCCGCTTGGGCCTGGGAGTCGGCCACAACCTGCACCTCGACCTCGGTTCCGAGGACGCGCTCGTACACGCTGCGAACCCGGTAGGCGGGTCGCAGGGCGCGCAGGAGTCGAGGAAGGGTCGGCACGCCCGGCATTGTCGGAAGGCTCTTTGAAGATTTGAAGAAGACTGGGCATAGGGCCAGTGAACCCCTGTGACAGGCCGCTGCCCATGGGATCAGCCGGGCGGGCGGTTGGCGAGCGTGTAGAACAGCAGCCCAATCAGAAGCAGGTCGAAGGCCCACGACGTGGGGCGTCGCAGGCGCTCATCCGTCCGTGCCCGCATGACCTGCACGCCCACCCGGACGAGCAGCAGCGCGGCCACCAGCCAAGGACTGGGGGTCGGCGCACCCAGCAGCGGCAGGAACAGCAGCACGGCCAGCGCGGCCAGCAGCACCAGACTGAGGATCGTCCAGGCGTCCGGCCGGGGGGGCGGGGCGGTCACCGCTGCTCGCTCACCGTCGGGACGTCCAGCGCCTCGAGCACCACCACGCTGTTGGGCGGTAGGTTCAGGCGCAGCGCGTGCGTCTGCATGTTCCAGCCGTCGTCCGTGGCCGTCAGGTTCGGCTGCTGGGTGCCGAAACCGCCGAACTCGCCGTCGTCCGTCGAGAGGAGCACACGGTACTCGCCGCCCTGGGGGGTGCCGACCGGGTACTGCTCACGGAACATAGGCGTCATGTTCGCCACGACAAGGCTCCAGGCCGGGCTGTCGGGATCGCGGCGAATGAAGGCGTACACGGAATTGTCCGCGTCATCGGCGTTCACCCACAGCAGGCCCTCGTCCTTCAGGTCGCCGGTGTGCCAGTCGGGTCGCTCACGGTACAGCGTGTTCAGGCGGCGCACGAGGTTCATGACGCCGTGGTGATCCGGCTGGTCGGCCATATACCACGGGAGGCCGTCGGCGGCGGCCCACTCGGTCGACTGCGCGAAGTCCTGGCCCATGAACAGCAGTTTCTTGCCGGGCGTGGCCCACATCATGGCCAGGAAGGCGCGGTACCCGGCGCGCTGCTGGTACCAGTCGCCGGGCATCTTCATGACCATGCTCTTTTTCAGGTGCACGACCTCATCGTGGCTGATGGCCAGGACGTAGTTCTCGGTGGTGCGGTAGGCGTTGTAGAAGGTGAGGGCATGGTGGTGGTACTTGCGCCACAGAGGATCTTCCTCGAAGTACCGCAGGTTGTCGTTCATCCAGCCCATCGCCCACTTGTAGTCGAAGCCCAGGCCGTAGGGACTGGGGGTGGTCACGCCGGGGAAGGCGGTGCTCTCCTCGGCCACGATCATGCAGCCGGGGGCCATGTGGTGCACGACCTCGTTCAGGCGCTTGAGGAAGGCGATGGCCTCCAGGTTCTCGCGGCCGCCGTGCACGTTCGGAATCCATTCGGTGCGGGAGAAGTCCAGGTACAGCATGCTAGCTACGGCGTCGACCCGCAGGCCGTCGATGTGGTAGTCCTGCAACCACGTGAGGGCCGAGCCGACCAGGAACATCAGCACCTCGTTGCGGCCGTAATCGAAGATGTAGGTGTTCCAGTCGAGATGGAAGCCCTTGCGCGGATCGGCGTACTCGTACAGGGGGCCGCCGTCGAACTTGGCGAGGGCGAACTCGTCCGTGGGGAAATGCCCCGGCACCCAGTCGAGGAGCACGCCGATCCCGAGGCCGTGCAGGTGATCCACGAAGAACTTGAAATCTTCCGGCGTGCCCATGCGGGAGCTCGGCGCGTAGTACCCGGTGACCTGGTAGCCCCAGGAGCCGTCGAAGGGGTGTTCCATGACGCCCAGCAGTTCCACGTGCGTGTAGCCCATGTAGGTCACGTACTCGCCGAGTTCCCGCGCCAGGTCGCGGTAGTTCAGGAACCAGCCGTCGCCGCGCTTCTTCCAGCTGGGCAGGTGCACCTCGTAGATGCTGACGGGCTGGTCGAAGCCCTGCGACCGGGCGGCCAGCCAAGCATCGTCGTTCCAGGCGTAGTCGTGCTGCCACACGATGCTCGCCGTGGCCGGGCGCACCTCGAAGAATTTGCCGTAAGGATCGATCTTGTCCACCGTGCGGCCATCGCTGCCAGTGATCCTGAACTTGTACCGCTGTCCGTTGCGGGCCGACGGCACGAAGGCCCCCCAGTACCCGAAATCCAGGCGCTGCATGGGGTTGTCGAAGCCGTTGTACCCGTTGAAATCCCCGACCACGCTGACGTGCTGGGCGGCGGGGGCCCACACTGCGAAGCGGACGCCCTCGATGCCGTTTTCCGTGATGGGGTGCGCGCCGAGCAGGTGATCCGGGCGCACCAGATCGGCCGTGACGAGCTTCTGCAGGTGGCCGTGGTCGAGCGGAAGCGGTTCGGTCATATCCCGAGTGTACCGGGCCGCCCGCCCGTTCAGGAGGGTCGGTTCATACCGTGCCCGAACATCATGGTTTGGCCAATCTGGGATGCGGGCAACGCCGGTCTACCCAATGGATGCGCAGCCCAGCCCGCGCGGTTCCGGGTGCCCCATGAGCCGGACGGAGCGGGTCAGAGCTTGACGATCCAGCCGTCCGGCGCGGGCCGGTCGCCGTACTGGATGCCGACCAGCTCGTCGTACAGACGCTTCGTGACCGGCCCCGCCTCCGTCTCCGAGTGGAAGACATGGAACGACTCGCCGTGCTGGATGCCGCCGATGGGCGTGATGACGGCCGCCGTGCCGCACGCGCCCGCTTCCGAGTAGGCGTCCAGACCGTCGATGAAGACGTCGCCCTCGACGACCTTCAGCCCCAGGCGGTGTTCGGCGATGTGCAGCAGGCTGTACTTGGTGATGCTGGGCAGGATGCTCGGGGACTTCGGCGTCACGAAGGTGGAACCGTCCTGGGTGATCACGAACAGGTTCGCGCTGCCGACCTCCTCGATCTTGGTGTGCGTTTCTGGATCGAGGTAGATCGCGTCGGCAAACTGCCGCGCCTTGGCTTCCTGGCCGGGCAGCAGGCTGGCCGCGTAATTCCCGCCGACTTTGGCCGCGCCGGTGCCGTGCGGCGCGGCGCGGTCGTAGGGCGACGTGATGAAGTTCTGGGGCGTGAGGCCGCCCTCGAAGTACGGGCCGACTGGGATGCAGAACACGCTGAACAGGAACTCCGGGGCGGTCCGCACGCCGATGTTGTCTCCCACGCCGATCACGAAGGGCCGCAGGTACAGTGCTCCGCCCGTGCCGTAGGGCGGAATGAAGCGCTCGTTGGCCTTCACGACCTGCCGGCAGGCCTCGATGAACGCCTCGGTGCTCGGCGCAGGCATCAGCAGGCGCTCGCAACTGCGCTGCATGCGCGCGGCGTTCTGGTCTGGCCGGAACAGGTTGATGCTGCCGTCCGCGCAGCGGTACGCCTTGAGGCCCTCGAAACACTGCTGTCCGTAATGCAGCGCGGTCGAGCCCTCGGAGATGTGCAGCACGTTGTCGCGGGTGAGGGTACCGCTGTCCCATGCTCCATCCCGCCAGTGGCTCAGGTACCGGAAGTCCGTGCGGATATAGCTGAAGCCCAGGGTGGACCAGTCGATGTCCACATTGGGGGTGGTCTGAGGCTGGGTCTGCGTCATGCCTGATTGTCGCGCAGGGAGCGGGGGTGGTCGGCGGGACGTCCAGCCACGCCGAACCGTCAGTTCAGGACATTGCGGCGGAAGCGTTCCAGGATGCCCAGGCCGACCGCGCCGCTCTTTTCCGGGTGGAACTGCGTGGCGTGCAGGTTCCCGGCGCTGAAGGCCGCCCAGAACGGCACGCCGTAGTGCGCGAGTGCTCCGTCGGTCACGGGAACATCGGCGGGCACGTAGTACGAATGCACGAAGTAGGCATAGGCGCCCTCCCTCAGGCCGCGCAGCAGGGGTGGGTCGCCGCGCAGCTCCAGGCCGTTCCAGCCCATCTGCGGCACCTTGTGATCCGGCGCCGCGTCAAATTTTTTCACCTGGCCGGGCACCAGACCGAGGCCCGCGACGCCCGGCGCCTCGTCCGAGCCGTCGAGCAGGAGTTGCATGCCCACACAGATGCCCAGGATGGGCGTGCCCGCGCGGGCGGCGTCCAGGACAGGCACGTGGAAGCCGCTGTGGTCGAAGGCTTCCATGACCTGCCGGAAGTGCCCCTGGCCGGGCACGACCAGCGCATCGGCGTGCGGCACGTCGGCGGGGTCGGCGCTGACCGTCACGGTCATGCCGGCGCGTTCCAGGGCCTTCGCGGCGCTGCGGACGTTGCCTGCCCCGTAGTCGAGCAGCAGCACGCCCGCGCTCACAGGCTGCCCTTTGTGCTCGGCAGCGTGTCGGACGTGACCTGCACGGCGTCCCGCAGCGCGCGGGCCAGGGCCTTCACGACGGCTTCGATGACGTGGTGGGCTTCCCGTCCGGCGAGCACCCGAACATGCAGGGTGATGCCGCCGTGGTTGCACAGCCCGCGCAGGAATTCGCGCAGGTGGTAGTGCGTCATGCCGCCGGCCGTGCCCCAGATGTCGAGGGTCTCAGGCTCGAAGGCCAGGTGGGCGCGGCCGGACAGGTCGATGACCACGTGCGCGAGCGTCTCGTCCATGGGCACGAAGGCGCTGCCGTAGCGCTCGATGCCCCTGCGGTCGCCGAGCGCCTGCGAGAGCGCCTGACCGAGGGTGATGCCGGTGTCCTCGATCAGGTGGTGGGGTTCGATGTGCAGGTCGCCGCTGGCCTGGACGCTCATACCAAGCCGCGAGTGCCGGGCCAGCGCGTCGAGCATATGGTCGAAAAAACCGTGGCCGGAGGTGGACGGTTCGGAGCCCGGCTGGTCGAGGTCAAGGCGGACCGTGATGTCCGTCTCGCTGGTGGTGCGCGTCAGGGTGGCCGTACGGCTCATACGTGCATGGTACGCAGACGGCCGGGCATGGAAATCGTGTGCGTCTGGACGTGGCCGCCCATGGTGAACGCCGAACCTTGATGGGGTTGCAGTGGCATCGGCCATCCAGATCGTGAAGCGAGCATGAAGATTGGCGCCCGGCGTGTGGAATACCGCGCGTCTTCTCATTTTTGGACTGGCAAAAGAAAGCATTTCCAGCACGCAAAAAGGCGTTTGTGTGGTGCCCTGAACCCATACGGCCAGTTGTCTAGAGGACGTCATTAAGATTCGTCGAAGTGCCAGTAGAACGACGTCGTCAAGCACAGTTTCACGGAACGCCCACGTCCCCCCTGGAGGTTCGGATGAAGGATATTCGTTTTGCTTTTGGCACCCTCGCCACCACGCTGCTGCTGGCCGCCTGCTCCCAGAGCGCTCCACAGGACACCACGGCGCAGGGCACCACCCGTGGGCACACGGCCGGGACGGCGGCCCCGCTGCTCGGCACGAGCAACCCGGCAGCGATCCCCGGGCAGTACATCGTGGTGATGAGCCAGGGCAGCAGCAGCGCTCTGAGCACCCAGAGCAGCGGCGCCCTGATCCAGTCGCTCGGCCTCGATCCGCAGGGCGTGAGCATCGGCCACCTGTACACCCAGACCATTCATGGCTTCTCTGCCCGCCTGAGCACGCAGAACCTCGCGATCCTGCGCGCCAATCCGGCCGTGAAGTACGTGGAACAGGACGCTGCTGTGCACGCGGACGCCACCCAGACCGGAGCCACCTGGGGCATCGACCGGATCGACCAGCGCAACCTGCCGCTGGACGGCAACTACACCTACAGCACCACGGCCAGCACCGTCACGGCGTACATCATCGACACGGGCATCCGCACCACGCATAGCCAGTTCGGCGGCCGGGCCGTGTGGGGCATCAACGAGACCGGGGACGGCCAGAACACCGACTGCAACGGCCACGGCACGCACGTGTCCGGCACGGTGGGTGGCAGCACCTACGGCGTCGCCAAGGGCGTGAAGCTGGTCGCCGTGAAGGTGCTCGACTGCTCGGGCAGCGGCACGAACTCCGGCGTGATCGCCGGCATCAACTGGGCAGCCAGCAACCGCAGCGGCCCAGCCGTGGCGAACATGAGCCTCGGCGGCGGCGCCAGCCAGGCGGTGGATGATGCGGTGACGAGCGCCACGAACTCCGGGCTGGTGATGGCGGTGGCCGCCGGGAACAGCAACGCCGATGCCTGTGGCTCCAGCCCAGCGCGGGCACCCAGCGCCATCACGGTCGGGGCCGCGACGAAGACCGACAGCCGCGACACCTCCTACTCGAACTACGGCTCGTGCGTGGACCTCTTCGCGCCCGGCACGGGCATCACCTCCAGCTGGAACACCAGTGACACCGCCACCAACACCATCAGCGGCACGAGCATGGCGACCCCGCACGTGACGGGCGCGGTGGCGTTGATCCTGGCGGCGAACCCCTCGTACACGGTGGCGCAGGTGACCAGTGCCCTCAAGGCGAACGCCACCAGCGGCGTACTGGCGAGCGTCGGCACCGGCAGTCCCAACCTGCTGCTGTACACCGGCACGGGCACAGTCACGCCGCCCCCACCCACCGGCACCACGACCTACACAGGGTCGGTCACGTCGGGCAGCAGTTCCTTCAAGCCCAGTTCCAGCGGGTTCAGCTATGCGGGCGGCACCCTCAAGGGCAACCTAACCGGCCCGAGCGGTGTGGATTTCGACCTCTACCTGTCCAAGCTGGTAAACGGCAGCTGGACGGATGTGGCCTCCAGCACCGGCTCGACGGCGACGGAGAACATCTCGTACGCGGCGGCCAGCGGCACCTACCGCTGGGAGGTCTACGCCTACTCGGGCAGCGGGAGCTACAAGCTGGTCGAAACGAAGTAACTTCCCATCTCAGCGCCGCTCCGGACCAAGGGCTGGAGCGGCGTTCTCGTGTCGCTCGGCATGAGCGGAATGCGAATGTTTCGGGGGCCATTCTGTCTTGACCGTAACGCCATTATGTTATAGACTAAATCCATGAAGCTGAGCGACGTCCAGAAACGACTCCAGGCCCCCTTCCCTGCCCACCTGGTCGGCTGGAAGCCCGGCGTGGTCAGCAAGGATCGCAAACGCGCCCTGATGCTCGCGCATATCGACGCCCGCGCCGTGCAGGATCGGCTGGACGCCATCTGCCCGGATGCGTGGAACTTCGAGGTCGAGGTGATCCCCGGCACCCGTCTGCCCACTGTCAAGGGCCGCCTGACCATCCTCGGCGTGACCCGCGAGGACATCGGCGAGGCCCCGGAAGGGGATCTGGGCACGCTGAAGGCCGCCAGTTCCGACGCCCTGAAACGTTGCGCGGTGCATTTCGGCATCGGCCGCTACCTGTACGACCTGCCCAAGCAGTGGGCCGATTGGGATGACACCAAACGCGCTCCGGCGTCCACGCCCGAACTGCCCGACTGGGCACGGCCGGATCACGAACGGTCCGCCGGCGGCGCGCATCTGGTGCAGGCCATGGAACAGCTGCGCTACGAATTGCCCGAGGATCTCGACCTGCAGCGCGAGGTGTACAAGCATCTCAAGGCAGCCCTGAGCAGCCTGCACCCCGATTCGGCCAGCGGCAATGGCCAGGGACGGGCAGCATGAGTCCGCAGGCCAGCCCTCGACAGACGATGGTCGCCATGGGCCTCGTGCTGATCCTGATGATCCTCGGCGGGGCCCTGGCCAGCTTGATCTGAACCGCAATCCAAGAGACCCGTCCGCATTGTCTGGGACGGGTTTTCCATTGCCGGCAACTTGTTACCACTCAAGTACGCACAGGCGTCCGGATGACGGGTTCTACACTGCCCCCATGACATGGAATCCCGACCAGTACCACCGGTTCCAGGCCGCCCGCAGCGCCCCCGCCCACGACCTGCTGGCCATGATTCCGCAGCGTCCCTACCGCAGCGTGGTAGATCTCGGCTGCGGCACCGGCGAACAGACCCTGGAACTCGCCCGGCGGTTCCCGGACGCGCAGGTGCTGGGACTGGACAGCAGCGCGGAGATGCTGGCGAGAACCCCGGCTGGGCAGGCCGCCAACCTGCGCTTCGAGCAGGGGGACATTGCTCAGCTCACCGGAACCTACGACCTGATCTACTCGAACGCCGCCCTGCAGTGGCTGCCCGACCATCCCGCCCTGCTGGCCCAGCTCTGGCGGCAGCTGGCCCCCGGCGGTGTCCTGGCTGTGCAGGTGCCCGCCAACCATGACCACGCCAGCCACCGCCTGCTGACCGCCACCGCCGACGAGTTCACGGACGAACTCGGTGGGTTCACGCGCTTCGGCACGGCCCAGGGCGCCTCCCCGGTGCTCACGCCGGCCGGGTACGCCGAAAGTCTCGACGCGCTCGGGGCGACGGACATCACCGCCATCAGCAAGGTGTACCCCGTCGTCCTCCGCGGCGCGGACGGCCTGATCGAGTGGACGCGCGGGACGGCCCTGGTGCCCTACCTATCCAGGCTGGGCGACGCCGATGCCGCCCGCTTTCTGGAATCCTACCGGGCACGCCTGCACGCAGAGTTCCCCGGCGACCGTGTGTACTACGCCTTCACGCGCGTTCTGTTTACCGCGATCAGACCCTCGTAGTCAGACTGGACTACAGGACGACAGTCCTCCGTCCACGGGTGGTCGAGGTAGGTTCCACGCTGAGACCGTTGGTCTCCCGCCACGTCCCGAGGCGGGGCGTTAGGGAGATCCGGGCGTCATGGAAAGTACGCCTGCGCCTTAGCAGATGAGCGAGAGCTGGGCCATCCCCCTGGAGTGGAGGCGACACTGCTCCATCGCCTTCGATGAGGGGTTCGGCGTCACCTCGATCCGGCCGTATACCACCATGCGGCGATACTCATCGCCCCTCCCATGCACGCTATGCAGTAGGACCAGTGGTCACACGCCCCGTTTGGTGGTGCCCTTCATAGGGCGGTGAGACCACGGATCGTCCGGCCAGGGGTGCTTCGGGTAACGGCCCCGCAGATCCTTGCGCACCTCGAAGTACGAGCTGTTCCAGAACGAGCGCAGATCCTGCGTGACCTGCACGGGCCGCCCGGCCGGCGAGAGCAGGTGCAGCAGCACCGGCCGCCGGCCGTGATCGACGGTGGGCGTGTCGGCCAGACCGAACAGTTCCTGGAGTTTGACGGCCAGAATGGGCGGTTCACCGTCGGCGCGGTAGTCCAGGCGGATGCGGCTCCCGGTGGGCACGGTGAGGTGGGTGGGCGCGCGGTCGTCCAGCTCTCGGGTTAAGTTCCACGGGAGGAGCGTGGAAAGGCCACTGCGGACGTCCAGGCGGGCCAGATCGTCCCGGCTCCGGACGGTTCCCAGGGCCACGCCCAGCCAGGCCTCGAGAGTGGCGAGCAGCCCCGCGTCTGAGAGATCCGGCCAGTCTTCCTCCGGATGCCACGCGCGCAGCGAGCCGATCCTGGCCCGGAACTGGGCCGCCTCTGCCGGGAAGGACAGCAGGTGCAGGCCTTCGCTGCGGATCGCTCCGGACAGCGCCTCGACCCGCTGTTGTACGGGCACGTCCCGCAGGGGCTGGACGTCCAGCACCAGGGCGCCCAGGCGCCGCTCCTGCTGGGCGATCAGCGTGCCCGCGCGGGTGTCCCAGCGCACCTCATCGTGCCATACCGCCTGCTCGCGCAGAAGCTGAAGATCAATGGGGGCGGCCAGGTAGATCTGCGCCTCGGCTGTCCGGGCGTCCAGGTGGGCCACCGCCAGGGTGGCCACGCCGGTCAGCGCGTCTCCTTCGGGAAGCGCCGCTCCCTGACCGCCCGCGAGCAGGAAGCGCCCCGGTGGGGGGCCGGATTGCGTCTCGCGGGCCAGTGCGATCCGTTCCGGGTAGGCCAGGGCAATCAGGGCGCCCACATCCCACGAGGTGGGCACTTCGTCGTCGGCCGGGACGTTCAGCAGTCGCCGCCACTGTCGGGACAGACGCTCTACCCGTTCCAGAACGGCGGGGTCTCCCCTGGTGACCGAGCGCCGCCGCCATAGCCTCAGCGCGGCAGCCCGATCCGTGAGGTCGCTGCCACTGCCCGGAGGGAGCGGGTCACGTTCCTCCAGCAGCGCGGCCACATCCGCGGCGAGTGAACCCAGGCCAGCGGCCGCTCCGCTGGACAGCAGGTGGGCAAGCCGGGGGTGAGTGGGGAACTCCAGCAGCCGGGTGCCCACAGGCGTGATCCGCCCCGCGTCCGTCAGGGCATCGAGGCCGCGCAGCAGCGTGCGCGCCGCCTCGATCCTGGGCGCGGGCGGCGCGTCGAGCCACGCCAGATCACTTGGCTCCGGACTGCCCCACTGCGCGAGTTCCAGAGTCAGGGGAGCCAGGTCGGCGTCCAGGATCTCGGGCGGCCTGGACTCCGCAAGCAGAGCGTGGGTGCGCTCACTCCAAAGGCGGTAGGCGACGCCGGGAGCGGTGCGGCCCGCGCGTCCGGCGCGCTGGGTGGCGGCGTCCCGCGTGATCCGCGACGTGACCATGCGCGTCAGGCCGGTGGCGGGATCGAAGGCCTGCGTCCGGCTTTGCCCGCCGTCCACGACCACCCGCACCCCGTCGATGGTCAGCGAGGTCTCAGCGATGGAGGTGGCCAGGATCACCTTGCGGCGTCCTCCGGGATCGGGTTTTAGCGCCCGCTGCTGCTCGGCGAGTGGCAGATCGCCGTACAGGGGCAACACGGCCGCATCCACACCGGTCAGTTGACCCTGCGCGCTCCGGATCTCGCGGACGCCGGGCAGGAAGGCCAGGATGTCGCCGGGATCGTCGGCCAGCGCCCGCCGCACCGCTGCGGCCACAACGTCTTCCACCCGGCCCGTTGGATCGAGCGGCAGGTACCGCACCGTGACCGGGTACGCGCGGCCCTCGCTGGCGACCAGCGGCGCGCCCAGACGTCCGGGCAGCGCGGCGTCCAGGGTGGCACTCATGACCAGGACGCGCAGGTCGTCCCGCAGCGCGCCCTGCACCTCGCGCAGCAGGGCCAGCGCCAGGTCCGCGTTGACGCTGCGTTCGTGGAACTCGTCGAGGATGACCAGCCCCACTCCGCGCAGTTCCGGATCGCGCTGCAACCGGCGCGTGAGGATGCCCTCGGTCACCACCTCCAGGCGCGTGCGGGCCGACACCCGTGATTCGAAGCGCACGCGCGAGCCGACCCTCCCGCCCATGTCCTCGCCCAGGCCCTCAGCCAGCCGGGCGGCCACGGCGCGCACCGCCACGCGGCGCGGCTGGAGCATCACGATGCCCTGACCGGCCAGCCACGGTTCGTCCAGCAGGGCCAGCGGAAGCGCCGTACTTTTCCCGGCCCCAGGTGGGGCCTGCACCACGACCAGCGGGTTGGCCGCGAGGGCCGCCCGGACGGCAGGCAACACCTCGGCAATCGGCAGGTCGGGCAGCGGCTCACGCACGGGAGGAATGGTACCGCCCACCGTCAGTGAAGCGTGAGGACGTCCCGCAGATCCCGCAGCCGGGCGTCCGGCACCTCGCCGTTCAGGGCATGTCCAGTGGGGAGGTACGCGGCGCGCATGCCGATCTGCTGCGGCCCCCACACGTCGTTGCGGGGTGAGTCGCCCACGAACCACGCATCGGCGGCCGTGTCCACGCCCAGACGGTCCAGCGCCAGGGTGTAGATGTGGGGATCGGGTTTGCTCACGCCGACCTCCTCGCTGATCACGAGGTCGTCGACCAGGGCACCAACTCTCAGTCCGGCCACCGTCTGCCGCTGCTGCACCGAGGAGCCGTTCGTGACCAGTCCGACCCGCACGCCCCGGCTCCGCAAGGCCACGAGCACCTCGTAGGCGTGCGGCATCCGGACTGGAGCCGAAAAGGCATGCACGAAGTAATCGTCCAGCAACTCGGCGCTGCTGGGCGTGAGGGCCAGTTCCCGCCTCAGCTGCGGCATGACCACTGACTTGGGGCCGTACCCGAAATCGTCCAGTTCCAGAAAGCGGGCCGCGAACTCCTCCGGCAGATCGAATCTCGTGACGTGCCCGGACAACCACACCCTGAGGGTGCTGACGCGGTCGTGCAGGGTGCCGTCCAGATCGAACAGGACGGCCTTCACTCGGAGAGCTGGCCCTTGTGGAAGGCCGCGCCCAGGGCCCGGACATCCTCGTGGATCAGGCTGGTGTTGATGCAGGTGGCCGCCTGCATGCCGACCGCCGCCGCGTGCACCACGTACTGGGGCGCGCCGGTCATATCGCCGGTGGCCCACACGCCCGGCACGCTGGTCTCGCCATTCGCGTCGACGACCACGCGGCCCCGGTCGTTCAGCTCACAGCCCAGCGCGGCGGGCAGGGAGCTGCCCTGCTCCTGTTCCGGCGAGACGAACACGGCATCCAGGGCCAGGGGCGGCGCGCCGTGGAAGCTCACGCAGACGCCGTCCTGCCCGGTCAGGGCGCGGATCGACTGCTCCCGCACCCGGATCCCCACCCGTTCCAGATCCTGGCATTGCGCCGGGGTGAGCAGGCTGGGGCCGTCGCTCAGCAGGGTTACGCGGTCTGACCACGCCCGGACGGTCAGGGCCAGGTGGTGCCCAGTCTGACCCCGGCCGTAGACGCCCAGCGCCTTGCCGTGATGCTCCCAGCCGTCACAGTACGGACAGTGGTACACGCCGGTTCCCCAGCGTTCTCGCAGCCCAGCCACGTTCGGCAGGACATCCCGCACGCCGGTGGCGAAGAGGAGGCGACGGGTGCGGAGCCAATCCAGCCCGATCCGCACACGGAACGCGCCATCGACCAGCCGAACCTCGCGGGCCAGTTCGTGCCGGATGTCGACCCCGTAGGGTTCAAGATCGGCCAGTGCCTGGGCTTTCAGGGCGGCGGGACGAATGCCGTCGCGGGTGAGGAGGCCGTGCGCGGCGTCGACCGGGGCGTTGCGGGGTGGCCCTCCGTCGAGCAGCAGCACCCGGCGGCGCGAGCGCCCCAGCGTCAGTGCGGCGCTCAGACCGGCCGGCCCGGCCCCGACGACGATCACGTCGAAGGTCGGCCCTTCGCTCACACGCGGGGCCTCGCCCGGATGGTTAGGTCGGTGAACTCCGCGTCAGCGGGAGCGTCGAGCATGAGCTGAATCGCGCGGGCCACACTGAGCGGTTCGATGTATGCCTCGGGGGTGTAGACGCCGCCCTCCTGGGCACGCACGCGGGCCTGCATGGCCGTCGCGGTGCGGCCAGGGTACACCGTGCCCACCCGGACGCCGTACGGGGCCTCCTCGGCGCGGAGGGCCTCGGCCAGGGCACGCAGCGCGAACTTGCTGGCCGCGTACGAGGCCCAGCCCGCGTTCGCGCTCAGGCCCGCGCCAGAATTTACGAACACCACGGCGCCCCGCTCCTCCCGGAGCCTGGGCAGCAGCACGCGGGTCAGCTCGGCCGGGGCGACGGTATTGACCGCCAGCGTGCGCGTCCAGACTTCGTGCCCCTGCGCCGCCACCGGCCCAAGCTCCACGACCCCGGCGTTGTGCACCACGTTCGTCACGCGTCCAAGCGCCGCCACCGCCGCCCCGAACGTCTCCGGACGCTCCAGATCGAGCACGAGTGTCCCGCCGCCCACCTCCGCCCGCAGCGCCTCCAGGCGACCAGGATCACGGCCGCACAGAATCACGTCATGTGCCGGCGCCAGCAGGTGGGCCAGGGCCGTGCCGATCCCGCCGACCGAACCGGTGATCAGGGTCACGGGCCTCGCTGCAGAACTCATGACCTGACGCTACCGCACCGGCGCCGTCCGGAATTGCTTCCGCCCAAACAGAGTGGCCCGCGGGGGTCTCACTTCACCGACACGCGCACCGGAATGGCCGCCACCTTGACGAGCTGGCCGTTCGCCAGGCCGGTCAGCCAACTCTCCACCATGTACTCGCCGGGCGGCAGGGTCAGGTCGCGGCTGAACGACACCATGCCGGTGGAAGCCGTGGATTTCGTGACGATCTCCTGGGTGCACAGTCGCTTCTGGCTACCAGCGGCGGGATAGACGACCTGCTGCGTTCCGACCTGCACGACCCGAACCAGTGGCGCGAAGGCGCAATTCTGGGAGTTGTCACGCCGCACACCGAACTTAATGGGCGTGCCGCCAGCGCGGATCGTGAAGGTCAGCGGCACCACCCCCTTCAAAGTGCGCGCCACGGTGAGCGTGCCACGGACACCCGGCAGGGCCACCGGCTTCGGCGCAAGCGGCACGGTGGTCGGTGCGGCCAGACTGGGCGGTACGACCACCGGTGCAGGCACGGCAGGCGCCGGGAGCGTGTCGGCGGGCAGCGGCGGAATTTCAGGAACGATCGACACGTCCTGGGCCCACGCGAGCGGGATCAGGGCCAGCGCAGCAAGAACCAGGACGTGACGGAGCATGGTCACAGCCTACCTGCCCGGACGCCCGCAATCCGTTCCCTGCTGTGGTGCGTGTGGAATTGACCAACACCAGAGGCCGACGTGACGCGGTGGTTCGGAATCACCCCGAGTCCAGCATCAACCCAGACGACGATAAGTGCAGCCTCCGACCCGGCGACCTGCTCCGACAGCGGCGGGTGACACCCAGGCCCGTCTAGTGCCACCTGAATCATCCAGCGCCGGTCGGTCGCTCCGATACCGGCCGCTTCGAGTGGGGCTTGCACGTTCACCCACCCCTGTCCACTCCACGTCCCTTTTTCCGTGCTGGGCGTGCGCTATGCTGGCGCCATCGTGCCCCTTGGGCGCGGTCATCCAGAATCGCCGGAGGGTGTTTCCTGCCCCGTGATGGCGTGGCAACCGGCCAACATTTCGGCGCGGTGCCCTCAGGAAAGACCCGCGTGGGTGCGCTGACGATGGTGCGCGCGGGGACGATGGCCCGGAGGCGGCGCTGGACTGGCGCGAACGACGACTTTGGCCGCACACTGGCGGCCGTTGACATCACTGAGGTGGAGTGTGAGCACGGATATTCGCGCCGAGGCGCAGAAACGAATCCTGATTCTCGATGGTGCGTGGGGCACGCAGCTCCAGCAGGCGGGTCTGACGGAAGGCGATTTTCGCTGGGACGGTGCCGACCCGCTGCGGATGTACCGGGGCAACTTCGATCTGCTCCAGCTGACCCGTCCGGAGGTGATCCGCGCCGTGCACCGCGCGTACTTCGAGGCGGGGGCGGATATCGCCAGCACGAATACCTTCAACTCTACGGTCATCAGTCAGGCGGATTACGGCACGGAGGACATGGCCCGCGCGATGAACGTGGCCGGGGCGCGGCTGGCCCGTGAGATCGCGGACGAGTTCACCGCCCGCGACGGGAAGCCGCGCTGGGTGGCCGGGAGCATCGGGCCGACGAACCGCACGGCGACCCTCTCGCCGGATGTGGAGCGACCGGAGTTCCGCAACGTGACCTACGACGATCTGGTCGCAGCGTACACCGACGCGGCCGAGGGCCTGATCGAGGGCGGAGCCGACCTGCTGCTGCTGGAGACGGTGTTCGACACCCTGAACGCGAAGGCGGCACTGTTCGCCTGCGAGGAGGCCTTCGCGCGCACCGGGAAGACCCTGCCGATTATGCTGTCGGGCACGATTACGGACGCCTCGGGCCGCACCCTGAGCGGCCAGACGCCCGAGGCCTTCGCGATCAGCACCAGCCACGCCAACCTGTTCAGCCTCGGCCTCAACTGCGCGCTGGGGGCGGAACTGCTGCGCCCCCACCTGCGGGAGATCGCGGGCAGTACGGACGCGCTGGTGTCCGTCCACCCGAACGCGGGCCTGCCGAACGCCTTCGGCGAGTACGACGAGACCCCGGAGCAGACGGCGGCGGTGCTGGGCGAGTTCGCCCGGGCCGGACTGGTGAACATCGTGGGCGGCTGCTGCGGCACCACGCCCGAGCACATCCGCGCCATCGCGGAGGCCGTGAGGGACGTGGCGCCGCGCACCGCGCCCCTGCTGCCGCCCGTGCTGCGCCTGAGCGGACTGGAACCCCTGAAGGTCACGCCGGAGCTGAATTTCGTGAACGTGGGCGAGCGGACGAATGTGACCGGAAGCCCCAAATTCTCCAAAGCCATCCTGGCGGGCGACTTCGACGCGGGCCTGAAAATTGCCCGGCAGCAGGTCGAGAACGGCGCGCAGATCGTGGACGTGAACTTCGACGAGGGCATGCTCGACGGCGAGGCGGCCATGGTGAAGTTCCTGAACCTGCTGGCCGGCGAACCGGACATCTCGCGCGTGCCGCTGATGCTCGATTCGAGCAAGTGGGAGATCCTGGAAGCGGGCCTCAAGCGCGTGCAGGGCAAGGCGGTCGTGAATTCGATCTCGCTCAAAGACGGCGAGGCGAAGTTCCTGGAACGCGCCCGGCTGCTGCGGCGCTACGGCGCGGCGGCGGTCGTGATGGCCTTCGACGAGCAGGGGCAGGCAGACAACCTAGCGCGGCGCCAGGAAATCACGGCCCGCGCGTACCGGCTGCTGACCGAACAGGTGGGCTTCCCGCCGCAGGACATCATCTTCGACCCGAACGTGCTGACCGTTGCCACAGGCATCGAGGAGCACGACCGGTACGCCATCGACTTCATCGAGGCGACCCGCTGGATCAAGGCGAACCTGCCGGGCGCGCTGGTCTCGGGCGGGATCAGCAACGTCTCGTTCTCGTTCCGGGGCAACAACCACGTGCGCGAGGCGATGCACGCCGTCTTCCTGTACCATGCGATCCGCGCGGGGCTGGACATGGGCATCGTGAACGCCGGAATGCTGGCCGTATACGAGGACATCGAGCCCGAGCTGCGCGACGCCGTGGAGGATGTGATCCTCGCCCGTCGCCCGGACGCGACCGAGCGGCTGCTGGAACTCGCCGACCGCTACAAGGGCGTGAAGCGCGAGGTCGGTGCGGGCAGTCCGTGGCGTGACCTGCCCGTGCAGGAACGATTGAAACACGCCCTCGTGCAGGGCATAACGGACTTCGTGGACGCCGACGCCGAGGAAGCCTACCGCCTGCTGGGGTCGCCGCTGCTGGTCATCGAGGGGCCGCTGATGGACGGCATGAACGTCGTCGGGGATCTATTCGGGGCCGGGAAGATGTTCCTGCCGCAGGTCGTGAAGTCCGCCCGCGTCATGAAACGCGCCGTGGCGTACCTGACGCCCTACATGGAAGCCGAGAAGCAGGAGGCAGGTGGTAAGGGCCGGGTGCTGCTGGCGACCGTCAAGGGCGACGTCCACGACATCGGGAAGAACATCGTGGGCGTGGTGCTCGCCTGCAACGGCTATCAGGTCACGGATCTGGGCGTGATGGTGCAGACGGATCGCATTCTGGACGAGGCCGAGCGGATCGGCGCGGACGTGATCGGCCTGAGCGGACTGATCACCCCCAGCCTGGACGAGATGGTTACCGTGGCGCGCGAGATGACCCGCCGGGGCCTGACCCTTCCCCTGCTGATCGGCGGGGCGACCACCAGCCGCGCCCACACGGCCGTGAAGATCGACCCGGCCTATCCCGGTCCCGTGGTGCACGTGCTGGATGCCAGCCGCGCCGTGACGACCACGGCGGATCTGCTCGCCGACCCGCGCGCCGTGCAGGAGCGAGTGCGCGTGGAGTACGACGCCCTGCGCGAACGGCATGGCGACCGGCAGATCAGGCTGATTCCTATCGAGGCGGCGCGGGAACGTGCGCCCATCCTCTCCCCCATCGTCCCGCCTGCCCCGCAGGAGCTGGGCCGACAGATCATCGATCAACCCATCGCAGAACTGCTGGAGTTCATCGACTGGACGCCGTTCTTCATTGCGTGGGAGATGAAGGGCATCTACCCGAACATCCTGAGTGATCCCCTGCGTGGCGAGGAAGCCCGCAAGCTGTTGGCTGATGCCCAGGCGCTGCTCCGGCGCGTGATCGCCGAGCAGCTGCTGACCGCGCGTGGGGTGATCGGCCTGTGGCCCGCAGAGAGGGACGGAGACGACATCGCCGTGCAGGTCGGCCCGGATGTCCCGGCCGGTGAGACGCTGGACTTCGCGACCCATGAACTCGCTGCCGGTCGGGAATCGCTGCCTGGCGTGGTTCACCTGCACACCCTGCGCCAGCAGCGCGAGCAGACCACCCCGAACGTGGCACTTGCCGATTTCATCGCGCCACAGGGCGACCATATCGGCGCGTTCGCGGTCGCCATCCACGGTGCGGACGAACTGGCCGCCGTGTTCGAGGCGCAGCACGACGACTACAACGTCATCCTGGTGAAGGCCATGGCCGACCGGCTGGCCGAGGCCTTCGCGGAGAAGCTGCACCGCGACGTCCGCACCCGCCACTGGGGCTACGCGTCGGGCGAATCGCTGGGCACCGACGACCTGATCCGCGAGCGCTACGACGGCATCCGCCCCGCGCCCGGCTACCCCGCCCAGCCCGACCACACCGAGAAACGCACGCTGTTCCGCGTGCTCGGCGCGCAGGAGATCGGGCTGGAACTCACGGAATCCTGCGCCATGTGGCCGGCCGCCGCCGTGTCCGGCCTGTACTTCGCGCATCCGGACGCGCGGTACTTCGCGGTGGGCCGGATTGGCCGCGATCAGGTGGAGGACTACGCCCGTCGCAAGGGCATGGCCCTGGGCGAGGTGGAACGCTGGCTGGGGCCGATCCTTGCCTACGACCCGGCGAGGGTGCCCGAGGTCGCCCGTTGACCGCCCGGCCCGAGACGCGCATTTCGGTGGAACTCGTGCCCCGTTCGCGCAGCGGTCTGCGGGCCGAGATCGCCCAGGTGGTGGCGTCACTGCCTGGGGTGGACACCGTGAACGTGCCGGACCTGACGCGCTATTCACTGCGCTCGTGGCTGGGCTGCTCGTACGCCCGGCCCTACCACCGGGCGGTGCCGCATCTGCGCGCGGTGGATTTCAACCCACGCGAAGCCCTCCCCTTCCTGTCCAGCTTGGACGAGCACGGTATCACCGAGGTGCTGGTCGTCACGGGTGACGCCCCCGCGGACATGAGCGCGAGGGTGTACGACCAGGACGCCGTGGATCTCATCCGCCGCGTCCGGCGCGACGCTCCGCACCTGACCGTGTACGCCGGCCTCGATCCATACCGGCAGTCGTTCGCGCGGGAACGTGATTACCTGGAGCGCAAGCTGGACGCCGGCGCGACCGGGTTTTTCACGCAGCCGTTCTTCGACCTGCGCGTCATGGACGCCTACAGCGACCTGATTCCGGACGGCGCGCAGATGTGGTGGGGCGCGACGAGCATCCTCACTGAATCCAGCCTGAACTACTGGCGGGCGCGCAACCACGCCGTGTTTCCCCGGACGTTCACGCCCACGCTGGAGTGCAACCGCGCCTTCGCCGCCGACCTGCTGCGGTTCGCCCGCGAGCGAAATCAACACGCCTATTTCATGCCCGTGAAGGTGGACGTCCTGGCCTATCTGGAAGGCATTCTCTAAGGGGACGCAAGAACGAGGCTCCCCTGCCTGAAGCGGGAAGCCCTGTTCATCACGCTGGTCAGTGGGCGGTCAGCTGTTCGCGATCACCACGGTGAAGCTCTTGCTGATCTTGCCCTTGGCGGGAATGTCGAGTTTCAGGCTGGCCACGCCCTGGTTCTGCACGGGGCTCAGGGCGTCGATGATGATGATCCGGCCGCCGATGCGCTCGCTGATCTCGGCGCGGATGGGGCGATCCTTGCTGCTCTCGAAGGCGTACGTGACCTTGTACGTGGTGCGGGTGACGTTGCCCTTGGTGTCCTTATCCTGCCGGACGAGCTGCGCCGTGCGGGTGTATTCGACATCGGGATCCTCGCCCAGGCTGAAGTTGATGGTGCCGCCCTCGCGCGTGTCGGGCAGGCTGGTCTGTCCGACCAGACGACCGTCCTCGCGCACGGTCAGGGGGCCGGCGGGAAGGCGCTGATCCGCTTCCAGGCGGTAAAAACGGTTCAAGGTGCCGTCCTGGGTGCCGCTGTTGAAATAGGTGTCCAGGCCCACATAGCGTTCGAACTTGGTGAGTTTCGGCGTCAGGAACGGCAGCGTGATGACGCTGTTGGCGGGCAGCGTGAAGGGCGTGGTGAGGTCGTAGCGGGTCAGTCCGCGCAGTTCGCCCTGGCTCTGGATCTTGGGGGCGGGCGCGGCGGCGCTGGGCACGGCGCGCATGAGCGCGTCGTTGGCGTAGCCTGACGCCTCGGCCTGTGGGTTGGCCTGCACGGTCACGTCGCCGGCATACAGTTCCGTGGCCTTGACCGTGTACGGCAGTTCCGTGGTGTTGCGCAGGTCGGCCAGAGCGCTCAGGTTCGCGCCGTCACTGCTGGCCTTCAGGGTGTAGCGCGGCGCCCAGGTGATGGCGCGGGTCAGGTAGGTCAGCGTGCCGCTCCCGGCCTTGGGCAGGGTGTACGTGAGGGTCTGACTGGGGCTCTGGGGGTTCAGCGGCGGGGGAGCGGTGAACTGCAGGTCGCCGAAGTTCACGTTGAAAAACCGTCCCTGCGCGTCCTTGACCAGCAGGTCACGGGCGCGCACGAGCGTGACGGGTTCGGTCTTGTCGCCCCGGCGCAGGTACACAGTCTTGCCTTCCAGGCCACTCAGCCAGTTGGCCTGCTGCGTCTGGGCCACACTGTCGAAGGGCAGGCCCTCCAGGTCGAGCGATCCCGCCAGGACGTTTTCCCACGCGGCCTGGGGCAGGGTGACGTCCAGCGTGGTGCCGGTGGACGTGACGGGCTGACGGACTTCGGTAAAGGACGGGTAGATGCGCAGATCCGTGGCGAGGGCCTGGGACGAGATGAGGGCGGCGGCGAGCAGAGCGCATCGGTTGGAACTGGGTTTCATGCGGTCATGGTGCCCTTAACCGAATTGTGAGATGTGAGAGGTTCGATCAGAAACGGAACAGAAAAATCCCGCCCCAGCGGGACGGGATGACTGCGGGGCGCGCCGACTTACAGGATGTCGTCGCGGATACAGGCCTTGAAGTGGTTCGGGCTCACTTCCCGCAGCTCCGGTACGGTGTGCTCGCACTCGGCGATCGCGTAGCGGCAGCGCGTGCGGAACACGCAGCCGGACGGCGGGTTGATCGGGCTGGGAATATCCCCTTCCAGGATGATGCGCTGACGCTTCACGGTCGGGTCGGGCACCGGCGCCGCCGAGAGCAGCGCTTCGGTGTACGGGTGCTTTGGCGCGGTGTTCAGCTCGCGGCTTGGGGCGATCTCCATGATGCGGCCCAGGTACATCACGATCATGCGGTCGCAGATGTACTCCACGACGTGCAGGTCGTGCGCGATGAACAGCACGGTCAGGCCGAGTTCCTCCTGCAGATCCTGCATCAGGTTCACGACCTGCGCCTGGATCGACACGTCGAGCGCCGACACCGGTTCATCGGCCACGATGAAGGTGGGATCGACGGCCAGGGCGCGGGCAATCCCGATGCGCTGGCGCTGCCCGCCGCTGAACTCGTGCGGGTAGCGGCGCATGTGCTCGGGCCGCAGACCGACGCGTTGCAGCAGCTCGGCAATGCGGTCGATGCGGCCCTTGCCGGGATGCAGGTTGTGGATCTGCATGGCCTCGCCGATGATGTCGGAGACGGTCATGCGGGGGTTCAGCGAGGCGAAGGGATCCTGGAAGATGATCTGCATCTCGCGGCGGTAATCGCGCATCTGCGACTTGGACAGCTTGGTGATGTCCGTGCCGTTGAAGATCACCTGCCCGCCGGTGGGCTCGATCAGGCGCAGGATGGCGCGCCCGGCGGTCGTCTTGCCGGAGCCGGACTCGCCGACCAGCCCGACGACCTCGCCGCGCTTGATGTTGAACGAGATGTCGTTCACGGCCTTCACATTCGCGACCACGCGCGACAGCAGGCCGCCGCGGATCGGGAAGTACTTCTCGAGGTGCTGGACGTCCAGGAGCGTGTCGCCCTTGGCGGCCATGCCGCGGTCGACGCCGGTATAGGTGCTGGGGGCGGGGGCGGTCATGCGGTCACCTCGGCCTGGGCCTGTTCGAATTCACGCCAGCGGATGCAGCGGGCCATGTGGCCGTGACCGGTGTCCTCCAGCGCGGGCACCGCCTTGGAGCAGTCCGGCACGGCGAACTTGCAGCGGGGCTCGAAGGCGCAGCCGGGCGGCAGGTTCAGGGGGTTGGGGACGTTGCCGGGAATGGCTTCCAGGCGCGGTTTGGGCTGCCCCGGAATGTGCGTGTACTCGCCGGGACGCGGAATCGAGTTCAGCAGGCCCATGGTGTAGGGGTGACGGGGCGCCTTGAAGATCTCGATCACGTCGCCTTCCTCGACCACGCGGCCGCCGTACATGACCACTACGCGGTCGGCCATCTCGGCCACCACACCCAGGTTGTGCGTGATGAACAGGATGCTCATGCCAATGTCGGTCTGGAGCTTGCGCATCAGATCGAGGATCTGCGCCTGGATGGTCACGTCGAGCGCCGTGGTCGGCTCGTCCGCGATCAGCAGGGCCGGGTTGCAGCTCAGGGCCATGGCGATCATGACGCGCTGGCGCATCCCGCCGGACATCTGATGCGGGTACTCGTGCACGCGCTTTTCCGGAGCGGGAATACCCACGAAGCGCAGCATATCGGTGGCTACGCCCATGGCCTCTTTCTTGTTCTTGCCCTGGTGCAGCTGCACGGCCTCGGCGATCTGGTCGCCGACCGTGTACACCGGGTTCAGCGAGGTCATGGGTTCCTGGAAGATCATGGAGATGTCGTTGCCGCGGATCTTGCGCATGTCCGACTCGGGCAAGGAGACGAGATTCTTCTGCACGCCGTCCTTCCCGGTGAACAGGATCTCGCCCTCGACGATCTTGCCGGGGGGCATGGCGATCAGCCGCATGACCGACAGGCTGGTCACGCTCTTGCCGGAGCCGGATTCACCCACGACGGCCAGGGTTTCGCCCTTCTTGATGTGGAAGGTCACGCCGTCCACACTTTTCACGACGCCGTCGTCGGTGTAGAAGTAGGTCTTCAGGCCGTTCACGGCCAGTAGGGTCTCGCCCTGGTGGGTCATGGTTCCTCCGGGAAATTCACGTTACGCATCATACCTATTAAAAGTGGTATTACTGCCGTTTGCGAGGGTCAAACGCGTCCCTCAAGCCGTCGCCGAGCAGCTGGAAGCACATAACCGTGAACACGATGAAGAATCCCGGGATCAGCACCCACGGCCGCGACGTGAAGCTGGAGAAGCCGCCCTCCTGCGCCTGGGTGAGCAGACTGCCCCACGAGACGTAGGGTTCCACGGCGCCGATACCCAGAAAGCTCAGGCCGGATTCCGTGAGGATCGCGGCGGGAATCCCGAGGCTAAGGGTCACGATGGTGTACGTGGTCATGGTGGGCAGCAGGTGCCGCCACATGATGCGGTTGTCGCTCGCGCCGAGTGATTTGGCCGCCGCCACGAAGTCCAGCTCGCGCACGCTGAGGAGTTGCCCACGGGTGACTCGTGCCAGGCCGCCCCAGCTGACGAAGGCCAGCAGCAGCAGCACCACGTACAGCGCGAAGATCGGGTTGATGTTCTGCGGGAAGATGGCGCGCAGCAGGATCAGCAGGAACAGCGTGGGAATCGCGGCCAGCACCTCGACCAGACGCATGACCAGCGTGTCGACCACGCCACCGAAGTACGCGGCGGCAGCCCCAGCGAACAGGCCGATCAGGGTGGTGAGGATGGTGGCGCCCAGGCCGATGGTCAGCGAGATCTGTGAGGCGTACATGACGCGCGTGAACAGGTCGCGGCCGAGGGTCTCGGCGCCGAACAGGTACACCTTGCAGTCCGGATTGCCCGTCCCGAACAGGTGGACGTTGCTCGGGATCAGACCGAAGAGCTTATAGGAGTCGCCCCGGGCACCGAGGTAGATGGGGCACATCTCCTCGGTGGGCCGCACCTCGTTCACGAAGGTGTCCATGTTCAGCTGTTGCGTGTACTGGAACACGAACGGCCGGGTGTAGGCGCCGGTTTTTGGATTGCGAATGTGAATCGGGGTGGGCGGGTGGAACTTGGTGATGTTGGTCGTCGAGTAGTTCGACAGGCCATCTGGGGCGATGAAGGGTGCGAACAGCGCCATCACGTAGAGCAGGATCAGGCACACCCCACCGAAGCGGGCCAGGCGGTTCTTGCGGAACTGGCCCCAGGCGACGCTGAGCTGGGACTGCCCACGCTGACGTGGCGCGGACTGCGGGGGCGTAGGTGCAGTGGTCGTCACATTCACCCCAGTTTCACGCGCGGATCGACGAAGGCAAGCAGCATGTCGCTGATGGCATTGCCGATGATCAGCAGAATGGTCGTCATCATGGTGAAGCCCGCGATCAGGTACAGATCCTGGGCATTCAGGGCGTCGAGCAGCATGGGTGTGATGCCCGGATAGGCGAAGACCACCTCGATGAACCCGGCCCCACTGATCAGTCCGGGCAGTTCACCGCCGATCCCTGCCACGATGGGCAGGATGGCGTTGCGGAAGGTGTGCTTCCAGATGGCCGACGACTCGCTGACCCCCTTGGCGCGGGCGGTGCGGATGTAGTCGGAATTCATGACCTCGAGCATCAGGGCGCGGACGTACCGCGAGAGTCCCGCCGTGGAATGAATGCCAAGCAGGATTCCAGGAACCAGCAGGTGTCTGAACACGTCCCAGATCTTGCCGCCGGGAGACAGGGTGTCGTGATCTGCGCTGGTCATGCCCCCGATCGGGATGGCCCAGTGCGTCGCGAAGATGATCTGCAACAGTGCATACAGGGCGATCAGCGCCAGGAAGAAGCTCGGGAATCCCAGCAGGAAGTACATGAACACGTTGACGCTGCGGTCGCCCAGGCTGTTCTGCCGGACGGCCCCGAACACGCCGACCGGGATGGCAATGCCGTAGAACACGACGGTGATGAGCAGCACCAGCCACAGCGAATTGGCGATGCGCGGGATCATGATGTTCCACACCGGCGCCTGATACGAGAAGGACAGGCCGAATTCGCCGTGCAGGATGTTCTTGAGCCACAGGAAATACTGCTCGACCAGCGGCTTGTCCAGCCCGAAATTGTGCGTCAGGGCGTCCAGGCGGGCCTGGGAGATGTTCGGGTTCAGCCGCGCCGGGGTCAGGAAATCTCCCGGGGCCAGTGAGATCACGAAAAAGATCAGGAGACTGGACAGCAGCAGCGTGGGAATCGCCTGAACCAGTCGCCTGACAAGGAAGGGAATCATGCAGTTCTCCTGTGTGCCATGGGGGCGGGGGCAGCCCGCGAGCGCGAACCACCCCCGTCCATGTGGGACTGGTTGATCGTTACTTGATGAAGGTCGTCAGGCCGGTGCCCGGACGTGAGCCGTAGTAGGAATCCCACAGGTCACGTTTGTACTCGCCGCCGAGGCGGTTGTTGTATGTGACGTGGTAGTTCGTGGCCACCAGGTAGATGAAGCCCAGGTTCTGCCCCTCGACCTTGGAGAGCTGCTCGCCGATCTTGCGGCGGGCATCGTCGTCGAGGGTCTGGTCTCCCTGGTAGTACAGCTTGGTCATCAGGTTTTCCTGGGCGTTCAGGCACTTGCCGTCGCTGGGCACGTTGTAGGCGTGCAGGTTGCCGCCACAGGGCACCACGTTGCTGCCGTAGGGCCAGATGTTGTCGCCGCCGGAGAGTCCCAGCAGGATCGCGTCGAAGGGACGATCCGCGCCCTTGGCCAGCAGCTGGCCAACCAGGGTGTTGAAGTCCACCGGGGTGAAGTTCACCTTCACGCCGACCTTCTTGGCCTCGTCGCGGAAGATCTGGCCGAGCTGCTCACGGACGTTGTTGCCGGAGTTGGTGGTCAGGGTGAATTCCAGCACCTTCCCGGCCTTGTCGACCAGGTAGCCGTCGCTGTTCTTCTTGGTGTAGCCCATCTGGTTCAGCAGTTTGGTGGCCGCCGCCAGATCGTACTTGTAGGTGGGCGTGCTGGCGTACTGGTAGTTCTTGAAGACCGGGTACACGCCGGAGTAAACCTCGCTGCCCAGGCCGCCCAGCGCGAGCTGGATCATGGCCTGACGGTTGGCGATGTGGCTCATGGCCTGACGGAAGCGCACGTCGCGGAACAGCTTCTGCTTGGTGGCGTCGCCCGCCTTGTTCCAGTTGAAGACGATCCACTGGGACGTGGAGTTCGGGCCGACGTTCGGCACCAGCGTCGCCTTGAGGTTGCCGCCGTCGATGGCCTTCTTGATCTGGGCGAGGTCGTCGGCCTTGCTCGCGCCGAAAACGTCGATCTGTCCGGCCAGGTAGGCGGCAAGATCCGCGTTGAGATCCTTCACGATCGTGAAGCTCTCGGTGTCGAGGTACGGCAGGGGCTTCCCGGCGCCATCTTTGAACCACTCGCCGAAAGCGGGGTTCTTCTTGAGCACCGTGCGCTGCCCAGCGGAGTAGCTGCTGATGGTCCAGGGGCCAGGCGAGACGACGGTCGAAGGAGCAGTGCTCAGGCCCCACATCGCCTTGATGCCGTCGGCGCCCTTGCTCTTGTACACCGGCCCGAAGATATGGTCGGGCCAGGGCGTATAGGACATGCGGTTCAGGGCGCTGGCGCTCACCTGCGGGAAGTCGAACTGCAGCGTGTAGGTGTCGAGCTTCTTGACCGTGATCGGCTTGTCGTTCAGGAAGAAGTTGTCGTAGGAGTTGCTGCCAATCTTGTCGTCAGTGTGGAGCTTGAAGGTGGTGACCCAGTCGTCGGCAGTGATGGCCTGGCCGTCGCTGAACTTCATGCCCTGGCGGATCTTCACGACGAATCTCTTGCCGTTGTTGCTGATGGTCGGCATCGCATCCGCCATCTGTGGGATGAACTTGTCGTTGGTGGGATCCTGCGTGTACAGCCCAACGAGACCGGAGATGAGATCCGGGATGTTGCCGGCTTCGGCGGTCGTGAAGGGGTTGAAGGTCTTGAAGTCGGAGATGCTCGACTGACGGAACTCGCCGCCGGTCTTGGCTTCGCTGGGGTTTTGCGCCATCCAGGCCGCCGGCAGCACGAACGGCGCCGCGAAGGCACCGCTTCCCATCAGGGCAAGAGCAAGGGTCAGGGCTTTCTTCATTGAAACCTCCGGATCGTTTTACAGGGAACCGGCCAGTGGTGACCTGGCTGGTGGGTGGACTGGGTACATGTTTCCTGCGGGGTCAATATATGGATCGGCTTAGGCTAGGTCAAGACATTCATTTGAACTGTGTCAATTTTTCTAATCAGTTGCGGGTCAGCTTTGCGAATGTAGCCAAGAATCCAACTGTACTTATCGAATGAAAGTTGAATATCTGAAAGTTTCCGGCCACGCGGGACAGCGCAGCCGGATATGAGAGTTCGGTCTTCAGCGGGAGATAAACGAAATCAGGATGGCCAGCAGCATAAAGAGGCCGCCCAGCACACTCGTCACGCGCACGATGCCGCCCTCCACGCCACGCCCGCCGAGCAGCGAGCCGCCCGAGGCCATGCTGGCCGACAGACCAGCCTGCTTGGGCGTCTGCAACAGTACGAAGAACACCAGCGCCAGGCAGGTGACGGCGAAGAGCACGAGGAAGAGATTCAGGATCAGGGTCATAGAAAGCCTCTCAATAAGGGTGGTGCCGGTGAGGGGACTTGAACCCCTACGGTTTCCCGCTCGATTTTGAGTCGAGTGCGTCTACCATTCCGCCACACCGGCACACGTGCCTGGACTCAGGTCACGGTCTGGAATGCTAGCGCGCAGGCGAAGGCGGGTCAAACGGCCAATCAGGCGGGTTCGGGCACCACGCCGATCCGCCCGCCTATGTCCCGCCGCAACTGCGCGCCCGGAAACTCCATCCGGTCGGCCAAGGCGTAGGCGTCGCCCAGCGCGCGGGCCAGGGTGGGCGCAGTGGCGGTCACGGCCAGCACCCGGCCGCCGTGACTGACGAGGCGGGGGCCGTCCAGACGGGTTCCGGCGTGATAGATGACCTGATGCGGCTCCGTGGTGGGCAACGTGAGCGGAATGCCGCGCTCCGGCTCGCCGGGATAGCCGGGGGCAGCGAGGATGATCGTGGCGCTCGCCAGTTCGCTGAAGGTCACCCCGGCCGGGTCGAGGTGGCCCAAGGCCGCGTCCAGCGCGTGCCGGGCCAGGTCAGAGGTGAGCAGGGGCAGCACGGCCTCCGCCTCCGGGTCGCCGAAGCGGGCATTGAATTCAACGACCTTCGGCCCGGTCGGCGTGAGCATCAGGCCCGCGTACAGGACGCCCCGGTACTCCAGTCCCTCGGCGCGCATGCCCGCCAGCGTAGGCTCGATGATCCGCTCGCGGATGGCCAGCATGGTGGCCACATCGACCGGAAAGGGGCAGATGACGCCCATGCCGCCGGTCATGGGCCCGGTATCGCCCTCGAAGATGGTCTTGTGATCCTGACTGGGCGGCGTCAGGGCGTACCGCGTGCCGTCACATAAGGCGAGGATCGTAACCTCCTGGCCGGTCATAAAGTCCTCGACCACGGCCTGGGCACCCTCCTGCGTGAAGATCTCGCGCAGAGCGTGTCCGGCTTCAGCCACGGAATGGGCGATGGTCACGCCCTTCCCGGCCTTCAGACCCGCGTCCTTCACGACAATGGGGAGAGGCAGCGCTTCCACATAGTCAAGCGCCTCGTCCAGAGCAGTGAATGCGCGGTGCTGCGCAGTGGGAATGCTGTGGCGGTTCATGAAGGCCTTGCTCCAGGCCTTGTCGCCCTCCAGGCGGCTCGCGTCCCGCGTAGGGCCGAAGGCGGGAATCCCGACCTGGCGGCACGCGTCCACCACACCTGCCGCGAGGTACGCTTCGGGGCCGACGATGACGACGTCCACCGCCTCAGTCGCGGCCAGAGCGGCGAGCGCCGCCGCGTCCTGGGCGCTGTCCACGACGCGGGCCAGGCTGGCGATGCCGGGGTTGCCGGGCGTACACAGCACCTCATGACCCGCACGGGCGCAGGCATGCACGATGGCGTGCTCGCGGCCCCCGCCACCGATCACCAGGACGCGCATCAGTCGCCCACCGACTGGGGGCGGGCGGCGCGCCGCTGCCAGTAGCGCATCAGGCCCTGCACGCTCATCCACGGGGGACATGCGAAGTCATAGCGGGCGGGGAGGTCCGGGCCCTCGGCCGCGAGTTCGGCCATCAGAGTCGCGCTGAATGCCGCCGAGATGGTCTCGAAGTCCTGCCCGGCGTCCAGTCCGGCCCGGACGCGGCCCGCGTCAATGTCCATGGTGGCCAGCAGGCCGTCCCAGTGGGCAGGTTCCTGGGCATGCGTGCCGAAGTGAGCGAGGTGCAGGCGTTCCACGTCCTGTGCGCGCAGCCCCGATACGCTGTCGCGCCAGCGTTCCAGGTCGATATCCGGCGGAGGCGTGGGGGCGCGGGTGGTCTGGTCGGTGGTGAGGCGCACGCCCGCGACGTCCCCCACGTAGAGTTCCGGTCCGTCGCGGTAGGTGACGTGGTGTACGGCGTGTCCGGGCGTGTACGCCACCTGAATGTGGTGAGTCCCGACTTTCAGGGTCTCGCCACCGTTCAGGATAGTCAGGCGCTCCGGATCGATGGGCCGCATCTCGCCCCACAGCCGCTCCATGTGCTCGCCGTAGATCTGCCGGGCGCTGGCATACAGGCGCTCCGGGCTGGCGAGGTGGGGAGCGCCGCGCTCGTGCACGTAGGCTCGCGCAAAAGGGACGCGCGCCAGGATGGTGCCCGCCGCGCCCGCGTGATCGAAGTGGATGTGGGTCAGCAGCAGGTGCCGCACGTCGTCCAGGGTGGCGCCCAGGCCAGCCAGGCCAGCCTCCAGCGGACCGAGCGTGCTCGTCGGCCCGGTATCCACGACCGCCAGGCCATCGCCGGTGTCGAACACGTAGGACGCGATCACGCCCGGCATCTGCCCGAAGTCCAGGTCGATCAGCTGCGGCTCGCCGCCGGACAGACCCGTCACGCGACCCCCGTCACGCGGGCCAGCGCGAGCAGCAGGGCCGCCGCGTACTGCGCGTAGGCGACCGTGCGCAGCGCCCCGGCGTTCGGAGCGGCTTTCAGCGGCCCCTGACTGAGTACCAGGACGAAGGTCGCGCTGAGCACGATGAAACCGAAAAACACCCACAAGGCCATGCGCGCAGGATACCGTTCCAGCCCTGGCGCCGACCGGGCGGAGTCAGACGGGTGGCCGGGTGCTGATGGCGATCAGGGCGTCCCAGTCGTCTGGCTGGTCGGGATCGTCCAGGGCGGCGCGGTTGCGGCCCACGAAGCCGCATCTGGTGCAGCGATGCACCAGCACCCAGCCCTTCTTCCCGCTCTGCTCGACGGCCACAGGCACCATCAGGCCGTGGCACGTACTGGCGCGGTCGCCGGGCTGGATATCCACATGCAGGCTGTGCAGACAGTGCGGACAGTGGTTGCGGACACTACCGTTGCGCAGCGGGGCGACCTGGCGGCCACAGTGTCCACAGACGAACGCATTGTTGGTGCCCAGTACCGTGAAGCGCCGTCCGCCCTCTCCTCCGCCCGCCGTCACCGGTGCCGTCCCGCACGCTCGGCCCAGCGCCGATCCAGGAAAGCGCGGATGACGGGCGTGCCCACCAGCGCCGTCCCCAGCAGCAGGTAGGCGAGGCCGGCGCCGGTCACCACCCAGCCGGTCGGCCCGGCGGTCGTCGCGAGCATGCCGACCACGAAGACCAGCAGGCCCGCCACCATGCTCAGGCCAACGGTGACGCGCCAGGCCCAGACGTGCCCCCGCCACAGCAAGCCCAGCAACAGGGCCGTGCCACAGGCAGTGACGGTTCCCGATGCCAGGTGTGCCGTCTGCCCGTGCAGCAGCGCCCCCAACGACGGCGTGACGCTCACCGCGTACAGGCCGAGCAAGACCGCCAGGGTCGGCCAGCGCCCCGCCTCGGCCGGAACGTCCCAGCGGCCGGAGTCCGGCGGCGTGGTGGGCAGAGGCGAAGGGCTCATGAACCTATTTCAGCACGGTCAGCGCGGCGGGGCCGGGGCAGACGTCACCTTGAGCACGCACGGGCCGCGAGGCGGCTGTTAGCCTCGTGGTATGACGATTCCTCGGCGGGTGCGGGTGCAGACGGTGCTGGTGGCCCAGCCAGCGACGGTCATGATCGGGTCGAAGGCGACGAAGACTGGAATCCGCAAGCAGCCCCAGCCGGGCCGGGTGGACGTGTTGCCAGCCGGCCTGATAGGAGACCACGTGCTGAACGTCAGGCATCACGGCGGGCCGGATCAGGCCGTATATGTGTACACCCAGCCGGATCTGGACGCCTGGACGGCCTCGCTCGGGACAGCGCCGCAACCCGGCGCATTCGGAGAGAACGTCGTCCTGGACGCCCTGGAATCGGCCGACCTGAGCATCGGTGACCGCCTAGAGTTCATGACCCCGGACGGCACGCCCGGCCTGTCGCTGGAGGTCACGGCTCCCCGCATCCCCTGCGCCACGCTGGCCGCGAACGTGGGCGACCCGGACTTCGTGAAGCGCTTTACGCAGATGCGGCGGCCTGGCGCATATCTGCGTGTGCTCCGCGCGGGCGCCATCGGTGCCGGAGATGTGGCCGCCCTGCGGCCCGGCCCGCCCGGAGCGCCGACCATCGGCGACCTGTTCGACCTTTGGTACGACCGCCATCCCTCCCGCGAGTTCCTGACGTCCCTGCTGGCCTACCCGCTGGCCGTCCGGTTCCGCCGGAACGTCGAGGAGCGGCTCGCCCGGCAGAGGTAGCTCAGGCGCGCAGTTTGTCGCCGTAGTACTTGCGGAGTTTGGCAACCTTCGGGGCAATGACCGCCATGCAGTAGCCCTGGCCCGGATTGCGGGCGTAGTAGTCCTGATGGTAGTCCTCAGCCACGTGGAAGGTGGTGGCCGGTTCGATTGAGGTCACGATGGGCCGGTCGAACACCTGCTCCTTGTCCAGGTTCGCGATGACCTCGCGGGCCTGCCGTTCCTGCTCGGCGTTCAGCGGGAAGATCGCGCTGCGGTACTGCGTGCCGGTATCCGCCCCCTGGCGGTTGAGGCTGGTGGGATCGTGCGTGGCGAAGAACAGGCCCAGCAGATCCTCGTAACTGACCTGGGCAGGGTCGAAGGTCACGCGCACAGCCTCGGCGTGGCCGGTCGTGCCCGTGCACACGCTGCGGTAATCGGGCTTGGCCACGTGCCCGCCGATGTAGCCGCTCTCGACGGTGGCGACGCCGCGGACGTCCTTCATGACGGCCTCGGTGCACCAGAAACAACCGCCGGCGAGGATCGCATGCGAGAAGGCCGAGGTCGAGGGATCACCAGTCGGAGTGGAGGTCTGGGTCATATGGGTATTGTGGCGGGCGGGTGGGCGGGCAGCCAGGAGAGCCGTGACTTTCGGAAAGGTTCATCCGCGGGCCAGCCTCAGAAGAACAGCAGGCGGGCAGCCACCAGAACCACGATCACCGCGTACATCCACTTCACGAAGGCGCTGCCGCGCAGCATTGCCATCCGCGCTCCGACCACCGCGCCCAGGGCATTCGCGACGCCCATCGGCAGGCCGATCCAGAACACCATCTGCCCGCCGATCAGGAAGGCGATGAACGCGCCCAGGTTCGTCGCGAAGTTGATGGCGCGGGCATTCCCGCTGGATCGCACGAGGTTGAAGCCCGAGAGCGCGAACAGGAACATCAGGAAGGTGCCGGTGCCCGGCCCGAGGAAGCCGTCGTACACACCCACGATGAAGGCACCAGGAATGGTCAGGGCCAGGACGCGAGCGGTGAGGCCGGGGTAGCGGTCGTCCAGGCCGAAGCGTTTGTTCACCAGCACCAGGAGGCCCACGCCCAGGATCACCACGGCGACCAGCGTCCGGAACGCGGCCGGATCAATGAAGCGCACCAGCAGGGCCCCCAGCCCACTGCCCGCCAGGGCGAGCGGCACCAGCCGGCCCACCAGCGGCCACTCGATATGCCCTTTGCGGGCGTACTGTACGGTGGAGCTCCCAGAGCCGAAAATACCCAGAAGTTTATTGGTCGCCACCACCTGTGCGGGCGTGAGACCCATCAGGAACAAGGTGGGAAGCGTGATGGTGCCTCCCCCACCCGCCACGGCGTCGATAAAGCCTGCCAGGAAGGCCAGAGGCAGACCGTAGAGCAGGACATCGGGGCCGGGCACGGTCCGGACTCTAGCAGGACGCGGCCTGATAGGGATCATTCCATGCAGGCCGCGACTGAAAGGGAGCACAGGGCATGGTCTTCCCGGCGTGCCCGCCTCCAACTGCCTTCCCCGTGGTTCCCATGGCCGAGCTCCGAGGCGTCACCTGTGGCGATCTGAACGGCGTGCTGGCGTCAGTGTCTGAATCTGCGAGAAAATGAGAAGAAAACGCGTGGTAGCCTCGCGATCATGACCGCCGACGCCGCGCCCGTGACGCCCGCCCCGCTGTTCGGCACCGCCGTCGTGGCGGGGGTGGGCCTGATCGGCGGCAGCGTCGCGCTGGGCCTGAGGCAGCGCTTCCTGGCGCGGCGCGTGATCGGCCTGGACGCCAGCATGGACGTGCTGCGCGAGGCCGAGGCGCTGGGCGTGGTGGACGAAGTGCGCACCGCGCCCGGCGAGTGGCTGCAGGGTGCAGATCTGGTGATCCTCGCCGCCCCGATGAGGGCATTGATTCCCCTGGCCCGCGAACTCGCTCCATTCCTGAACCCGGCCGCGCTGGTGACGGATGTGGGCAGCGTGAAGGGCGGCATTGCCGCCGAGATGGAGCGGCTCGGCGTGCGGGCTTTCGTGGCCGGACACCCCATGGCCGGCAGCGAGCGTGGCGGCGTGGCCCACGCGAATGCCTCACTGCTGGAGAACGCCGTGTGGGTGCTCACACCGACCGAGTCCACGCCCCTGACGGCGCTGAGCCGCGCCCGACTGCTGGTGGAACACCTGGGGGCCGCGCCCGTCGTGATGCCGCCGGAAGCGCACGACGCGCTGGTCGCCACCATCAGCCATCTGCCGTACCTGGCGAGTCTGGCCATGACCCACATGGTCGCCCGCGACGAACGCCTGAGTCTGCTGGCCGCCGGTGGGTTCCGCGACCTGACGCGCGTGGCGAGCGGCGACCCTCGCATGAGCCGGGACATGGTCGTCGAGAACAAGGACGCGCTCAAGGGCGCCCTGGCCCGCTTCCGCAAGCAGCTGGAGCGCCTGGAAGCCGATCTCGAGGATCCAGAGGAACTGCTGGCCGCCGCGCTGGAGGGCAAACGCACGCGTGACAGCCTGCCGGTCGTGAAACGCAGCCTGCTGCCCGCCAAGTTCGATCTGGTGGTGGCCGTGCCGGACAAGCCCAACCAGATCGGGGCGGTCACGCAGGCGCTCGGGGCGGCCAGCGTGAACATCAAGGATATCGAGGTGCTCGCCATCCGCGAGGAAGGTGGCGCCCTCAGACTAGGCCTGGAAAGTCCCGAGGAAGTGCAGCGGGCGGCGACCCTGCTGCGCGCCGCGGGCTTCGAGGTTCGCGGGAGAGGCTGAGGCGTCATGACGGTTCACCCACTTGGCCGACCACTGACTGCCCCTGCAGCACAGGCACCCGCCCGCGTCGTGCGGCGGCGTCCGTCCGCGCGGGCCAGCGTGGACACCTTCCGGGGGCTGACGATCCTGGAAGTCATCATCCACCACTCGACCGGCGTGGCCCTGCGGCACCTCCAGCCGGGAACGGCTCCTTACCTCGCGGCCGAGATCATCAACCGCACGCTGCACTTCGCGGTGCCCGCCTTCGTGTTCCTGTCGGCGCTGGTGCTAACCCGCAGCCTGCTGCGGCGGTACAACCTGCGACGCTACGCGTTCCGGCGCACCCTGCGCGCCGCGTGGCCGTACGTGCTGTGGACTACGCTGTACGCCCTGTGGTACATCTGGACCGGGCAGCGTGATGCGCAGTCGCTTCAAGACCCGGCACAGTGGCGTTCGTGGCTGCTGTACGGGAAGGCGAGCTTCCACCTGTACTTCCTGCTGGTGGCCCTGGAGGTGTATGCCGTGCTGCCGCTGCTGGTGCTGGTGGCCCGGCGCCGCCCGCGCATCACGGACACGCTGCTGGTCGGTATTCCGTTGCAGATCGGGATCTATTTCCTGAACCGCTACGTGCTGCATCTGCATTACCCCACCAGCAGCGTCCTGTGGTACATCCTGCCGCTGCTGCTGGGCGTGTCGGTCGGGTCGCGCCTGCGCGAATTCCCGCAGTGGTGGCTGGAGCACCGCTGGGTGCTGCTGGCGCTGACCGTGGCCGTGTTCGCCATCTACCTGCCCGAGGCGCTGAGGTTCCTGCGCACGGGTCACGCCACACCGGTGCTGTTCGACGCACTCACCTGGGCCTACACCACCCTGGTCGCCCTGAACCTGCTGGGCCTGGTATGGCGCATGCAGCTCAATCCGGGCCTGCTGCAACGCTGGCTGGCCCGGCTGGGCATCGTCAGCCTTCAGGTGTACCTGCTGCATCCGGCCGTGCTGCAATTTCTGGAGGGCTGGAACCCGCCGCACGGTTCGGCCGCACAGGTCATGACCACCCTCGGCGTCTACCTGATGATCGCCGTGCTGATTCCCGCCCTCCTGGCCCACATGGTTCGGCGCACGCCCGTCAGCCTGCTGCTGTTCGGACGGTAGGGATGAACATCCGGCTCCACTCCCTGCACGACTACCCTGCTGGCTGGACGTCACCGCGCCCACCGTCAAGGGCTAGGCTGCCTGCCTTCCTGTCGGCCCTGCTGGTGGGCAGCCTGGCCCTGAGTGGCACCACCTCCGGCGACGCTGTGGCCAGCCCCGCCCCAGTGAGGGTCACCGTGCCGGTCGGACGCTGGGTCAGGCAGAACACGACCGGCGGCGCGTCGTACCTGCAGATCCCCGCCGCGTGCGCTGCCCGCCCCTGCCCGCTGGTGATCGTGTCCCATCCCCGCGCCCAGACAGCCGAACGCATGCGCGACAGTCCACAGGTGGGCGTCCTGATCCATGCGCTGCTCGGGGCGAACTTTGCCGTTCTGCTGAGCGGCGACGGCGGCCCCAACAGCTGGGGCAGTGCCAATGCCCTGTACACGTCGGCCTCCGCGCACCTGGCCGCCATCCGCTCGTACCCATGGAATGGCCACACCTACGCCCTGGGCCTGAGCATGGGGGGCCTGCTCGCCCTGCGCAGCGCCCTGCCCGGCGCGCCCTACGAGGTGCGCGGCGTGGCCCTGATCGACGCGTGGGTGAACCTGATGGGCGCGTGGAAGTCCGCCCCGTCGCGGCGCACCGAGATCAGGGCGGCCTACGGCCTGACCACCCTGACCGTGAGCGCCCCTAAGGTCTCCGACTACGACCCGCTGCACCTGACGGCGCTGGTGCCGCCCCTGCCCCTGTTCATCGTCAGCAGTCCCGATGACAAGGTCGTGCCCGCCGTCACGAACGCACAGCGCCTCACCAGCTACGCCGAACCCGGCCTGAGCGATGTGGTCACGCTGAGCGGCGCGCACATGGGCGGCAACCGCTTCAGTCCTGCCGTGGCCGCGCGGCTGGTCGCCTTCCTGCAACGGCTGGAAAAGCTCGCCGAAGCGCGCCAGTAAGCGCGAAGTGCAGGGAAGGCGTGGCCAACCATCTCCTTCTCTAACAATCAGGAATCCTGTGGCCTCGATTTACATCGCGGCTGGAATCTCGATGCCGATCAGCTCCAGGGTCTCCTCGAAGGCCTGACGCAAGCGGCCGACCAGGGCGAGCCGCGCCTCACGCAGGCCGGGCTCCGACAGCAGGACGTTCGTGGCGGGTTTGCCCTGCCGGTCTTTCGCGTTGTACCAGGCGTTGAAACTCGTGGCCAGATCCAGGGCGTACTGCGCGACCCCGTGCGGGGAGTGGGCCTTCACGGCCTGCGCCACGACCTCCGGGAGCTTGGCGACCTGCTTGGCCAGCGTCAGGTCGAGGTCGGGCACGGCCTCCCAGTCGGCGCCGGTGCCGTCGATCGCATGGCCCGCCTCCTGCGCCTTGCGGAGGATGTTCGCGGCCCGCACCGCCGCGTACTGGATATACGGGGCCGTGTCACCGTTCAGGGCGCTGGCCTTCTCGAGGTCGAAATCGAAGGAGCGGCTAGGCTCGTTGCGGAGCATGGCGAAGCGCAGGGCGCCCACACCGATGCGCCGGGCAATCTCCTGGGCATCGGCCCGCTGTGCCAGTTCCGGGTTCTTTGCGCTGAGTTCCGCGAAGCCCCGGCGGCTGGCTTCCTCCAGCGCTCCGTCCACGGGGAGGGTGATGCCCTTGCGGCCGCTGATGGTCTGGCCGTTCAGGTTCACGAACTCGTAGCTGAGGTGCACGCTGCGCTCTTCTTTCTCAAGCTGCCCGGCGACCCCCAGGCTGCTCTTCACGAGCAGTTGCGGGTGCTTCTGGCGGGAGTCGATCACGTTGATCACCTCGGCCGCGTGCCCGAAGCGGCGGTCGGTGTCGGGCTCGCCGTCCGGGGCGCTCGTCCAGATGGCCCGGCCGTCCGGAGCGGTCATGAACGGCTTGAAGCGCATGCCCTCAAACAGACCGAATTTCCAGAACTGGTACCCGATGTCCTTGGCCACGTACATGGCCGTGCCGTCGGAGCGCCGCAGCACCACGTTCGGCTCCTCCAGACCCGGCATGAACGACGAGACGTCCATCACGAACGCCCCGGCGAACTTGCCGCTGTCCGGGTGCGCCGTGTACTCGCTGCCTTCCAGGATGTTCATGGCCTGCGTCAAGAAGCCGCTGCCCACCACGTCCGATTCCCACACCAGCAGGTCGTAGGTCGCGCCCACGCGGAAGCACGTTTCCAGCTGGGCCTTCACCGTCTGCTCGACCAGGGGGCGCAGGGCTCCGACCTCCAGCTTGTGCATGACCTCGCGGATGCCGGGTTCCAGCTCAGGCTTGACCGGATCGGCGTTCAGGCGCACGTAGCCCTCGCCCAGCCAGTGGTCGTACTTCTGCTCTCCATCCCAGGTGCGGCCGTAATGCTCCATGGCATACAGCGACTCGGCCGCCTGCCGACCGGTGTCGTCAATGTAGTTCTGCACTTCTACCGTGTGTCCCGCCGCACGGAAGATGCGGGCCATCGAGTCGCCCAGCACGACGTTGCGGAGGTGACCCACGTGCAGTTCCTTGTTCGGGTTCACGCTGGTGTGCTCGATCACGACCTTGCCGCTCAGCGCGGGCATCTCGAAGGGCCGCTCCACGACGCCCTGCACGAAGACCCCGCCATCCAGAAAGAAATTCAGGAAAGGCCCGGCCGCCTGGGCCCGCTTGAAGCCCGCTGGCAGCACGACGGTCTGGGCGAGCTGAGCGGCGATCTGCGCGGGGTTGCCCCCGCCGGACTTGGCCATCTGGAAGGCGGCGGGCGTACCGTAATCGCCGGGTTTGCTGGCCGGCGTTTCCTGAATGGCGGCGTCCACGGGCATCCCGAGCTGCGCTGCTGCGTCGTCGACCGCCTGTTTGAGTTGTGCCTTGAGATCCATAACACCGGAGTGTACGACGCCAACCGTGCTGTACCGCCGCCTCCCCCTGCATGGCGCGCCGGTTCCGACCAGGATCGCTTACCATGATCGGCATGCCCGGCAGCCCCGACGCGAGGATTGCGGTCGTGATTCCGGCCTTCAATGAGGAAGGCACGGTCGGTGAGGTCGTGCGGGTCGCGCGGGAATTTACGCCGGACGTGATCGTGGCCTCCGACGGCAGCTCAGACCGCACGGCGGAGGTGGCCCGCACGGCCGGGGCCACAGTCGTGGAACTCATGGAGAACGGTGGGAAGGGCCGGGCGCTGGGTGCCGCGCTGGACGCGACAGACGCGCCGTTCATCGTGATGCTCGACGCCGACCTCACGGGCCTGACCACTGGGCATCTGGACGCGCTGGTGCGGCCCGTGGTCGACGGGAGCCTGGATATGAGCATCGGCGTGTTTGAGGGCGGCGGCTTCGTGACGGACTGGGGGAACAAACTGACGCCCCACCTGAGCGGGCAGCGGGTCGCGCGGCGGGACTGGCTGCTGGGCGTTCCCCACCTGACGGATGAACGCTGGCCGGAACCGGCGATCACCGCCCACCTCAAAGGCACGGGGGCGCGCTGGGACTACATCGAGCTGCCGAACGTGGCCCAGGTGGTGAAGGAAAAGAAGCGCGGCTTCTGGAAGGGGGCCGGAGCCCGCACCCGGATGTACGCGCAGCTCCTCACCTACCGCGCCAGACGCAAGTAGGCCCGCCGGGCCAGGGGGTCAGCGTTGTAGGTCGATGAGGGTGCCGTCGGCCGTCTGGTACCGCACAATCCCCAGTGTGGGCACGAAGTAGGTGATCTGGGTGGACACCTTGCCGCCCTGGGTGGTGTCGGTGCGGATGGTGAGCGCATTGAAGGTGCCGGCCGCCAGCTTGAGGGCGCTCATCCCGGTCACCTGGCTGCGGAGGGTCAGGGCGCTGTTGCCGCTCGTCCAGCTCATGCCGGGCTGGAGGGGGCCGGGCGGGTAGACGGTCAGGGGTGTGGTGAACCACGCGAGCCGCCCGCCCGCATTCACGCCCCGCAGCCACACGCTGCCGTCCGGCCGGACTTCGAGCAGATCCTGCGTATAGGTCGTGCTCCCGTACTGGTGGCTGACCGGCGTGACCGTCACACCCTTGTGCACCACAGCCGGGCCGACGACCTGCATCTCGCCGCTGGAGTACGTCCAGTGGGTGCCGGCGGCGTACGGGTAGTATCCGGCTGGCGTGATTCCCAGCGCCGGAGCCGCGCTCAGCAGCAGCAGGAACAGGCCACGCTGGAGCCGTGAGGTACGGAAGGCAGTCATAACTGGCGGAGTGTACGGTTCTTCACGTCACAGCCGTCTGACGTCATGAAGGGCGCGGCGGAACCTTCCGCCGATGTGCGACTGACGCGGCCCGGGTCAGGCACGGCCGTCGCTGCTCACGTGCCGACCACCGCAGGCTGGACGGCGCTCACCGCTATTCCTGATCGTGGCCGAGTTCCGTGCCGCGCCGGGTGGCCGCCACGACCGCTTGGATCAGGCCGCCGCGCACGCCCGCCGCCTCCAGCGCTTCCAGACCGGCGATGGTTGTCCCGCCGGGGCTGGCAACCTCGTCCTTGAGCATGGCGGGGTGCGCGCGGCGCTGGAGCAGTTCACCGGTGGATACCAGCAGTTTCGCGGCGAGTTCGTTGGCCAGCGGGCGCGGCAGGCCCATGCGCACCCCGCCGTCTGCCAGGGCCTCGGCCACCACGGCGGCGTACGCGGGACCGCTGGCGCTCATCCCCGTGAACGCGTTGAAGAGGTGCTCCGGGAGGTCATAGGCGTCCCCGACCGCGCCGAACACGGTCAGTGCGAAGGCGAGATCGCCCGCCTCCTGGGCCTCGCGCGGGCCGGTGATGGCCGTCTGGCTGCGCCCGATCGTGGCGGCGAGGTTCGGCATGACCCGCACGACCCGCTGCGTGCCGAGCCGCCGCACCAGGGTCGCCACGCTGACGCCCGCCATGGTGCTGATGTACCCGACATTCTCCAGGGCGAGCCACTCGCAGACCTCGGGGAACACCCTGGGTTGCAGCGCGACCAGGATGCGCTCGGCCCCGCCCAGTTGGGCGCGCGTGATCACCCTGGCCCCGGTGTGTCCGGCGATCTCCCCGGCGCGGGTGGTGTTGGCGTCCAGCAGGCCGATCTCGCTGGCCGGAATCACGCCGCGTGCGGTGACGCCCTCCAGCAGGGCCAGTCCGAGTTTCCCGACACCGACGATCGCGAGCTTCATGCCCGGCAGTATAGGGGCGCCCAGGTGCGCGTCCCGGCGGGCCTGATTCGCAGATGTGCAGACGTCGGGAGCGCGGCCGGGACGGCGCGCGTCTGCGCTCCGGTCACGGCTCAGTCGGCAGACAGTCCGGCCAGGACATCCATGCCGTCATCGCCGCTGAGGTCACCGCGCCGCACCATCTCGATGAACACCCGCGTGAGTTTCGGGTCGAGCGCCTGACCCGCCAGGTTCGCCAGTTCCACCAGGCTCTGCTCCTGCGTCCATGAGGGCTTGTACGTCCGCGTGCTCGTCAGGGCGTCGTACACGTCCACCACGGAGAACACCCGGGCCAGCAGGGGGATGCCGTCGCCGCGCAGACCATCCGGGTGGCCGCTTCCGTCCCAGCGTTCATGGTGCGAGCGGACGATCTCCAGCACGCCCTCGGGAACCAGGGCCTGTTCGCGCAGCAGGGCCTCGCCGATAAGCACGTGCTCGTGCATCTGGCCGCGTTCGCTGGTGCTCAGCGGGCCGTCCTTGTGCAGCACGGCGTCCGGAATGGCGATCTTGCCAATGTCGTGCAGGTACGCTCCCCAGCGCAGAATCGTGAGCTGCGCGGAGGTCAGGTCGAGTTGCAGGCCGAGCTTGAGGGCGAGGCTGGTCACGCGATCCGTATGGCCCTTGGTCTCGAAACTGCGGTATTCCAGAAGGCGGCCCAGAATTCGGAAGGTCTGTTCGCGCGCCCGGGACAGCTGCCGGAGCGACAGCTGTCGTTCGGCCGCCTGACCGACCTGCTGGGCAAGCACGGCCAGCAGCGTGGGCAGTTGCGCGTCGGCGCGAGCGTCCTCGGGGCCGTTGCCGACGACGAGCACGCCGGACACGCGTTCGCCGCCGGCCGTACGCACCGGCGCGAGCGACAGGCGTTGCAGGGGGGCGGGCAACAGCGGATGCGGCGCGCTGAGACTGAGCCCCTCGGCCCGGCCCACGGTATGCCAGAAGGCCGCGACGACCGACTGCAGCACGCTGGGCCTGGGATGGTCGAGGTCGGAGCCAATGCGCAGCACGCTGCTCAGCGTAACGATCCCACTGGAACCGTTGGGCTCCTGGCCGCCCTTGACGGCCAGGTAGGCCCCCCACGCGCCGTGGCCGGAGGGCGCGAGGTACCTTAATCCCTGCCCAGCCACCGCCGATGGTGCCTCGAGGTCGCCGAGCTGCTGCAACAGGGACAGCACGCTGCGCGGCTCTGATCGCGAGGTCGCCGCCGGCTCCAGAGCGGGGGGCGTCGCCCAGCCGTGCAGGTGCACGGGATGGCGGGCGGCCTCCAGCAGGGCGTCCAGCACGGTGGGGCGCAGGAACCAGGGGCGGCGGCTGAGCTGAAAGACCCAGGCGCCACGGCGCGTGCCCTGGGCGGGCAATGGCACGATCAGCACCGGGGCCTGATCGGCTGGCATAACCGCGTAGCTGGGCCGGGGATCGCCGTCCTCGGCCAGACGCGCAAGCACCTGCTGCCGGAGGAGTTCCGTGATCCAGCCGCCGTAGATCTCAGGTGCGGCGCGGTTGCCGGAATTCGACGTGATCAGCGTGCCGGCCTGCGCGTGCAGGAGCCGGGTGGCGGCGTAGATCGCCGCTTCCGGCGGGGCGTCCCCGCTCACGACGGACAGGACGGCGCGCTGCAGATCCACGACGCGCTGCGCCGACTGGTCCCGGCGGCGCACCTCATGTCTCAGTCGGGCACGCTGCGCCACCTGGGTGAGCATCCAGGCGGCCATGTGGACGGCGGGCCGGGCCTCTTCCGGGGGAATGGCGAGGGTCATCCGGCCCACGGGATCGTCCGGCGTGCCCAGCAGGAGCGCGTGCGGTTCGAGAACCGGCGGCGCATCTCCCAGGAGCAACTGGTGAAGGCTGATGCCGTCGGTGACCTCCACACCCAGCACCCCGCCCGCCTGAAGGGAGGGACCGGCGGCACTCAGGGCGTCCTCGGGGCTGAGGGTCATCCAGTCCAGAACCTCCGCCGTGATGGCGTCCGGCGTGGCTGCGCATGGCTCCGTCGGAGACACAGGCTTGGCCCGTTCCCAGCTCAGGCAGAGCCAGGAGTCGGCTGGGGCGCCGCGGTGCAGGATCGCCGTATCGACCAGGGTAGCGTCGGGCCGCAACCGGGTGGAGGTGGACAGCAGGTGCGGGATGCCCCAGCGGGCCCCGAGCACCGTATCGAGCGGCACGCCGTTCAGCCGGGTATGGGCCGCGTGGGCGGCCGCCGCCTCGGTGTCCGGGTGCAACTCGAGGTCTCCGTCCACTCCCAGGCGCAGGCGCACGAACCAGGACCCGCCGCCCACCGCGATGGACGGCCTGGTGACCCGGTCGCCCGGCTGCCCTGTGTGCCCTGAGTCGTTCTCGCCGGCCACCGTCCTGTCCTCCTCAGCGCATGTGCCTGCGTGCAGTGTACGGGTCAGGGTGCCACGCCGAAAGTGCAATCCTCAGGTCAACCCAGCAGGGTGATCGCGTACTCGCCCATGCGGCGGGGGATATTCACACCGGTGGTGCTCACGGAATTCTTGAATTCCATGGTGTGGTTGATCTCGATGACGAGCAGCCCGCCCCAGTCGTTGCTCGCGTGGGGATCCTCGACGAGGTCGATGGCGACGATCTGTCCGTCCACAGCGGCGGCCGACCGCTGCGCGAGATCGGCGATTTCGGACGTGACCGGGCAGTTGCTGGCCTTCGCACCCCGGGCGGTGTTCGTGATCCAGTGCTCGGAGGTGCGGTAGATGGCACCGATGCACTCGCCCCCGACGACGAAGGCGCGGATGTCGCGCTGGGGCTTATCGACCAGGGCCTGCACGTAGAAGATGCCGTGCGCGGGGCCGCCCAGCACCTCCTTGTGCTCGATGATGGCCTCGGCGGCGGCGCGGTCGTTCAGGCGGCTGACCATGCGGCCCCACGAGCCCACGGTGGGCTTGAGCACCACCGGGTAGCCCATGTCCCCGATGAGTTCCAGCGCCGCGTCGCCGTCGAAGGCGACGCCGGTGCGGGGGGTAGGCAGCCCGGCCGCGTGCAGGGCGGCGTTCGTGGCCAGTTTGTCACCGCACAGTTCGATGACGTGGGCCGGGTTGATGACCTTGACGCCGAAGCCTTCCAGTGCGCGCGTGACGGCGTGTCCCCGCGTCTGGCTGACGCAGCGTTCGATGGCGACCTTCCACGGCACCTGCGCCTTACCGGCGTCATCGAAGGTGAGTTTCAGCTGCGGGACGTACACCTTGTCGTAGGGCACGCCGAGGTCGTCGAGGGCCTCGAAGAGCATCTTTTCGTCGGGGCGGATGCGGTCGTACAGGACAGCGAGGTCGGCCATGCGGGTCTCCGGGGCGATGCCTCAGCAATCAGCGGTCAGCCGGGCAGAACCCTGGGCTGACCGCTGAAGGCCGGGGGCTTACTCGCCCCAGTCCTCCGCTTCGTTGGGCGCGGCTTCCAGGCGGGGCGGATCGACGGACACGACCTCGTACTCCACGCCCGTCTCGTCGTCGATGACGAGTTCGCCGAGTTCAGGGTTGGTCAGTTCGATGGTCGCGCCGGTATCAGGGTTTTCAAATTGAATGACAGACATGATTACTCCTTGCGTTTGACAGGTTAACGGCTCTGAACTTTATCGCGTGAAATCAGCTAGACAGCAGATTCACCATCGGCCGCAAACTCCAGCTCAATCCGGGCCTGACAGTGCGGGCAGGGCACGATACTCACCTCCACGCCATCGGCCCCCGTGGCCACCGGCGCCGCCGCCACCATCTCCTCGGTCACCTCGAACTCCTCCCCGCAGTTCGGGCAGGTGGTCAGCACCCCCATCAGTTCCAGTTCGAAGTCCTCGCCGCCTCCGTTGCGGGTCACTTCCATCTCGGCATTGCAGGAATCGCAGACGATCACGTCGCCCACCTGCAACCCGGCCCGGTCGTCCTCGCTCAGCTCCAGCACCTCGAAGCACACGGGGCATTCCACTTCCAGCGTCGCCATGCCCTCAGTTTAGGGGCTGGGCCACATCAGGGAGCGGGCTCGCCGGGAAAGCGGCCGTGCTTCTTGAAGAAGGCCAGGATGCTTCCCTCGGCGAGGGCCTCGCGCAGAAACTCCGGCGGAGGCGGCAACTGCACCGTGCCGCCCGCAGACGTCAGCACGCCAGTGTTCACGTCCAGCGACACTTCGTCGCCATCATCCAGCAGCCCGGTCAGGTCGAACTCAAAGGCCGGAATACCCAGGTTCAGCAGGTTGCGGTAATGGATGCGCGCGAACGTGGGGGCCACGATCCCACCGATCTGGAGTTTCTTCAGGGCCACCGGCGCGTACTCGCGGCTGGAGCCCAGGCCCCAGTTCCGACCACCGATCAGGACATCCCCTGGCCGCACTTGTGAGGCGAACTCCGGACGGATGTAGTGGAACGCGAAGGTCTGGAACACGTCTTCACCCGCCATGAACGGCGCGAACTTGCCAGGCAGGATGTCGTCGGTGTTGACCGAATCGCCGAACTTCCAGATTCTGGGCATCAGCGCCCTCCTGCCGACGCCGCCACCCCGACGGCCGGCACATCCTGGGGCAGCGCCACGCGACCCATCACTGCCGTGGCCGCCGCCACCGCCGGGCTCGCCAGATAGATCTTCGCGTCCTTGTCACCCATGCGGCCGATGAAGTTGCGGTTGCTGGTGCTCACACAGACCTCGCCGGGCGCGAGCACGCCCTGGTGGCGGCCCATGCACGGCCCGCACCCCGGCGTGCCCAGCACGGCCCCGGCCCGCTGGAGGGTCAGGAGGGTACCGTCGGCCATGGCCTGCTCCATGACCTCGCTGCTGGCCGGAATGACCAGCAGGCGCGTCCCCGCCGCGACCCGCTGCCCCCGCAGGACGTCAGCAGCCGCGTGCAGGTCCTCGATGCGCCCGTTCGTGCAGGTTCCGATGAACACCTGATCCACGGGCGTGTCCCGCAGCTGGTCGCGCAACTCGGCCACGTTGTAGACGTTGTCCACCTCGTTCGGGGCCGACATCCGGGGGTGCAGGGCGGAGAGGTCGATCTCGATGGCCCGGACGTAGGTGGCACCCTCGTCCGGGTAGATCCACTCGGGCACGTCGTAGCCGTACTCCGTGAGGATCTCGCCACCGGGCACGACCAGACCGGCCTTTGCGCCCGCCTCCACGCACAGGTTGGCGAGGGTCATGCGCTCGCCGCGCGTGAAGCGGTCACCGGGGTGCATCTCGATGCTCTGGTAGGTGGCTCCGTCGGCGCCGAGGCGACCGATCATCTCCAGCGCGACGTCTTTCGCGGCCACATCGGGGCGCAGAGTGCCCGTGAACGTCACCTTGACGCTCTCGGGCACCTTCAGCCACGTCTTGCCACTCGCGGCGGCCAGGGCGATGTCGGTCGCGCCCATGCCGGTGCCGAAGGCCGCCACCGCGCCGTAGGTGGTGGAGTGGCTGTCGCTGCCCAGCACGATCCAGCCGGGCCGGGCGAGGCCCTCTTCCATCAGCACCTGGTGGCAGATGCCTCGCCCGACGTCGAACAGGCGGACGCCCGTCTGTGCCGCATATTCGCGCGCTTCCTTCTGGGCCTGGGCCACGCTGACGGTGCTGGCGGGCGCGACGTGGTCGATCACGATGCTGACGCGCTCCGGGAACTTCGGGGTGGCGTCCAGATCGCGCTGCATGCGCTCGATGAAACTCTGGGCGATGGAATCCACGACCATGACCTGATCGACCTCGACCACCGCGAGGTCACCGGCGTACACCACGTGGTCGCCGCGCTGCGACAGGATTTTCTCCGCCATGGTCTGCGGGCGGTGCGCTGGGTCACTCATAGGTCGCATTCTGCGCGTTCAGGGCCGTGGCGGCGTGAGCTTGACTGGAATTGACGCCGCTGGACATGCCATTCGAAAGGTCAGTCCAGCTCTCCGAACAACGAGGGCATCGCGCTGGGCACCCGGAAGCGTGACGTGTCGAGGGCCGCGCCCGGCCTGGGCAATCCCGCCTGACGCAGGGCCGCCCGGAACAGGGCGCGCATTCCCTCGGCGTACGGCCCGGTACCGGTCATGCGCTGCCCGAACCGCGGGTCGTTCAGCTCCCCGCCCCGCACCTCGCGGATCAGGGCCTCCACGCGGGCGCGGCGTTCCGGCTGTTCACGCTCCAGCCAGTCCAGGAACAGGTCGGCCGTCACACCTGGAAAGTGCACGACGTTATAGCCGGCATTCACCGCGCCCGCACGGGCCGCTGCTCGGATGATACGCGGCAGCTCGTCGTCGTTCAGACCGGGAATCACGGGGCCGACCATCACGCTGACCGGCACCCCGGCGTCGGTGAGGCGGGCCACGGCGTCCAGGCGCGCCTGGGCCGTGCTGGTGCGGGGCTCCATGCTCCGGAGAAGCTCCTCGTCGAGCGTGGTGATGCTCAGCGCGACCCGGACGAGGTGCCGCCGGGCGAGTTCTCCTAGCAGGTCGAGGTCGCGGGTTATCAGCGCGTTCTTGGTGATCAGTGCCACCGGGTTGCGATAGTCCAGCAGCACCTCCAGGCACGCGCGGGTCAGGCGGTAGTGGCGTTCGGCCGGCTGGTAGATGTCAGTCACGCCGCTCATGGCGATCACCTGCGGCCTCCACTTCCGTGCGGACAGTTCGCGCCGGAGCAGCGTGGCGGCGTCGAGCTTCACCATGATCTTCGATTCGAAGTCCAGGCCCGCGCTGAGGCCCAGAAACTCGTGGGTGGGCCGCGCGTAGCAGTACGTGCAGCCGTGCTCGCAACCCCGGTATGGATTGATGCTGGCCCGGTAGGGAATGTCCGGCGAGGTGTTCGTGGCGATGATGGTGCGCGCGTGGTCGCGGTAGAACTGCGTGCGGGGTGCGTACTCACGCCGCTCGAAACCCTCCTCGGTGGTGTCATGCGGATCGTAGGAAAGACGCTCGAAGCGCACTGGAACGTTGAAGGCCGCGCCCCTCCCGCGCACGCCGGGCAGAACGGGATGCGGCTCGGTCATGCCGTAGTGTACAGAATACGGGCAGTCAATTTCATCACGGGCGTAACAATGTTCCCGAAAACGCCCCACGTAGGGCGGTTTCTGGTTGGTGCAGGTGCGTGTTGTCCGGGCGGAATGGCGGAACCGGCAGACGATGGCGGCGCATCCCCTTGCACGGAGCGCTTGGCCTATAACCAGCACATGCCACTGCCTTCCTTCTGGCTGACCCGGCCCCCGTTCGACGTCGACGCACACCGGGAGACCCTGGAGGATCTAGAACAGGCTGGTCTCGCCTCCGGGCTGGTTCACCGCCCGGACACCGTTCCCGTGTGGGTCCTTCTGTGCTGGCTGTGCGACCGGCGCGGATACATGGCGCACGGCACGGGCAGCGGCGAGATCACCGTCTTCGAACCGCGCCAGTCGAACGACGTGGGCGACTTCGGCAACCGTCAGGCCGTCTACGCTTCGTCAGACGGCATCTGGGCGATGTTCTTCGCCATCATGAACCGGCCCGCCGTACCGATGCGGGTGGTGAATGCAGCCGTCACCGCCCACGTCGACGGTCAGGCCCTTCCGCTCTACTTCTTCGGCGCGAGTCGTCATGCAGTCGAGCATCGGGCTTTCCGCACCGGCTGGGTTTACCTGCTGCCCGGGCACGTCTTCGAGTGCGAACCCGGCGGTGAAGCGTTCGGTGTCACCTATACCTCCCACCACTGCGCCAGTCTGGACGCAGTGAAGCCTGTGTTCCGCGTGGAAGTGCGGCCCGACGATTTTCCCTTCCTGGACAGGATTCACGCCTACGAGGACGCGCAGCTCGACGAGCGGTCAAGACGCGACCCGGACAGCTTTCCGTGGCTGGACGACTAAACGGCCAGACCCTGCGCGTGTGCCGACACGTCTTTCGCCTCGTACTGGCCGGGCGGCAGGTCGATGACCGGTGAATTCGTCTCGAATTCGTCGTGCCAGCCGACCTCGTCCAGGGCCTTCTTCCACGCGCCGATGCTCTCGTTCCGGTAGATCTGGTGGGCAGCCATGCCCACCTCGGGGCCGCCGCGCGCGATCACGGACTCCACCCACGCCCACTTGGCCGACACGTTGCGCAGTTCGGCGGTGGTGCGCAGCTCCTTCTGGATGCGCTTCATGCGCTTCTCGATGGTCTGCACGCCCGCGAAGGGATCGGCGAAGTGCGGCGTGTGCCGTTTGGGCACGAAGGGACTGATGCCCAGCGCAATCCGGTTGATGCCCGCGAGTTCCTTCGTGAACGAGATCAGTTCGCTGATGTCGTCGTCGTTCTCGGGCCCCAGGCCGATCATCATGTAGACCTTGATGCCCTTGAACCCCAGGTCGCGGCTGATGTGCGCCGTCTTGATGAGGTCCTCGGTGGTGATGCCCTTCTTCAGCCAGCGGCGCAGGCGTTCGCTCGGCGCGTCTGAGGCGACCGTGAACGTCCGCAGGCCGCCCGCCTTGAGGATTTCCGCGAGTTCCGTGTCCACCGTATCGGCCCGGATGCTGCTCACCCCGAGCTTGATGCCCCGGTCGGTCAGGGTGCGGCCCACGTACTTCGTGTGCGGGAAGTCCGAGAGCGCCGCGCCCACCAGTCCGACCTTCTCCACCCAGTCCGGGATGGTGTCCAGCAGTTCCTGTGCCTGGTTGTTGCGGTTGGGGCCGTACATGGTACGCGCCAGGCAGAACGTACACGGGCGGGGACAGCCGCGCTGCGCTTCGACCAGGAACATGTTGCTGAGTTCCGAATGCGGCGTGACGATCTGCGAGTACGCCGGCAGCAGTTCCTTCGGCGCGGTCGCCCATGTGGGCTCGTGCGAGTGCCGGGCCGGGAGGAAGATGCCGGGCATTCCGTCGATCAGGTCGTAGAAATCCTCGCGCGACGTCGCCTCACGCAGCGCCTCGGACACCACCGGCACGATCTGCTCGCCGTCGCCGATCACGATCACGTCCGCGAAGGGCGTGAGCGGGTAGGGATTGCTGCTGGTGAACGGTCCGCCGATCATCACGACGGCGTCCGTGTCGTCGCGTTCCTCACGCAGCGGACGGATGCCCGCCACGTCCAGCGTGCGGATGATGTTCGTCAGGTCGAGTTCGAAGGACACGCTCAGCGCGAACAGTTCGCAGTCCCCGGCTTCCCGGCCGGTCTCGACGGTCGGCAGGGGCTGACCGGTCTTCTCGAAGGCGTCCACGTCGTCCGGCAGGAAGGTGCGCTCACAGGCGACGCCCTCCTCGTTGTTGAACATGCGGTAGATGACCTGATAGCCCAGCGAGGCCATGCCGACCGAGTAGCGGTTCGGGAAGGCCAGGGTCACGCGGATCGGGGCGTGCTTGAACATGGTGCCGGTTTCGGCGTCCAGCAGGGGTTTGATGGTGTTGCGCCAGTAACTCAAAAGTCCTCCGGGAATGCGCCCGTGGACTCCAGTGTCAGGGAGAGGCCGCGCGCGTCACAGCCACGCAGTGTACCAGAGGCGAGCAGGACGACTGGAGCGCGGGTTACGTGCGCGAAAGCATGCCCCAGCCAGATTCGGCTGAATTCCGTCATAACCCCACCGGATATCGGGTCAGGAGCGGCCGAATCCGTCATGCCGGTTCACCCAGCGGCTTCGCCCGTCTCCTCCACATCCTCCAGCGCTGTCCCAGAGGCCCCACGCTCCTGCCGCCCTCCCCTACTCTTTCTCCGGCCCGCTGGGGTACAGCCAGCGCAGGAAGACCAGGAACAGACCAATGACCGTGGCGGTGCTGGTGGTGAGGAACGCGATGATGATGGTCGGGTCGAGTTTGAAGGTCTGCCCGAACAGCACGCCAAAGCCCTGCGCGAGGGTCAGGGTCACGTCCGCGACCAGCCACAGGACGGACACGCCGAAGACGCTCAGGCCGATCAGGAGCCGCAGCACCCGCTGATCGACCCGCTCCCGGTACCGCAGTTCGCGGGTGCGGGTGTCCAGGTCGGCGTTGCGGCGCTCGGCGGCAGCCCCCAGCTGAATCACGCGCGAGATGGAGGTCGATTCCCCCACAGGATCGGACGGAGGGACGGAGGGCTCAGGAGAGGCGGCAGGTGTGGTCGGCAGGTCGACGGCCGGTTCAGGCACTGCGGGCCAGTCCCGTGTAGTACTCGCGGGTGATCTCGTTCGGGATCAGGTCGCCATTCTGTCCGTACACCTGTGCCCAGGGGCTGCCGCTGGTGTGGGTCAGGCGCGACAGTTCCACGCCGTCCATGCCGCCGTAGGCGTTCCAGACGGAGCGGATGACCTCCATCACCTCGGGGTCGCCGCCGAGATCCGGTTCGCCCGGCGCGACCGGCAGCGGGCCGCTGATGGGCCGGGTGCCACGTTCCCCCCAGTGCTGCCAGAGTTTGCGCACCACGGGGCCGTTCTTCCACGCATGGACGGTGTTGTACATCAAGGGCCGGCCCAGCAGCGCGAGCGTGAATCCGTGCGCGATGAACACCAGTTTATGCACCTGCATCTGGGTCAGTTCGCGATCCTCGGCGCGGGCCATGTCGAGCAGGGTGTTCGCCACGACCTCGGCGGCGTAGCCGGTGCGGCGCGGATCGTCGATAGCGGTGGCCATGGCAGGAACCTCCTTTCGACCCGGCACAGACCGGGCAGCGTTCTGTCCTCAGCGTAACACGCCAGGGTGGCCGCTGTCAGCCGAGCGAGCCCAGAAAAGCGTGGGTTCGGTACCCGAATGAGACCGTGCCCTCCCCTGTCACGTGTTCGTCGAACACCGCATCGAGGGCCCGCGTCAGGGCCGGATACGCGGCTGAGTCTGGCCCTGGCAGGTAACTGACGCTGGCCGCCAGCGCATGCAGCCGCTCGCGGGTCAGGGTGACCTCGTGGGTGAACTCCTGCCGCTCGAACCCGCCGGGCAGCAGGGCAGGCAGGCGCTCCTCGGGAACGCGGGTCGCCACCTCCGGTGTTCCTGCGGCCAGAAAGGGACGGATGGTATCGCCATACGCACGGTTGAAGGGCAGGGCAACAGCGCGCCAGTCGTTCCAGACGAGCAGCACCCTGCCGCCCGGCGCCAGGATCCGCCGAAACTCCACCACGGTTCGCGCCGGGTCGAACCAGTGGGCGGCCTGGGCCGCCGTCACCAGACTCACGGAAGCGTCGGGCAATCCGGTCGCCTCCGACGTTCCCGCATGAACGCTCAGGGTTCCGGCCGTCAGGGCGTCCGCGAGGCTCCGCTCAAGCTGGGCGCGCATCTCGTCATTCGGCTCCACCGCACGAACCGTGGCGCCCTGGCCCAGCAGCAGCCGCGTGAACAGTCCTGTCCCGGCCCCGACATCGGCGACCGGCGCGGCCAGGAGTTCGGACGACTCGAGCCAGGTGCCCAGTTCGGCCGGGTAGCCGGGCCGGGCGGCGGCATAGACGTCCGCCCGGCCCGTGAACCGGGCCGGATGGTCTGGTGGGTCGGTCGCTGAAACGTCAGGAACCGGCGTTCCGCTGGACGCCGTGGGCTCGCTGACCGGCGCAGCCCCGACCACGGGCGACGGCACGGCGAATGCGCTTGCGGCCTCGTTCAGACGGACTGCTGGAGCGCCGGCAGGCACTGCAGTCTTCGCGGCGGGCCGCCACGCGCTGGCCACGAAGTACACCAGCCCCGACAGCACGCCGGTGAAGATCAGGAACCACAGCAGGCGCGAGAGCACCCCGGCCGTGCCGACCACGAAGGCCCCCACGCCGGCCATCACCTGCCCCAGGAGCCACAGCAGCGCGAGCGCCACCACGGCCAGCAGAATCACCCCGATCAGGGCCAGGATCACGCGCGACATGCGCGGAGAATAGTGCAGAGCAGCCAAGGCGGAGGGCAGAGAACCACGAACGGTGGCCCCCTGCCCTCTGTACCGTGTGCTCTGGACTTACATGTTCTCGATCAGCGCGTCCGCGAAGGTGCTCGTGCCGACCTCGTTCGCGCCGTCCATCAGACGGGCAAAGTCGTAGGTCACGGTCTTCTGGCCGATGGTCTTGCTCAGGGAGGCCAGGATCAGGTCAGCGGCTTCCGTCCACCCCAGGTAGCGCAGCATCATCTCGCCCGACAGGATCACGGACGAGGGATTGATGACGTCCTTGCCGGCGTACTTGGGCGCGGTGCCGTGGGTGGCCTCGAACACGGCCGTCCCCGACACGTAGTTGATGTTCGCGCCCGGCGCGATGCCGATTCCGCCGACCTGCGCGGCCAGCGCGTCAGAGATGTAGTCGCCGTTGAGGTTCAACGTGGCGATCACGTCGTATTCCTTGGGGCGCAGGATGATCTGTTGCAAGAAGGCGTCGGCGATCACGTCCTTGATGACGATTCCGCCGGGCAGCTTCAGCCACGGGCCGCCGTCGATCTCAACGCCGCCGAATTCCTTCTTGGCCAGCTCGTATCCCCAGTCGCGGAAGCCGCCCTCGGTGAACTTCATGATGTTGCCCTTGTGCACCAGGGTGACCGACTTGCGGCCATTGTCGAGGGCGTACTGGATCGCAGCGCGCACCAGCCGCTCCGTGCCTTCTTTGCTGACCGGCTTCACGCCGAACGAGCTGGAGTCGGGGAAGCGGATCTTCTTGACGCCCATCTCGTTCACCAGGAAGTCGCGCATCTTGGCGGCGTCCGGCGTACCGGCCATGTACTCGATTCCGGCGTAGATGTCCTCGGTGTTCTCGCGGAAGATGATCATATCCACGTGCTCCGGGTGCTTGACCGGGCTGGGCACGCCTTCGAAGTACTGCACCGGACGCAGGCAGGCGTACAGGTCGAGTTCCTGGCGCAGCGCCACGTTGATGCTGCGGATGCCGCCGCCAACCGGCGTGGTGAGCGGGCCCTTGATCCCGATCAGATATTCCTTGAAGGCGTCGATGGTCGCCTGGGGCAGCCACACCGCTTCACCGTAGACCTCGTTGGCCTTGTCGCCGGCGTAGACCTCCATCCAGGCGATCTTGCGCTTGCCGCCGTAGGCTTTTTCCACCGCCGCGTCGAGCACACGGACGCTGGCCTTCCAGATGTCAGCCCCGGTGCCGTCGCCTTCCACAAAGGGAATGATGGGCTGGTCGGGTACCGTGAGGACGCCGCTGCGCATGCTGATCTTCTCGCCCTGGTCGGGCACCTTGATGTGCTTATCCATGTCGGGGAACACTGTAGCGCCATCGGGTGAACGTCAGGGTTCAAGTGTCCATGCGACCTTGAGGCAACCGTGATCCGACAGGGCCCGCGTGCCACGCGCATGAGGGAACCCCCAAGGGAGACCGGACGCTTGATGGTCACGCCCTGAACGAGTCCTCATGCCCTCCTGGCACGGCGCGGTCAGTCTGGAATCACCCTCACCGGGAATTCAACTTCAGGAGGACTCGACTGATGAGTGATAAAAGCACCGCCGAAAACATGCTGGACGCCGCCAAGGCCAAGGTGAACGAGGCTGCCGATCGCGCCCGTGAGGCCGCCCATGACGTGTCTCACGCCGTCACGGGGCACGTTTCGGATAAGGCCAAGGCCCTGGAAGACCGTGCGAAGGCCGAAGTCCACAACGCCGAAGCGCACGCCGAGTATAACGAGGGCAAGCGCGAAGCCCAGGATGGCGACGGCCACTGAGGGCCGCGCCTCAGCTTTCCGTGATCAGCCCCCGCCCAGCGCGGGGGTTTTTGCGTGTGCCCGCTTTTTCACGCCGGTTCACCCTGGACTGCGTACACTACCGCCCATGACCTCCACCCCCAACCGCCGGTCGCGCCGCGAGGAGCACCGGCTGGGCAGCGCGGGCGCGCGCGTCACGGCGCGCAACACCCTGATTGCCTACGCCTTCATGCTGCCGTTCCTGATCCTGCTGGTGATGTTCCACACCTGGCCGGTGTTCTTCGGAACGTTCCTGGCCTTCACGAAGTACAACATCATCTCGCCGCCGCAGTGGGTGGGGCTGGAGAACTTCCGCACGCTGATGCAGGACGAGCAGTTCTGGTCGGGGCTGCGCAACTCGCTGAAGTACATCCTGGTCGTGCCGGTCATCCAGGTGCTGAGCATGCTGGTCGCTCTGCTCGTCAACCGGCCCCTGAAGGGCGTCGGGTTTTTCCGCACGGCGTACTACGTGCCGGCCATCACGAGTTTCGCCGTGGCCGGCCTGATGTGGAACTGGATGTACCAGCAGGGCGGCCCGGTGAACGCCGTGCTGCGCGCCGTGGGTCTGATGCGCGATGACCGTGGCCTCTTGAATAACCCGGCGACCGCCCTGCTGGCCGTCATGTTCGTGACCCTCTGGAAGGGCATCGGCTATTACATGGTGCTATACCTCGCGGGGCTCCAGAACGTCAGCCAGGAACTCGACGACGCCGCCACCATCGACGGCGCGACGCGCTGGCAGGTGTTCTGGAATGTCACAATTCCGGGCCTGCGGCCGACGATCCTGGTGTGCTCGCTGCTCTCGACCATCAGCGCCATCAAGGTGTTCGAGGAGATCTATGTCATGACGCAGGGCGGCCCGGCCGGGAGCACGTACTCGGCCCTGTTCTACACCTACTCCAAGGCCTTCCAGGACTTCCAGTACGGCCTGGCCGCCGCCGCTGGCCTGATCATCGCGGTGATCAGCATCATCTTCGGCCTGATCAACTTCCGGCTCACCCGTGGAGGCAGGGTCGATGGCTGACGTGACCCTCTCCCCCGCCCGCCCGGCCACGACCGACGCGTACGCCGCGGCCGCCGCGCAGATCAAGGCCCGCCGCCGCCGCACCACCCTGCTCATGAACGCGCTCGCGTACGCCGTGCTGGTCGTGATCGCGCTGATCATGCTCTACCCGTTCTACTGGACGCTGATCACGTCGCTGGAGCCCACCGGGAACATCTACCAGGCCAAGATCCTGCCCGCCGCCATCAGCCTGAAGAACTACGCGGTCATGTGGAGCGGCACGACCGTCCCCTTCTGGCGGCTAATCCTGAATTCCGTGATCGTCTGCACGCTGGGCGTGACTCTGACCGTGCTGCTCGCCACCCTCGCCGCGTATCCCCTGGCGAAGATGCGCTTTCCGGGCCGCGACCTGATCTTCTACGCGATCCTGGCGCTGATGGTACTGCCCAACGAGTCCGGACTGATCGTCAACTACATCACCGTGATCAAGCTGGGCCTGCTCCAGCAGACCAACCCGATCCTGGACGCCGCGCGGCAGTACCTCGCCATCGTCATTCCCGGCATCGCGAGCATCGTGGGCCTGTTCCTGATCCGGCAGGCCTACCTGAGCGTGCCGCTGGAACTTATTGAAGCGGCGCGGATCGACGGGGCCAGCGAACTGAGCATCTGGCGGCGGATCATGCTGCCGCTGGCCATGCCGACCATCGCGGCCTTCTCGATCTTCGAGTTCGTGGCGTACTGGAACTCCTTTCTGTGGGCGCGGATCATGCTGCCCGACAAGGAACTCATGCCGCTCTCGGCCGGGCTGCTGGAACTGAGCGGCACCTTCTCCACCAACAGCCGCGCCGTGATGGCGGGGGCGGTTATCACCATCATCCCGATCCTGATCGTGTTCGCCTTCGGGCAGCGGTACTTCATGAAGGGCCTGGAAGGCGCGGTGAAGGGATGAAGGATTGGGCAGCAGCGCTGGGCCTTGCGGTGGCCCTCGGCCTGACCGGCTGCGGAACCCAGAGTGGGCCGGTCCCATCCGAATACGCCATGGAGATCAAGAGCGTGGCGTTCCCGGCGAGCGTGGCGGCCACTGCCCCCCTGGCCGTGCTGGTGGAGGTCACGGTGGGCGGCTGTCAGTCCTTCAAGCGCTTCGAGGCCGAGCGGAGGGCTGGTGTCCTGCAACTCCGGGCGATTGGCAGCACCCAGAGCGGCCTGAAGGTCGCGTGTCCGGCGATCATCGGCTGGGAGAAACGCACCTATACCGATCCGGGCACCCCCGCCCGCACTGATCCCTTCGAGATCGTCGTGAACGGCGCGTCGTATGGCACCGTCAGCGTTCAAGCGGACGTGGCCAGTCCGTGAACCGGGCCGCTGCGAGGCTCGATTTCCGGCGGTGGGTGGTGACGGAGGACACGCCGACCCTGCTGCGGCTGGAGGCGATGAAACCGGGCGGCGCGGCATGGTGGGTGCTGCTCCTGGCCGGGCTCCTGATCCTCGGTACCACCGTGATCCAGTGGGCCGTGGCCCTCAAAGAAGGGCACCTGCCCCCCAGTCCGTTCGAGTTGCTGATCGCGCTGTGTTTCGTCGGCTACGGGGTGCACCAGCGCGCCGTGCGGGGTGGGCGGATTACGGTGGACACGGCCACCCGCGTGGTAACCATCGAGAAGGCCGATGCCCCTCTGGGCGAAGCGCTGACGGTTCCTTTCCAGACCTTCGAAGGCATGACCCTGCGACATCGTGGGTATGGGTGGAGGCTGGTGATGATCCACAGCGGAGGCAAGCTCATCGACGTGACGCCGCCAGACGAACTGAATACCCGGAGCCTTCGTGCCACGGCCAAGTTGATTGCGGATCGCGTGGGGGTGACGATCCATGACATTCCCTGAAGCCCACACCCTTCCCTACCGCACGCTGGAGCGGACATGGGACGTGATCGTGGCCGGGGGTGGCACGGCGGGTGCCATGGCCGGCATTGCGGCGGCCCGCACGGGCACGCGGGTGCTGGTCATCGAGGCGCTGGGCAGTCTGGGGGGCACCGGCACGAACGGCTGGGTCACCCCCCTGATGCGGAACGTCTCGGCGGGCGAAAATCTGAACCGGGGCCTGACGGATGAACTCAAGCGTCGGCTGGACGCGCGGGGAGACGGCGCGACCGATCCTGGCGGGAACGACAACTGGTCCAATCCGGAAGGCATGAAGTTCGTGCTGGAGCAGATGCTGCTCGAAGCCGGGGGTGAGGTGCTGTACCACACGCATGTGGTTCAGCCGAGCATGAACGGGGAGCAGATCGAGGCGCTGGTGGTTCACAACAAGGGGGGGTTGCAGGCGGTGCGTGCCCGCGTGTTCATCGACGCGACCGGTGACGCGGACGTGGCGGCCCTGGCCGGCGTGCCCATGCGGGGTGGCGACCTGGACGGCGTGCATCAGGCCATGAGCCTGCGCTTCACGCTGGCCGGGGTGGATACGGCGCGGCTGTGCGCCTTCCTGCAAGGGCAGGGCCAGGGGCAGGACAGCCCACAGTTCATGCATTTCTGGATGGTCTGGGGCAAGAACTCCACGCTGGAGCCGCTGTTCCGGCAGGCGGTGAGCGACGGTGTGCTGCTGGAACGGGATGGGGATTACTTCCAGGGGTTCAGCGTTCCGGGCCGCCCAGGCGAGATCAGTTTCAACTGCCCCCGCATCCGCAATGACCTGCACGACGGAGCCGATCCGTGGCAGCTCTCGGCCGCGCAGGTGGACGGCCGGGAGGGCATTGACCGACTGACGGCCTTCTGCCGCCGGTACCTGCCGGGCTGCGAGGCGGCCTTCATCGGTGTCGTCGCCCCGATGGTGGGTATCCGTGAGTCCCGGCGGATCACGGGCGAGTACACGCTCACGCTGGAGGACATCCTTGACTGTGCGCGGTTTGCCGACAGCATCTGCCGCAACCACTACCCGGTGGACATCCACTCCGTGAGGGGCGGCGACCGGCTGCTGCACGACCGCGAGGGCACGGCACCGTACTTCGCCAGAGACGCGTTCCATGACATCCCGTTGCGCTGCATCGTGCCGGTGGGCGTGGCGAACCTGCTGGTGCCGGGCCGCGCGGCGAGCAGCACGTTCGAGGCGCAGTCCAGTATTCGCGTGCAGCAGAACTGTCACACCATGGGCGAGGCGGCGGGGATTACGGCAGCGTGGGCGGCCCACCGGCATGCGGGGCGGGTGCGCGACGTGGCCGTGCCTGCGCTTCAGGATGAGATGCGTCGCCGTGGCGGGCTCGTCTGAGCGGGCCTCACTCCACCCTGCGCGCTTGCCCGGTGGCGAAGCGCGGCCCCCGCCGGGGGATGAACAACAGGTCAGCTGGCGGGTTTATGTCTGCAAGCATAGAAATGCTGTCCAGACCACCGTTTCAGTTACCTGGGTTTGATGAAGGCGATGAGAGGAATCTGTAAGCGCCCCCCTGAGAGCATGGGCCATGGGGTTTACTTCACATCGCATGATCCGGCCCGGACAGCGCTGTGGAGCCACCTTTCCACTGCCCGCCGGACCGTCGTGATGCCTGATCCCAGCATGTCTCCCCCAGTGAACGGCCCGCTCCCAGCGACAGCGCCGAGCCGCCGTCGGCCCTCCAGGAGTGCCGGCCTGTGAGCGCGTCCGTGGACATTCCAGCCCGCTCCTCGTTGACAGCGAAGGAGGAAGCGCTGTTCGAGCTGCTCGAACGGCACCCCGGCCGGCTGTTCAGCCGCGGGGAGATCCTGGAACGGGTCTGGGGCCTGGATTTTGGCGGAGATGACCGGATCGTCGACGCCTACGTCAAGCGCATCCGCCGCAAGACGGGCGAGCACCTGATCGAGACGGTACGCGGGGCCGGCTACCGTCGGCCGGGGGCGCCGCCGCAGCAACAGTCGCTGCCGCACTACCAGCACCTCTCCAGCGACGCCCGGATGCTGCTCGATCTGGGCCGCCGGATCCTGCGGGTGAGTTCCACCGATGGCGTGCTCCAGGAGGTCGAGGCGACCCTGGCGAGCAACCTGTACCTGCGCGGAGTGGCGCTGCTCACCCGGCCCGAGGGAGGCGCCGCGCGCATGGCCATGCCGTGGCTGGTTCGTGGCGCGGCCGGTTCGACCGGCATCCCCTGGTCGGATCTGCCACCGCTCGAAGGCCATGAGCCGCTCTACACAGCCGCCTGGGGCCAGGAGCACCAGCCGGCGGCCCTGCTGCCGCTGGCTGGTGCCGACGCCGTATGGGGTACGCTGGCCGTGGTCGGCGCACCCGGCGTGTCGTGGGACGTGAACATCTACGCGCAGTTGGAGGCGGTGGCCTCACTCGTCAACCCGGCGCTGCGCCTGAACATGGAGATCGACCTGCGCCGCACCGCCGAGCAGGAACTGCGGGTGCTGAACGCCGGGCTCGAAGAACGCGTCCAGCAACGCACCGAGCAGCTACTGCGCTCCATCCAGCAGGCGGAACTGTTGAATCTGCTGACCCGACAACTGGAGCAGGCGCACACGGTGCCCGACCTGATGCGCTTGGGCCTGCCAGTGCTGGCCCGCCTGACCGGCTACGCCGCCTGCGCCGCGTGGTATCCGCACGCGGACGGCCCCGCCCTGGCATGCTACCGGCACGACGGCACCCGCTTTGAAGGCCCCGCGATCAGCCCCGACATGCCCGGCGGGATCAGCGTGTCGTGCGATGTGCTCGGGCAGCCTCTCCTCATCCACGCCTTCGATCCAGCGGGTGGTCGCGGCCACTCCGTGGAATCCATGCCCCTGCTCGAAACGGCCGCGCAGTCGCTGGCGCTGAACCTGTCGAGGCATCTGCACATGCAGGCCATGGAACGGACGGCCCTGACCGACGAGTACACCGGACTGGGCAACCGCCAGGCGTTCCTGAACGACCTGACGTCCGAAGTCGCGTACACGGCCCGGCACGGCGGCGGCTTCGTGCTGACCATCGTCGAGGTCGCCAACATCCGCTTCGTGAATGCCACCGTGGGGTACGCGGGCGGCAACGACCTGATCGCGAAGCTGGCCCAGGCGCTGGACACCTGCCGCCGTGCGGAGGACCGGGCCTACCGCCTGAACGGCGCCACCTTCGCGGCCATGCTCCGGATTCCCGCCGGGCTGAACAGACTGGACGCGGTGCGCGGCTGGCAGGATCGGCTGCGCGGCACCCTGAACGACTTCGTGACCGGCGCTCCCTTCAGGATCGAGCTGCTGGTCGCGGACACAGTCTGTCCAGAGGACGGCGCCTCGGTGTCGGAGCTGTTCAAGCGCGCGCTCGAAGGCCTGCAGACACCGCCCGGGGCAGCCTCGGCAGACAGGCGATACTATGGGTGAACCGATGGATGATCTGCTGCTGGGCCTGTCCCCACGGGCTGGAGACGACCCGCAGGCCGACGTGACGGACAGTCCTGCCGAGCTGCTCGCCCTGCACGCGGCGCGCTGCCGGGAACTGGCCCAGCTGGGCAGCAGCGAGGATCTCGTGGACGCCTGCCGGGCCTACGCCGACACGGCCCATGAGCTTGAGGACGACGCGCAGGAGGTCGAGGCCCTGTCCATGCTCGCCACCGCGGCGCAGCAGTGCAGTCAGTTCAACGTGGCCGTGAATGCCCTGCAACGCGAGGTGGAACTGCGCGCCCGCAATGGTGACCGGGTGGGTCAGGGCCTGTGCCTGAACAACATCGGCATGGTGTGGTCGTACCTGGGCGCGCACGCAGACGCCCTCTCGGCCCTGTACCAGTGCCAGAAGCTATGCGACCAGTACTCGGAAATCCCGGACGACGTGCGCGCGGCCTGCAACGTGAATATCGGCCGCATCTTCCTGACCATGGCGCAGCCTGCGCAGGCGCTGTCGTTCCTGGTACCCGGCCTGGAGCAGGCCCGCCGCTGCGGCGACCTGGAAACCGAACTGGGTGCTATGGGAATGAGCGGCCTGGCCCACAAGGATCTCGGGCAGTTCGAGCAGGCCCAGAAGATCCTCACCCAGGCCATCGGTCTGGCGCGGGATCATGACCTGACCCATCACCTGATCGACCTGTACGACAACGTGGGGCAGGTGCACTTCGACCAGGGAGCATTGGACGAGGCGCACGACATGTTCAGCCAGTCCGCGTACTGGGCCACCGAAACCAGCGACGTGCAGGGGCGGGTGAACGCCCTGCTCAGCCTGGGCCGCCTGGAATTCCGCCGGTCACATGCCGAGGTGGCCCGCGCCTCCCTGGACGAGGCCCTCGCCCTGGCCACGACCCACGAACTTCACGCCTCGAAGCTCTCGATCCTGGAAAGCCTGTTCCAGGGGCTGGAAGCCCAGGCGAAGCTCGCGGAGGCCTACCCGCACCTGCGGGCGTACCGGGATCTCGAACGCGAACTGTTCACCGAGGAAAACGAGCGCAAGACCCAGTCGATGACCGCCCGGTTCGAGGCCGAGCGGGCGCGGCGCGAGACGGAGATGTACCGACAGCTGAACGACGCATCCCAGCTGGCGCGGATCCAGGCCGAGGAGACGGTGCGCCTGCGCACGGCGGAACTCGAGGCCGTGCAGATCGAGATCGTGAACCGCCTGGGCCTCGCTGCCGAGTACCGGGACGACAAGACTGGGCAACACACCCGCCGGGTCGGTGAACTCAGCGCGTCCCTGGCCGAGGCCATGGGGCTGCCGCAGGAGGAGATCGACCTGCTGCGCTGGGCCGCGCGCCTGCATGACATCGGCAAGATCGGCGTCGGCGACGACATCCTGCTCAAGAGCGGCCGCTACTCCCCCGAAGAGTTCGAGCGTATGAAGCTCCACACGGTCATCGGCGCGAAGGTGTTGGAGGGCAGCAAATCCCGGCTCCTGCGCGTGGCCGAGGAGATCGCCATGACGCACCACGAACGCTGGGACGGCAGCGGGTATCCGCGCGGACTGGCCTCGACCGACATCCCCATCAGCGGCCGGATCGTCGCGGTGGCCGACGTGTTCGATGCCCTGATCACCGAGCGGCCCTACAAGGAAGCGTGGCCCGTCCAGTCCGCGCTGGACGAGATGATCCAGCAGGCAGGATCGCAGTTCGATCCGGACATCGTGGAGCACCTACTGCGCCTGATCCAGGGGGGGGCCGCGCCGCACGGTTCGACCTCCGGCCCCACTTCGACCAGCCCTGAACTGCCCGCTCGCCGAGTGGTGACACCCAATGCCGAGACCCTGGAAGTCAAGGAAATGATCGACCGGGCCTGGGCGGTGCGCCGCAGTGACAGCCGGGTCGGAGCCGACCTGGCGGCGCGAGCCATGGAGATCGCCCGGAACGGCACGGACGAGCGTGTGCTGGGCCTCGCGCACCGCACGCAGGGGTACTACTGTTTCGATGCGGGCAATTACGAGGAGGCCCTTGCCCACCTCTCGCAGGGGATGGACATCGGAGTGCGGCTCGATGATCCCGGACTCCAGGCGGACTGCGCGAACTTCATCGCGGCCGTGTACAACAACCTGCAGGATTACGCCAAGGCGACGGATCAGCTCAGCGTGGCCCTCAGGATCGCCCGCGATCATATGGATCGGCTGCGGGAAGCCCAGCTGCTGCACAATCTGGGCAACCTCAGTTACCGCAACCGGGATTGGACTCAGGCGCAGCAGTTCGTGCAGGAGAGCCTGGATCTGTTCAGCGATCTGGGCGTGCTCCACGGTCAGGAGGATGCCCTACATACCATGGCGACCATCGCCTTCGACCTGGATCAGATCGAGCTGGCCGCTCAGGCCGCCCAGGAGGCCGTGTCGATGGCCCGCCAGACCGGAAACCTCGCGGTCATGAACCTTGGGCTGGCCACGGCCGGCAAGGCCGCCGCCAGGCTTGGCGATCCTGAACGGGGCAAGGTGCTGCTGCGTGAGGCGATCGAGCAGTCCGTCGAGGCGGACCTTCCGACCAACGAACCCTGGAACCGCTTCGAACTCGGGCGCCTGCACCAGACGCTCGGCGAGTACGCCGAGGCCCGCGCCTATTACCTGGATGGCCTGTCAGCCGCCCAGGGACGGGGGATGCGCGACCTGGAAATGCTGATCTACCAGCAGCTCTCGGAAATCGCTGCCCACGAGGGACAGCACGCGGACGCCTTCCACTTCTACCGCCAACACCACGAGATCGAACGCGAGATCCACGATCAGGTGGCGGCCATGAAGACCCGCTCGATGATGTCGCAGCTGGAAGTGGAACGCGCGAAATCGGAGGCGGAGATCTACCGCCTGCGAACCATCGAACTCGCCAGCGCAAACGAGGCGCTGGAGCGGTCGAACACCGAGAAGAGCAGCCTCGTGAACATGCTCGAGGAGCAGTCGCGGCTGCTGGAACGCCAGCTCTCGGAGGACGGCCTGACCGGCCTGTACAACCGCCGGCACATCGAGAACCTGTTGCAGGACGAGTACACGCAGGCCCGCGTCACCCGCCGGGCCCTGAGTGTGGCCATGGCGGACATCGATCATTTCAAGCAGATCAACGATCAGTTCTCTCACTTGGTGGGCGATCAGGTGCTGCGGACGGTGGCGCAGCTGTTCCAGGCCGCCGTCCGATCCATGGACTCGGTGGGCCGGTATGGGGGCGAGGAATTCCTGTTCGTGTTCCCAAACACGCCGCTCGCCCAGGGCATCAGCGTATGCGAGCGCGTGCAGGATCTCGTGCGGTCGTACGACTGGACTCAGATCCACCCCCGGCTAGTGGTCACGCTGTCGATCGGGGTCGCCTGCGAACCGCTGGTCGCGAACCACGAGAAGCTGATCTCTGTGGCCGACGAGCAGCTCTACCGCGCCAAGCACAGCGGACGCAACCAGATCTGCGCGGCGCTGCCGGACTGACGGAGCAGATCTGGGAGCTGAAGAGTGAATTCAGGCCGACCAGGAGATTCCGTCCTTTCAGGCGAAGGCGGGAGCGACTCTGGCCTGAACGACTCCCAGTCCCTCCAGTCCGCCCGAGATTCGCACGAGCAGTTCGTCGTGCAGGGCGGGGGCGATGAACTGAATCCCGATGGGCAATTCCGTCCCGTTCACGGTCTCGAAGCCCATGGGGACGCTCAGGGCGGGCAGGCCGGCGAGGTTCACAGCCACGGTGTCCACGTCGGCGGCGTACATGGCCAGGGGATCGCTGGACTTCTCGCCCCGCCGGAAGGCCGGGAATGGACTGGTCGGCGTGATGAGGACGTCCACACTCTGGAAGGCGGCGGCGAAGGAATCCGCGAGGCGGCGGCGGATCTTCATGGCGCGGGAATAGTACGCGTCGTAGTAGCCGCTGCTCAGGGCGTACGTGCCGATCATGATGCGGCGCTGCACTTCCCGTCCGAATCCGCGTTCGCGCGTGAGGGTCATGCTGGCTGTGACGTCCGCGCCGGGTTCGCGGTGGCCGTAGACCATGCCGTCGAAGCGCGCGAGGTTCGAGCTGGCTTCCGGCATGGCGATCAGGTAATACGCGGCGATGGCGTACTTCAGTTCCGGAATGCTGATCTCCTGCACGGTCGCGCCCGCAGAGCGCAGGGCGTCCAAGGTGGAGGTCAATGTCGAGGTCACGCCCTGGGTGTTGCCGTCCAAGCTCTCGCGGATCACCCCCACGCGCAGGCCGCGCAGGTCATCCGGGGTGCCCGCCCGGAACTTAGGGGGAGCATCCAGGCTGGTCGCGTCGCGGGGGTCGTGTCCGGCGATGACGTTCATCAGCAGGGCAAGGTCTTCGGCGTGGTGCGCGAGCGGCCCGATCTGGTCGAGGCTGCTCGCATAGGCCACCAGCCCATAGCGGCTGACGCGGCCGTAGGTGGGTTTCAGGCCGTACACGCCGCACAGGGCCGCCGGTTGCCGGACGCTGCCACCCGTGTCGCTGCCCAGCGCGACGGAACTGATCCCGGCAGCCACCACGGCCGCGCTCCCGCCACTGCTGCCGCCGGGCACGCGATCCGTGTCCCAGGGGTTCAGGGTGGGGCCGCTGGCGCTGCTCTCGGTGCTGGATCCCATGGCGAATTCGTCCATGTTGGCCTTGCCGACAATCACCGCCCCGGCGTCCAGCAGGCGCTGCGCGGCGGTGGCCGTGTACGGGCTGACGTATCGGTCGAGGATGCGGCTGCCGCAGGTGGTGCGGGTGCCGGTCACGTTGATGTTGTCCTTCACGATGACCGGCAGGCCCGCCAATGGCAGGGGCTCGCCAGCGGCCACGCGGGCTTCGACCGCCTCAGCCTGCGCCCCGGCGTGCGGATTGAGGCTCACGAGCGCGTTCAGGGCGGCGGCCGCCTCGGCTCGGGCCAGGGTCTCGGTGAGCAGATCGCTCGGCGTGGTCTCGCGGGCCAGGACGGCTCGGACGAGGGAGGTGGCAGTGTGCAGGCCGGACATACCGTGCCAGTGTAGCGGCGTCTCCTGCGCTGGGAGCGACGCTGCTCCGCGCGGCTTCAGATGGGACGCACGAGGACACTGTCGCCCGCCCGCAGACCCGTACGCATCAGCAGTTCCGGGGGGAGCATCAGCAGCGCGGCGAGGTTGCTGCCGCTCCGCACCGGCAAGGTGTACACCTCACCGTCATCGGTACGCACGGCAATGCTCTGGGGGTGACGCACCGTATCTTCCTTCCAGCGTTTGAAGATCAGTTCATCGACCAGGGCCACCCCCTGCACCTCGCGCGTGACCGTCACAGTCAGGCGGGCCACGCGGGACTTGCGGCTGGTGAGCAGACCGATCCGGTGCAGTTTTTCCAGCAGGCGCCGGGCCTCCGGATCCACGCCGATCTCCGCCACCGGCCGTTGGGCGTCCACCATCTGCAAGGTGGCCTGTTCCCGCAGGGTCCAGCGGAGTCGGCCTAGGCGCTCCCTGGACGTGAAGCGGGCCGGGCCGTCGAAGCCCAGCGGTGGCGGCGGCAGGGCGTCCAGCACCTCCAGGGTCACCTCGTCCAGGGGGGAATCCATCCGTGGATCGGAGTGCGTGAGGCCCTCATCGAACTGGAAGCGCCCGCGCGGGTCGGCCATCAGCGTGACGAGCGCCTTGGTACCCCGGTCGCGTCCGAACTCCAGGTGACGGACGCGGCCGCCCTCGATCCACGCCTGAAACTGACCGTCCGGCCGGAAGACCGTCAGGACGCCACTGCGACCCTGATCCGTCAGCAGGTACAGGAGTTCCAGAAAATCGAAAGTTTCGAGGCTGGCCGTGGTGTTCGTCATTCGAGAGGAGCCCCCGGGATCAATCGCGCAGATCCTCGAGGCCACCTGTCATCTTCTGTCATCCGCTCCAGAAGGGCAAGGCACCTGCGCGCCCCCCCACCGGGAGCAACGGCCGCCCTACCCACGCAGCAGATGGGCGAAGTCCTCACCCTGCAAGGGGGGCAGGTCGGCCAGGCTGCCCAGACCGAACTCCAGCAGGAAGCGCTCGGTCGTGCCGTACAGCAGCGGGTGGCCCACTGCGTCGGACGTGCCGGTCACCTTCACCAGCTCACGCTCCTGGAGGGTCACGACCGTGCCCGCGCTGCCACCACGCATTGCCTCGATCTCCGCACGGGTGACCGGCTGCCGGTATGCGATCACCGCGAGCACCTCCAGGGCCGCTGCGCTCAGGGCCGGCAGGGCGGGCGGGGCCAGCAAAGGGGCCAGAGAGCCCGCCAGTCCCGGCGGCACCACCAGGCGGTACCCTCCGGCGACCTCCTCCACCGCGAAGCCGAGGCCGTGCTCCGCCAGGGCCCCTGCGAACGCCGCCACCTCGGTGCGGGTCGCCGCCTCGTCGAGGCTCAGGATGTCGGCCAGTTCCCTCGCGGCCACAGGGCGGCCGGCGGCGAGAAGGGCCGCACCGATCACCGCCCGAGGCGGGTAGGTCACAGGCCGTCCGCCTGATCCCGGCGCGCGGCCTGGAGGAGACGGCTGATCTGATCGGTGCCGACACTCCCTTCCCGGAGCACCTCGCCACCGGGAACGATGACGACCGTACTGGCCAGTCCGGCAGACCGAATGCCTCCATCGGGCAGCACCTGATTCGCCAGCCCCATGGCCGTAGCCTCCGCGAAGGTGGTCGCCGGGGCGCGTCCAGACACGTTGCAACTCGTGGTCACCAGGTAGCCCCCGGCCGCACGCAACAGGGCCTGGGCGACCGGATGATCGGGCACGCGCAGGCCCACCCGGCCACCCGGCGCGAAGGCAGGCGGGCAGCGGTCAGACGCAGGGGCCACCACCGTCAGCGGACCGGGCCACAGCGCGGCCAACGCGGTGAGTTCAGCATCCTCTTGAGCGAGGAGGAGGGCGCACTCGACATCTGCACTGGACATCTGGAGAGGCTTGAGCGGGTCACGACCCTTGAGTCGCCACAGCCGTTCGACCCCGGCGGCCGCATCCGGGTGTACCGCCAGACCCCACACCGTTTCAGACGGGTAGGCCACGACCTGACCGGCCATCAACCGCTCTACGGCTGACGTGATGCTGGTGGGCCAGTCGCCCGGCAGGGATGGGAGATCAGTGTGCATGTGCGTTTCCTTCCTCACACGGTGGCCAGCATGGCAGAACTGCGCTTTGTAAGGCGACCGCAAGACCACCTGACTATACTCGGCGGGTATGCCTGTCTTCGAATACCGTGTGCGCGACCGCTCCGGGAAGGTGCTGAAATCTCAGATGGAGGCCGATTCGCTGGCCCAGGTGCGAGACGCCCTGCGCGCGAAGAACCTCATGATCGTCGAGATCAAGCCGCCGAAGGCCGGCCTGAGCGCCGATGTCAAGATTCCTTTCCTGAGTGACCGGCCTCCCAGTCTCAAGCAGGTGGCGATCTTCAGCAAGCAGCTGGCCACGCTGATCAATGCGGGCGTGCCGCTGGTGCAGTCCCTCGCGATCCTGCAGCGTCAGCTGGAGCACAAGGGCTTCCAGGACATCGTGAAGGCCATGCGAACCGACGTGGAGAGCGGCACCCCCCTGAGCGAGACGCTCGTCAAGTACCCAAAGCTGTTCAACCGGCTATATGTCAACCTCGTCCGGGCGGGCGAAACCAGCGGTACCCTGGACGCCGTTCTCGAACGGATTGCCGACTTTCAGGAAAAGGATCTCGCTCTGCGCGGCAAGATCAAGAGTGCACTGACGTACCCCGTGATCGTGTTGGTTTTCGCCCTCCTGATTACCTACTTCTTGCTGACAACGATCGTTCCGCAGTTCGCCGGGATTTTGGCACAGCTTAACGCTCCTCTGCCCACGATTACGAAGGTTTTGATGGCCACCTCCAACTTCCTTCAGCACGGCACTCTGTACATTGTCGTCATTGGAGCCGCCGTGACGTTCCTGTATCGCTGGTACTACGCGACCCCCAAAGGGCGGCACATCATAGATGAAATCAAGCTGCGTATTCCTATCTTCGGTAATCTACTGAAGAAAAGCGCCATCGCCTCCTTTGCTCGCACGTTCGGCCTGCTGATCAGCTCTGGCGTCAACATCATCGAGAGTCTCGAGATCACCAAGGGCACCGCCAACAACGCGATCGTCGAGGAAGCCATCGAAAATGCGAAGAACGTGGTCATGGTTGGGGATCAGATGAGTTCCAGCCTGGCCACCAGCAAGATTTTTCCGCCCATGGTGGTCAGCATGGTGGCCATTGGCGAAGAAACCGGATCATTGGACTCCATGCTGGACAAAGTCGGTGACTTCTATGATCGGGAAGTGGATGAGGCCGTCGAGGGGATGACCGCTGCCATTGAGCCGATCATGATCGTTTTTCTCGGCGGTATCGTCGGAACGATTGTGGCCGGGATGTTCCTCCCCATGTTCAGCATCATTGGGACGCTCAGCAAATAGATTCGGGAATCGACAGACACTGGCCCTGTTTCTGGGGCCAGTTTGCTGTGGTTAACGGTTCTGAATATCTTGAGATTCAAACAGTGGTGCGCACTGGCACCAGTTCACCTTCTGGCAGCCGGAACGCCTGGAGGGTTCGGCTCCGAAGATCCGCGATGATGTGGGGTACGGGGTAGACGGCCAGGCGGGTGTCCGTCTGGCTCGGCCAGGCGGGGCCGCTCGGGTGACTGTGGTACAGGGCGACGAGGTGCTGGCCATCGGCGTCCATGGCCTTCAGGGCACGGAGCAGGCGACCGGGATCCGCAAGGTACTCGAAGTCGGGTCTCGAGGCGATATTCACGAGGGGGTAGAGCGCGGTGGCGTGCAGGCTCTTGCCCTCGCTAGTGCCGCCGATCACGCCCACGCATTCGTTCGGTGCTTCCCGGTCAGCGTGCGCCCAGAGCGCTTCGATCAGGGCGGCCGGAAGGTGGAGGGTCACGCGGGCATTATGCGCCGCCTTCTGCTGACCGATCCTTCACGTCAAATGCTGTGCCAGCCGCGCAATGATGCCCGTTCCCACGCCGTGGTGGGGTACACTGCGGCCCATGGCGAAAGCTCGTGCGAAAAGCGCACCCCCGGTCAGCCGCTTCGACGGTGAGGCACTTGGGCTTGTTCTGTTCGCCCTCGGTATTTTCCTGGCCGTGACCGTCCTGATGGGTGCCGGCGATCCTGTGCCGGGCCGCAGCACGGTGAGCCTCATGGCAGAGGCGCGCGCGGCCCTGCTGACGTGGCTGGGCTGGGGAGCCTATCTGCTGCCGCTGGTGCCCGTGGCGTACGGCGTGCTGGTGTTCCTGGGGCGCGACCTGCGGAACCTGACGCGCCGCGTGACGGGTGGCGTGATCGTCGTGCTGTCGGCCATGGCGGCACACGATGTGGTCGAGCCTGGCAGGGCCGGTCAGCTGGTGGAACTGGTGATGGCGCCACTGTTCCGGGCGATGAGTTATATGGCGGTCATCGTGCCAGTGGTGACGTTCACGCTCGGAGCGGAATTGATGCTGCGGCTGTCTCCCCTGTTCGTTCTCAAGGGCGTGTTCAGAAAGGTCAGCGTGCTGCTGGGCGGCGCGAGTGCCGGTGTGCAGGGCGTGATCGAGGCGCGGCAGGAGGGCCAGGGAGCCGCGCGGGCGCGGAGCGAGGCGCGGCAGACCCTCAGTGCCCAGGCACGTGAGCTAGACGCCCTACGCCGGCTCTATCCGGACTCGAAGGAGCTCCGCGCGCAGCACGAGGAGCTGCGGGCCACCCAGCGGAGCGTCCGATCGCTGGACGAGGCTGGACTCAAGCACCTCGACCGGGATCTGGCGGCGTGGCGGGAGGTCACGAAGACCTTCGTGGGAAATGCGGGTCGGGATCTGCGGGATCTGGTGGCGGGCGAAGCGCCGGAGGCAGGAGCCAACGTCGAAGCGCTCGCGAACGATCTGCGCGCGGGCCGGCACGAGCTGTGCGTGGAATTGCCGAGCACTTTGGCCAGCGGCACCCTGGAGCGGCTGCGCCGCTCGATGGTCATGGATCTGCAGCGTCTGGCCGGCCGCGCAGGCAAACTGGAGCGCGAACGCAAGCTGTCCGAGAAGGCGCTCGGGAAGGCCGACACGGGCATCCTGACGCGCGAATGGCCCGCGCACCGGGAACGCGTGGAGGGCTGGCAGGCGCTTACCTCGGAGTTCATCGTGTGGCAGGAGCGGGCGGTGAAATATGCAGGCTGGCCGGAACTCGCGGCCGCCTTCGACCGGGCACCCACGGAGGTGGCGGACGTACTGGCGAGCGCGCTGGCCGCCGATCCGGATGGCACGCTGGGCGACGCGGAGGAGTGGCAGGCCCGGCTGGCCCGCGCGCAGGAGGAAGCCCTGCGCCGGGCGGAGGCCATGAGCATGCCGCGCGACCCGGCACCGCCGCGTCTCGATTTCGATTTTTCCGGTGGACTGGACGCTGGCACGGAGCCTGTGCCTCAGGCGCCGGTCGCCTTCGGCGGGCTGTCCAGGTTCGACAGTTCCCCAAGCGCGATCGCCGTACTCCCGGCCCAGCGTCAGGTATCGCCCGGCGAGTCTGCCAGCGCCCTCGACCCATTCCACGGTTGGGAGGACGAAGATCTCCCCTTCGGCCCGGGGGGTTCGGAGACCCCGATGCCGGATGTCCCAGCTACCCTGGAGCCCGTTCCTCCACGGAAGGTCACGCCCTTGCTGGGCAGCGGCGGCGTGCAGGCGAAGGCGCCGAAGTCTCCAGCTGGCGCACCGTGGGACGAGGATTCCGAAGACGACGTCGCTGAACTTGCCATGCGGCCTGCCGTCGGCGCGCTCCCGCTAGCCCTGCCCGGCTACGACCTGCTCGATCCGGTACCGCTCGTGGGGGCGAACTCCGCCCAGCTCGACATGGCGGCACGACAACGGGCCGGGCTAATTGACGAGACCCTGCGGCACTTCAATCTGCAGGCCCGCGTGGTCGATTTCGCGCGCGGCCCTACGGTCACCCGCTACGAGATCGAACCTGCGCCGGGTGAGAAGATCAGCCGCATCGCCAGTCTCAGCAACGATCTGGCCCGCGCGCTGGCCGTGGGGGGCGTGCGTGTGGAGGCCCCGGTGCCCGGCAAGAGCGTGATCGGCCTGGAAGTGCCCAATACCGACCGTGAACCCGTGACCTTCCACCAGGCGGCGGCCGCCCCGTCGTTCCGGGCCACACGGGCGCGGCTGCCGGTGATTCTGGGCAAGAGCATCGACGGGGAACTGATGGTCGGAGACCTGGCGAAGATGCCGCACCTGCTGGTCGCGGGCAGCACCGGCAGCGGGAAGTCGGTGTGCGTGAACACCCTGATCACCTCGCTGCTGTTCAAGTACCTGCCGACCGAACTGCGCTTCCTGATGATCGACCCGAAAATGGTCGAACTGACGCCCTACGACGGCATTCCACACCTGGTACGGAGCGTCGTCACGAATCCGGTCGACGCGGCGGGTGTGCTGCTGGGCGCCGTGGCGCACATGGAACGGCGCTACAAGATGATGTCCCAGGTCGGCGCGAAGAACCTGGAGCAGTTCAACGCGAAGATGCGCCAGACGGGCGACGTGGAACTGCCGCACCTCGTCATCATCATCGACGAGCTTGCGGACTTAATGATCACAAGTCCCAAGGAGGTCGAGTCCGCGATCATGCGCCTCGCGCAGATGGCCCGCGCGACCGGCATGCACCTGATTCTGGCGACCCAGCGGCCCAGCGTGGACATCCTGACCAGCCTGATCAAGGTGAACGTCCCGGCGCGCATCGCCTTCGCGGTGAGCAGCAGCCACGATTCGCGCACGATCCTGGACGCCATGGGGGCCGAGCGCCTGACCGGTATGGGCGACATGTTGTACTACCAGCCGGGCCTAGTCAAACCGTTGCGGTTGCAGGGGCCGTACATCAGTGAACTGGAATCGGTGCGGATCACCGAGGAGTTACGGCGGCAGGTGTTCGAAGACGTATTCGTCGAGACCTACGGCGCGGACTTCGAGGGCGGCATCGAGGCCTCCGGCCCCACGACCGATCGGTCGAACATGGATTTCAGCGATCCCCTACTAAGGCAGGCCGCGCAGATCTGTATTGAGGAGGGCCAGGGCAGTGTGTCCCGACTGCAGCGGCGCCTGTCAGTCGGTCATGCCCGCGCAGGCAAACTGATGGATCTGCTCGAGGCCATGGGCATCGTCAGCAAGCACCAGGGCAGCAAACCACGCGACGTGCTGGTCACCGAGGCGGATCTACCGGACTACTTCGGGAAGTAGGGCGGCCCTCAAGCAGCTGGTGGGCTTGAATCGTTCAGCGGCAATTGCAGGAACTGACCCGTTGCACGAATGAGGCGACCGTGAGAGGTCACCCAAATCCCGGCGTGCGTTCATTTAGACGACCTGCGTACCTGACGCCATTGGTTGCATTTCCAGACGTTCTGGGGAAGATTGGGACTCGGACAATTGGCAATCCAGTTTCACTCAGAGGTGATTTGATGAAGAAGCAAACCAGCTTGCTCACGCTCGGCCTGATGCTTGCCACCCCGGCGCTCGCCGGTGGTGGCGGCGCTCCAGCTGCTCCCGCCACTCCCGCCGCCTGCAAGACCATCGCGCAGATCGTCATGGGCGACCCGAACTTCAGCACGCTCGCCACGGCGCTCGATTCGGCCGGCCTGACCCAGACGCTCCAGAGCGGTGAGTACACGGTGTTCGCGCCCACCAACGGCGCCTTCGCGAAACTGCCGAGCGACACGCTGGCCGCTGCGCTGAATGACCCGGCCATGCTCAAGTCGATCCTGCTGTACCACGTGGTGAAGGGCAAGGCCCCGGCGGCGAAGGTCGTCACCATGTCGAGTGCCACCACCCTGGAAGGTTCCAGCGTCCTGATCACCGTCAACGGCAAATCCGTGATGGTCGACAACGCCAACGTGACCAAGACCGATGTGATGGCCTGCAACGGTATCGTCCATGTGATCGACACCGTGCTGATGCCCGCGATGGACACGGCGGCCCCGGCTGTGACCGAGCCTGCACCCGTGGCCGAGGCGGCGCCTGCTCCCGCCCCTGCCCCAGCGGCGGCGGCCGACGCGACCCCGGCTCCGGCCGCACCGGCCGCAGATGCCACCCCTGCGCCCGCTCCGGCGACGGATGCTGCGCCTGCAGCCGTGGATATTTCCTCGATTCCGGCGCTTCCGCTGAGCGGCGCGACCATCACGACCGACACGGCCACGGCGAGTGATACAGCCACCACGACGACCGACACGACCGAGGCCGCCACCACGGACGCCACGGCTACCACGGACGCTGCCGCCACGACCGACGCGACGGCGACCGATACGACGGCCACGGCGACGACCACAACGGATACCGCCACCACCGCAGCCGATGCCACCGCGACCACCACAGACACGACGGCCGCCGCGGACACCAGCGCCCAGGCGGACGACAGCATGGCCAGCAACACGCTGTACGACGTGATCGTGAACGATGACCGCTTCACCACGTTGCGCGACCTGCTCAGCGATGCGGGCCTGACCGACGTGATCATGGCCAACGAGTACACCATCTTCGCTCCGACGAACGCCGCCTTCGACGCTCTGGATCAGGATCAGCTGGCCCTGATTGCCAGCGATCCCGCCACGCTCAAGAAGGTGCTGATGTACCACGTGGTCGTCGGCAAGCAGACCGGTGAGCAGCTCGCCGCGCTCAAGCAGGTCGCCAGCGCCGAGGGGGACAGCATCAACGTCTCCTCGGATGGCACCATGCAGATGGTCGGCGATGCGAAGGTGGACGGCGCGCCCATCGAAGCCAGCAACGGCACCGTCTTCGTGATCGACAAAGTGCTCCTGCCGCCCAACCTCGTGATTCCTACGGCTCCTGCTGCCACGGTAGACACCACTGCAGCCACCACCACCACCACAGATACGGCTGCGGCCGCTACCACGACCACGGCGACCACCACCACGGCGACCACCACCACGGCAGCTCCCGCGAACGTCGTGGCGTTGCTTCAGGGTCTGCCGCAGTACAGCACGCTCGTGTCGCTGATCCAGAAAGCTGGGCTGGCCGACACGCTGGCCACCGGTGACTACACCGTCTTTGCGCCGACCAACGATGCCTTCGCCAAGGTGCCGCAGGCGACTCTGGACACGCTCAATGCTGATCCGGCCAAACTTAAGCAGGTGCTGCTGTTCCACGTCGTGAGCGGCAAGGTGGTGGACGCCGGCCTGAACGTGGCGCAGCTCAAGAGCCTGGAAGGTAGCAGCATCGACCTGAAGGGCGACGGTGGCAACGTGATGCTGGGTGTCCTTAACGGCACCACCATCACCGGTGCCATGCTGGCGAACTCGGTGCCCATGACGGCCGGCAACAGCGTTGTGTACAGCATCGACGCCGTGCTTATCCCCCCGACCCTGAAATAACAGCCCACAGACGAAGGCCCGCTCCAGCGTTGGAGCGGGCCTTCGTCTGTGAACCACTACAGCGGACAGGCCAAGACTGTTCCCGAGTCAGTAAAGGGGCGTGAGCTGGCCGTTCAGAAATCGGTTCCAGGTCTCCGGCGTGCGCTGGAGGCTTCCCACTTCCGTCCACTCCCAGTACGGCGTGTAGAGGCTGCGGGCACTGAGGAGTTCCTCCAGGAAGATGGTGGCACTCAGGCCCGTGCCCAGCAGGCCGCTGGTCTGGAAGCGCCCGATGACGCCGCTGCGGTCGTAGGGTACTGCGCGGAACTCGGCGTCCCAGCCAGTCAAGGTGGCCGTGAGCAGCAGGTACTGGGCTCTGGGGTCGCCATTGGCGGGAAAGCCGACTGCGCCCGTGTTCATGACGACTGCGCCTGCTGTAGTGGAGTGCGCCGGGCGGTGGATGTGTGAGCCGATCAGAACGTCATAGACGGAACCGTCGGCCGCCTGCCGGAGAGCTGTCACGCGCTCCGGGCGGGTTCGTTCGCTGAGCCCTTCACGGTAATGCTCCGAGGTGCCGTGGGCGATCAGCACGCGAGGCAGGCCGGGTTCATCCAGCACAAGGGTGTGTGGCCAATCCTGCGGCACATGCAGCAGGCCGGCCCGGTCGAGTTGCTCGGTGCTCCACGCGGTGGCCCCCCAGAAGGGATCGTCGAACCAGTCGGCGGGCAGGGTGGCGCTGCGCGTCTGCCACAGCCGGAGCAGGTCGTCGTGGTTTCCCAAGGTGAAGCGGACGCCAGGCTCGGCGAGCAGGCGGGTCATGACCTCCACGGAATCGGGGCCACGGTTCACGACGTCGCCGTTGACGATCACGCGCTCCGCGCCCTGCTGGTGGGCGTCCCGCAGCACGGCGTCGAGGGCGTCTGCGTTTCCGTGAATGTCCGCGATGATCGCCAGGCGCATCGCCGTGCATTGTAGGTCGCTCCAGCGTGCCGTCCGGCAGGCGGGTGTCCCTCGGGCACCGGCCGATCAGTTCCTGAAGATGATTTCCTCGCGGTTGAACGAGCGGCGGGCCAGCAGGCCCAGGAGGGTAGTGCCCACCAGGTTCGCGAGGATTGCCACGCCGACGTGAGAGAGGGTCACGCTGCCCCGCACGATTTCCAGCAGGGTGAGCATGCCGCCGAACAGCGGCAGGGCGTACAGGCCGGTGTTCAGTGTGAGGAAGTCGCTGAACTGCAACATCACGGCGGGCAGCACGATCGCCAGGGAGAGGGGCGCGATGTACGTCTGCGCTTCCTTGAACGACCGGGCGTAGATTCCGACCGTGATGAGCAGGGCGCTGATCAGAAGCGCGGCGCTCAGGGCGACGCCCAGCAGGGCCAGGGCGCCGCCGACCCCTAGGGTCAGTTGACCACCCATCGCCTGCGTGATCTCGGCGCTCGCTCCGCTGCGGCCCCGTGTGAACACGCCGACCAGCAGGCCGCTGAGGATGAAGCCGAGCACGCTGAAGCACGCGCTGGTCAGGGCTGTGATGGTCGTGGCGAGCAGTTTCCCGGCCACGACCTCCCCCCGCCGCACCGGCGCGACCAGCAGGCTTTCGAGAGTGCCGCGTTCCTTTTCTCCGGCGGTGGCGTCCACGGCGGTCGCCATGGCCCCGCTGAGAATGAATTGCAGCATCAGCATGGGTACCAGGAACGCGAGCTGTCCGCTGCGCTGTTCCTGCGGCGGACTCGCGTCCACGCTCTTGAGCGTGACGGGCGTGAGAACACCGGCATCCAGGCCCATGGTCTTCAGGCGGTCGAGGGTCAGGGTGCGGTTGTAGGCGTTCACCACGTCCTGCACCTTCGAGTAGGCGCCCGCCTGGGCGCGCATGTTGTTCAGCTTGGCGTAGACCTCCAGGGTGCCCTGGGCGTGCCCAGCCTGCGTAGGAATGGGCGTGGCGGGCTGCACGGCGGCGTCCACCGTCCCGGACTGCACGGCGGCGCGAGCATCCGGCACCGGCTCTAGGATCACGCCGGCGCGGACGAGCGTGCCGTCGGCCAACGTCTCGTCCTTGGTGAGGGCGGCGCGCAGGGCGGGCGGCAGCTCACCGACCACCCCGAGTTTCTGGCGTTCCTGCTGCTGCCCGCCAATAAAACTGCCCAGCATGAGGGGAAGGCCCAGGGTGAACAGCGGGATCAGGATCATGGGCATGAGGATCGTAGCGTTCAGCGTGCGCCGGTCACGGATGGTGGAGAGCAGGTCGCGCGCCGCGATCTGCCACACCAGGGCCGGGCGGAGGCGTTCAGACGGCATGGGCAGCTCCCTGGCGGTCATCGTGACCCTGGACGAGTTCGAAGAAGGCGCGTTCCAGCGTGCGCTCCCCGGTGGCCTCCAGCACCTCCGGGATGGTGCCGACCGTCAGGAGCTGGCCCTGGTGCAGGATCGCCACGCGGTCGCAGACTTCCTCAGCCTCACTCATGACGTGCGTGGAGTACAGCGTGAGACGGCCCGGCGCGCGGCTGGCCTGCACGAAATCGAGCAGGGTGCGCCGGGCGAAGATGTCCAGGCCGCTGGCGGCCTCGTCAAGGATCAGCACGGCCGGATCATGCAGTACCGCGCGGGCAATCACGACCTTCTGCTTCATGCCCGACGAGTATTCGCCCGCCCGGACGTCCAGGGTGCGGCCCAGTTCCAGGCGGGTGTCGAGTTCCACGATGCGGGCTTCCGTCTGCACCTTCCCCATTCCGTAGAGACCAGCGAAGGATCGCAGCACCTCCCGGCCCGTGAGGCGGGCGGGCAGGCCCATACCGCCGTTCACGACGCCCACAATGCGCCTCACCGCTTCCGGATCCTTCAGCAGGTCGATCCCGTTCACGGTGCCGCTGCCGCTGGTGGGCCGCAGCAACGTCGCCAGAATCCGGAGCAGGGTCGTCTTGCCCGCGCCGTTGGGGCCGAGCAGCCCGAAGACTTCCGCGTCGGCGGCGCGGAGTGAGACGCCCCGCAGTGCCTGGTAGGTGCCATAGGTCTTGGTGATGTCGTGCAGTTCAAGCATGCGTCTCCCGTGCGGACGTGGAGGTGTCCGGTGCAGGGTACGCGCTCGCGGGGTGTGACGTTGCATGGTCTGCGAACGGCCCTTTCGATAATCACCGCACAGCCCAACGGAGCACCGGCCGCCAGCAGTCTGAATCGTTCAAGTTGTCCAGCAAATCGGGACGGTATTTTCACATGAAAGTGCCGTGCACCGCGCGACCCAGCGCAACCGCACCGGCATTTCTGCCCTCAAGATCAATGTCAACACCCCATTCACTCATCCAAAATGAGAGAAAAAATGAATATAATAGGAAAGTTGCGCTGAACGGTGCACTTGTACTCGGTTCACTGCCTGGCTTGCCCCTTCCCGACACCCCAGCCGGTCAATGAACACCCCTCAACCTGCGGCCATACCCGACAAGGATCATGCCGCAGTGCCCCACGGAGGCCCGCATGTTCAATCCCCCCACCCTTGAAGACCTGCAGGAAACCCGCCGCGCCAACGAGAAGTTGGTGCTGCGCGCTCTTGAAAGCAAGCCCGAATGGGTCGAGACCGAACTCGCCAAAACCACCAGCCTCGCGCTGTCTCACCTGCGCGCCGCGCTCGCCAGCCTGCTTGACCAGGGTCGTGTGCGCCGCCTCCCCGGCACCGGCACCCGCGCCGTCTACGGCCTCGCCGACCCCGGTCTGGCCGACGTGCCGGCCACGCCCCTGACCATCGACGCCAAGAAAGTCCGTGACTACCTCGAAGGCCGCGCCGACTCTGCCCTGTATATGAGCGAGCAGCTGCGCCTGACCCGCGAGGACGTCATGGCCGCCCTGAGCCTGCTGAATGCGCACGGCATGATCACCTGCACCTTCGTGGGCAGCCTGGTGATCTTCCGCCTGAAAGAAACGCAGGCGCTTGGACAGGAACAGGCCGCCGCCGAGAAGCCCACCACCCGCAAGAAGCAGGTCGCCTGAGCGCACGCCCGGACACCACGACGAGCCCCCAGACCGGGGGCTTTTTCGTTGCTGACAGACGTTCTGGCCCTGACCGTATCCGCACACGGCATTTGATATCCTGCCCGGCATGAAGCTGGTTCTCGCTGTGATTCAGGACGCCGATGCCTCCGCGCTCATGCGCGTCCTGGCCGACCACTCCTTCGACGTCACCAAGCTCGCCAGCACCGGCGGCTTTCTGCGCGAGGGCAACACCACCCTGATGATCGGCGTCAGCGATGAGCGCATGGAGGATCTCAAGAAACTCGTCCGCCAGACCTGCCGCACCCGCACCCGCCTGGTCGCCCCCAGCGTTCCCATGGGCGAGCAGAACGAGAGCATGGTCAGCGATCCCGTTGAGGTGCCCGTGGGCGGCGCGGTGATGTTCGTGATGGGTGTTCAGGAATTCGTCAAGGTCTGAAGCCAGGCCTTCAAATGACACCCAGCGCCGCCAGCTCTTCTTGGAGCTGCGCGGCGCTCACGTACTGCACCGCCTGCATGCCCACCGACCGGGCCGCTTCCACGTTCTGCGCGCGGTCGTCGATCATCACGGCCTCGTCCGGCCGGACGTTGGCGAGGCTCAGGCCCAGGCGGTAGATCGCCGGGTTCGGCTTCATCACCCCCAGGTAGCACGAGGTAAAGAAGCCCAGCAGGACGTCATGCAGGCCGTACGTGCGGATGCGGCAGTCGTTCAGGTCTGCGCCCTCGTTGTTCAGCGAATAGCACCGGTGCCGCTGCGACAGGTCACGGGCCAACGCCAGAGCGTCCTCGTGCGGCTGACTCTCAGCTTCCATCGCCGTACGGAAGGCCTCGCGGGTGAAGTCGCGAGGCGCGTAGAACACCGTCTGAGACAGGTACTCGTCGAGCGTCATCCGGCCCAGTTCCAGCTCCGGCACAGCCAGCTTGTGGCGCTCCGTAAACTCGGTGACGTCCAACCCGAACCGGCGGATCACATCGGCCCTCTGTTCCCGATCCCAGCCGTTCGTGAGCAGCACCCCGCCGATATCCCAGAACAATGCCCTGATGGTCATGGCCGCAGGCTACCCTGCCACAGCATCACTTCGTGTCGTACCAGTTCGGCCCCACGCCGACCTCGACGGCCAGTGGCACCTTGAGCTGCGCGGCTCCTTCCATGAGTTCCTTGGTGATGGCCGCCACGGCGTCGGCCTTGTCCTCGGGCGCCTCGATCAGCAGTTCGTCGTGGACTTGCAGCAGTAAGCGCGCGCCCAGCGCATCGAGTTCCCGGTCAAGCTTGATCATGGCGAGTTTGATGATGTCGGCGGCGGTGCCCTGGATCGGCATGTTGTACGCGAGCCGTTCGCCCGCCTCACGCAGCGTGCGGTTGGTGGCCACGAGTTCCGGCACGTAGCGGCGGCGACCGTAGAGGGTCTCGACGTAGCCGTGCTGCCGGCCGAAGTCCAGGGTGCGGTCGATGTAGCCCCGGATGCCGGGGTAGGTGCTGAAGTACACCTCGATGAAGCCGGCGGCGTCGGCATACGGAATGCCCAGGTCATTCGACAGACGGTGGGCGCTCATGCCGTACAGCACGCCGAAGTTCACGGTCTTCGCGGCCCGCCGCTGGTTCGCGGTGACGGTCGCTTCGTCCAGGCCAAGGACCTGGGACGCGGTGCGGCGGTGGATGTCCGCGCCTTCGAGGAAGGCTTGCTGCATCAGCGGATCGTCGGCAATGTGTGCCAGGAGGCGCAGTTCGATCTGCGAGTAGTCGGCGCTGATCAGGCAGTACCCGTGATCCGCGATGAAGCCCTTGCGGATCTCGCGGCCGGTCTCGCTGCGGATGGGAATGTTCTGTAGGTTCGGGTTGAGGCTGCTCAGGCGGCCCGTGGCCACCGCCGCCTGCGCGAAGGTGGTGTGCAGCCGGTTCGTGCGCGGGTTCACGAGGTTCGGCAGCGGGTCGAGGTAGGTGCCGCGCAGTTTTTCCAGTTCACGGTATTCCAGCAGGGCGGGAATAATCGGGTGCTCGTCCCGCAGGGGTTCCAGCGCAGCCACAGCGGTGCTGCGCTTGCCGGTCAGTTTGGTCTTCTTGCCGCTGGCGAGGCCGAGTTCGTCGTACAGCACCGCCTCAAGCTGATCGCGGCTGCGGATCTGGAATTCGCGCCCGGCCAGCGAGTGGATCTGCGCCTCCAGCGTGGCGAGCCGCTGGCCGGTGGACGCGCTCAGGCTGCGCAGGTACTCGCTGTCAAGCCTTACGCCGCGCACCTCCATGCGGGCCAGGACGCTGGAGAGCGGCACCTCCATGTCGTGGTAGAGGGTGGTCCGGGGGGCGTCGAGCTGACCAGGGAGGATGTCCAGCAGGTGGGCCGTCTGGGCGGCGCGGCCGGCGGCATCGGCGGGCCAGGAGGTCTTGAGGTAGCGCTCGGCCACGGCGGTCATGGTGGTGTTGGCCGGGTCGAGCAGGTAGGCCATCAGCAGGGGGTCGTCGCCGGGTTCAACGTTCAGGCCGCGCACGCTCAGGTGGGTCGCCAGCGCTTTCGCTGCAGCGGCAGTGACCCGCTTCTGGCCAATAAATTCCCCATCGTCCACGGTGGCAGGGAACTGGTCGCGGAGTTTCGCGGCCGCCTTCTCGACCTCACGCTGCGCCTTCTCCGCTGCCTTCTGCTGCGTCTTGGTGAGGGGCGCCGCCGCCTCCGGCTCGCCGAACAGACCCACCGGCGTGGCGTAGACCGCGGCCTTCTTCCACTCGTCGGGTTCGTGGGTGGGGGCTGTCCTGACCGTTCCGGGCCCGTCACCGGCTTCGAAGACGGCGGCCCCGACGAGCTCGGCGGTCAGGTCGTCCTCGCGGGACAGCACGTACCCCCACACGACGTTCTGGCCCGGCGTTCTCCACGGCTGCACCTCTGGGGTGGGCAGCGGCCCGTGCCCTGGGTCGCGTTCCGGGTGGGCCGGGCCGGACTGCTCGCGTTGATCGTGAATGGAGTCCGGCATGGACGCGTCGCGGGCATCCAGGCTGGCCAGCGCCCGCCGCACCGCGTGCAGATCGAGTTCCGTCAGCAGTTCTTCCAGCCGCGCTGGATTGCCGGGCAGTCGGCCGGTGCCGAGCTCCACCTTCAGCGGCAGATCCGTGACCATGCAGGACAGTTCGTGGCTGAACTTCACGTTCTGCTCGGAGTCCAGCAGCTTCTGGCGGGTGCCGTCGGGCTTCAGGGTACCGGCCCTGGCCGCTTCATAGATGCCCTCCAGGCTGCCGTATTCCTGGAGCAGCTTCGAGGCGGTCTTGGGGCCGATGCCCTTCGCGCCGGGGATGTTGTCGCTGGCGTCGCCGGTCAGGGCCCGGTAGTCCACCCACTGACGCACGGTCACGCCGTACTTCTCAAAGACCTCGTCCGGGCCGATCAGCGAAAAATCGTTGGTGATGACGCGGACGTGGTCGTCAAGCAGCTGGTAGGCGTCGCGGTCACTCGTCACAATCCTCACCTGCATGCCCGTGCCCTCGGCCATGCGGGTCAGGGTGGCGATCACGTCGTCGGCCTCGTAGCCGGGTTCCTCCAGGCGGGGCAGCCCCACGGCGTCCACGATCTCGCGGATGCGATCCACCTGCCGGTGCAGGTCGGGCGGCGTTTCCGCACGCCCGGCCTTGTACCCGTCGAACTGCTCGTGCCGGAAGGTCTTGACCGGCGGGTCGAACACCACGATGACCTGGTTGGAGCGCTGCTTCGCAAGCCGCAGCGTCAGGCTCATGAAGCCGTGGATGGCGTCGGTCGCCTCGCCGTGCGCGTTCGTGAGGCGCGGGACGTTCGGTTCGCCCCGCCGCAGCGCGAAAAGGGAACGGAAGGCCAGCGCATGCCCGTCGATCAGCACCAGCGTGTCGGGAGAGCCGGAGGTCATACCGGCCATTCTACTGTGAACGTAATGCGGCCCCGCTGTGGGCGGCGTTCACACGGTGCGCTGTCCGCGCGTCTCGACCAGGGCTGCGAGTTCCCGCGCGATTTCATGGATCTCCTCGCTGTCCTGGCCCTCCACCATGACCCGGATCAGGTTCTCCGTGCCGCTGGGACGCAGGTTCACGCGGCCCCGCCCGGCCAGCCGCGCCTCGGCGGACTCGACCGCCGCCTGCACGACCTCGTCGCGGGCAATGGCTTTCTTGTCGCCCACACGCACGTTCACCAGGGTCTGGGGAAACATGACGAGATCATCGTGCAGCGTGTCGAGGGTCGTGCCCTGGCTCTGCATGCTCGCCAGCGTGAGCAGGGCGGTCAGGACGCCGTCCCCGGTGGGAGACACGTCCAGGAACAGGATGTGCCCGCTCTGCTCGCCGCCCAGGTGCAGTTCCTGCCCATGCAGCCGCTCGTGCACGTAGCGGTCGCCGACGGCCGTGCGCTCCAGGGGAATGCCGGACTCCTGGAGTTTCACCTCCAGCGCCATGTTCGCCATGATGGTGGTGACCACGGCCTTCTCGCCGCGCGCGCGGGCGTTCAGCAGCAGCATGTGGTCGCCGTGCACCACGTTGCCGCGCGAATCGACGAACAGGGCGCGGTCGGCATCACCGTCGAAGGCCACGCCCAGGTCGTAGGGGCCATCCCGGACGATGGCCTGAAGGTGCTCCAGGTGCGTGCTGCCACAGCCCCGGTTGATGTTGTGGCCGTCCGGGGTGGTGTACACGGCGAACACGTCCGCGCCCGCCGCCTGGAACACGCGTGGGGCCACCCGGAAGGCCGCGCCGTTCGCGCAGTCCAGCGCGATCCGCTGGCCCCGCAGGTTCGGCGCGTGCGACTTGAGGTACTCGACATACAGCCGCTCCGCCTCGGTGTAGTTGGTCACGCTGCCCATCCGCACGCCGGTCACGGGGGCCAGTGTGGTCACCCGGTCGAGGGCGGCCTCGATGTCCAGTTCGGTCGTGTCGCTGAGTTTCTGGCCGTCTGCGCCGAAGAATTTGATGCCGTTGTCCTCGTAGGGATTGTGCGAGGCGCTGATCACCACGCCCGCATCGGCCTTCAGGTGCCGGGTCAGGTAGCTGACGCCAGGCGTCGGAAGGACGCCGACGTGCACGACATCGACCCCACGGCTCGTGAGGCCCGCTGCCAGGGCGGCCTCCAGCATGTCGCCGCTCTGCCGGGTGTCCTTACCGATCACCACGCGGGCCTTAGGGCGGCCCTGCAGGAGAACCTCGCCGGCGGCGGCGCCTAGGCCCATCACCCACGCGGCCGTCAGTGGAAACTCGCCGGCCACGGCCCGGACACCGTCTGTGCCGAAGTATTTGCGTTCCGTTGCTGCTGCGCTCATATCCAGCCCATCATAGGCGTCTGAGTGTCGTGTGGATCATGCTCAGGTGGGGAGGCCAAGAAACGCCCGGTACCGGTTCAGTTCCACGTCGATGCCGCGACGCAAGGCCCCGGTCTCGCGAATGCCTGGGGCCAGTCCGATCTCCGAGAGGAGATCTCCCCCTTCCACTTTCAGGTTCGCCCAGCCGACCGCCTTCTCGGCCTGAAACACTGGGAGCGCGTAGTAGCCCATGGTGCGCTTGGCGGGCGGCGTGTACGCCTCGAAGCGGTACGCCCAGCCGTGCAGGTGCTCGAACCGGCGGCGATCCCACACCAGGGGATCGAAGGGACTGACGATCCGGACTCCGCGTGGTGTGGGAGCCGCGTGCGGATTGCGTTCCGGGAGCCAGACGTACTTCACGCCGCTGACTTTCGCCGCGCCAAGTTCCTCCTTGACCGCGTGGCGGAAGGCGGCCCGCAGGGGTGAGCGCAGGTGCGGCAGGCCGAAACCCGACAGCGAGATCAGGTGGCCCAGACTGGCCTCCGGCAGTGGGCCGTACAGCGCGGCCAGCAGGTGGACGACAGCGCGCAGCCGCTCAGGGTCGGGCAATGGAGCCGCGCGGACGCCGTGCAGATGCTGGGCGACACCGTACACGCGCACGCCTCCAGCGCGGCGGGTCACGCGGGCCTCGCCCCGGTAATGCAGGGCATCGAGAGCACGCGTGGTGGCGCTGCTCTGCCCGCCCCAGTAGTTGGTGGCCGTGCGGGCGCCGAGCGCCGCGATCACGTCCTTCGGGTGAAGTTCGCCACGCTCGTTCAGGAGCGTCCTCACCTCATCCAGCAGTTCCGGATGTTCCCGCTCGATGCGCGTGGACGCGACCTCGCGCGGGTGCAGCATGGCCTGCACGTGGCGGGGCATGAACCCGTAATTGGGGATCATGTCCTCCTCGACATCCAGCGTGGGGTAGAGCCGTTCCAGATCGCCGGCCCGGTAGCCGGACACGCGCTGCATCAGGGTGAGATCCTGCGCGCGGGCGGGCGCGCGGATCGGGTCGGCCTGCACGAAGCCCATGTGGTTCAGGGCCGCCTGGAGAGTCGCCTGGCGTTCCAGGGTTCGGCGGGCCGCCGCGCGCAGGGCCGCTGGAGTGAGGTCGCGGGTCACCCGCCCAGGCTAACGCGGAACGAATAAAGGGCGGCCCGGAACCATGTCCGGGCCGCCCGCAGGAGCAGGGCTTACTTGATGCTGCCGTTCAGGCCGTTCGGGTAAAAGCCGCCCTTGTGTGCGCCGGGGGCCAGGTACACGATGTTCAGCACTTCGCGCGTGCTGCGGGAGAAGGCCACGCCGTTCGAGTCGGCCGGGGCGATAACCGCCATGCCCTTCGCGTCGGTGAGACCCATGTCCTTGCCGCCGCCGACCTTGCCGCGCAGGTTGCTGATCGCCTGGACGACCTGACCCACGTACAGGCCCGCCGCCGCCGTGACCTGGCGCTGCTGGTACAGCATGGCGCGGATGGCGCCGCCGTGGTACGCCTCGACCGCCAGGATGCCCGCCGCCGCCTGGAGGTACGCGGGGTTGGTGATCAGCGTGGCCGCGCCGTTGTAGGCGGTGACGCCCACATCCTCGAAGATGAACGCGCCGTGCAGGAAGAACAGGTCGGCCGCGTAGGGGTTGAAGCCCTTGATCGCGCCGCCCGAGGCCGCCTGCCCGGCCGCGTCGAAGGCACCGGCCAGGTCGATCACGGGGCGCATGGCGGCACCCTTGCCGAGCGCGCCGTGCAGGAACTTCACGTGCGACAGCTCATCCTCGGCGATGTCGTTGGCGAGGGCCTGCACGCCGCTGTCCTTGAACTGCATGCCGCGCATCATGTCCAGGCTGGCGGGCAGCTTGATCTCGGCGTCGCCGCCGATGGCCTTGAGTTCCGACAGGCGGCCCACGGCGGCCAAGTAGAAGGCGGCCTCCAGGTATTCGAGGTTCAGGGCGAAGTTCAGGACGTCGCCATCGATGTTCTTCGTGGGTGCCGCCAGCGCGCCGGTGCCGGCGAGGCCCAGGGCGGCGGTGCCCATCCCGATCTTGCCGAGGAAGCCCATGGCGGCGCGGCGGTTCATGCCTTCGGGGGTGCTGGTGTTCTGGTCGTCAATGTTCGTCATGATCGTCTCCTGCTTACGGGGTGTGACCGGCCTCGGCGCACGCCAGGATGGCGTGAACCTCGATCAGGTCTGGGGGCTGGCCTTGTCCTTCGGGTGCGGGCACCGTCCGGTCTTCGCTTACATGTGGGTATAAGCAGGCCACATGGGAATCGGATCACGCCTCCCCCCAAGATGAAGGTGGAATGAAGATCGTCCGGCCAGATGCGCGCCGGATGGAGCCAGGCAGAACAGTTCATCCAGGTCGAGTATGTGTCGTCAGGTCAATGTCTTTCAGGCGGCGCGCCCTTGCAGATGCCGCGTAGAGTGGAAGCATGACCGCCCAGCCCACGCTGTTCGAACGGATCATCGCGCGCGAGATTCCCAGCACCATCGTCTATGAAGACGACCGGTACATCGCCATTCAGGACATTGCCCCCAAGGCGCCCATCCACCTGCTGGTCATTCCCAAGAAAGTCACGACCCGGGTGGACGAGATCACCGACGCGGCCGAGATGGGCGATCTGTGGCTGACGGCCGTGAAGGTCGCCCGGCAGCATGCGCCGGATTACCGACTGGTGGTCAACTGCGGTGCTGGCAGCGGGCAGATGGTCTTCCACACCCATGTGCACATCCTGGCCGGGTGGGAGCACGGCCCGGACAGCGACCTGTGAGCAGCTCTTTCGCCGCCGTCCTGTTCGACCTGGACGGCGTCCTGATCGATACGGAGACGATCATCGGGGCGCTGTGGGCGGAGATCTTCGCGGAACGCGACCTGCACCTGAGTGCCGCCGAGATCACCCGACTGACCAGCGGGCAACGCTTCGAGGGCGTGCTGCGCCAGCTCGACGAGGAACGCGGCTGGAAAGCGCCGGAGGATTTCCTGCCCATGCTGGGAGAGCGCTTCAACGGCGCGTTCTCGCATGTGCCCGTCATCGACGGTGCAGCCGACACGCTGCGCGCCCTGAAAGCGGCCGGAATCCCCTTCGCCGTGGCGAGCAACAGCGAGAAGAATCGCCTGCACCTGAAACTCGATGGAGCCGGACTGACGGCACTGGTCGGCCCACATGCCTACGATCCTTCCGTCGTGGGCGGCGTAGGCAAACCGGACCCGGCGCTCTATGAGTACGCCGCCACGCAACTGGGCGTGCCCGTGACCCGCTGTCTGGTCGTGGAGGACAGTGCACCCGGCGCTCGGGCAGGCGTGGCGTCCGGCGCGACCGTCTGGGGCCTGCTGGCCGGTGGCCACCTCTCGCACGACGGGCGTGACGCGCTGGCCGAGGTCGGCGTGACGAGGTTCCTCGACTCGCACGCGGAACTTCGCGAGGCCCTGGGAATCGACGTCCCGCTGATGATGGGGCATCCTTCTTCACCAATCAGCTGAATTCAGCCCAGCAACAGGGTCGCCCAATCGTGCAGGTGGACATTCGGCTCGCCTTAAGCCATCGGCAGTTCGATCATCCCGCCCGTTTCCCCACCCTTGCCTTCCATACGGGCGGTCACGGCGAGGCCGGTGGGCGTCTGGGCCAGGCCGCCGTCGGCGGTTTCGCGCAGGGCGGCGGGCATCATGCGGCCCACCGAGGCCATCGCGCCCAGCACCTCATCGGGCGGAATGAAGGATTCCAACTGGGCCAGGGCCAGTTGCGCGGCGCTCACCGCATGCACGGCATAAAAGGCGTTGCGGCTCACACAGGGCACCTCTACGTACCCGCCGACCGGGTCACAGACCAGCCCGATGGTGTTCATCAGGGCCATGCTGGCCGCGTGGACGGCCGCGCGGGGCGTGCCGCCTAGGAGTTCGACGATGGCGGCGGCAGCCATAGCGGCGCTGCTCCCGATCTCGGCCTGGCACCCCCCGGCCGCGCCGGAAATGAACATGCGTTTGCTGATGGCCTTGCCGACCCCCGCGGCGAGAATCATGGGATCAACCAGTCGCTCGTCGGGAAGACCCAGATGGTCGGCCACGCCGATGAGGGCGCCGGGGATGGTGCCGGCACTCCCGGCCGTGGGCGCAGCGACAATCTTGCCCATACGGGCGTTCTCCTCGTTGACGGCCATGGCATAGGCCTGCACCCGCTTGAGCAGGGGGCTCTGGAGGGCGTCGGAGGCATCCCATAGGCCTTTCGCGTTCCAGCCGACCATTCCGGTGATGCTCCGCGCGTCGCTGCTCAGGCCGCGCTGGATGCTGTCCCGCATCTGCCCGATCCGGCGGAGCATCTCGGCACGGATGTCGTCCGGTTGGAGGCCGGTTTCCGCGCAGTCCTGGGCGAGAATCCACGCGGAGGCAGGGGATGGAGCGTTGAGGATGTCGTCCAGCGTCATCGGGGAACCTCGCAGGGAGTGGTCTAGACGAATAGTCTAGCGACTTCCCCCGGTTCGCCCGTGCCAGCGTCCCACAATTCCGGATTCTAGGTGACAACGCTCCACGGTGCCCCGTTCAGGTCAGCGGCTGCATCCTGCGGCAATGCCGAGGGTTCGTTCCCTCGTGCCCGACTCTCAAGATCGAGCCCATCACCCAGGCTCGGTCGGGCAGCCAGGTCAGAGTAGGCGGCCCCCGGCCACAGCCTGACGGTCGATGATGCGAATGCCAGTGACTGCAGTCTTGACGGTCAGGGCGTCAGCAGCTCCCTTGAGTACGGCTGGTAGCCGGCTGGGGTGCCGGGCTCGTCGCTGAACAGGGAGGTGGTCAGGTAGCGCGCGCCCGTATCGCAGGCAATCGTCGCAACCCGCTTTCCGGGCCCGAGGCGGCGGGCGACCTCCAGCGCTCCCCAGGCCATCGCCCCGCTGCTCATCCCGACAAAGATCCCTTCTTCTTGGGCCAGGCGGCGGGCCAGCGGGTAGGCGTCTTCTTCCCACACGTCGATCACGTCGTCGATGACGCTGCGATCGAGGTTCGCGGGAATGAAGCCCGGCCCCATGCCCTGGAAGCCGTGCGTGCCCATCTCGCCGCCAGTCAGGACGTTGCTGCGCGCGGGTTCCACGGCCACGATCTGCACGGACGGGTTCTGGCGTTTGAGGTACCGTCCCACACCGCTGATGGTGCCGCCGGTGCCGCTCCCATAGACAAACGCGTCGATGCGGCCATCCATCTGCTCCCACAGTTCCGGGCCGGTCGTGGCCTCGTGCACAGCGGGGTTCGCGGGGTTGGTGAACTGGCCCATCATGACGGCGCCGGTCTCCTCGGCGATCTTTTCGGCCTCCTCAATGGCGGCCAGCATGCGGCGCTTGGGTTCGGTCAGTACGAGTTTCGCGCCGTACGCCACGAGGGTGCGCCGGCGTTCCTCGCTCATGCTGGCGGGCATGCACAGGATTAGGGTGTAGCCCTTGGCGGCGGCCACCTGCGCCAGCCCGATGCCGGTGTTGCCGCTGGTGGGTTCCACGATGGTGCCGCCGGGCTTCAGCACACCGCGGCGCTCGGCGTCCTCGATCAGGCCCAGGGCCGTGCGATCCTTGATGCTCCCGCCGGGATTCTGGCCCTCGAGCTTCACGAAGACGTCTGCCATGCCGGGCTCGATGACGCGCTGGAGCTGCACGAGGGGCGTGTGGCCGATGAGGGACTCGATCATGCGCCCAGCATAGGGGGCAGGCCGCGCGTCACCGTGACGCTGGATAGCAGTCGACGCGCGACTCAACGGATGAACCAGATGACCAGGCGGGCATCCTGCCCGTCAAGTTCCAGGGCCTTCGCGAAGGCGTCCCAGGCGTGCAGGCGCAAGCGGGTCGGGTCATCGACATGGGGCAGTAACTCGTGGATCTCCTCGGGCCTCACCACGGTCTGCCCGACGATGTCTCCGTCCTCGAACAGGATGTCGGTGCTGACCTGCACGCCCAGATCGGTGGGGTGGCCCCGGTCGGCCAGCCCGGCCGCCTCCAGTGCCTCCAGGAAGGCCGTGGGCGTGGGCAGCAGGAAGCGCGCCTCGGCCTCCCACTCACCCGGCCCGGCCGCGCCGGACGGAGGGCCGTGTGGCCGACGCTCGCACAGGATGTACGCCAGGGCCAGCATGGTCTTGCGCGCGACGCCGGTGTCCGGCCCGTTAACCGGAAGCACCGACGGCACGCTCACGCTCCGGATTCGAGTCGAGCTGGTGGAGGGCCGCGCCGACATCGGGCCAGTCGATAATCTGGAACAGGCTGTTGCGGATGGCGGGCGTGAAGCCCGCATCGACGGCAATGCGGATCAGCTCGCGCACGGTGGCCTGGTGCCGCCCATGCCCGCCGGCCGCAGAGACGACGTTCTCTTCCAGCATGGTCGAGCCCAGGTCGTTCGCGCCGTAATACAGCGCGGCCTGCGCGACCTTGAAGCCCTGCGCGGGCCAAGACGCCTGGATGTTGGGGATATTGTCCAGCGCGATCCGGGCGATGGCGAGCTGTTGCAGGTACTCGTGCGCGGTCGCGCCGGGAGCCTTGCCGGCAAGGCGCGTGTGTTCGGTCTGGAGGGTCCACATGGCGAACCCGGAAAATCCGTTCCCGCCGTAGTCGCGCAGCGCCTTGTCCTGCTGGGCGCGGATCTTGGTGAGGTGGCTGGCCCGCTGCGCGAAGCTCTCGCCGAAGCCGATGACCATGGTGGCGATGGTGTACAGGCCCTTGCGCTGCGCGGCATCCAGAATGCGGAACCAGTCGTCGCTGCGGATGCGCGCCGGGGCAGCCTTGGCCCGCACATCGTCTTCCAGGATCTCGCCGCCCGCGCCGGGCAGACCGTCCAGGCCCGCCTCGATCAGGGTGTCGAGCAGTTCGTCCAGGGTCAGCCCGAAGGTCTTCTCCATGAACAAGACTTCCTCGGGCGAGAACGCGTCAATGCGGATGGTCGGGTGGTGGGCCTTCACATGGCGCAGCAGACCGGTGTAGTACTCCAGGCCCAGTTCCGGGTTCACGCCGCCCTGGAGCAGGATGCGGGTGCCGTTCACGTCTTCCAGTTCACGGATCTTCTGGGAGATCTGCTCGTAGTCCAGGGTGTACGAGTCCTTCTGGCGCTTGGTGCGGTAGAAGGCGCAGAAGTTGCAGCCAACGTTGCACACATTGGTGTAGTTGATGTTGCGGTCGATCAGGAAGGTCACGACGGCGGGGTCACGGCGCACGGCACGCAGGGCGTTGGCGACCGAGGCGACCTCGGGCACAGGCAGGTCGTACAGGGCCGTGATCTCGCCGTGGGTGAGCCGCGCGCCGCTCGCTGCCCGGTCGAGCAGGGCGGCAGGCGTGGTGGGGGCGGGGACGCTCATGGCGTCACGGTAGCATCTGCTCCTCCCCGCATTCGTCCCGCTGGTCACGGCGTCTCCGCCCATGGCCCGCGCCCGCGCTTACCGTTTCTTCAGGTCAGGTGGCCTAGCGCCCTGGGCCGCCACGCGTATCATGCCCATCGAAAGTGGGAGGGAGCGTGGAAGCGCTTCCGACCACGGGAGGTACGGAATGAAGATCGGCATGATCGGCCTGGGCAAGATGGGCGGGAACATGGTGCTCCGGCTCCAGCAGGGCGGGCACCACGTGGTCGGCTACGACCGCAGCGAGGACGCCCTGCGAAATATCGAATCCCACGGCGCGCAGGGCGCACGCTCCATGGATGACTTCATCGCCGCGCTCGGTGATCCCGGCGAGCGCGCCGTGTGGGTGATGGTGCCCTCCGGCAAGATCACCCAGTCGGTCATCGACGACCTCGCAGCCCGGCTTGCTCCCGGCGACATCATCATCGACGGGGGGAACAGCAACTTCCACGACACGCAGCGCCGGGGCGAGGAACTGGCCGCCAAGGGCCTGAAGTTCGTGGATGTCGGCACGTCCGGCGGCGTGTGGGGCCTGGCCGAAGGGTACGCCATGATGATCGGCGGATCCGAAGACGCCGTGGAACGCCTGCGGCCGGTCTTCGAGACGCTGGCGCCCGCCGCCGACCGGGGCTGGGGACGCATGGGCCCGTCGGGCAGCGGGCACTACGTGAAAATGGTTCACAACGGCATCGAGTACGGCATGATGCAGTCCTACGCCGAGGGCTTCGAACTGATGAAAGCCCACCAGGACTTCAACCTGGACATGGCGCAGATCGCGGAACTGTGGCGACACGGCTCGGTGGTGCGGTCGTGGCTGCTCGACCTGACGGCCGAGGCGCTCAAAAACTCCGCCGACTTCGACTCGCTGTCGGACTACGTGGCCGACAGCGGCGAGGGGCGCTGGACGATCATTGATTCCATCGAACTGGGCGTGCCCACGCCCGTCATCACGCTGGCGACCCAGATGCGCTTCCGCAGCCAGCAGGACGTCAGCTACGCCGGGCAGATGCTGTCGGCCATGCGCCGCTCGTTCGGCGGGCACGCCGTCAAGACCCTGGAGTCCCCCAAGAAGGAAGGCATGGTGCCGGAAGTCAAGGCCGGGGATCACCCGAAGGTGGCCGCTCCCGAGAACATACACGCGGCCTCTGGCGGCGGCACGGGTTCCCAGGCCGAGCAGCTCGGCGAGACGGGCAAGCAGAGCGTCGGGGATAAGGGATGACCAAGCCCAAGAAAGCGGCGGGAACCAGCGCCAAACCCCCGGCCAAGACGCCCGCGACCGCGAAGAAGGCCCCCTCCACCTCCCCTGCCCGCACCAGCGTGGCCAAAGCGAAAGCCCCGGCCAAGGCGACGACGGCCCGCGCAGTCCGCGCCGCCGTGGAACAGAAGGACGCCGCGAAGGACGTCGGAGTGGCCCAGCCAGCCCAGAAGGCCGAGCCGGCGCAGCGCAAGTCCCGCAAACGCGTTCCGGCGGCAGTTCCCGGCGGCGACGGCCACAACCCCTTCCGGACGCACATGCGCCGTAACCGCGCCCCCGAACCCGCCACGCTGGTGATCTTCGGGGCCACGGGCGACCTCGCCCGCCGCAAGCTGCTGCCCGCCGTGTTCGGCCTGTGGCAGGACGGCCTGCTGGGGAGCGCGTTCAACATTGTCGGCGTGGGCCGCCAGGCGATGACGGACGAGGAGTTCAAGGACTACGCGCTCTCCGCCCTGAAGGAAAGTAAGGAGACCGACGCGATCCAGCCGGGCAACTTGGAGAAGTTCCGGGAACTGCTGTACTACGAGTACGGGGACTTCTCGGGCGACGAGGTATACGACCTGGTCGGCAAGGAACTCGACCGCGCCGAGGAGGCGCACGGCGGGCGCAAGAACGCCCTGTTCTACCTCTCGACCCCACCCAGCCTGTTCGAGCCGATCAGCAGCGGCCTGGGTCGCCTGGGCCTGGCAGACGAGTCCGAGGGCTGGCGGCGCATCGTGATCGAGAAACCCTTCGGCCGCGATCTGGCCAGCGCCCGCGCCCTGAACGACGCCATCCACCGCGTCTGGGACGAATCGCAGGTCTACCGCATCGACCATTACCTGGGCAAGGAGACCGTGCAGAACCTGATGGCGATCCGCTTCGGGAACGCCATCTTCGAGCCGCTGTGGAACCGTGGCTACGTGGATCACGTGCAGATCACCGCCTCCGAGGATCTCGGCCTGGAAGGCCGCGCCGGGTACTACGAGGAGGCCGGGGTGGTGCGCGACATGTTGCAGAACCACCTGATGCAGCTGTTCGCCCTGACCGCCATGGAAGCCCCCGCCGCCTTCGATGCCGACGCGATCCGCGACGAGAAGGTCAAGGTGCTGCGCGCCGTGAAGGAAATCCCCAAAGGCCGCGTGAAGAGCGTGGCCGTGCGTGGCCAGTACGGGGCCGGCACCATGGACGGCGAGAAGGTGCCCGGCTACCGCCAGGAACCCAACGTGAAGCCGGGCAGTCCCACGCCGACCTACGTGGCCGTGAAGCTGGAAGTGGACAACTGGCGCTGGCAGGGCGTGCCGTTCTTCCTGCGTACCGGCAAGCGGCTGCCGAAGAAGGTCACGGAAATCGCCGTGGTGTTCAAGCGCCCGCCGCTGGGCATCTTCCCCGGCGGCCTGGAACGCAACGTGCTGGCATTCCGTATCCAGCCGGACGAGGGTGTGAATCTCAAGTTCAGCTCCAAGACGCCGGGGCAGGAGATGGTGCTGCGCGAGGTGGTCATGGACTTCCGCTACGACGCGTTCGGCGCGCAGCTGGAAAGTCCGTACTCGCGCCTGCTGCTGGACGCCATGCTGGGCGACGCGACCCTGTTCCCCCGCGAGGATGAGGTCGATCACGCGTGGCAGCTCGTGAGCGGCATCCTGGAAGCGTGGGATGGCGTGAGCGCCCCCGAATTCCCGAATTACACCTCCGGCACCTGGGGTCCCGAGGCCGCCGACGAGCTGATCGGCCCGGATCGTCGTTGGAGACGGCTGTGACCTACGCGACGGATCTCAAACGCCTGGGGCCAGTGGACACCAGCGTCCGCAAGGCGCAGGCCACGCTGGACGAACTGTGGGCGCAGACGAACGTGGAAACCCGCGCGTACACGGGCAACATCGTGGCCCTGACCGTCCACGCGCACGTCAGGCGCGTCGAGGAGGCCCTGGCGGGGCTGGAGGGGCGCTTCGCGGGCCGGCAGATCATCGGCGTGATGGACGGCAGCGACGACCTGAAGGTGCACGCGAGCCTCGTGCCGCAGGCGGGCGGCCTGTACGTGGAGCGCCTGATTCTCGACGCGAACCCGCAGCAGCTCCAGGGCGCAATCCTGCCCCTGCTGCGCCCGGCGACCGTGAACCACGTGTGGTGGGGCGCGGACACCAAGCCCGGCGGTGTGTTGATGCACGAGCTGACCGACGTGGCCGACCAGATCATCTGCGACTCGCTGACGCTGGATATTCCCCCGGCGCGGCATTACGCCCTGGCCGACCTGGGCTGGAGCCGCAGCGCACCGTGGCGTGAGGCGCTGGCGCAGGTGTTCGACTCGCCGGACGCTGCGCGGCAACTGCCCCGCGTCACGCACCTGACCGTGCGGTACTCCGGGCGCAAGGACCTGCCCGCCCGGCTGTTCGCTGGCTTCGTGGCCGACACCCTGAAGTGGAAGAACCTGCACAACGTGACGTTCAAGTCAGCCCGCTGCGGCCGGGAGAACGGCGACCTGTGCGGCCTGGAACTCTCCGGCGACGGCGTACGGTTCACCCTGATGGCCGGTGCTGGCGACACGGCCCGCTGCGAGGCGGCGTGGGAGGGCATCAAGCGCCAGACTGAGGTCAACATTCCCACCATGAGCCTGGCCCAGGGGCTGGGCCGGGTGATGGCCCGGCCGGAGCGTGGCGAGGTGTTCGAGAACGCCTGGACGCTCGCCAAAGCCAGCCTGTAACGCACCACCGTTCAGCGAGTGACAGCGGCATCACGGTCCGGACGGCATACTTCCGGGCATGGGTGCCGCTGAACTTCTCGCCGACCTCGCGCAGCACTCGGGCGCGGACGCGGTTGGCTGGGCTCCGGCCGTGGTACCCGTGGACGCGGTGACCGAGTACGCCGGGTGGCTGGCCGCCGGACGGCACGCGGGGATGGCGTACCTGGAACGCCAGTTGCCGGCCCGCGCCGATCCAGCGTCCCGGCTGGAGGGCGTGGGCAGCGTGCTCGTGCTGGGGGTGTCGCACGCTTTCGCGGAGCCACCGAAACCAGTGGGCGGCGTTCGCGTGGGCCGGGTGGCCCGTTACGCCTGGACACCCGATTACCACGATCAGCTCCAGCCGATCCTGAACCGCCTGGAAGCGGAGGCCGCCGCCCTGGGCGTGCGCGCGCGCGGGTACGTGGATCACGGCCCGGTCATGGAACGCCTGTACGCCGCGCAGGGCTTCCTGGGCTGGCGCGGGAAGTCCGGCATGCTGGTCAGCACCCGCCTGGGCGCCTTCGTGACGCTGGCGGCGCTGCTGACCGATCTGCCCTTCGAGGGAACAGTGAGCGCACATCCGGATCGCTGTGGCCGCTGTAGCCGCTGCATCTCGGCGTGTCCCACGAACGCCATCGGGGACGACCGGGCCATCGACGCGCGGCGCTGTATCTCCTACCTGACCATCGAGCACCGGGGGCCGCTGCCGCATGACCTGCGCTCGGGTATGGGCGACTGGCTGTTCGGGTGCGACGTGTGCAGCGAGGTCTGCCCGTGGAGTGAGCATGCGGGGCCACTGGCGGCATTGCTCCGGCCGGATCCGAACCTGGCGTTCCCCGATCTTTCCCGGTTCTTCGACACGGGCGAACGCGCCTTCGAGCGGGCCTTCGCTGGGACGGCGTTCCTCCGGCCGAGGCGCAAGGGCATGGCGCGCAACGCCCTGACCGTGCTGGGCAACACCCGCGCGCCGGAGGGCTGGACCCTGCTGCTGGCCGGGACGACCGATCCGGCCTGGGAGGTGCGGGAGGCGGCCGCGTGGGCCCTGGGTCAGTGGGCCGAGCCGGAGGCGCTCCACGCGTTGATCGACGACCCGCACGAGGCCGTTCGAGCGACGGCCCGCGCCGTCCAGTCGACCTGAACGTGATCTTCACGCGGAGCAGACGAGCAGCGCGCCTGGAAAAGTTAGCCCCTACCATGGGGCTGTGCGCGTTCTCCCTGCCCTCACCGTGACCTTGCTCCTCGCCCCCGTGGGCCTGGGCCAGACTGTTCCCCTCCCGGCCCGCGCTCCGGTCATCGTCCCGACAGTCGTCGCGCGCTTTCCACACGACCGGAATGCCTTCACGGAAGGCTTCCAGTACCTGGGGCGCGGCCTGTATGCCGAGAGCACCGGGCAGGTTGGCGACTCCGGTGTGCGCATCTCGACCCTGAAGACCGGGAAAGTGCAGGTCGCCGCCTCCACCCCGCTCGCCACGGCGTTTGGCGAGGGGATCACCGTGGTGGGCGGCACGGCGTACCACCTGACGTGGCAGGACGGCATCGCCTTCACGTTCGACGCCACCACCCTCAAGGAAACCGGCCAGTACCGGTACACCGGCGAGGGCTGGGGCCTGACCACCGATGGCAAACAGCTGATCATGAGCAACGGCAGTGCCACCCTGGTGTGGCGCGACCTGAAAACGTTCTCGGTGAAACGCAGCGTGAACGTCACCGATGACGGCCAGCCGATCCGCAACCTCAACGAGCTGGAGTACGTGCAGGGAAACGTCTACGCCAACTTGTGGCTCAGCGACCGGATCGCCCGGATCGACCCGCAGACGGGCCGGGTCACCGCCTGGATCGACGTGTCCGATCTGACCCGTGAGGCCAGCACCCAGGCCATCCAGGGGGGCCGCCCCCTGACCTTCGACGACGTGCCCAATGGCATCGCCTACGTGCCTGAACGCGGCACGCTGCTGATCACCGGCAAACGCTGGGGCACGATCTTTGAAGTGAAGGTGCCCGGCGTGAAGATCGAACCGGGCGCGGGCACACAGGGACGACTCAGGAAATAGGGTTCGTGCGGCCTTGACCCGGCACCGTGTGAACCCGCGCCCGCACGGCATGCCAGATCCGATCCGCCAGGATCTCCGGGGCCAGCACGGCGTCGAGCAGCAGAAATCGGGCCGGTTCCTGCTCTGCCAGCACCAGGAACCCGTCCCGCACCCGCTGGTGAAACGCCAGATCCGCTCGCTCCAGCCGGTCCGGTTGCCCGCGCCGCGCGGCCCTCTCCAGCCCCAGCACCGGATCAAGGTCGAGCAGCACGGTCAGGTGTGGGGTCAGGCCCCCCGTGGCCGCCCGCGTAATGTCCCCGAGCAGTCGGGCATCAAGCCCCCGCCCGGCTCCCTGGTACGCGAGGCTGGAATCCGCGTACCGGTCGCATACCACGACGTCTCCCCTGTCCAGCGCGGGCCGGATGACGTTCGCCACGAGTTGCGCCCGGCTTGCCGAATACAGCAGGAATTCCGGCAGCGGGTCGATGGTCAGCGCCGGATCGAGGAGCACCTCGCGCACACGGGTTCCCAGGGGCGTTCCGCCGGGTTCCCGCGTGACCGTGTGGGCGATGCCCTCCGCTTCTAGGCGTGCCACCAGCCGGGCGAGTTGCGTGCTCTTGCCCGCTCCCTCCGGCCCCTCGAAGGTGAGGAACAGTCCCGTCACAGGCCGGTGGGATGGTGCAGGAACTGCCACGGCAGGCCGAACTGATCCTCCACTTTCGCCGCCAGGGCGCGCACGCCGAACACCTCGGTCTCGTAATGCCCGGCGAAGACCACGTTCACGCCGTACTCGAAGGCGTCATTGAAGTGTTTGTGCGCGGGCTCGCCGGTGAGCAGCGTGTCCAGGCCCAGCGCCGCCGCTTCCGGAATCAGGCCCGAGCCCTCGCCAGAGCAGATACCCAGACGGCGCACGGTGGGCACGCCCCCTCCATGCACAAGGCAGATCTCGCCGGTCAGTTTCTGGATGCGATCCGCGAAGTCCTGCAAAGACAGCTCGAAGGGCAGGTCGCCCGCCACGCCGATCGTCTGCCCGGCGAATTCACCGAACGGGATGATTCCCCCCAGACTCAGTGCCCTCGCCATCATCGCGTTGTTCCCCACCTCAGCATGCGCGTCAAGCGGCAGGTGCGCCGCGTACAGGTTCAGGTCGGCCTGGATGGCCGTGCGTATACGCTCCCGGTGCGGGCCAGTGATGGGCAGGGGTTTGCCCCAGAACAGTCCGTGATGCACCAGCAGGATGTCCGCACCGCTGTCTGCCGCATGCTGGAGGGTCTTCACGCTGGTGTCCACGCTGGCGGCCACGCGCCGGATTACGTCTGTGCCCTCGATCTGAAGCCCGTTCAGGCTCACGTCCTTGAACGCGCCCACGTGAAGGTAATCATTCAGCCACGCCACGAGGTCATCCCTGCGAATCTCGCCCGGCCTGTTCATGGAAACGTCCGACATGCCGGGCATTGTAGTCGCGCCGCTGATGCCAAATGACGCCTGCTCCGGGTCAGAGCACCTCGAACAGGCCCGCCGCGCCCATGCCCCCGCCGATGCACATGGTCACGACCACATGCTTCGCGCCCCGGCGTTTGCCTTCCAGCAGGACGTGCCCGGTCAGGCGAGCGCCGCTCATGCCGTAGGGGTGCCCGACCGAAATACTGCCGCCGTTCACGTTGTACTTCGCGGGGTCGATGTCCAGTCGGTCACGGCAGTACAGGGCCTGCACCGCGAAGGCCTCGTTCAGTTCCCACAGGTCGATGTCCTCCACACCCAGACCATGGCGTTTCAGGAGCTTAGGCACGGCAAACACCGGGCCGATGCCCATCTCGTCGGGCTCACATCCGGCGATGGCAAAGCCCTTGAACAGCCCCAGGGGTTCCAGACCGCGCTCACGCGCCACGTCAGCATTCATGACGACCACGGCCGCCGCGCCATCGGACAGTTGCGAGGCATTCCCGGCCGTGATGACGCCGCCCTCGAACACCGGCTTGAGCTTCTGGAGGCCCTCCAGGGTCGTGTCTGGACGGTTCCCCTCGTCCAGCGTGCGGGTGACTTCCTGCCCGCTGATCTCGCCGGTCGCCTTGTCCTGCACCTTCATGGTGGCCGTCATGGGCACGATCTCGTGGTCGAACTTCCCGGCCTGCTGCGCCGCCGCTGTCCGCTGCTGGCTCTGGAGCGCGTACTCGTCCTGCTGCTCGCGCGTGATGCCGTAGCGCTTCGCGACGATCTCTGCCGTTTCCAGCATGGGCATGTAGATGGCCGGCTTGTGCTCCATGAGCCACTCGCCGCGCAGATGGAACTTGTTCGCGTGCTCGTTCTGCGTCAGGGAAATGCTCTCCAGACCACCCGCCACGAAGATGTCTCCCTGCCCGGCCATCACGTGATTTGCCGCCAGGGCAATGGTGTTCAGACCGCTGGAGCAGAAGCGGTTGACCGTGACGCCGCTGACCGTCACGGGGAATCCGGCGCGCAGCGCGATCTGCCGGGCGATATTGGAGCCGGTCGCCCCTTCCGGGTTCCCGGCCCCCATGATTAAGTCCTCTATTTCGGACGGATCGACCCCGGCCCGTTGGACGGCGTGGGTGACGGCATGCGCGCCCAGGTCGGAGCCGTGCGTGTCGTTCAGGAAGCCCCGGTAGGCCTTCCCGATGGGCGTGCGCGCAGTGGAAACAATGACAGCTTCAGGCATGCGGAAACTCCTTTGGTCGTTAGGCTGGTCAGATGGTCGGAATTGGGTACATTTCCAGAAACCGCGCGGAGATTCAGAAAGTGCTTGAGGCGTTCCTGGGAGTCAAGTTCGAACCGCGCGAGTCCTCGTACATCGGACTTTACGAGCTATACAGATTCGTGCAAGAAGGCAAGGAGGCGAAATATATGCTGCGCGACAACTTCGATCCTCAGTTTGGAGGGGAGGAGTACCCAGAGCTCGCTCGCTTTCCGGTGATTCTGCTGGCCGAGGGCACCGTTTCAGAATCTGAACTTAATGCGATTGCGTCCGCGTCGGGCGGAACACTGCTCCAAGCCGCCGATCTACGTTAGGCCCGCCCCTTCTCCGCATCAAAGTCCGCAAAGGTCTTGCCCTCGTCGGCCAGCCGCTTCAGCAGGGGCGCGGGCGTCTGGCCGTACTTCTCCAGGTCGGCGACGACGTTCTTCAGGCCCTGTTCGCTGGCGTACTGCATGGGGCCGCCCCGGTAGGCGGGGAAGCCGTAGCCGTAGATGTAGATCACGTCGATGTCCCCGGCGCGCTGGGCGATGCCCTCTTCCAGAATCTTCGCGCCCTCGTTCACTAGGGAGTACGCCAGGCGTTGCGTGCTCTCCTCCTGGCTGATCTCGCGGGGAACGATGCCCTTCTCGGCGCGGTAGTCCTCAATGAGTTTCTGCATCTCTGCGTTGGGCCTGGGCTTGCGCGTCTCGTCGTAGTCGTAGATGCCGCCCTGCGTCTTCTGGCCCTTGCGGCCAGTTTCGACGATGCGGTCGAGCCAGCCGTCGGGTTTGGGCTCGCCGCGCACCTTCGCCTGGTGCTGGCGGATGGCATGGCCGATGTCCAGGCCCGCCATGTCGCTCATCTGGAACGGCCCCATGGGGAGGCCGAGTTCGTTCATGCTGGCGTCCACGTCCTCGGGGCGCGCGCCTTCTTCGACGATTTTGCGGGCCTCGTCGCCGTAGCGGTGCACCATTCGGTTGCCGACGAAACCGTCGCACACGCCGACGACCACGCCGACTTTCTTGATTTTCCTGGCGAGGGCCATGCTGGTCGCCAGCACGGTGTCGCTGGTCTTGTCGGCGCGGACGATCTCCAGGAGTTTCATGACGTTCGCGGGGCTGAAGAAGTGCAGGCCGATGACGCTCTCGGGGCGTTTCGTGACGCTGGCGATCTCGTTCACGTTGAGGGTGCTGGTGTTGCTCGCCAGGATTGCGCCGGGCTTGGCGATGGCGTCCAGGCGCGTGAAGATGTCCTTCTTGACGTCCATGTTCTCGAACACGGCTTCGATGATGATGTCGGCGTCGTTCAGGTCGGCCATGTCCAGGGTGGGCGTCAGCATGGACATCCGGTTCTCGACGTCGTCCATAGTCATGCGGCCTTTCTTCGCGGAGTTCTCGTAGTTGCGGCGGATGATGCCCAGGCCGCGGTCGAGGGCATCCTGGGTGGTCTCGACGATGGTCACGGGAATGCCGACGTTCAGGAAATTCATGGCGATGCCGCCGCCCATGGTGCCCGCCCCGATGATCCCGGCGCGGCGGATGTCCGTGGTGGGCGTGTCTTTCGTGATGCCTGGGATCTTGGCGCTCTCGCGTTCGGCGAAGAAGAGGTGGCGCAGGCCGCGCGACTGTGGCGAGTCCTTGGCCTGCATGAACTTCCCGGCCTCGGCGTCCCAGCCCTGCTTGAAGGGCGTGGTGGCGGCCATCTCGGCGAGGTCGATGATCAGCGACGGCGAGAGCTGGCCCCGGTGCGTTTTCGTGATGCCCACCCGGGCGGCGGCGAAGACGTCCGGGCGGGCACCCGGCACGCTGCGGTCGCTGATGCGCGGGAGGGGGCGGGCCTCGGCCAGCTCGCGGGCGAACTCGACGGCACCGGCCAGGAGGTCACCGTCCACGATCCGGTCGATCAGGCCGAGCTGGCTGGCTTCGGTGGCCCGGATCGGGGTGCCGCTCAGCATCATGTCCAGGGCCTTCTGCGCGCCGACCACGCGGGGCAGGCGCTGCGTGCCGCCCGCACCGGGTAGGACGCCCAGTTTCACTTCCGGGAGGCCGAGTTGCGCGTCAGGCACGGCCACGCGGTACGTGCAGGCCAGGGCGAGTTCCAGGCCACCGCCGAGTGCCGTGCCGTGAATGGCGGCGACGGTGGGTTTCCCGAAGGCGTCGAGTTTCTCGATGGTGCCGCGCAGGTCTGGAGCCTGGTCGCGGGGCAGATTGAAGGTCCGGATGTCCGCCCCGGCGACGAACGTCCGTCCTCCGCCGATGATCACGACGGCCCTCACGCCGTCGTCGCTGGCGGCGGCGTCCAGGCCAGCTTTCAGGCCCTCGGGGACGCCGGGTGAGAAGGCGTTTACGGGCGGGTTGTTGATGGTCAGAACGAGAATGTCATCCTGGCGGGAGTGGTCGACGATGCTCATGGATTGGGCCTCCTGGGATGGGGCGAGGACTGGATTGCGGTGTGCGGCCCATAGCTTTCCACGATTGCTGTACCCGGTCAAACACGTAAGCGTTCATGGTGTACGTCAACGTTCACTTCCTGGGGAACTGCCGGTATGCTGGCGCCATGACGGACACGATGAAGGCGATGGTGGTGGAGCGGCTCGGTCCGCCCGACGTGATGGAACTGCGCGACGTGCCCGTGCCCACCCCCGGCCCCGGCGAGGTGCGCATCGAGGTGGAGGCCGTCGGCATCAACTTTGCGGACGTGCTGGCGGTGGCGGGCGAGTACCTCACGCGCACGAAGGTTCCGTACACGCCCGGCATGGAATTCGCGGGCCTGGTCGAGTCGCTCGGCGAAGGTGTCACGGGCGTGCAGGTCGGACAGCGGGTCGCGGCGCTCGGCGGTTCGGGCGCCCTGGCGCGGTATTCGGTCGTGAACGCCGCCGGGCTGATCCCGGTGCCGCAGACCCTGACCGGCCCCCAGGCGGCGGCCTTCCCCGTGTCGTACTTCACGGCGTACCACGGTCTGAAAACCCTGGGGCGCGGGACGAGCGGCGAGTGGGTGCTGGTGCAGGCGGCGGCCGGGGCACTCGGCACGGCCAGCATCCAGCTGGCGAAGGCCCTGGGGATGCAGGTCATCGCCATGGCAAGCACCGATGAGAAACTCCAGCTCGCGCGTGACCTGGGCGCGGATGTGACGCTTCTCCAGGACGACGAGGAGCGCGTGCAGAAAGTCCGGGACGCAGCCGGCGGCCAGGGTGTTCCCCTGATTCTGGAGGTCGTGGGTGGCCGACGCTTCCAGGAGAGCCTGGACATGGCCGCCGGCCAGGGCCGGATCATCGTGATCGGGAACGCCAGCCGCGAGCAGGCGACCCTCCGCCCGGTGGAACTGATGAAGCGCAACCTGACCGTGACCGGGTTGTGGCTGACCAGCCTGATGTACGACCGGGCCGCCACCGCCGAGGCCGCGCTGGCCCTCACGGCCCTGGTAGGCAGCGGGCAGGTCACGCCGCAGGTCGGGCCGACCTACGGTCTGGCGGACAGTGCCCGCGCCTTCCAGGACATCCTGGATCGCAAGACGACCGGAAAGGTGATCATCGAACCCAGCCGCTGAGGGCAGTCACGCCGGGGCGAAAAGTGGTCATGGTTCGATCATGCCGGGCCGCGCAAACTGTCCGCATGAACATCGACTCCGAGGCCGTGCCGACCTACCGTCCGCGTCATCCGGTGGCGTACCTGACGCATCCCGGGGCGGAGGGGGTCGGGGTCGTGGGCCGGGTGACCGGACCGCTCGCGTGGCTGCCCGGCGCCCGCCTGACCCGGCGCCTGTCCCTGCCCCCCGTCACGACGGACACGCTGCGTTCCGAGGACAACCCGGAACGGCCGGCCGGCTGGATCATCGCCGTGCCCGTGACCCCAGCGGAACTGAAGGCGGGCACGCCGCGTGCCCGCCAGGCCATCGGGCGGGCCATCGGGCAGGCCCAGAAGCTGGGAGCGCAGACGGTCGGCCTGGGCGGCCTGACGGCGCTGGCCACGGCGCGGGGGCTGGCCCTGCGTGGAGTGGACGAGATCGGCCTCACGACCGGAGACGCGTTCGCGGCCGCGCTGGTCTTCCAGAGTGTGGTGCGGCTGCTCGCCCACTGCCCAGCCACTACGCGCGTGGCGATCGTCGGGGCCGCCTGCGGCATCGGGCGTTGCGTGACCGCGCTGCTCGCCCGGCGCACCGAGCAGCCGCTGCTGCTGATCAGCCGACATGCGGGTGCCCTGCGTGAGATGCAGCAGCACCTGGGACACGGCCGGACGGACGTCTCGACCGACCTGGGCGGGGTGCCGTCCTGCGGCCTGGTCGTCTTGCTCAGCCGCGCAGCCGCAGACCTGCGCGCCGGGCACCTGGGGCGGAATGCCGTCGTGCTGGACGAGACCCGACCCCGCGTGACCCGGCCCACCCTGCTGCTCGACCGTCCGGACGTGCAGGTTGTGGATGGCGGCCTGTGCTGTGCCAGGGGCATCCGGCGCCACGCCGGTGCGCACGCGGGGCACGAGCGCCTGCCCATGGCACTGGCCGAGGCGCTGCTGCTGGGCCTCGCGGGGCACACGGGGCACTACACGCTGGGTGAACCGACGGTCGAGCAGGCCGAGGCGATGCTCCACCTGTCGGCCCGGTTCACACCGCTTGGCTTCACGCCGGAAGCGCCGCACTCCTTCGGCGAGCGGATCAGCCTGAATGGGCGCTTCGAGCGGCATCAGGAGCAACGGGCAGAAGCCCCACGCCAGCGCTGGCCGGTCACTGGCGTGGCTGGCGTGGCCTGACGGGCGAATCGTCAGGCGGTGAACAGCCGCAGCAGGGGCCGCCACCACGGAATCAGCAGCAGCACCAGCAGCAGGGTCACGACCGTCCAGGTGGTCGCCACGCGGAACTTGCCCTGATCGGTGGGGGCGCGGCGGCTCAGGGCACTGCCGACGGTGGCGGTGATCGCCGCCAGCAGCCCCAGGCCGAGGTGCTGCCACTGGAAGCCCGCGTTGGGCGCTCCGGCGAACACCGGGATGTGCTGCATTCCCAGGAAGGCGAAGAGCAGCAGGCCCAGGATCAGTTGCAGGTGAACGGTGCCGGTGAACGCCACGATCGGGCGTCGGTCTGCGGCGGTGAACGGCCTGCGGCTCCCCGTGCCCGGAATGGTGCGGACGAGGGTCCACACGCCCGTGATGAGCACGAGCCAGCGGTTGATGTTGTGCAGGGTGAGCAGGATCAGGTACACGATCGACATGGACTCAGCGTAGCGGGAATCACAGTCGTGGACTCAGGGAATCAGCAGGGCCGACACCAGTCGCTGCATGGCACTCAGGACGGCCCGGCTTTTCAGGCAGGCCACCAGAGCGCGCGTCGCATGGTGCTCGTCACCGGAGACGCCGTCCTGCAGGTGGCCGCGTACCGTCGGCTCCAGCCGTCCCCGCATGTACAACAGGTCACGGATCAGGTCGTCGGCGGGCAACGCGCGGCGGATCACTCCGTCCCCGTCCACCACCTGCAGCACTGGCCGGTCGCGCCCGTCGGTCACCAGCAGGGCGTGCAGGGGTCGTCCCGCGCGGCGGCTGATGACCTCCAGGGTCTCCTGGAAGGCCGGGATCAGGTTCACGGCCAGGGATCGACCGAGCAGGATCACACGCGGTTGCCCTTCCAGCGTGACGTGCAGCGTCTGCGCCAGATCGCGGGCCAGACGGTCGCCCTCGTCCAGCAGGGCCTGACGTGCCGGGCCGTCCCCGCTCAGAACACGACCGTCTTGTTGCCGTGCACCAGTACGCGGTCGTCCACGTGGGCCTTCACCGCGCGGGCCAGCACCTGGCGTTCCACATCGCGGCCCATGCGCATGAGCGAGTCCGGCGTTTCACGGTGCGTCACGGGAATCACGTCCTGCGCGATGATCGGCCCGGCATCGAGTTCCTCGGTCACGTAATGGCTGGTCGCGCCGATCAGTTTCACGCCCCGGTTGAAGGCCGCCCGGTATGGGTTCGCGCCGACGAAGGCGGGCAGGAACGAATGGTGGATGTTGATGACGGGCCGACCGAAGCCCCGCAGGAAATCGCCGGAGAGGATCTGCATGTAGCGGGCGAGCACGGCGAAGTCCGCGCCCGCCTCGTGCATCAGCCGCACTTGCTCGGCCTCGGCCTCGGCCTTGTTCTCCTTCGTGACCCTGACCACGTGAAAGGGAATCCCGAACATCTCCGCGTCGCGCTTCAGGTCGTCGTGGTTGCTGATGATCAGGGGGATCTCCACGTGCAGTTCCCCCCGCCGCTTGCGCCACAGCAGGTCTAAAAAGCAGTGGTCGTACCGGCTGACCAGGATCGCCATGCGCTTGGGTTCCGTGCGGTACCACAGCCGCCAGTCCATGCCGAAGGGTTCGGCAACCACGCCGGCGAAGGCCCGCTCGAAGGCCTCGCGGGCCAGATCCAGGCCGTCCAGGTAGAACTCCATGCGCATGAAGAAGGTGCCCCCGGCCGGATCCGTGGAGTGCTGGTCGCTGTGGATGATGTTCGCGCCGTGGTTGTGCAGGAACTGCGACACGGCCGCCACGATGCCCTTGCGATCCGGGCAGGCGATGGTCAGGGTGGCAACGTTCATGGGGTCAGGCGCGGGAGTGGCGGCAGGGGACGGTCCGGTCATTCCCAGAGCATACGCAGCCGCGAAGGACAGGCCGCCCTGATGGACTCACCCCTGGCTGGCTCCCGCTCCACGCGCTGGACACTCCAGTCGACCGCAGTAGGCGACGTCGTGGAACTGCCGGGAAGGCAGCAGCGGTCCAGGAACCAAACAGCTTCTAGCTCAGGCCTGGCCGGTCACCAGATCCTGGACGGCGATCCGGTCGATGACCGCCCGCATGGCCAGTTCGAATTCCTCGGCATATGGATCCGCTGTCGGCACGCCGGTCACGTCAGGCGTCGCCGCGCCGGTGAACTCCTCGGCGAGGTGCTGCCAGCCGATGGCCAATGCATACAGGTGCTGGAGGATGCGCAGGCTGGTCTGTCGGCTGAACGGGAGGTGGGCGACCAGCAGCTGGACGCGGGCCGTCACCTCACGCCGGAAGTCACGGGTGAGTTCCGGGCGGACATTGCGTTCCAGCACGGTGCCCAGCAGCAGCAGCAGTCGGCGCAGCGGCACCACATCGGAACTGGCGTCCAGCAGGGCGTCGGCCACGGTGGCCGGCGTGCCCGGCTGGCGCTCCTGCAACAGCCGGATGGTGTCGGTCATCCAAGTCTGGAGGTGTTCGGACACCAGCGCGAGGAACAGTTCCTCCTTGGTGTCGAAGTACAGGTACAGGGTGCCTTTGGCCAACTGGGCCTCGCGGGCCACATGGTTCATGCTCAGGTCGGTGTAGGTGGACGTCGTCCAAAGGCGTTCGGCGGCCCGCAGGATGTCGTCTCGGCGTTGGGTTTTCTCGGCGGCGCTTCGTGCGCGGGCGGGGCGGGCGGGGGCACTGACCATCAGGGCAGACGATATCCGGCCCACCCGGCGCGCCGCTGTGAAGACCTTCACGCCCCAGGCGGCATCCGTGCCGTCCGGGACGCGCACAACGTCCGCCGGAGGCCACCGCCACCGTTCAAAGTCGCCGCTCATGCAGGACGCATAGGATGCCCGCATATGCCTTCTCATCATTTCGCCCGGCCTCCGCGCACGCTCACCCTGCTGGCCCTGGCCGCCCTGACCCTCGGGATGCAGGCGGGCGCGCAGTCCAGCCCGGCGCCCACTCCCTCCGCCCCGACGGCACCGTCGTCGGCGACAACCCAGGCGGTCAGCGCGGTGGCGGTGGACATCAGCGCGGCCGTGCGCGGTCAGATCGTGACCTGCCCGGCCGCTCTGAAACTCAGCCCGAGCGCAGTGTGCCTGTATGTCAAGAGCGGCGCGGCCTCGTTGCGTCCGCTGATCAAAGGTCGCCTCACCACCCGCGCCGTGGGCGACTGGAAGACGGCCGGCAAGGCCAGCACGCTGCTCGTATCCGCGAAGGCGGGCGACCCGGTGGGGGCCTTCGTCCTGCTGAGCACCCTGGCGGATCAGGAATCGCTGGTCGTGGTGGACGCCGTGCAGGCGCGCGCGGCGGCTGCCGGTACACCCAAGGCCCCGGCGGGCATCACGCGTGGTCAGCCCTACGTGCTCGGCAGCGATCTGGCGGGCGTCGTGAAGGTCACGAGCCTGGGGGCCGGCAAATTTCGCCTGAGCGTGCCGGATCAGTCCACCCTGACCGTCACCGTCGGTCAGCGCAAGGCCCAGACGGACGGCGGTTCCGTCGAGCTGCCGCTGGCTCCTGCCACGGACGGCAAGAACCTGATCTTCCCGGTGTCGGGCCTGCGGGCCCTGGGCTGCACGGTCACGCCCGCCGGGAAGGACATGACGGTCGCCTGTGGAGCGGACAGCATCGGCCTTAAGCCCATCGTGTTCTGATCCTAAGGGCGATCAGCTACTCCGACGAACGCCCCGGCCCGTCGGCAGGGTTCGTGGTACCCGGATCGTTCCCAGTCCAGTTGTGACCTGTCTGGGTTCAACCGGGGTGGCCCGTAGGCTGAACCGGAGTGCCGCCATGCACTCACGCAGTCTTCAGGCGGTCTTAAGAATCCGGCCCCGGCGGTTCCAGACGCAACCCAGCCGGGCACGGCTGCGTAATGATGGATGCCGAACCAGGCCGCCCCGCACCCGCGGAACCGCACCATGCTGGCGGCATCATTCCCGGCGACGGCCGCCCCATGCACCGCGCCCTTTCAGGAGGAACCACCATGACCATCCTTGACCGACTGTCCCGACTGCTGCGCGCCAACGTGAACGACCTGATCTCCAAGGCCGAAGATCCCAGCATGATCATCGAGCAGGCCCTGCGCGACATGCGCTCCGCGTACGGCGAGGCCCGCAGCGAGGTGGCTGACGCCATGGCCCAGGCCGCGAAGCTCGACCGCGAGGCGACCACCAACCGCCGCCTGAGCGACGAGTACGCGAAGAAGGCCGAAGAGGCCCTGCGCGGCGGCAACGAGGAGCTGGCCCGCGAGGCCCTGCGCCGCTCGCAGAACACCAAGGATCTCGCGGCCGGCTTCGAAGAGCAGCGCACCGTGCAGACCACGACCATCGACCAGCTCAAGACCCAGCTGCGGGCACTGGAAGCGAAGATCGACGAGATGGAATCCAAGAAGTCCCTGCTGGCCGCCCGGCAGAAGACTGCTCAGGCTGGCGCGACGCTCGACCGCGTGTCGGGCTTCGACAAGGCGGGCGGAGCGATGGACGCGTTCGAGGACATGGAGCAGAAGGTAGCGGGCATGGAAGACCGCAACAAGGCGTCCGCCGATCTGCGTAAGGAAGGCGACTTCGACGCGCAGCTCAAGGATCTGGGCCGCGACCAGGCCATCGAGGACGCCTTCACGGCGCTGAAGGCGAAGGTGCAGGGGCCGACGAACGACCGCTGAGCCTCACCTCTCCGCAGCCCGCCTCCGCCAGTGTTGGCAGAGGCGGGCTGATCCGTCTCGGCCCGCTGACACACGGGAACGCGTCCGGTCAGCACACCCTCTCGATTCCAGGTCAGGGCGAATTCATGTTTCATGACAGACCAAAGGGGCAGCGGCCCTCTAAGCTGTGTCCCATGACCGGCCCTTCCCTGTTGCGAGCGACCCTGGCCGCCGCGCTGCTCAGCCCGGCGCTGTGGGCCTGCGCGCCCCGCGCGGCCACCGGTACCGTGCAGAGTTCCACTCCAGTGACCAGCGTGTCCTTCTACCCCCATGAGACAGGCCTCGCGTGGTCGTACATTCCGGAAGGCGAGGCGAGCGGCGGCCTGCCATATTCGCTGAACGCCAGGGGAGCCACCGTGTACGGCGCTCAGGCGGTGCAGGCCACGCAGCTCACTGGACGCGGGGCCGATCAGACGTGGTACCGCACCTATGACCCTGCCGGCGTTCATCTGCACGGCCTGAACAAGCCCGGCGTGAACGTCCAGCTCACCCCGCCCTGGCTGGAGTACCCCGCCGAGGGGGCGTGGAAGGTCGGCCTGAGCTGGGACGGGCAGAGCCAGGTGACCATCCGGGCAGACGACGGTACGGTGCAGGGTCAGGGCACCCTGACGTACCGCTACCTGGTGCAGGATCGCCGGTTCGTGCAGACCCCGGCCGGCACCTTCGACGTGTGGGTCGTCACCCGCCAGATCAGCGACACGCTGGGCGGCCTGTTCCCCGCCACGCAGCAGGTGTGGTTCACGCCCTTCGTGGGCGAGGTGCGCACGCCCGAGGGCCTGCTGCTCACCGCCCGCAACTTCACCGCCCGCACGGGAGGACAACCATGACATCCCACGACCTCGTGCCCGTTCCCCAGCGCCTGCTGGACTCGGTGAATTCCCCGGACGACCTGAAGACACTCCGGCGCGACCAGCTGCCGCAACTGGCCCAGGAACTGCGCGACGAGATCGTGCGCGTCTGCTCGGTCGGCGGTCTGCACCTGGCGTCCTCGCTCGGTGCGACCGACCTGATCGTGGCGCTGCACTACGTGCTGAACTCGCCGCGTGACCGCATCCTGTTCGACGTGGGGCATCAGGCATACGCGCACAAGATGCTCACCGGCCGCCGCGACCAGATGGCCACTGTGAAGAAGGAGGGCGGCTTGTCGGGCTTCACGAAGGTCAGCGAGTCCGAGCATGACGCGATCACCGTGGGGCACGCGAGCACCTCGCTGGCGAACGCGCTGGGCATGGCCATGGCCCGCGACGCGCTGGGTCAGGACTACCACGTGGCCGCCGTGATCGGCGACGGCTCGCTGACCGGTGGCATGGCGCTGGCCGCGCTGAACACGATCGGGGACAAGCAGCGCAAGATGCTGATCATCCTGAACGACAACGAGATGAGCATCTCCGAGAACGTGGGGGCCATGAACAAGTTCATGCGCGGCCTGCAGGTGCAGAAGTGGTTCCAGGAGGGCGAAGGCGCTGGCAAGAAGGCCGTGCAGGCGGTCAGTCGGCCGCTGGCGAACTTCATGAGCCGCGCCAAGAGCAGCACCCGGCACTTCTTCGATCCGGCCAGCGTGAACCCCTTCGCGACGATGGGCGTGCGGTACGTGGGGCCGGTGGACGGCCACAACGTGCAGGAACTCGTGTGGCTGCTGGAACGTCTGGTGGAACTCGACGGCCCGACGATCCTGCACGTGGTCACCAAGAAGGGCAAGGGCCTCAGTTACGCCGAGGCCGATCCCATCTACTGGCACGGGCCGGGCAAGTTCGACCCGGAGACCGGTGATTTCGTGTCCAGCACGGCGTACTCCTGGAGCAACGCCTTCGGGGACGCCGTGACCGAACTCGCGAAACTGGATCCGCGCACCTTCGTGATCACGCCCGCCATGCGCGAGGGCAGCGGCCTGGTCGCGTACAGCAAGGCCCACCCGCACCGCTACCTGGACGTCGGCATTGCCGAGGAGGTCGCCGTGACCGCCGCCGCCGGTATGGCCCTCCAGGGCCTGCGGCCCATCGTGGCGATCTACTCCACCTTCCTGCAACGCGCCTACGATCAGGTGCTGCACGACGTGGCCATCGAGCACCTGAACGTCACCTTCGCCATCGACCGGGCCGGGATCGTCGGGGCGGACGGGGCCACCCACAACGGCGTGTTCGACCTGAGTTTCCTGCGTTCCATTCCCGGCGTCCGGATTGGCCTGCCCAAAGATGCCCGCGAACTGCGCGGCATGTTGAAGTACGCCCAGGAACATGCTGGACCGTTCGCCATCCGCTACCCGCGCGGCACCACCGAACGCGTCCCGGACGGCACCTGGCCGACCCTGGAGTGGGGCACCTGGGAACGGCTGCGGGAGGGCGACGACGTGGTCATCCTGGCGGGCGGCAAGGGCCTGGACTACGCCCTGCGGGCCACGGCGGATCTGGATGGCGTGGGGGTCGTGAATGCCCGGTTCGTCAAACCGCTCGACGAGACCATGCTCAGGGCCATCGCCAGCCGGGCCCGCGCCATCGTCACCGTCGAGGACAACACGGTGGTGGGCGGCTTCGGCAGCGCTGTTCTGGAAGCGCTGAACGCCTGGGGCCTGAAGACTCCTGTGCGCGTGCTGGGCATTCCGGACGCGTTCCAGGAGCATGCCAGTGTCGAGAGCGTCCACGCCCGCAGCGGCATCGATGCCCCCGCGATCAGAACCGTATTGGCGGAACTCGGGGTGGATGTACCGGTCGGTGTGTAGGGCTGGGGAGGGTTCGCCTGCAACCGCTGACTCTTGGGTTCAGAACCTCGGCAGCGGATAAAGGAGACAGCTGACGAACAACCGCCTCAGCCCGGCTTCCTCTCCGTCGGAAGGTGGCCGATGGTGACAGTGTCAGCGACCGCAGTAAGTTCTCGCGAGGTCACGACCGGATCTGCCCGTCTCCCATCACGACCCACTTCGTGGTGGTCAGTTCCCGCAGGGCCATGGGGCCGCGGGCGTGGAGTTTCTGGGTGCTGATGGCCACCTCCGCGCCCAGGCCGAGTTGTGCGCCGTCGTTGAAGCGTGGGCTGGCGTTCACGACCACGGCGGCCGAGTCCACGTCCTGCACGAAGCGCTGAATCTGAGCGGCGTCTCGGCTCAGGATCACGTCGGTGTGGTTGCCGTGCGCAGCGATGAAGTCAAGGGCCTCGTCCAGGCCGGACACGACCTTCACGCTGGCGGTGAGCGCCAGGAACTCATGTCCGAAATCGCCGTCCTGTGCGGGCTGGGCCCGGATTCCCGCCGCGTCGAGCCGGACTCGGGCTTCGGGATCGGCGAGCAGCGTGACGCCCTGCGCGGCGAGGTCACGCGCGATCGCGGGCAGGCTTGGCAGGGCGGCCCGGTCGATCAGCAGGGTGTCGAGGGCATTGCACGCGCTGGGTTTCTGCACCTTCGCGTTGCGAATGATCTGCACGGCGATCTGGACGTCGGCCGGGTCGCGGGTAAACGACTGGTCGAGGTACAGGTGAACCACGCCTATTCCACCGACGATGACGGGCACGGTGGCGTTCTCCACACAGAAGCGGTGCAGGCCCGCGCCGCCGCGCGGAATGATGGCATCCACGAGGTCATCGAGTTTCAGGAGTTCCAGTACGCGCTCGCGGGCCGGGTCGCGGATGACCTGCACGGCCTGTGGCGGGAGGCCCTGCGCGGCGAGAGCGGCAGCCACGGCGTCGCCCAGGGCGGCGTTGGAGTGCACGGTTTCCTTGCCGCCGCGCAGGATCACGGCGTTCCCGCTCATCACGGCCAGCGCGGCCACGTCCACCGTCACGTTCGGGCGGGACTCGTAGATCACGCCCAGCACCCCCAGCGGGACGCGCCGGGTGGACACGCGGATGCCGCTGGGTTGCGTGACCTCGGGCGTGGTCTCCCCTACCGGATCGGGCAGGCGTGAGACCGCCTCGACGTCCGCCGCGATGCCGTCCAGTACCCGGTCATCAAGGTGCAGGCGGGCGACCATCGCATCGGGAAGGCCGCTGACGAGCGCGGCTGCCACGTCGCGGGCGTTCGCCGCCAGGATGTCCGCCCGGCGGTTCCGCAGCGTGGTGGCAATGGCGCGCAGCGCGGCGGTCTTGCGTTCGGTGGGCAGCGAGCGCAACACGCGGGCGGCGGCGCGTGCCTGCACGCCCAGGTTGCGGACCGTGGTCTGCTCTTGGCTTTCTTCCAGCGCCGTCATCTCCAGAGCCTAGCAGCGTGCCGAGGCCGGAACGGTGGCGTGGCGTAGGCAGGGAGGGGCGAGCGGCGTGCTGATCAGGCAGTGGGGCGCGAGGGCAGGGCCATCAACGCCTGGGCCAGCGCTTCCGGGTCATGCCGGGCCTGTCCGTGTTGGATCAGGGGCAACTGGGTCACCCGGCCCCGCAGATCCGGGCTCGCGCCATGCAGGTCGAGCAGGTGCGCGCCCGCGGCGGCATACCGGCGCATCACATCGTCCGGGGGGCTGGCGCTGTTCACCAGCACCCGATCGGGCGCGCGGCCCAGGTGCGCGGTGATGGCCTGCACGTGTTCCTCCAGGGTGAGGTTGTCGGTCTCTCCGGGTTCGGTCATCAGGCTGGCCACGTACACCACGGGCGCCGACGACTCCCGGATGGCGCGGGCGATGTCGGGCACGAGCAGCGCCGGGATGATCGAGGTAAACAGGCTGCCCGGACCGAGCACGATCTGTCCGGCCTCCCGGATGGCGTCCAGTACGTCCGGGAGGGCAGGAAGTTCCGGTGGATCGAGGCGCACCCTGGTGATGCGGGCGGTGCCGACCTGCGTCGCGAACCGGCTCTCGCCCCGGATCTCCCGGCCGTCGCTGAGCTGCGCCACCAGCGTGGTAGGACGGGTCGAGGCGGGGTACACCCGTCCCCGGATCCGCAGCACCTCGTGAATGTCCTTCATGGCCTCACCCAGGCCACCCTGCTCCTCGGAGAGCGTGGCCAGCATCAGGTTCCCGAAGGTGTGGCCCTCAATCCCGTCACCGCGCTGGAAGCGGTGTAGCAGCAGGCGGGCCATGACGGGACTGTCGCTCAGGGCCGCGTAGCAGTCGGTCAGGTCACCGGGAGCGATCATCTGCAGCGATTCGCGCAGCCGCCCGCTGGAACCCCCGTCGTCCGAAACCGCGACGACCGCCGTGATGTTGCTGGAGTAACTGCGCAGTCCGCTCAGCAGGTTCGACAGGCCAGTCCCGCCGCCCACGGCCACCAGGCGTGGCCCGCGCGACAGGTTGCGCTGCTCCAGGATGCTGTCTACGGCCTGCCCCGGCTTGCTGCCTACGCCCTGCAACATGGTCTGGTTGAGCATGAAGATGCTCACGAGCGCGCCGACGAACGCCAGGACGGTCACCCCGACGCCGACCACGTAGAGGGGGAGCACGCCCGGCGTCATCAGGTTGTTGAGCCACAAGATCCACTTCGTGGCGATGAAATGCAGCGGCCCCGTCCACGTGAAATGCAGGAATCCCACGGCGCCCACGAAGGTGCAGGCGATGAACAGGGCCAGCCAGCGTTTCACGCCGATGCCCGGCGCCATCCACACCCGGGCGCGGCGGCGGACGTGCTCGCCGCGCGCGCGGGCCTCCGTGCGGAAGTCCGTGTCGCGGCTGAGCGGGGGGTCGCTCACCCCTGATCCTCCTTCATGTCGCGGTGATCCGTGACCTGCGGGTTGAGGTCCGCGAGGTCACGCACCAGCCGGTCGGCCACGGCCACGCTGCGGTGCTGGCCGCCCGTGCAGCCGATCCCGACGGTGTACCCGTGGCGCCCGGATTTCCTGGCCCGCTCGGCGGCGACGCGCACGAAGTCGCGCAGTTCCGTGTAGAAGGCCTCGGAATCCTCGCCCTGGAAGGCGTAGGCGGCCACAGCCGGATCCAGGCCCGTCTTCGGGCGCAGTTCCAGATCGTAGTAAGGGTTGGGCAGTGTGCGGACGTCGAGCACAAGGTCCACGTCGCGCGGCGGGGAGTGCTTGAAGCCGAAAGACATCAGTCTCAGGCGGAAGTCATGGTCGAGTTTCAGGAGGGCCAGCACCCGCTCGGAGAGTTCCTTGGCGCTCAGGTTGGTCGTGTCGATCACGGTGTCGGCCATGCCCCGCATGGGCGCGAGCAAGTCGCGTTCGCGGGCGAAGTCGACGAGCAGCGTGTCGCCCAGCGGATGTTCGCGCCGCGTGAAGTTGAAGCGTTTGATCAGGACGCTGGCGTCTGCCTCCAGGAACAGGATGTGCAGCTGCTCCTCCCGGCGGGCGAGGCGGGCGTAGCTGTCGTCCAGGGCGCTCAGGAACTCGCGGGTGCGGGCGTCGGTTGTGACCGCGATGCGGTGCAGGCCGCGCGCACGCGCGAGATCGTGCAGGGTTCCCCACAGTTCCGGCGGGAGGTTGTCGGTGGTGAAAAATCCAGCGTCCTCCAGGGTGCGCAGCACGGTGCTCTTGCCGCTGCCCGACAGTCCGGACACCACCACGAATGGCATGCGGCCAGTGTACGCCTCGCCCCGGGCGGGCTGTGGCGGGGCGTTCACCGCACCTTGGTGCCGCTCGGCAGGTCAAGCGTCAGGCCGACCAGATCCAGGTTCCCCTGGTCGTCCTCGGCGGCGAGGATCATGCCCTGCGACTCGATGCCGCGCAGTTTGGCGGGCTTCAGGTTGGCCACCAGGATCACCTTGCGCCCGACGAGCGCTTCGGGCTCATACCACTTGCGGATGCCGCTGACGACGGTGCGCGTCTCCCCACCGAGCTTCACGGTGAGTTTCAGCAGCTTGTCGGCCTTCTCGACCGCCTCGGCCGCCACCACTTCCGCGACGCGCAGGTCGATGCGGGCGAAGTCGTCGATGGAGATCAGGGGTTCGGACGCGGCCGGCGTGGCGCTGGCCACCGGAGTCACGGGAGCAGACATGGCGGGAGCGGGCTGGGTCACGGCGGGGGTCTCCTTGCGGGGCGCGGGGGTGGGGACGGCGTCTGGCTGGGCCTCGGGTTTGGGGAACAGGATCGCGCCGCCCAGCACCTTCGTTCCGGCGGGCGTGAGGCCCCACGCACCGTGCAGGGCGTAGGTCTGACCTCCAAGGCCGAGCTGGGCACGCAGCTCGCGGGCCTTGACGGGAATCACGGCCTCCAGCGCGACGCTGGCGACGCGCAGGCCCTCGGCGGCGGTATACAGCACGGTGTCCAGGCGACGCTGGGTGTCCTCCGACTTGGCGAGGTTCCACGGCGCACTTTCCGCGATGTAGCGGTTCAGGTCGCGCACGAAGTTCATGGCGGCTTCGATGGCCATGTTGATCTTCAGGTCGTCCACCAGGCCCAGGATCTGGCCGGGCAGAGCCAGCGCGGCAGCCTCGATCTCGCGTTCTCGGTCCGTGGGTTCGTGCGCGGCCGGGATCACGCCGCCCCGGTACTTCTGGATCATGCTGACCGTGCGCGACAGCAGGTTGCCCAGGTCGTTCGCGAGGTCGCTGTTCAGCCGGGCGACCAGGATGCCCTCACCGTACGGACTGTCGGCGCTCAGGGACGCTTCCCGCAGGATGGTGTAGCGGATCGCGTCCACGGGGTAGCTGTTCACGAGCCGCTCGGGGTCGATGGCGTTGCCCAGGGACTTGCCCATCTTGCGGCCGTCCTCCGCGAGGATGTGGCTGTGCACGACCAGGCGGCGGTACACGGGCAGCCCGGCGGCGTGCAGCATGGTCGGCCAGAACACCGCGTGCGGCTTGAGGATGTCCTTGCCGATCACGTGCCATGCCTGACCACTGACGGCCGCGTCCTGGCCTTGGCTGACCAGCGGCGTGAGGTAACTCAGCAGGGCGTCGAACCACACGTAGGTCACGTGATCGGCGTCCCAGGGCAGTTCGATGCCCCAAGGCACGCGGCTTTTCGGGCGGCTGATGCTGAGGTCGCCGATGGGCTCCTTGAGCATCTCCAGCACCTCGTTGCGGTATCCGGCGGGCTGGATCAGGTCGGGGTGGGCGAGCAGGTGGGCGCGCAGCCACTCCTGGTATTTCTCCATGCGGAAGAAGTAGTTCGCTTCCCGCCGCAGTTCCGGGGCGTCCTTGTCTCCGGGGTAGCGGCGGACACCGTCACTGCCCTCCACGAGTTCCTTCTCGGTCACGTAGCGTTCCGCGCCCACCGAGTACAGGCCCTCGTACTCGGCGAAGTAGATGTCGCCGCTGTCGTGCACGCGTTGCAGCACCTGCTGCACGAACTTCTTGTGGCGGGTGTCGGTCGTGCGGATGAAGTAGTCCTGGCTGATCTCCAGCCGCTTCCACAGGCCCTGGAAGGCGCGTTCCGACAGGTCGTCCACGAGTTCCTGCGGAGTCACGCCCGCCTTCGCGGCGGCCTTGCTGATCTTCTCGCCGTGCTCGTCCGTGCCCATGACGAAGGTCACGTCGCGTCCGGCGAGGCGCTGGTAGCGGGCGATGGCGTCGCCGAGGATCTTCTCGTACACGTGCCCGATGTGTGGGGCGCCGTTGGCGTAGTCGATCGCGGTGGTGATGAAAAACGAGTTGCTGTCGCTCATGTGTTCGTCCTTTCCGGCCCTTGCCCTGATGGGAGGCACGCCGGTCAACCTGCACAGGATACGCACTCCGGTTGAATGCCGCGCCGTGTCCAGCTCCGGTCTGCTGGCAGGGAGCAGGAGGCAGGAAGACGCATCCACAGAATTCGAGTGGTGCGAAATCCGTGTGACCTGTGGGCACAGGTGAAGGGGGCGCACTCCCTGGAAAGTGCGCCCCGCTGCCTGCCCGAAGGTCTCAGGCCCGCCGGGGCATTCGCATGCTCATGGAGGAGGCCGGGCGGAGCATGACGCCAGTGTAGCGCCGGGGATCCTGCCACAGTTGTGCTTTGAGACCCGTTCCGCTTGACTTTATAAAGTTAGTGTGGCGGTCATGACCACGCCCGCTCCCACCATCGTGAACCGACGGACAGCGTCACCGCCAGCTGCCGCGCTGCCCGACCGCCTGACCCAGGTCACGATCCTGCTGCTGTCCGCCCTCACGATCATGTCGGGAGCCACCATCGCCCCGGCCCTGCCCGCCATGCAGGCCCATTTTGCCGACACGCCGAACGCCACGTTTCTGGTCAAGCTGGCCCTGACCATCGTGGGGCTGGTCATCGCCATCAGCGCTCCTCTGAGCGGCAGCCTGGCCGACCGCTACGGCCGGCGGCCGGTGCTGCTCGGGTCGCTGGTGCTCTACGCGCTGGGCGGCGCGAGCGGCCTGATCGCCACGACGCTGGGCGGCGTCCTGATCGGGCGGGTCGTACTGGGTCTCGCGGTCGCCGGCACCATGACCGCCGCGGGCGCGCTCGTGAACGACCTGTTCAGTGGCCCCGCTCGTGGCCGCTTCCTGAGCCAGCAGGCGGCCTTCGCCAGTTTCGGCGGGGCCCTGCTGTTCCCGCTGGGCGGCCTGCTGGCCGCGCAGTCGTGGCGCTCCCCCTTCGCGCTGTACCTGCTGGCCGCGCTGCTGCTGCCGCTGGTGCTGAGACTGCCGCGCGGGGTGGCGACGGCTCTGCCAGGCGAGACCGTGGACACCACGCCGCCCCGCTGGGGCTCCATCGCCGTGATTTACGCCCTGGCCCTGGGGTACATGATCGTCTTCTACCTGATGCCCGCCCAGGGCCCCTTCCTGCTGCGCACCCTGGGAGCGGCCCCCGGCCTGACCGGCCTCCTGCTGGGCGTCTTTGCCCTGACGTCCGCCGTGACTTCACTGGCGTACGCCCGCGCCGCCGGCCGCTTCGATCCCCGGCGGGTCGCGGCGCTGGGCTTCGCCCTGGTGGCGGCCGGGTGGGTGCTCGTCTCGGCCGCCACGGGCCTGACGCTGGTCATCGCGGGCCTGCTCGTAGGCGGGCTGGGCGGCGGCCTGGTCTTCCCGAACCTGTACACCTGGCTGGCCGACCTCACGCCGCCCGCGTGGCGGGGACGGGTCACGGCGGGCATGAGCAGCGCCGTGTTCCTGGGGCAGTTCCTGAGCCCCCTGCTGCTCGCCTCGCCCAGCGGACACGAAGCGCACGGCTTCGTGTGGGGCGCGGTGGTGTCCGGGGCGATGGCCGCCGCACTGGCCGCCCTGAGCGCGGGGCGATCCATCCAGCGCCTCTGATCTGCTCTACAGCATGTAGCCCAGGGTGATCCCGCCATTCGTCCGTTCCAGTTCCCGGAACCCCAGGTGCTGGTAGAAGCCCTGCGCGCGGGTGTTGCGCCCCCCCACCCCCAGATGGACGCCGGGGACGCCAGCGTCCCGCAGGGCCGTGAACAGCCGCTCCATCAGGGCCCGGCCATTGCCGCCCCCCTGCATGCGCGGCAGCAGGTCGATATGCAGGTGGGCGGGGTAGGCGTCGTACACGTCACTGGTTTTGCGGGTGTGGTCGTGGATGACCGCCATGATCCGCTCATCGGGCGTGCGCGACTCGCGGGGAATCGCGGCCGGATCTGGGTACTGGGCACGCAGCTTCGGCCACCACTCCCGTTCGAGCGTGGCCTCGAAGGCGCGCGAGTCGGGCGTGCCGATCACGTAACCACCCACACCCTCAGCGTCCTCCAGCACAAACGCGAAATCTGGCGCGTACGACAGGTAAGGCCCGGCATACACGTGCCCCAGGATCAGCGGATCTGCGTACAGGCCGGTGGCATCCTCGCCACTGTCGCCGGTTTCCAGGCAGATAGAGTAGAGGGCGTCCCGGTCGGACTCGCGGGCAGGGCGGATGGTGGGCATGCGGGCAGTATGGCGCGGCGAGGAGCCTCGGTTCTGAACGCCGGACGCTCCGGCGCTCCGGGCTGATACCGTTGACCGAAGAGCGTCCACGGCCTTCGACCTGAGCCGTGCCGGACGAGCATTGACTGACCAGAAATCCCCTGTTCTGGGCGCAGAATTCGGAGAACTGCTCTAGAATCGCCTTCATGATTGCCTTCCTGTCCGGCGTGGTGCGTGAAGTGCGCGAGAACAGCGCCGTGGTCGTCGCGGGCGGCGTCGGCTATGAGGTGCAGTGTCCGGCGGGGACGCTGGCGAAGCTGGTCGTGGGCCAGCCGGCCGAGCTGAACACTCGGTTCGTGGTGCGCGAGGATGCCCAGCTGCTGTTCGGTTTCCTGGATCAGGATTCCGTGCGGCTCTTCGATCTGCTGACGGGCGTGAGCGGCGTGGGCCCCAAGCTGGCGCTCGCGCTGCTGTCGGCCACGCCCGTGTCGGCGCTGGCGCAGGGCCTGCTGGGCGGCGACGTGAAACTGCTGTCCAGCGTGAGCGGCGTGGGCAAGAAGACCGCCGAGCGGCTGGTGCTGGAGCTGCAGAACAAGGTGCCGGAGCATCTGGCCGCGCCCGCCACAGGCAGCGGGGGCCGCGCCGCGCCGGTCGCCACGACCGCCGGGCGGGACGCGGTGGACGCCCTGCTCGCCCTGGGCTTCCGCGAGGCGCAGGTGCGGGCTGCCGTGGCGGAACTGCTGGCTGCCGACCCGGCCCAGTCCGCCGACGCGTTGATCCGCAAGGCGCTGGGCCGTCTGCGTTAAGAACGCGAGATCAGGGTTCGCGGCCAGCCGAGGGCGGGGCGCAGCTCGTCGATGCTCGCGTAGCCGCCCACGAACAGGGCGGTGCGCAGCTCATGAATGAAGGCAGCCAGCCACGCCTCGACGGCGTCGGCACTGTCCAGCGCAGGCTCCAGCAGCGGCCGGGCAATAGCGACGACCTGGGCCCCCAGCGCCAGGGCACGGACGGCGTCCAGGCCCGTGCGGATTCCCCCTGAGGCGACCAGGGGGACGCCGGGCACGGCGTCGCGCACGTCCTGCAGGGCCTGCGCGGTTGGTATGCCCAACTCGCACAGGTCGGCGGAACGCACCTGCCCGTGGCGGACGAGCTGCTCGACCCGCGCCCAGCTCGTTCCGCCCGCTCCGGCCACGTCCAGGGCAGCGAAACCCGCCGCCGCCGCCGCACGGGCGGTTCGGACGTCCAGACCGTGCCCAACCTCCTTGAGGAGGGCCGGGAAGGGCAGCGCGGGAATCACGTCCGCGAGGCGTTCGGCCAGGCCGTGCCAGCGCGTGTCACCGCCGACCTGCATGGCTTCCTGGAGTGGATTGGCGTGGATGGCCAGGGCGTCGCCCCCCACCTCGCGCACGGCGCGGATCGCCTCAGCCACGCCGTAGCCCAGGCCAAACTGCGCGGCCCCCAGATTCCCGATCAAGAGGATGTCCGGCGCGAGGTCGCGGATCTGGAAGGTCGGCGTGACTTCGGGGCGTTCCAGCATCACCCGCTGCGAGCCGAGCATCATGCCCAGGCCGAGGCGCTGGGCCGCGACGGCCAGATGGCGGTTGATGGTCTCCGCCCGCTGCGCTCCGCCGGTCATCGCGCCGATCAGCACGGGGGCGCTCAGAGGGTGGCCCAGGAAGGAGGTCTGTAGCCGGATGTCGTCCAGGTTCACTTCCGGCAGTGCACGGTATGGCCAGGGCACCCGGCTCAGGCCGGTGGTGACCGTCTGGTACTGGCTCTGCGGCTGCAGGCAGGCCTCGATGTGGTGCATCTTGCGGGCCTGGATGTCGCTGTCGGAGTCGTCCACCTGCCCAGCGTAGCGGCCCGCCGGGGCAGCGGCCGTGACCCAGCTTCCCGAGCGGCGGAGACCGGCACGTGAGGCACAGTTGACAGTTCCGGGATTGAGGGGTACTATTCCTGAGCGCTTCAGAGGAAAGGCCCTCTGGGACGCGAAATGTAACGCCAAGCAGCATATGGACAGTGCGTTGTTCAAGGTATCGCAGGGTAGAGCAGTCTGGTAGCTCGTCGGGCTCATAACCCGGAGGTCGCAGGTTCAAATCCTGTCCCTGCAACCAAAGATCCCCCCACCACCGTGTGGGGGTTTTCGTTGTTCGGCGGAACCCATGCGCACCGGAACGCGTACCCGCAGACCGAGATGACCCTTCCCTTCCTGATTTTCCTGCTCGCGTGGATCGTCGGCATGATCGGCACTTTCGTGCCCGGCCTGCCCGCCACGCTGATCATTTTTCTGGGCACCGTGGTCGCCACGCTGCTCGACGGCTTCCAAGCGTGGCCGGACGTGCCCTTCCTGCTGACCTTCGCGGTGATTACCGTGCTGATCATGAGCGTGGACAACGTCGCGTCGGCGTGGGGCGCGCGGCGCTATGGAGGCAGCCGGCAGGCCATGTGGGGCGCGCTGATCGGCGGCATAGTAGGGCTGCTGCCGGTCATTCCCTTCGGGCTGATCCTGGGACCGCTCGCGGGGGCATTCCTGGCGGAACTGCTGGTCGTGCGCAAGTCAGTACCGGACTCCCTGCGTTCCGCGTGGGGCACCCTGATCGGCCTGCTGGCCGGAATTGCTGCCAAGGTCGTGCTGCACACCCTGGTCGGCGTGTACGAATTGTGGCGCCTGTGGGATCCCGCGCACAGCGTGCTGGGATCGGGCGCGTCGTAGACCTATTTAGAGGGTCACCGCAGCGCGTGACCTCCGTCAGGCGCCGGGGGGCCGGGACAGCGCGGCGATGGCCAGCGGGGCCACCCCCACGAATTGGACGAGCAGCGCGGGCAGCAGCGGCAGCAGGCTCCCCAGGGCCGCGCGCAGCGGCTTGCCGGTCAGAACCCGCAGGGCCGGGAAGGCGAGGGCGCACTGGGCCACGGTGCCCAGCAGCGTCACGACCAGCAGCAGGAAGCCCGCCTGGGTGCCGGCCGCCGTCCGCAGGCCCGCGATCTGGAGATTCCCGAGATTCGATCCGGCGGCCTGGAGCGCCGCCGCGTCGGGCAGCCACGCGGCGGCCGGGGTCAGCAGCGTCCAGAGGATCACCAGCAGCCACAGGGGCGGCAGCAGGGCAAAACTCGCGCCGTACACCTCGGCGGATCGGGCCGCACGTCCGGCCCCCAGGAACCCCAGTCCCCACATCAGGACAGCCGTGAGCAGGCCCAGGAACATGCCGCCCAGGACATCGACCAGCAGCGCGGGAAGCCCCGGAACCGGCGTTTCGGCGACCGTGGCCGCGTGCACCGTGGCGTGACGGACGACCAGGGTGTAGGCCAGCCCGGACAGCACCGAGCTGAGCACGACGACCGCCCCGTAGCGCCACGCGCGGGGGGTGGTGGGGGCCAGCGCCGCCGCGAACACCCGTGGCCCCGTCAGCAGCAGCGTGGGCAGCGGCGCGGCCGGTTCGTTCAGGATGGGCAGCGGATCGGGTGGGCGGATGCGGGTGCGGGCCATGCCCGGCCATCCTACCCGGCAGGATGCACGCGGTGCGTCCACCACCAGCCCAGCAGCGCGATCAGGGCGGCATAGACCAGCAGCATGAAGACCAGTCCCAGCGTGCTGCGAGGCAATCGGGCCGGGTGCGCCGACGCCCGTGCCCGGGCGTCGGCCATCACCTCCGGCGGGATCAGGCGCAGGGCCAGCCACAGGCCGGCCGGCACCAGCAGAAGGTCATCCAGGTAGCCGAGCACCGGAATGAAATCGGGAATCAGGTCGATGGGACTCAGGGCGTAGGCGAGCACCAGCAGCGCCATGATCCTGGCCACCCATGGAGTGCGGGGATCGCGAGCGGCAATGGACAGCGCGTGCAGGTCAGCCTTGAGGCTCCGGGCCAGCCGTTTGAGGCGGTCGATGATGCCCGGTGGGGCCATCACGTCAGTGCAGCGCTCCGCGCAACGTGCCGAAGAGGTGCGTGACGGCGGGGAAGGTGGAGAGCATGGTGCCCACGCCGAACAGCACGATCACCACGTATGCGCCGCTCAGCCAGGGGCCGGGGGCCACGCGTTCCGTGGAATCGCGGCGGGGCACCAGCCACAGGTGCAGCACGACCAGCACGACCACGCCGAACAGCAGCGCCCCGATGGCCAGCGGGAGTTTCAGCGAGGAGCTGCCGAGCACCGCGCCAGCCTGGCTGGCATCGCCCAGGTTCTGTCCGGCCAGGAGCGAGCCCAGACCGATGGACAGCGTGTTGTTCAGCGCGTGCACGATCACGGAGTTCCACAGGCTGCCGGTGTGCTGCACCAGCCGCGCCAGCACGTACGCCAAGGGCAGGATGCCCGCCACACTGGCGGGCACGCCGTGCGCGACCGCGAAGGCGGCGGTGGTCGCCAGCGCGGCCACCGTAAATCCGGCGGCGCGTTCCTGGCCGCGCATCATCAGCCCACGGAAGGCGATCTCCTCGGCCAGCGGCACCAGCAGGCCCGCCGCGAGCAGCATGGGCACCAGCGCCGAGCCCGTCGTGAGGAACTGCGGCACGGCGCTGATCGAGTCCGGAAAGAAACTCACATACGCCAGCGCAAAGGCCCGCGACACCAGGAACGCGAGCACGAAGGCCGCCAGCGCCAGTCCCCACGACGGCGGGGTGCGCCAGCGGGAATCCTGCATGAGTGCCCGCATGGCCGGGCGGAAGGCCGTGAAGGCCACCAGCACCAGCACGGCGAACGACAGCAGCAGCGCACTCCCGAGCGGCAGGTGAAGGCCCACGTGCAGGGTCTTGCCGCCGCTGGGCACGTCCAGCCCCACGCCCAGCGCCGCGACCACGTTCTGCACGATCAGCAGCGTCAGCGCGGCGCGGTTGCCGTCGACGGCCCGGACGCCCGGCGCACCCTGCGGGACGGTGGAACCCGGTTGGGTGTCGGCGGCAACGAGGGGAGCGTCCGGCCAGGTCATACCCAGAGCCTACCCTGAGCGGCCCGCAGCCGTCCTCCGCCCTTGGGGGGAGTGGCGGCGGTCAGGCGGTCAGCACCCGGATCGCGCCGTCCAGCGCGTCGTCGTCGATCTGATGGTGCAGCACGAAGCGCACTGAATCCGGCCCGAGGGCATTGGCGAGCACGCCCTTCTCGGCCCACGCGGCGCTGCGCCCAGCGGCGTCCGGGATGGTCGCATAGATGATGTTCGTCTGGACAGCCGCGAGGTTCACGTCATACCCGGCCCCGACCAGGGCCTCGGCGAGGGTGCGCGCCCGGCTGTGGTCGTCCTGCAGCCAGGTCGGGCCGTCGCGCAGGGCGATCAGGCCCGCCGCCGCGAGAATGCCCGCCTGCCGCATGCCGCCGCCGAGCATCTTGCGGTAGCGGTGCGCCTCCTTCATATGCTCGGCGCTGCCGACGAGCACGCTGCCCACCGGCGCGCCCAGCCCCTTGCTCAGGCACACGCTGACCGTGTGGAAGTGCCGCGTGATCTCGGAGAGCGGCACGCCCAGCGCGGCGGCGGCATTGAAGACCCGCGCGCCGTCGAGGTGCAGGGGCAAACCCTCGTCGTCGGCCACAGCGCGGATCTGCGCGAGGACGTCCAGCGGGATCACAGTGCCGCCCGCCTTGTTGTGCGTGTTCTCCAGGCTGATCAGGCCGGTGGGCGACTGGTGCACCGAATGCCGCACGGCCGCGCGGACGTCCTCCGGCGCGGGCACCCCCAGCGGCGCGGGCACGAAGCGCGGCACCACGCCGCTGAACGCGGCCATCATGCCCAGCTCCCACTCGTAGATGTGGCTGCCCTCGGCGCAGATGACCTCCTCGCCCCGGCGCGTGTGCACGGCGATCCCCACCTGGTTGGTCATCGAGCCGGACGGCATGAACAGCCCCGCCTCATGACCGGTCAGGCGCGCCACCTCGGCCTGGAGGGCATTGACGGTCGGATCCTCGCCGTACACGTCGTCGCCCACCGCCGCCTGCGCCATGGCCTCGCGCATGGCAGGCGTGGGCGTGGTGACGGTATCGGAACGCAGATCGGCAATCACGGCAGGGGTCATGCGCCCGATGCTACACGTCCCCGGGCGAACGTCTGGCCCGCCGTCCCGGAGCCCCGACGATCTTCCCTGCCCCCAGGGACGCGCCGTGTGACCCGCGCGGCACTCTTCCTCACCCAATCGTAGCGCCGTGACCCGGCCGGGCACCACTGGCCATTCGGCGGAGGTCGGGCGGGCCAGATGGGCGCATCATGCCGGAGTGGAGCGGCGCGCCGTGAGTTCAGCGCCGCCGGAGGAGTTCCGATGCTGATCCGCCTGATCCTGACGTATGCCCGGCCGTACACCAGAGCCATCCTGGCCGTGCTGGCACTGCAACTGGCGACGACCCTGGCCGCCCTGTATCTACCCACCCTGAACGCCGAGATCATCGACAAGGGCGTGGCCGTAGGCGACACCGCCTTCATCCTGCACACCGGCGGGTGGATGCTGCTGTTCAGCCTGCTTCAGATCGGCGCGACCGTATGGGCCGTGTACTACAGCGCCCGAACGTCGATGGGCCTGGGCCGTGACCTGCGGGCCGCAATCTTCCACCGGGTCGGCACCTTCTCGTCGCGCGAGGTGGCGCAGTTCGGCGCACCCACCCTGATCTCGCGCACCACCAACGACGTCACGCAGGTGCAGACGCTGATGTTCATGTCGCTGGCGATGATGGTCAACGCCCCGATCTCCATGATCGGCGGGATCATCATGGCGCTGCGGCAGGACGTGGCCCTGTCGTGGCTGATCACGGTGGCCGTACCACTGCTGATCCTGGGCGTGGGCCTGGTGATCCGGCAGATGCTGCCGCAGTTCCGGATCGTGCAGACCGCCATCGATTCCGTGAACCGCGTGCTGCGCGAGCAGATCACCGGTATCCGCGTGGTGCGGGCCTTCGTGCGCGAGGACGTCGAGACCGCCCGTTTCGGGGAAACGAACGCCACCCTGACGGACGCGGCCCTGACGGTAGGCCGCCTTCAGGCCCTGGTCTTCCCCATCGTGATGATCGTGCTGAACGTGTCCACGGTGGCGGTGCTGTGGTTCGGCGCGGGCCGCGTGCAGAACGGCGAGATGCAGGTCGGCGCACTCACCGCGTTCATGGCCTACCTGATGCAGATCCTGATGGCCGTCATGATGGCGACCTTCATGTCCATGATGATTCCGCGCGCCTCGGTGTCGGCCGAGCGGATCAGCGCCGTGCTGGACACGGACTCCTCGGTGGTGCCGTCCGCACATCCGGTCACCGCTGCGCTGCATGCCGCCGATATCGAACTGCGGGACGTGTCGTTCCAGTATCCGGGCGCGCAGGTGCCGGTGCTGGAGCACGTGTCCTTCACGGCAAGACCCGGCCAGACGACCGCCATCATTGGCAGCACCGGCGCGGGCAAGACCACGCTGCTGAACCTGATTCCACGCCTGTTCGACGCAACGGGCGGCAGCGTGCGCCTGGGTGACGTGGACGTGCGCGACCTCGACCTGGACAGCCTGTGGCCGCACGTGGGCTTCGTGCCGCAGCGGCCCTTCCTGTTCTCCGGCACGGTCGCCAGCAACCTCCGCTACGGCAAACCCGACGCCACCGACGAGGAACTGTGGGACGCCCTGCGGATCGCGCAGGCCGAGGACTTCGTGGCCGCCATGGACGGCGGCCTGGACGCGAAGATCGCGCAGGGCGGCTCGAACGTCTCCGGCGGCCAGCGCCAGCGCCTCGCCATCGCCCGCGCCGTGGTACGCCGCCCGGACGTGTACCTGTTCGACGACGCCTTCTCGGCCCTCGACCTCGCCACCGACGCCCGGTTGCGCCGCGCGTTGAAACCGGTGACGCAGCACGCCACCATGATCGTGGTCGCCCAGCGGGTCTCGACCATCGTGGACTTCGACCAGATCATCGTGCTCGACGACGGCCGGACCGTCGGCCAGGGAACACACGACGACCTCCTGCTGACCTGCCCCACCTACCAGGAAATCGTGCAGTCCCAGCAGGCCGCCCAGGACGAGGTGGCCGCATGACCCGTGGCGAAGGCGTCCGCAGCGAGGAGGAACGCGCCGCCGAGGCCCGGCGTGGCCCGGCCGGCGTCCGCCGGGGCGGGCCGCCCCACATGCAGATGGGCGTGCCCGGTGAGAAGGCGTCGAACTTCGGCCCGTCCGCGCGCCGCCTGCTGGGCAAGCTCGCGCCCTACCGCGCCCAGGTGGCCGTGATCGTGCTCCTGTCGGTGCTGAGCGTGGCGCTCAGTGCGCTGGGGCCGCGTGTCCTGGGCCGCGCGACCGATCTGATCTTCTCCGGGTTCATCAGCGCCCGTCTGCCCGCCGGCACGACCAAGGAGGCGGCGCTGGAAGGGCTGCGCGCCAGCGGCCAGGGCCGCATGGCCGACCTGCTCGCCTCCATGACCCTCACGCCCGGCCAGGGCATCGACATGACCGCGCTGGGCCGCGTGCTGCTGCTCGCCCTGGGCCTGTACGTGATCGCGGCCGGGCTGCAGTGGCTGTCCGGCTACCTGCTGGCCAGCGTCATCCAGGGCACCGTGTCGCGCCTGCGCACCGACGTGGCTGCGAAGCTCAACCGCCTGCCCCTGCCCTACGTGGACGGCCAGCCGCGCGGGGAACTGCTGAGCCGCGTGACGAACGACGTGGACAACGTGGGCACCAGCCTGCAGCAGACCCTGGGGCAACTGCTGGTGTCGCTGCTGACAGTGGTCGCCGTGATCGGCATGATGTTCAGCCTGTCGTGGCTGCTCACCCTGATCGCGCTGGTCACCATTCCGCTGTCCATGGCCCTGACCGGCGCGGTGGCCAAACGCTCGCAGAAGCTGTTCGTGCGGCAGTGGAAGCACACCGGGGAACTGAACGGCCTGATCGAGGAGACCTTCACCGGGCACGGCCTCGTGAAACTCTACGGCCGCCAGCAGGAGGCCGACGCGTCCTTCAAGGTCAAGAACGACGAACTGTACGGCGCGGCCTTCGGAGCGCAGTTCATCAGCGGCACGATCATGCCCGCCATGATGTTCCTCGGGAACCTCAACTATGTGGCCATCGCCGTGGTCGGCGGCCTGCGGGTCGCGTCCGGGCAGCTCTCGCTGGGCGACGTGCAGGCCTTCATCCAGTACTCGCGGCAGTTCACTCAACCGCTGACGCAGGTGGCCTCCATGGCGAACCTGCTGCAATCCGGCGTGGCCAGCGCCGAGCGGGTCTTCCAGGTGCTGGACGCGCCTGAACAGCTGCCGGACGCGGTGGCCACGCCAGCCGCGCGGCCGACGCCTGTGGCGCGCGGAGAGATCCGCTTCGAGGACGTGAGCTTCTCGTACACTCCGGACCGGCCTCTGATCCAGCACCTGAACCTGACCGTGCAGCCGGGCCAGACGGTCGCCATCGTCGGCCCCACCGGCGCAGGCAAGACGACGCTGGTGAACCTGATCCTGCGCTTCTACGAACTCAGTGGCGGGCGCATCACGCTGGATGGTGTGGACATCACGGAACTGCCCCGGCGGGAACTGCGCTCAAGGATCGGCATGGTCCTGCAGGACACCTGGCTGTTCGCCGGCACCATCCGCGACAACATCGCCTATGGCCGCACCGGTGCCACCGACGCCGAGATCCTCGCCGCCGCGCAGGCCACCTACGTCGACCGCTTCGTGCACTCGTTGCCCGCGGGCTACGACACCGTGCTCGACGACGAGGCTGGAAACATCAGCGCCGGCGAGAAGCAGCTCATCACCATTGCCCGCGCCTTCCTCGCAAACCCCGATCTGCTGATCCTTGACGAGGCCACCTCCTCGGTGGATACCCGCACGGAACTGCTGGTGCAGCAGGCCATGGCCGCCCTGCGAAGCGACCGCACGAGTTTCGTGATCGCGCACCGGCTGAGCACCATCCGCGACGCTGACCTGATCCTGGTCATGCAGGACGGGCAGATCGTCGAACAGGGCTCGCACGAGGAACTGCTCGCCCGCCACGGCCTGTACGCCGGGCTCTACGCCGCCCAGTTCAGCGGCGCGGCCGACGAGGTGACCGCAGCAACGAAGTCTGACCACCGGATTCCCGTGTCATGACGAATGCTGGAAAAAGTGAGAGTGCAGCGTTGCACCCTCCGAGCCCATGTCGAACCCTCCTCGAATACATGCCGGTTGTGGAAGCCAGTGCATGATCATCACACTCTTCGATCGGCTGGGAGAGGAGCGAAAGAAAGACCGTCAGGGGTTCCCTGGTGAACGACCCATGGAGTTCGACCGCGTCAGCCCTGACGGCTCTGGGCTTGCCATTGTTGAGGCGGATCACCACTTGAGGATTGTTGACGCGCGAACGGGTCACACGCGCTGGCACGCACGCATTCAACAGGACGCGATTGTCACAGTCATTTGGAGCCCGGACGGTCAACTGCTGTGCTCCAGCGGTGAGGAGGGCTGGGTCACGCTGATTCGCGCGTCATCTGGTGCCATCATCTGGTCGCATCACCTTGGCGAGTGGACACAGGGCCTGGCCTTCAGCCCCGACAGCGAGTGGATCGCGGTCGGCTCCCATTCCGAGGCGCTTCTCATCCTCAACGCGGCGACCGGTGTGGAACAGTGGCATGTCGATCTCGGCTTAGCGGTGTACGCAACGTCATGGAGCCATGACGGCGAGTTCATCGCCGCTGCGGGCGAGTACAACCTGCTGGCCGTGGTTCATGCCAGAGACGGCTTAGTGGTCTGGCAACTGCCCACCGGCCGAAATTCCGACGTGTGGGCCAGCGTTCGCTGGCACCGTACAGCGCCACTCCTGGCCGCGCTCAGGTATAGCGGCGCCGAACTGGTGGTTTTCAACGCCCGAACGGAGCAGCAGGTGTTCCAGGCCAGAACAGAGGACGTGCAGATGTTTGATGTCGAGTGGCTGACTGGGCGTGATGCACTCCGCGTCTCCCTGGCCACAGGCGGCACCGTCGAGTATCAGCTCGCACTGGACACTCCGCCTCAGACGGCAGATGTGGCTCTTCCCTCTACGGCCCGGCTGGCCGCCCAGACGGTCATCACGTACAACGCCGCGACGGAACTGCTCAGGATCACCCGGTCGGACAACACCCTGCTGCTGACGCGATTCGGTGAGGTCATCCATCTCCGAAGCACACGCCTCAATCCGGCTGTCGTACAACCAGAGGACATTCTGGCCACCACGCCTGGTGCAGGCGATCAGTTCGTATGGCGCGAACGCGAGCTCGACAGCGGGCAGCTTCGATGGTACCCGTTCAGTGCGTTCTGGACAGGGCAAGCTCCTGACTGACGCTTAGGCGTTCGCCAGGACGGCCTTTCGATCCTCGATGACCTTCCTGGCGATGTGCTCGGGCACGTCCTGATATCCGTGTGGTTTGACGCTGAAGGCGCCCCGGTCGCCGGTCAGGCTTCTCAGGTCGGCGGAGTAGGTCTGCAGTTCCGATTGCGGCACGACGGCGGTCACGGTGATGACGGTGCCTTCGGGTTCCATGCCCTGCACGCGGGCGCGGCGGGTCTGGAGGTCGCCGATCAGATCGCCGGTGAACTGGGCGGGCGCGCGGACTTTCAGGAGCATCACGGGTTCCAGCAGGCCGGGCCGAGCGCCTTCCAGCGCATTCTTCAGGGCAAGGCTGCCAGCGGTGCGGAACGCGATGTCGCTGCTGTCCACGTCGTGGTAACTGCCGTCGAGCACGGTCACGTGGATGTCCTGCAGGGGGTACCCGGCGAGGCTTCCCCGGAGCATGGCGTCCTGCACGCCCTTCTCGATGCTGGGAATGTACTTGCCGGGAATCGCGCCGCCCACCACGGCACTCTTGAAGCCGTAGCCCTCGCCGGGCTCGATGCGGATCTTGCAATCACCGTACTGGCCGTGCCCGCCGCTCTGTTTCTTGTGTTTGCCCTGCGCCTCGCTGCTCGCGTGGATGGACTCGCGGTACGGAATCTGGGGGGGCGTGGTGGTGACGTTCACGCCCAGCGCAGCGAGTTTCTCGATGGCGATGGTGGTGTGCATGTCGCCCATGCCGCTCAGGAGTTGCTCGCCCGTCTGCGCCTCGCGCGTGAAGTGCAGGGTGGGATCCTCCTCCATCAGGCGGGCGATGGCCACGCCGATCTTGTCCTCGTCCTGCCGCGTGACGGGATGCAGGGCGACGGTGTGGGCCGGGTCAGGCAGCCACAGCGGGTCGTATTCGATGGGCTGGGCCGGATCGGCGAGGGTGTCCCCGGTGTGCAGATCCGAGAGTTTGGTCAGGACGCCGATCATGCCCGCCTGGAGTGCCGGTACCTCGGTCAGATCCTTGCCGTTCATGACGTACAGGTGCGCGGGTTTCAGGTCGATGCCGCGCGTGGTATTCCGCACGGTGTCGCCGGGTTTCAGGGTGCCGCTCCACACGCGGATGTACGCGATCTTTCCCACGAAGGGGTCGATGCTCATGCGCCACACGCGGGCGCTGAAGGGCGCGTCCGCGCGGGGCTCGCGGGTCTGTCCGTCGAGGCCGGTCACGGGGCCGCGTTCCCGCCCCGAGCGCAGGCCATCCACCAGCAGGTCGCTCAGGACATCCAGACCCACCCCGGTCGTGGCGCTCACGGGCAGCACTGGGTAGAGGGTGCCCGTGTGGGTGGCGCGCAGGAGGGCGGTACGCAGCTCGTCCTCCGTGATCTCCTCGCCCTCCAGGTAGCGGTTCATCAGGTCGTCGTCCGTCTCGACGATGGTGTCCACGAGGTTCTCACGTGCCTCGCGCAGCACGGTTCGCAGGGCGTCCGGCGCCGCCTGCCCGCCGGAGGTTCGACCACTCAAGACGTCCACGACGTCCGTGAAGTCCGTTCCCTCTCCAACAGGCACGGCGACGGCCGCCGAGGAGCCCTTCAGGCTGGCCTTGATGTCGGCTAGCACCGCGAAGAAGTCCGCGCGTTCGCGATCCATCTTGTTGACCACGACCAGCCGCGGCATGGAGAAGCGGTCGGCGGTGGCCCACACGCGCTCGGTGCCGACCTCCACGCCGCTCACGGCGCTAACGACGATCAAGGCGGCGTCAGCGGCGCGCACAGCCCCCCGGATCTCCCGCACGAAGTCCGCGTAGCCGGGCGTATCCAGAATGGTGATCTCGGTGTCGCGGTGGGTCAGACGAACCACGCCGGTCGAGATCGAGAAGCCGTGGGCCCGCTCGGCGTCGGTGTGGTCGCTGGCGGTCGTGCCGTCCTCCACACGGCCCAGACGCAAAGTGGCCCCGCTACGGTGCAGCAGGGCTTCGGTCAACGTGGTTTTACCAGCGCCGCTGTGCGCGGCGACACTCACAATACGGACGGGCACTTGAACCACCGATCCTTTCAGGGTGAACGGCAGGGCTGGCGGACGGACGCCGGCAGACAGTCAGGTGTGTAGAGGCGAGTGTACACCTGCCGCCCACCGGCACAAGTGCCCGTTCCCTGCACGTTCGCTCATCACCGTGCCACGGTGCGTTTGGAGCACCACTCAGCGCTGCTGATCCCGGACGGCGGCCAGGGTCTCCTCGAACTCGTCGAGAAATTCATCTTCCAGGGCGCGGTCGCGGATCAGGGCGTCCTGCGCGGTGGTCGCCTGTTCGCGTGTCCAGCGCACGCGGGCCTGCCGCGCGCCGCTCACGTTGCCCTTCCCCGCAATGAAGCGCGCCGCGTGCCGCACAGCCTGGGTGGGGTCGTCCGTTGGCGCCGTGATGGACAGGTTGCGCAGGCCGCCCTGATCGTTCACAAGCGAGCAGGTCACTTCGACGCGCATGCCGCGCCGGGCCAGGAACACCTGATCGACCCGCCACATTGAGGTCGCGCGGATCGGCGCTGGAGAGACCCTTGGCGCGCGGCGGGCCACTCAGCTCCCGGCGGACGCGGGCGCCTTCCACTCGCGGGCGGCCTCGAGGCCGAGCAGCACCCGGCCGGCGCCCTCCGCAAGGGCTTCGAGTTCCAGCTCGCCGGGAATGACCAGAATCGGCGCGATCCACGCGAGGCGCCGCTCGATGCGGTCGACCACGTCCTCCCACTTGGCGATGCCGCCGGTAATCACGATGGCGTCCGGGCGGGCCCGGAGCGCTCCGGTCTGGGCGCCGACGGCCTTGCAGACCTGATGCACGAAGGCGGCCACCGCCGCCTGCACCTCGGGGTCACTGGCAGACCGCGCTTCAAGTTCCTTGAGGTTTGCGCTGCCCGCCAGGGACAGGAAGCCACCCCCGGCGGCGAGCAGCTCCAGGGCACGTTCCTCTCCGTGCTCGCGGGCCAGGGCCAGCAGCATCCGGGCGGGCAGCGGGCCGCTTTGCAGCGCGCCCAGCGGGCCGCCGTCCGGGCCGGTGCCGCTCGTGTCGACGGCGCGACCCTGCTCGAACGCGGTGACCGAGGTGGTCGCTCCCAGGTGCGCCACCACCACGCGGGCCTCGGCCAGCCGTTTGCCGATCTCGTGGGCGGCGTGACGGGCGACCACGCGGGCGTTCAGGGCGTGGAACTGGGAAACCCGCTTCAGGCCGCGCAGCCCCGTTTCACGCGCCTCAGGCAGGAGTTCATCCACGCTCTGCGGATCAACGATATACGCGGGCACCCCCCGTTCCTGCGCGACCGCCAGCGCGAGCGGGCCGCCCAGGTTGCCGGGCAGCTGCGAGCGCTCGCCCTGCACGGCGTACTCGGCCAGTTCCGGCGTGACCGGGTACGTGCCGGCGCTGACTTTCCCGATCAGGCCCCCCCGGCCGACAATGACGTCCGGCGCTTCCCAGTCCTTGGTGAGTTCCAGGATGTTCCGGACGAGTTCCGGGAGATCCGCCGCGGTGGGCGGCGCGTCCAGGGGCAATTCATCGCGGGTGAGGGTCACGCGCAGCTGGCCGGGCAGCGAGGGATTGGCGCTCGGCTTGATGAGCGCGCACGCGAGTTTCACGCCGCTGGTACCTGGATTGATCACGTACGCGATCACAACGAGGCGCAGGCTAGCAGATTGCCGCGCCGGGCCTGCGGGGCACGTGAACACAACGTGAGGGGTGGGGACGCGCCCCACCCCCGGATCACGCCGCGTTCAGGCGCTCGGTTCGATCAGGCCGAAGTGCCCGTCCTTGCGGCGGTACACGACGGCGGAATGCCCGGACTTCATGTGCACGAACACGTAGAAATCATGCCCGAGGGCCTCCATCTGGGCCACGGCGTCCTCCGGGCTCATGGGGCGCAGCTCGAAGCGCTTGGTGCGGACGATCTCAGGCCTGAACTCGCTGACATCGTCGTAGCCGGCGTTCACATCCGCCTCGGCCGGGCCGGGCTCGGGCTGCGGCACGGCGTCATGGCGGTGCTTCATGTAGCGGGTCTTGAACTTGCGCAGCTGGCGTTCGAGCACGTCGCTGGCCTTGTCGATGGCGGCGTACATGTCGGAGTGGTGTTCCTCCGCGCGGATAATCCCGTGGGGCACGTTCAGCTGCACTTCGACCCGGTTGCGGCGGGCCGCGTCGCGGACATCGCGGACGGTCAGGGTGACCCGCGCGTCCGTGATCTGGTCGTGGTACCGGTCAAGCCGCGTGAGCTTGTCCTCCACGTAGTCGCGCATTGCATCGGTGACTTCGACGTTCCGGCCGGACAGCTTGTAGATGTGCACAGACCTCACCTCGCCTTTTCCCGGCGGCGCCTGCCCTGGGGCGGGCCCCGGTAAGCCACTCTAGGCCCAGGGTTCATGAGCTGTCAGGCGAAGACCTCACAGCGAGCGGGGGGCGTTGGGGGTATGGTGGGAAATGCAGGGCTGCTCCAGCCACGCCAGCCACAGTGGGATGGCGCTCAGCATCCCAAGGGCACGTGAACACCCGATCAGGCGGCCCGAACATTCCCGCAGATCGGGCACAGTATGCTGTTCGTGTGAAGGTAGACCGTCTCGAGCAGGAGCAGGCCAGGCGTGACCGCATTGCGCGGGTCGCGTTCGAGCTGTTCGCGCGTGGCGGTCTCGAAGCCACCAGCGCGCAGGACATCGCCCGCGCTGCCTTCGTGAGCCGCACGAACCTGTACCGATACTTTCCCAGCAAGGTGCACATGCTCCTCGCCCATTTCGAGAAGGCCGTCGCGGAGAGCCGGGACGACGCCCTGGCCCGCCTGCACGCGGGCGCGAATCCGCAGCAGGTCTGGGAGAAGGTGACCACGCGCATGGCTGACCTGGGCGTCCGCTACCGCCACCTGGCGGGCGCGGTCGGACAGGCCGTGCTGGGCACTGCCCACGTGGCGCCGGAGGCCCACGGAACAGCGCCGGTCGGCCCGGCCCAGTCGGCGTCCGGCCAGCCGGGAGCGGGCCTGAGAACGGCCCTGACGCTGGGCGCCCTGGTCGAGCCGGTACTGCTGGCCATGCAGCACCAGGGCAACCTTCGACCCGAGGCGAACGTGGGCATGCTCAGCGCCCTGCTGGTCGATGCCTGCCTGCTGGCCCTGCTGCACGGTGGGCACCGCGACCAGCGGGAAGTGCAGCGTGACTGGCAGGATCGCTTCTCGCTGCTGATGTACGGTGCCCTGGCCCCTGGCGCGGTGGTTGCCTCGACCACGCCTGATCAGGAGTAAGCCAGCAGTCTTACCAATCCCAAGCGGCCCCCACCGGTCGAAATCCGGTGGGGGCCGCTTGGTACGAACTGGCGGGAGACGGGCACCGTCCGGTGCGGGTCGGATGCTCAGCGCAGGCGGGCCTGGCGCAGGCGATTGAGGATCGCGAAGACCTGACGCTGTTCCTCGGCGATCAAGGCGGAGGTCAGGGTCTGTGGCGTGTAGCCACTGCGCTGGGGAGCAGGCTGACCGGGGCGACGGTGGGGGAGCGCACTGGCCGGGGTGCCCCGCGATTCCCATGGAGTGAGTGGTCGGTTCCTTTGCATGAGGCAGGTTACGGGGCGCGTTCACACGTCCCTCTCACCGCGTGGACAATTAATTCCGGCCCTCCGGGCGGGGGGGTATCGTGGCATCGTTCGGGGGTAGGCCACCGGGCCGGGCTCCTCAGGAGGTTCACACATGACGGCAACGCTCACCAAGACCACTGCCTGGCAATCCCTGGAAAAACACGCTCAGGACAGCAAAAACATGACTCTACGCACCCTGTTTGGAGCCGACGCCACCCGGGGAGAACGCCTGAGCGCCGAGGGTGCGGGCCTTTACCTGGACTACAGCAAGAACCGTGTGACGGACGAAACGATGAAGCTCCTGCTCGACCTGGCGCGCGAAACCCACGTGCCGCAGAAGCGTGACGCGATGTTCGCGGGCGAGAAGATCAATGTCACCGAGGGCCGCGCCGTACTGCACACCGCCCTGCGGGCGCCCAGGGACGCCACGGTGATGGTGGACGGCCGCAACGTGGTACCGGACGTTCATGACGTCCTGGATCGGATGGCGGCCTTCGCGGATCAGGTGCGGAGCGGCACGTGGCTGGGTTATACCGGCAAGCCCCTGAAGAACATCGTGAACATCGGAATCGGCGGCAGCGACCTGGGGCCGGTCATGGCCGCCGAGGCGCTGAAGCACTACGCGCAGCGGAACCTGACCCTGCGCTTCGTCTCGAACGTGGACGGCACGGACCTCGTCGAGAAGACCCGCGACCTCGACCCGGCCGAGACGCTGGTGATCGTGAGTTCCAAGACCTTCACCACGCAGGAGACGATGGCGAATGCCCGGAGCGCCCGCACGTGGCTGCTCGCAGCGCTGAAAGACGACGCCGCCGTGGCCCGGCATTTCGTGGCCGTCTCGACCAATGCGGAGGCCGTGCAGACATTCGGGATCGATCCGGCGAACATGTTCGGCTTCTGGGACTGGGTGGGGGGACGCTACTCCATGGACAGCGCCATCGGCCTGAGCCTGATGCTGGCGGTCGGCCCAGACGGCTTCCGGGAGCTGCTTGCGGGCTTTCACGATATGGACGAGCACTTCCGCACCGCGCCGCTGGAGAGCAACCTGCCGGTGCTGCTGGGCATGCTGGGCATCTGGTACAACAACTTTCACGATGCTCAGAGCCACGCCGTGCTGCCCTACGACCAGTACCTCGCGTACTTCCCGGCGTACCTGCAACAGCTGGACATGGAGAGCAACGGCAAGCACATTACCCTGGACGGCCAGCACGTGGATTATCAGACGGGCCCGGTCATCTGGGGGCAGCCGGGCACGAACGGGCAGCACGCCTTCTACCAGCTGATCCACCAGGGCACCAAGCTGATTCCCTGCGATTTCATAGGGTTCTGTCAGACCCTCAACCCGCTGCCACTCGGCGATGAAGCGCCGCACCACGACCTGCTGATGGCCAACGTGTTTGCCCAGACCGAGGCGATGGCCTTCGGCAAGACGCTGGAGCAGGTGCTGGACGAGGGTGTCACGCCGGACCTGGCGCCTCACCGCGTGTTCGAAGGCAACCGCCCCACCAACACCATCCTCGCCGACCGCCTGACGCCGCGCATCCTGGGTGCCCTGATCGCCCTGTACGAGCACAAGGTCTTCGTACAGGGGGCCGTGTGGAACATCAATTCCTTCGACCAGTGGGGCGTCGAACTGGGCAAGGTGCTGGCCGGGAAGATCGTGCCCGAACTGCACGCGGCGCAGGAGCCCGAGCTGAAGCACGACAGCAGCACGAATACCCTGATCCGCCGCTACCGCACGCGGCGCTGAGCGGGTGCAGGGCCCCAAGAACCTCTGATAGAGGCGATGGGGCGGGTCTGGAACGCGCTCCCAGACCCGCCCCATCCTCTTATCAGCTCCGGCGCATCCACACGCCCCAGGTCAGGGGGCCAACCGCCTCGTCCGCGATGGGGATTCCGGCGGCCTGGAGGGCAAGTTTGATCTGGCCGTGGTGGTAGCCCTCGTGCCAGATCAGATGCTGGAGGAGCAGGAGCGGGTGATCGTAGCGGTCGTCCAGCATCCGTCCCTGCACTATCCGGCCGCGCACGGCGTCCCGCACGGCCGCCGCACTCCCGGTCAGCTCCAGGGCAATCCGGTCAGGGTCAGTCTCCGCGCGCCATTCCTCCTCAGGAATCGGACGGGCGGCCTCCGGGGCATTCTCCTCGACCAGCGCCAGCCGCACGTACGCGACGTGCGTGAGCATCTGCGCGACGGTGGGATGTCCGGGCAGGGCGCGGGCTTCCAGACCGCCGGGCGGCAGGGCCCGCAGCAGGTTCACGATGATGCGGTTGGTGCGATCCCACGAGTCGAGCAGGGTGTCCAGCAGGTCGGCGGCCATGGCGCAGCCTATCCCCGGCGCAGCGTGGTCAGGATCCCGGCGGCGATCTCTTCCACGCTGGCGGAGGTCGTATCGCGCACCGGGAGTCCGGCCCGCTGGAAGAGCTGCTCGGCGCGCCGAACCTCGAACTCGCACTGTTCCAGGCTGGCGTACCGGCTCCCCGCCTTGCGCTGCGTGCGGATGGCGTGCAGCCGCCGCGGATCGATGGTCAGGCCGTGCAGTTTCGCGCGGTGGGCCTCCAGCGGGATGGGCAGACTGTCGCGCTCGAAGTCGTCCTCGGCCAGCGGATAGTTGCTGGCGCGGACGCCGTGCTGAAGGGCCAGGAACAGGCTCGTGGGGGTCTTGCCGGCGCGCGAAACGCCGACCAGGATCACGTCCGCCAGGCCGTACTGCCGGTCGCCCAGGCCGTCGTCCGTGGCGAGGGCGAAGTCCAAGGCGTCCATACGGTTCAGGTAGTCCTGCGGGTCGTGCATGTCGTGGTGGCCGCCCACCTGCCGGACAGCCGGCACGGTCAACTCCTGCTCCAGCGCGTCCAGGCCGGGGCCGAGCAGGTCGAAGACGGCGGCAGGTGCGGCCTGGAGTTCCCGCATGACGTCCGCCTGGGTGACGGTCGTGAAGACGATGGGCCGCTCGCCCCGCGCGGCGAGGGCGCTGACCTCGCGGGCCACGCTCTGCGCGGCGGTCACGTTGGCTGTGAATGGGCGGCGCAGGTACTTGAGGGGCACCTGCGGAAAGTGCGTGAGCAGGGCGCGGGCAATGCTCTCGGCGGTGAGGCCCGTGTGGTCGCTGACGATCAGGACGGTGCGTGGCTCCGGCATGGGCCACAGTGGCATGGCCCGGGCCGGATTTCACGGTCGAGTGACCCAGATAGTCGGAACCCGGTCGAGTCCCCCAGCGGGTGACGGACAGCGGGGCGCTTTGCCGGTAAGCTGACGGGAGTTCGACACACTAATCCCCTCCGCCACCTACCCGAAAAGCCTCGTCACACCGGAGAAAGCCAATGGATATGATTCGCGTGCTGGGTACACTAAGGATGACCGACGTGGAGATCGTGGGTGGCAAGAACGCCTCGATCGGCGAAATGATCCAGGGCCTCGCGGGGGCGGGCGTGCGCGTGCCCGGCGGATTCGCCACGACGGCCGACGCCTTCCGGCTGTTCCTGAGCGAGAACAGGATCGAGGAGAAGATCGGCGCGGCGCTCACGGCGCTGGATGTGAACGACGTGACGGCGCTGGTCGCCGCCGGACGTGAGATTCGCGGCTGGGTCGAGAACGCGTCGCTGCCCGCCGCCCTGGAACACGCGATCCGCGAGGCCTACGCTGCCCTGGCACTGGACTCCGGCGTGCCCGACCCGGACGTGGCCGTGCGATCCAGCGCGACCGCCGAGGATCTGCCCGAGGCGAGTTTCGCGGGGCAGCAGGAAACCTACCTGAACGTGCGCGGCATCGAGTCCGTGCTGCACCATGTCCGGCTGGTGTTCGCCAGCCTGTACAACGACCGCGCCATCGCCTACCGCGTCCACCACAATTTTGCGCATGCGGACGTGGCCCTCTCGGCGGGCGTGCAGCGCATGGTCCGCACCGACCTGGGGGCCAGCGGCGTGGCCTTCACCCTCGACACCGAGAGCGGCTACCGGGACGCCGTACTGGTCACCGCCGCGTACGGCCTGGGCGAACTGGTGGTGCAGGGCGCCATCAATCCGGACGAGTTCTTCGTGTACAAACCTGCCCTGAAGGCGGGGAAGCAGGCCATCCTGCGCCGCACGCTGGGCAGCAAGGCGAAGAAGATGACGTATGCCGATGGCGGTGGGGTGCAGACGCTGGCGGTGCCGGAATCCGAGCGGGCCACGTTCAGTCTCTCGGACGGCAACCTGACGGAACTCGCGCGGCAGTGCGTGACGATCGAGGAGCATTATGGCCGCCCCATGGACATCGAGTGGGGCAAGGACGGCCGGGACGGCCTGATCTACATCCTCCAGGCCCGCCCGGAAACCGTGCAGAGCCGCACCGGGAAGGTTATGGAACGCTTCGAGCTGACCGGCCAGGGCCCGGTGCTGATCGAGGGCCGCGCCGTGGGCAACCGGATCGGGGCGGGCACGGTGCGCGTGGTGAAGGACATCTCGCAGATGGACAGCGTGCAGGACGGCGACGTGCTGGTCGCCGACATGACCGATCCTGACTGGGAACCCGTCATGAAACGCGCCTCGGCCATCGTGACCAACCGGGGTGGACGCACCTGCCACGCCGCGATCATCGCCCGCGAACTGGGCATTCCCGCCGTGGTCGGCAGCGGCACCGCCACCCGCGACCTCCGCAGCGGGCAGGAGGTGACGGTCTCCTGCGCCGAGGGCGATACCGGCTCCGTGTACGAGGGCCGGCTCGCCTTCCGCGTGAACCGCGTGGAACTGGACGCCATGCCCGAGATCGGCCTGAAGATCATGATGAACGTCGCCTCGCCCGACCGGGCGTTCAGCTTCGCGGCCCTGCCGAACGAGGGCGTGGGCCTCGCCCGCGTGGAATTCATCTGCTCGAACGTGATCGGCATCCACCCGCGCGCCCTGCTCGACTACCCGGACGTTCCTGAGGACGTGAAGGCCCAGATCGACGTGAAAACGGCCGGGTACGCCAGCCCCCGCGAGTTCTTCCGCCAGAAGCTCGCCGAGGGCGTGTCCAGCATCGCCGCCGCCTTCGCGCCCAAGCCCGTGATCGTCCGCCTGAGCGACTTCAAGAGCAACGAGTACGCCCACCTGATCGGCGGGCGCGCCTACGAGCCCACCGAGGAAAACCCCATGATCGGCTTCCGCGGGGCCAGCCGCTACCGCAGTCCGGACTTCGCCGCCGCCTTCGCCCTGGAATGCGAGGCCATCCGATTCGTGCGGAGCGACATGGGCCTCACGAACGTGCAGGTCATGATTCCCTTCGTCCGCACCGTCGGCGAGGCCGCGCAGATCATCGAGATCCTGGGCCGGAACGGCCTCAGGCGCGGCGACGGTGCGGTCGATGGAGATGGGGGCCTGAAGATCATCATGATGTGCGAGATCCCCAGCAACGCGATCCTCGCCGACCAGTTCCTGGAACACTTCGACGGCTTCTCCATCGGAAGCAACGACCTCACGCAGCTCACGCTGGCGCTCGACCGCGACTCCGGGCTGGTCGCCGACCTGTTTGACGAGCAGAACGAGGCCGTCCTGACCCTGATGGCCCAGGCCATCGCCGCCGCCAAACGGGCCGGGAAGTACGTGGGCATCTGCGGGCAGGGCCCCAGCGACCACCCTGCCCTGGCCCGGTGGCTGATGGAACAGGGCATCGATTCGGTCAGCCTGAACCCCGACAGCGTCATGAGCACGTGGCTGCACCTAGCCGGAGAAGGAGCTGAAAAGCAAGCGACGGTGGCGGGCTGAAATTATGGCAGGCACGTGCTGTAGCTGTTGGCAATGTGCTGGCCAGGGCTGTGTAGGCTGTTGCCGTGACCCGTCCACTGACTGATCTCATTCAGGTTCACGATCCCGCCTGGCCGCAGGTGCAAGGCGTCCTCGGTACCTCGGCAGTACCGGTTGAGGTATTGCCCGCTACACCAGAACATGCCAGCGGAGCACTGCTCTTTACTCAGGTCACTCTGAGGAGTCCGCTGGGCGCACTTGTATTTCATTCTGCGGGTCTCTTGGTCGATCATGGCTGGCTCCGGCTGCGCGGTGCTGGCGGTCATCCTCGCTGCCAGCGGGGGTTTCAGAACGCTAATCCACACCCTGGCCGTGGATATGCGGTCGTGGCCGATGACGTCCTGGGCGGGCAGTTCGCACTCAATGGTGGCGCGTTTGGGCCAGACCCAGGACGCGTCAGTTACTTGGCTCCAGATTTGCTCGCGTGGGAACCCCTGGGCATGGGGTACACCGACTTCCTAGAGTGGATGACATCCGCTGGTGCTCTGGCACAGTTTTATGCCACGGTGCGGTGGCTTGGCTGGGAGCAGGACTGCGCCCGAATGTCAGGGGATGAGGGTGTTCTGGTGTATCCGTTCCTCTGGGCTCAAGGGCCTTCAGTCTCGGAACGTCAGCGCGATGTGGTGCCCTTTGAGGAACTACTCGGCCTTCAGGCCGGATTCGTCGACCAGCTCGGTCACCCTCCGCTGTAATGGCCACCGAGCCGCCCATCGACCACGCCGCTCTCCTCGCCGCCGTGCGCTCTTCCTTCGGTCTGAACGTGGAGTCCCTGACCTTCCTGCCGGACGGTACCGCGCCTGCCTACCGGGCCGTGGGGCCGTCCGGGAAGTGCTTCCTGAAGGCCATGCCACCTACCGTGTACGGCGAGCAGGTGACCGCGCGTGCCCTGGCAGAACTGCCGCTGCTTCAGGCCCTGCGCTCGACGGGAACGCTGGGCCGTGTACCCGAGCCCATGCCGACCGTCGATGGTGGGTGGGTGGCAGACATCGATGGCTACCGGGTTTTTGCTTACGCGTGGATTGACGCGGTGAATCTGGGAGCGGACTGGGAGACGGCGCTGCCCGAGCTGGCGCTGCTGCTGGGACAACTGCACGCGGGATCGGCGAGCCTCCTGCCAGAGACCTCCGCTCTGCCGATGCCCCCCGAGGAGTTTGGAATGCCGTTCGAGGCTGTGCTCACGGACACCCTCCGAACCATCCATGAGCTGCCAGCGGACGCGCGGCCGGGGCTGCTAGCTCTGCGCGACCTGCTGGTTCCCCAGCGTGCAACGATCCTGAGTGTGCTGGATCGCGCCCAGGCGTTCGCGGAACGCGCCCGTCACCGAGCGCAGCCCTTCGTGGTGTGCCATACGGACGCACACGGCGGGAATGTCATGCGGGACGCGACGGGAAACCTGTGGCTCGTCGACTGGGAGACGGCTCGGCTGGCCCCGCCCGAGCATGACCTGTGGATGCTGCATGCCCGTCTGGCGGAGGTCCTGCCCGCGTACCGTGCGGGGCTGGGGACGGAGTTCACGACCGATCTGGATACGCTGGGCTTCTACCTGTGCCGCCGGCCGCTGGAGGATCTGGCGGCGGATATCGGCTGGATGCTGCACGAGCACACGCGTCCAGAGCAGGACGCGGAATCGCTGGGAATCATCGAGAAGTACGTGCTGCCTGGCCTGTGGAGTGTGGAGGCCGATCTGGAGCGGCTGGCGTCAGCGCTGAGCCGCACGGCCCACCAGGCCGAGCACACCGGGTAATTCATCGAGCGCGGTGACCTGGGCCACGTCCGGGAGCGGCGCGGCCAGCCCACGGCGGTTGATCCAGACGGCGTGCAGGCCCGCGTCCCGTGCGCCCTGCACATCGTTCGTCCACGAATCGCCGACCATCACGGTCTGCGCGGGTGCGACATCCAGAGCGGCGCAGGCGGCGTGATACGCCCCCGGAGCGGGTTTCGGAGCGGGCACGTCCTCGATGCACAGCACAGCGTCCACGAGGGCGTCCAGGCCGAAGTGCGAGAGTTTCTCGTGCTGCACCTCGCGCACGTAATTGGTGAGGATCGCGGTTTTCAGGCCGCGCCCGCGCAGCGTGTGCAGGAGGGTGTTAGCTCCCGCGAGCAGTTGCCAGTGGGCGCGGTAGCTTTCTCGGTACGTGACGGTGGCCCCCTCGCCGTCCGGGTTCGGCACGCCCAGTTCCGTCAGCAGGCGCGTGAAGCGCAGGACGCGGGCGCCGTGGGCATCGATCTCTCCCCGGAAGAGCAGGGGATCGATGGCGTGAATGTGCGCGGCGTGCCGGGCGAACAGGTCATCGGGGTGCAGGTCGATACCGTGCCGGGTGGCCAGGGCACCCAGGCCCGCGCGGGTGCAGGCGGTGTCATCGAAGAGGGTGTCGTCCAGATCGAGGATCACGGCTCGGAGGTGTTGCATGTGCCGGAGTCTAGCGGGCCTTCGTTCAGCGGCCCATGCGGATCAGCGTTTCCAGCGCCGCCTTCACAGTGGCGAGGGAAGCCCTGGAGCCGTTCAGCCCGGCGGACTGCACCGAGTAGGCCTGCAGCGTCAGGTCGATGCCCGTGATGTCCTGTGCGGTGGTCGTGACGGTGATGTAGTTAGGATACTCGGCGTAGGGTTCGCCCTCGTTCACCTTCCCGTCGCCGTTAAGATCTTGCCACGCGCGAACGAGATAGGATCCCGCCTGGAGGTCTTTCAGGACGTATCCAGGGGCCAAACTATCAAGGGGCAGCTGAATAGAGGCACTGCGGCGGTAATCGGGTGGCTGAGCCGGATTGCTGAGATTCATGTACAGTGCCTCGACGAGGGGAGGCCTGCTCGGCGGGGTCGGGGTGGGTGTCGGGACGGGTGTGGGCGTCACGCCCGTCAGTAAGGCGCTGGCGTCGATCAGCCCGGCCCCACATCCGTCCGTGATGTCACACCGGCTGCCGAGCGGAACGGCGCTGGCCTTCAAGCGGGCGAGCACCTGGGCGGGCGTGAGGGCAGGATTCTGCCCCAGCAGCAAAGCCACCGCGCCCGCCACGTGCGGGCTGGCCATCGAGGTGCCGTCGAGGAATTCGTACTGGTAGGTGCTGGTGGCGTCGTCGTAGGTGGTGCTCAGGACGCCGCCGGGGTACGTGTCCGCGCCGACCGTCACGCCCAGGCTGGAATTCCCGCCGGGGGCCATCACGTCGATGCGCGGGCCGTAGTTGGAGTACGGAGCGCGCCGACCGTCCGGGCCGACCGCGCCGACCGTGATCACGTCCGCGCAGTTCGCGGGCGAGATGGTGGTGGCGTCCACGTTGTCATTCCCGGCCGCGACGACGGTCACAACCCCTTTGGCCTTCAGTTGTGAGAAGACCTGCTGCTCGGCGGCCGTGCAGTCGCCGGCGCCGCCCAAGCTCAGGTTGATGACGCGGGCGGGATTCGGGTTCATGGGAGCGCCGTCGACCTTCTCGCCTGCCGCCCACAGGGTGCCCATCAGGATGTCCGCCAGCGAGCCGCTGTTCTGGTTGAGCACGCGCACCGGCAGGATCTTCGCGGCCCAGTCGACGCCGGCCACGCCGATACCGTTGTTGCTCCTGGCGCCGATGGTTCCGGCAACGTGGGAGCCGTGGTACTCGCTCCCGCCAGGATCGGTGGGATCCGTGTCGATGCCGTCCCCGTCTCCGGACTGGGTGATGTCGCTGATGAAGTCCATCCCGGGAAGCACCTGTCCGGACAAATCCGGATGGGTGATGATGCCGGTGTCCACGACGGCCACGGTGATGGCCTTGCCGGTGGTGTGGTTCCAGGCTTCCGGGAGGTTGATGGCGGGGTAATGCCATTGCAGTGGGTAGTACATGTCGTTCGGCGTGGCCAGGGCATCCATGCGCCGGTTCGCGCTGACGCTAATCACGCCCGGCTGGGCCGCCAGGGTGGTCAGGACGCGGCTGGACTGCACCGCGCTCAGGCGACGGTCTGCGCGGTACAGCGACAGGCCGATGGTCGGAGCACCCGCCGCCCGCGCGAGCCGGAGCGTCCCGACCGTCGGTACCGCGAGCGCCGAAAGCGTGGCGGAGACCGTCTGGGCCGACAGGCCCGTCCGCGACACGATCAGGTACTCGCCGGGAATGACCGCGCCGGACTGCAGCGTCGAGTGCGCGGCGCCCTGCACGGCCCAGGGCTGACCGCCGGAGGCCCGCAGCACCTCGCCGGGCCGCAGCGGGCGCGTGTGCGGGAGGGCCGTGGAGGTCGCGCCGGGCAGCGTGACGGTGCCGCTGATCGTGGAGACGGGGACGGGCTGCGGCGTGCCTCCACCCGTGGTGCCGTCGTCACAGGCCCCAAGCAGCGCGCTCAGGATGGTCAGGAGCGGGATGGTCAGACGTCGGGGCAGCACGGTCGCTGGAACCACGTGGGTGGGCATGATCCCTCACGCTAACTGACCACGGGTCGCGGCGTGTCCTCAACTCCTGACGCCACCTTTAGCCTCCGTCGGGGGTCAGGCGTTCCAGGCGAGGCCGCCGAACAGCTGGGGCTGGCTGGGCGTCTCCCCCACCGGACACAGGCCGGCGGCGGTGATCCCGGCGAGCCGCACCCCTCGGCCGGCGAGGAGGCCGGACGTGAGGAGGCGGGCGGCCAGTTCCGCCAATTCCGGCGCTCGGTGGACGGCGCCGGGCAGCGTGACGCGGCGCGTGATGACCCGTCGGTCGTCGAATTTCAGTTTCAGGATCACGGTGTGCGCGGCCAGTCCAGCCCGTGCCAGGCGGCGTTCGACGCCCTCAGCCAGCACGGGCAGCCGGGCCTGGACAGCCTGGATCGTGCGGAGGTCGTCGCTGTAGGTTTCCTCGGTGCCGATGCTCTTGGACGGCCGGTCCGGTTCGACGGGACGGTCATCCAGACCGTGGGCAATGCGCCAGAAGTGCGTGCCCATCGCGCCGAACCGCGTCACGAGGTCGTCCTGGGAGGCTGCGCGGAGCTGCGCGCCCGACTGGATGCCCATCGCGTCCAGCCGGGCCGCCGTGGCCGGGCCGATGCCGTGGAACGCGCCCACCGGCAGGCGAGCGAGCAGGGCGTCCACCTCGGCAGGCAGGATGACGGTCAGGCCGTCGGGTTTGTTCATTCCGCTGGCGAGTTTGGCCAGGAACTTGTTCACGCTGACGCCCGCCGTGGCGCTCAGGCCCGTCTGCTCGCGGATACCGGCCCTGATGGCCTGCGCGATGCGCGTGGCACTCGGCCCGCCCATCCGGGGCGTGGTGACGTCCAGGTACGCTTCATCTAGCGAGAGGGGTTCCACCAGAGGCGTGTAGGTCTGAAATACACTCCTGATCAGGCGGCTGACCTCGCGGTAGGCCTCGAAGCGCGGTTCCACGACGCGCAGGTCAGGACAGCGTTCCAGCGCGCGGTACAGCGGCAGGGCCGAGTGCACGCCGTAGGGGCGGGCCTCGTAGCTGGCCGTGAGCACCACGGAGCGTCGGCCGCCCCAGGCGACGGCCAGCGGCCGACCCCGCAGCTGCGGATCGTCCCGCTGTTCCACGGACGCGTAGAAGGCGTCCATGTCGACGTGGATGATCTTGCGCGGTATGGCCTCCACACCACCATGTTACGCCAGGAGCGTAATCACACGCAGTTGAAGGTGGGCGGATCGCCCAGGCCGAATCTCTTCTCCTACGTCCTATCCGACCTCCCTGTTTACATGACCAGCCGGGGCGTGATCAATCGAGCTGGACGTAGATCGCCTTCAGGTACTCCGCCTCGGGGAACGAGGCGTGATGATCCGGCGCGTGACGGGTCGTGTGAAGCTCCCGCCACGTCCGACCACTGCGATCGGCGGCGTCCCGCACGGCGTCCCAGAATTCCTCGGCGCTGACGTGCGCGGAGCACGACGCGCTGACGAGCATGCCCCCCCTCGCCAGCCGCCCGATCCCGTCGGCGGCGAGTTTCCCGTAGGCGCGGATGGCGCCCGCCCGCTCGCTTTCACGCCGCGCCAGCGACGGGGGGTCGAGGATCACCAGATCAAATTCGCGATCCGTGTGGGCCAGCCACGCGAACACGTCTGCCTGCACGGTCTCGTGCGGGGCCGTGAGCTTCGGGTTCAGGGCGTAATTCTGCTCCGCGCTCGCCAGGGCGTGGGCGCTCAGGTCGAGGCTGATCACCTCGCTCGCCCCGCCGCGCGCCGCGTACAGGCTGAAACCGCCACTGAACGAGAAGGCGTTCAGCACCCGCCGCCCGCGCGCGTACTTCTCGACCCGGCGGCGGTTCTCGCGCTGGTCGAGGAAGAATCCGGTCTTCTGGCCGCGAACCACCTCCGCCTCGAAGGCCAGCCCCGTCTCGTGAAAGACCACGGTACCGTTCCCGACGTTTCCGGCGAGAACCCGACCGTCGTACAGCCCCCCATCGGCCGCGCGCTGCTGGATGTTGCGGCTCAGGCGCAGCACCACCGCGAAGGCCGGGAAGCGGTCGGCCAGCAGCGCCAGGACGCGCGGAAGGTGTGGGAACCACGCGGCGGTGTACAGCTTCACGACCAGCGTGCGCGCATACCGGTCGATCACCAGGCCCGGCCAGCCGTCCGATTCGCCGTTCACCAGCCGGTAGCCGTCCGTGTCCGGCCCGAACAGCGGCGCGCGCAGTTCCAGCGCGGCGTCCAGGCGGGCGGCCCACCACGCGTCGTCCAGGGTGGCGGGCGTGCCCTGGTGCAGCACCCGCACCCGCAGCGGCGAGTCCGGATCGTACAGGCCGATGGCCAGGAACCGGTCGCGGCGGTCGTAGATCACGGCCAGTTCGCCCGGATCGCCCCCGCGGTTCTGAGCGCGCAGACTGGACTCGTACACCCAGGGGTGCCCGGCCCGGACGTGCGCCTCGGCGGCCGGCGACACCCGCAACCGGAGGCGGGAACGGGGAGCGGGAGCGTCCGGCATCCGGTCAGGGTAGCGCAGATAGGCCCTGCGGGGCCGGGCCTTCATTGAGAACACCGCAAGGCGAACGGTCAGGCGCCCCCCGGTTCTGCACGCCTGGATGCGCGACAGTGCGGCCATGCCCAGCACCGACCAAATGCAGGACGGATCGCACTCCTTGGTCGCCTGCACGGACACGACCCTGCCGGATGCATCTCAAGGCCAGAGCATCCGTCTCCCCCATCACCCTCAAGGAGGCCTGACATGACCATCGACGAGCACCTGACCACGGACGCCGTGCTGGAGCGCCTGGGCCGCCAGAGCGCCAGCGACTACGAGGCGGACGTGATGCGCGCCGTGCTGCTCGAACAGTACGCGGGCCGCGACCTGAACACGCTGAGCGAGACCGAGTGGCTGCGCGCCTTCGGTGAGATGAACCTGCGCAAGACGACCGGCTGGATCAGGGATGAACCGAACGACCTGAAGAGGTAGGCGTATCCGGCCAGCCCGCCTCCAGCAGCCGCGTGAGGATGACGTGGTGGTCTTCGTGGAAGCGGCGCGGCCGGGCCAGGGCCGTACGGAGCGGTACCGGATGACCGACCACGCCGGGCGGGAGCGTTCCCTGCAAGACATGGGCGATGGCCTGGCCGACCAGGGCGCGGCCGGGATGGTCGAAGACGACGCCCTGCCCAGCGGCCCAGGTACCAGCGGGCAGGACGTGACCCGGCAGCTCCCACAGCCCCTGGCCGATGGCGCCTTGCCGGATGTGCAGCCACACCTGACCTCCCTGCACGTGCAGCCAGCGTTCCTCGTCCAGCCGGATTCCGGGCGGCAGGGCAGCGTTGGCCAGTTCGACGGCCAGCCATTCGTCCCGAAGGCGGGCGTAGGCGGGCAGAGCCGCGAAGGCGTCGAGCCACTTAGCCACGCGGACAGGGATTCCCTGGGGCAGGGTCGCTCCGGTCAGCCATGCCCGCCGGATGCTGGTGGCGTCCAGACCGGGAACGCCGGGCAGCGGCCGGCGCGTCCATCCGGGAAACCAGCGCAGGTACGCGCCGCTTTCGTCCTTGTGGTGGCCGACCAGGGCAATCCGGGCCTCCGCGCCGAACACGGCCTCGGCCACCGCTTTCACGTCGGCTGCCCAGCGTGCCCCGTCGAAGCGGTCTGGAATCGGGCGGAAGGTCAGACGGTGAATGTCGCCACCCGCCTCCTGCACCGCGCCGCGCAGCAGCCGGGCGCGTTCGGGGGCGCTCAGCGGATTGCGGACGCTGCGGGCCAGGTTCGCGCTGCCCAGCAATACCAGCGCCTGCGGCACCGCGTCCAGGGCCGCCAGGACACTCTGCACGTGCGCCGCGTGCGGCGGCTGGCAGCGGCCGATGAAGACCGCGCCATCCGGCGCCTTCACGGGTGGGATGCCTCCAGCAGGCGGGCGCGTTCCCGGTCGCGCAGAGCCGCCACGTCCGGCGCGAGGCTCACGCGGTACTCGTGCGGGTTGAGGAGCCGGCGCGTTCCGGCGGGCAGCCGTGCCAGTTCCGCGCGCGCACGGTTCTGCACGTCCGGCAGCGGTTCGGGCGGGCCGGTGCGGACGCCGTTCTCCATGACGGTCTCGCGGGCACCCTGCCAGTGCAGGCCTGCGGGCAGGCGCGCCGCGCGCAGGGGATTGACGGGATCGCTCACGACCATCCCCGGGGTCGGCGGATCGCCCAGGGTCAGGACGTCCCAGGTGTAGGCCGCGTCCGCTTCCGTACCCTCGACCCCACGCCACACCCGCTTCACGCCGGGCACGCTGGCCTTGCCGGGATCGGCGGTGAGTTTCATGCGGGGCCGTCCGTTCAGCTGCACCAGCTTATACACGCCGCCCAGCGCGCCGCCCCCACTGCCGCCCGCCGTGACGAGCTGTGTGCCCACGCCGTACACGTCGATGCGGGCGCCCTCCGCGATCAGGGCGGCGATCACGTCCTCGGACAGGTCGTTGCTGGCCACGATCCGCACATCCGGGAAACCTGCCGCGTCGAGCTGCGCGCGGATGTGGCGCGACAGGTACGCGAGGTCGCCGCTGTCCAGCCGCACGCCGCGCAGTTCATGCCCAGCCTGCCGCAGTTCCCGCGCCACCGTCAGGGCGTTCGGCAGGCCGCTGCCCAGCGTGTCCACCGTGTCGAGCAGCAGGGTTGTGGTTTCCGGATACGACTGCGCATACGCGCGGAAGGCGCTCAGCTCGTCGGGGAAGCTCTCCACCCAGGCGTGCGCGTGCGTGCCCGTCACAGGAACGCCGTAGCGCATTCCGGCCTCCACGTTGCTCGTGCCGGTCGCGCCCCCCACCACGGCCGCCCGCGTGGCCGAGAGCGCACCGTCAGGCCCCTGCGCCCGCCGCGCACCGAACTCCACGACCGTGCCTCCATGCGGGCTGGACGCGGCGGCGAGCACACAGCGTGCCGCCTTGGTGGCGATCAGGGTCTGGAAATTCAGCGTGTTCAGCAGCAGCGTCTCGACGAGCTGCGCTTCCCACAGCGGCGCGGTCACGGTCAGCAGCGGCTCGTGGGCGAAGACCACCCTTCCCTCGCGGAAGGCCTCCACGCGCCCGGTGAAGCGCCAGCCGCGCAACATGTCCAGAAAGACTGGGCGGAACAGGGCCAGTGAATCCAGATAGGCCAGTTCGGACTCCGTGAACCGCAGTCCCTCCAGCGCGTCGAGCATGGGTTCCAGGCCCGCCCACAGCGCGTACCCGCCCCGGAACGGCCGGCGGCGGAAACTCAGGTCGAATACCGCCTCCTGTTCGTGCAGGCCCTGCTCGACGTAGCCCTGCATCATGGTCAGCTGGTACAGGTCCGTGAACAGGGCCGAAGGGGGCGGTGAGGGCGTCACGCCGCGAGTGTACGCGGGCCGCCCCCGCCATGATCCATACTCCGGATCATGAGTGCGCTCCGCGACCGCATCCGCGCCGACCTGTGCGTCCAGCCGGACATCGACCCCGCCACCGAGATCGAGCGGCGCGTCTCGTTCCTGTGCGCGTACCTGGGCACCACCCCGGCCAGCGGCTTCGTGCTGGGCATCAGCGGCGGGCAGGACAGTACCCTGGCAGGCCGGCTGTGCCAGCTCGCCGCCGAACGCGTGCGGGCCGGAGGCGGCGCGGCCACCTTCATCGCCGTGCGCCTCCCCTACGGCACGCAGGCCGACGAGGCCGACGCGCAGGTGTCACTGGCCTTCATCCACCCGGATCATGCCGTCACGGTGGACATCCGCCCCAGCGCCGACGCGGCCGCCCGAGCCGCCGCCGACGCATTGGGCACCGACCTGCGGGACTTCGTGCGTGGCAACGTCAAGGCCCGCGAACGCATGGTCGCGCAGTACGCCATCGCCGGTCAGCTGAACCTGCTGGTGGTCGGCACAGACCACGCCGCCGAGGCCGTCACCGGCTTCTTCACCAAGTACGGCGACGGAGGCGTGGACCTCACTCCCCTGACCGGCCTCACCAAACGCCAGGGCGCGCAGCTCCTCGCGCACCTCGGCGCGCCCGAGAGCACCTGGAAGAAGGTACCAACCGCCGACCTGGAGGACGGCCGCCCCGGCCTGCCCGACGAAGCCGCCCTAGGCGTGACGTACGCCCAGATCGATGCATATCTGGAAGGCCGCGACATCGACGACAGCGCCGCCGCGCGCATCGAGACCATGTTCCTGAACACCCGCCACAAGCGCACGGTGCCGGTTACCCCTTGTGACGACTGGTGGACGGCCCCTGTGTGAAGCCCGCGCCTGCGTCATGTGCGACGTTGCCCGATTCGGCTCGACTCTAGAGTGCAGGCGTGAAATCCATTCTCCTGACCACCCTCACCGCCGCCCTGATCCTGACTGCGTGTGGTGGAACCACCAGCAGCGGTCCGGACATCACCGCACCGTCGGTGTCCCTGTCCAGAAGCGCGGTGGCGGCCGACAGCACGGTCACCCTGACCGCCACCGCGAGCGACGACCGCCACGTCACCAAGGTCGAGTTCTACCAGGGCAGCACGGTTGTGGGCACCGACACGACCGCGCCGTTCACGTCGCCCTCGATCGACATTCTGACCACCCGCACGAACTTCACGGCCAAGGCCTACGACGCCGCCGGGAACGTCGGAACCAGCGCCGCGTATGACATCACCACGCTGTACCAGGGACTGTGGGCCTGGGGCCTGGCCGACTCGACAGGCGCGATCATCGACAGTGGCGCCGTATTGTTCGACGATGAGGTGTATAACGCAGGACGAACGGCGGCCTTCGGCCCGTACGTCAACGATGCCAAGACCCGCGAGGGCTTCAGTCTGATGGGGCCACTCACTGCCGCCGGCAAGCTGCAGGTGGCCTTCACCGCCGACGCCAATGCGGGCAACCCCAACTTCTACTTCATCGGAACCGATGCCGACGGCGCACTGGGCACCTACCAGGGCAAGTCTACCATCGAGGGCAGCGCCACCACGTACGACGCGAACGGGAATGCCCTCGCGTCCTACACGCTGGCCGTGATCCAGACGTCCACCGTCACCACGGCCACCGTCGGGGCACCAGCCGCAGCTCTCCAGACGGCCCGGACGCTGGCCCACTCGTACGCCATAGCCCATCCCGTTCAGGCGTTGAAAGTGAGTCCGGCCCTCGCGAAGAACGCGGCCGCATTCCTCAACCGCTGAGCATCACAAGGGAAGGGGACGGACTGGGCGTGTCCGTCCCCTTCCCTTATTCAGGTCTCAGTCTGCCGCCTGCGCTCCCTCGGCCGGGTAGACCTCGATGATGCCAGCCGCGCCCATACCGCCGCCGATGCACATGGTGATCAGCGCCTTCCCGCCGCCCCGGCGCTGCAGTTCGTAGATGGCGCTGGTCGTGAGTTTCGCGCCCGTGCACCCCAGCGGGTGGCCCAGCGCAATCGCGCCGCCGTTCACGTTCAGGATGTCCTCGTTGAGGCCCAGTTCGCGCGCCACCGCCAGGGACTGCGCCGCGAACGCCTCGTTCAATTCGATCAGGTCGATGTCCGCCAGGGTCAGGCCTGTCTGTGCCAGTACCTTTGGCACGGCCTTCACCGGCCCGATGCCCATCAGCTCCGGATCGACTCCGGCCACCGCGAAGCCCAGGAACTTCGCCAGGGGTTTGAGGCCCAGTTCCTGCGCCTTCTCGCCGCTCATCATCAGCACGGCCGCCGCGCCGTCGGAGAAGGGGCTGGAGTTCGCGGCGCTGACCGATCCGGTCGCCTTGAACGCTGGGCGCACCTTGGCCATGTCCTCCAGGTTGGCGTCCCGGCGAATCAGCTCGTCCCTGTCGAAGGGCACCGTCTCGGACTTCAGCTTCGTGCCCTTCACCTTGTCCACGCGCACCGGCACCGGAATGATCTCCGCGTCGAACTTCCCGGCATCCTGCGCCGCCGCTGCCCGCTGGTGCGACCGCAGCGCGAAGGCGTCCTGATCCGCGCGGCTCACGCCGTACTTGGCGGCCACATTCTCGGCGGTCATGCCCATGCCGATGTAGGCGCCGGGACGCTGATCCACCAGTTCCAAGTTGGGGCTGGGATTGTGGCCGCTCATGGGCACCATGCTCATGGACTCCACGCCCCCAGCCAGCATCACGTCGGCCTGCCCGGTCTGGATGGCCGCCGCCGCCATGGCGATGGTCTGGAGGCCGCTGGAGCAGAAGCGGTTGACGGTCACGCCGCCCACCGAATCCGGCATCCCGGCCCGCAATGCCGCCAGCCGCGCCACGTTCAGGCCCTGCTCGGCCTCAGGAATGGCGCAGCCCAGGTAGACGTCCTCGACGAGTCCAGCCTCGATTCCGGCCCGCCTGACGGCCTCGTTCATGACCAGCGCGGCCAGATCATCCGGGCGGGTGTTCGCCAGCGTGCCCTTCACCCCACGGCCCACGGCCGTCCGAACAGCAGAAACAATTACAGCGTCACGCATAGTGGTTACTCCTTTTAAGTAAGCGTTAGAGGCTTGGTGATGGATAATCAAAAGACTGCATAAATCCTTAGATTCAATACAAACTTACCAGATCATCGAATGCACGAGTTGGCTTCATCGCCGTAAAAATAGAGGTCGTAAATTCTAAGTGTAATAGTAGAGCTACGTTCAATGTGGTTTCCTCATATCCCCACGTCGATTCATATCTAATTCGCTCGTTCCATCTAAATTGTCCCCACTCTCCAATCGTGATCAGCCAGCTCTTTCGAGGCGTGCCACTGCGGCGCGGACGAAGCAGAACAGTCATCGAGTCATTCGAGAGGACGATATCAACCGATCGGAACGAATCAACCGGGATACGGCCGTATTCTTTAAGGTCGGATGGCGTGTGAACAACTCCATCTCTGAAAAACGGTCTAACACGGTGGTGAACGAGTTTAGTTGTCTGCTTTGGGCTCAAGACGGGAAGAGCTAGCTCGCGGGGCAGTTGTGCTCGCAGTTGCGCCGCTCTTCCGCCACGCTCCTCCTTATACCAGTGCCGCACGACCTCCTGCACAATGATCAAAGGCTCAGTCACGCTTCACCCCCGGCAACACTTTCTCGATGAAGGCTTCCAACTGGGCGTCGTACGCTTTCGGGTCGATGTTCCAGGTGCGGATGTGCTTGGCGCCTTCCACGCGGTGGTAGTCGATCAGGTCGGGGCGGGCGGCGGCGAGCGCCTCGGCCTGATCGATGGGAATGGTGCGGTCACGGGTGCCGTGCCACATCAGGATCGGGACGTCAAAGGTGGGGGCCGCCCTGATCTGATCCACCGTGTCGAAGTCCTGCCCGCTGCGGCGCGTGACGACCCACTGCGTGAACGTACCGACGTGCTGCGCGACGAGTTTCGGCAGCCCGAAGCGCTGCGCGTTCCAGCGGATGGTCGCCCGCCAGTCGAGTGCGGGCGAATCGAGCATGACGCCCACCACGGGAATCGGGTAGGGGCGGTGCCGGTCGCCCAGGACGCTGAGGGCGATGTTGCCGCCCATGGAAAAGCCGTACAGGACGGCCCGCTTGTATCCGGCATCCTGCGCCCAGTGGAGCGCCGCCAGGACGTCCTCGGCTTCCACGTCGCCCAGCGTCAGGTAGCCCTTGCCGACCTGCGGGGCGCCGAAGGCGTTGCGGAACGTGACGAACAACGCGCCCACGCCGGAGCGCAGCAGGGCGGGCAGCATCCGCAGCGCCTGCGCCCGCTGCCCTCCGTGTCCGTGGATGACGATGGCGATGGAGTCGCTGTCGCCCTTCACGGCTGGAACGTGCCATGCGGGCATGTCTCCCACAGGAGTGCGGACGACCGCGTCCCGGTAGGAAACACCGAGTTGCGCGGGGGTGCCGTTGTACACGTAGGTGGAGACCCACGCGAGCGCTCCGTTCGGCAGCGTGCCGCGCTGTTGCAGGATGGGCCGCTTCACGACCGTTCCGGCCATCTGGTGCCGTCCCAGGACGGCGTGGCCCCGGTTCGGCAGGAGTGGCACGAGCCCCAACGGCCCGCGCGACAGGGTCTCGACACTGGCCGGGAGGAACACGTCGTCGCCCCGTCGCCCGACCGGAACGAACACCCCTTTCACCCAGCGCGTCTTGGAGCGCAGCGTGATCTCCGCTCCGATGAACGCGCCGGCCAGCACCAGTCCGGCATACGCCACCCCGGCCCACGCGAGCACGCGGCGTTTGCGGACGGAACGGAGTTGGTCGCGAAGGGAAGGACGGTCGATCATCGCATTAGCCTATGGGAATCACGCCACTCACGCACAGAAGGCTGAGTAGCGAAGACCAATGGGTCAATCACTTCGAAATAGCCAATATTATGAGTGATCTTACGATAGCCAGCCGTGGCACCACCTTCTTCGACGATCACCCTCCCCCACTGACCGGTGGCAATAGTCAATTGAGGTCTCGGAATCTCTGTCCACTTCAGATCCGGTCGGCAAAGCACATGAAGCACATTGTCTTCAACGTTCAGCTCTACATGTTGCAGATTTGCCAGCCCCGGACGGTGATATTGAGACATGGTCTCTGTACCTGTTCCGTTCCGGTCAATGTGAACGCTGTGAACGACGATTTCAGCCTCTGTCTCCCGTTGAAAGCTCAAGAGAGGGAGGGAATCGGGCAATTGGTTTCGTCGGGTCGCCCGAAGAGCGTGACGCTGGGCTTTGTCCCAGGTCACCTCGATAAGCTGTGCCACAACGATGCCGTCTGCCATGCCTCAGTTCCTCAGGGGCTTCCCGGTCTTCAGCATGTGGTCGATGCGCTGCTGCGTGCCCTTCTTGCCCAGCAGGGTCAGGAAGGCCTCGCGTTCGAGGTCGAGGAGATGCTGCTCAGAGACCTTCGCCGTGCGGTTGTTGCCGGTGCCGCCGGACAGCACGCGGACGAGCTGTTCGGACACCACGAGGTCATAGTCGGTGATGTATCCGCCCTGATGCATGCCGTACAGGGCGCTCTTGATGGCGGCGATGGCGGCGTCGCCCATGACGGGGATGTCCTGGCGCGGCGTAGGCTGCACGTAGCCGGGCGCGAGGGCCAGCACCTGCCGCTTGGCATCCTGCAGGATGTGGTTCTTGTTCATGGCAATGCTGTCGGTATCGCGCAGGAAGCCCAGGGTGCGGGCTTCGAGCGCGCTGGTGCTGACCTTTGCGGTGCCGATGAGTTCGAAGGCGCGCTGCACGGCCGGGAGCAGGGTGGCGCCGAGCTGCTGGCCGGGCTGCTGCATGTCGGTGAAGCGCAGCAGCATCTCCTTGGTGCCGCCGCCGCCGGGGATCAGGCCCACCCCGACTTCCACGAGGCCCATATACAGTTCCGCGCTGGCGACCACGTGGTCGGCATGCAGGGTGAATTCCGCGCCGCCGCCGAGCGTCAGGCCGAAGGGCGCGGCGACGGTGGGGTGCGGGCTGAAGCGCAGGCTGGTGGTGACCTGCTGGAACTGCTTGATCATGTCGTCCAGCTCGTCCCATTCCTCGGCCTGCGCCTGCGCGAGGATCAGGGGGAGGTTCGCGCCCGCGCTGAAGTTCTCGCCCTGGTTGCCGAGGACTAGGCCCGCGTACCCCATGTCCTGCACCAGCTTGTGGGCGTCCTGCACGGCGCGGAGCTGATCCTCACCCAGGGCGTTCATCTTGGCATGCCATTCGACGAGCAGCACGCCGTCGCCCAGGTCCACGACGCTCGCGCCGGCACGCTTCTTGACGATCTTCGTGGCGTCCTTCTTCAGGTCGGTCACGACGAAGTACGGGGCCTGGTAGGGCGTGGGCTCGCCGGTGGGCGTGACGGTTCCGCCGTCCTGGTAGAAGGCGTCCCGGCCGCTGGCCTTCATGGCCGTCAGCAGCGGCGGCAGGGTGCGGCCCTCGGCCTCCAGGTTGGTGATGACCTGCTGCACGCCGATAGTGTCCATCGTCTCGAAGGGTCCCTGCTCCCAGCCGAAGCCCCACTTCAGGGCGTTGTCGATGTCCTGCAGGCGGCCCGAGACAGTTCCGGCCATCTTCGCGGCGTACCAGAAGCCGTCGTTCATCACGCCGCGCAGGAAGTCGCCTTCCTTGCCCTCGGCGGCGTACAGGGCCTTCACGCGGGCCGGCAGGGACTGGCCCTTCACGGCGTCCACGGCTGAAACCTTGACCTTGCCCTGGTCCTCGTACTCGAAGGTGCCCAGGTTCAGGTTGAGGATCTTCGTCTTGCCGTCCGGCCCCTTGGTCTTCTTGTAGAAGCCGCTCCCGGTCTTGTCGCCCAGCATCTTCTTCTCTTCAACGAGAGTACGGAACGCGGGCGTGAGGGTGAAGTCCTCGTCGTCCGGTGTCGCCTTCCCGAGGTCGTTCGCCACGTGGTAGATGATGTCCAGGCCCGACAGGTCGGCGGTGCGGAAGGTGGCCGAGTTCGCGCGGCCCAGCACCGGGCCGGTGAGCTGATCCACCTGCGCGGGCGTCAGGCCAGCCTTCTCCATATGCTGCATGGCGCGGATGATGCCGTACACGCCGATGCGGTTGGCGACGAAGCCCGGCACGTCGTTCGCGACGACCACACCCTTGCCGAGCGTCGTCTCTGCGAAGTCGCTGAAGGTCTTTACGACCTCAGGATCGGTCTTGGGCGTGGGAATGACTTCCAGCAGGTGCAGGTAGCGCGGCGGGTTGAAGAAGTGCGCGCCCACGAAGCGCCGCTGGAAGTCGTCGCTGCGGCCCTCGACCTGCAGGTGCATGGGAATGCCGCTGGAGTTGCTGGAGATGATCGCGGTTCTCTTGGCAACCTTCTCGACGCGCTCCCACAGGTCGCGCTTGGCGTCCAGTTTCTCGATGATGGCTTCCAGAATCCAGTCGGCGTCCTTCAGGCTCTTCAGGTCGTCTTCGAGATTGCCGGGCGTGATCAGGGCGGCGCGGGCCGGATCCATGAATGCGGCCGGGCGGGCCTTCAGCGCACGCTGGATACCGGATTTCGCCAGGAAGTTCCGGTCTTTCTGATCCGGCAGCACGATATCCAGCAGGAGGACGGGGATGCCGGCGTTGGCAAGTTGCGCGGCTATGGCGGCGCCCATCACGCCCGCGCCGATGACGGCTGCTTTCTGAATCTTCACAAGGGCCTCCCGTGGGGATGTACAAAATTAGACTCGGTTCAAGTTTAGGGGGATGGGGCGGGTTTGTCCACCGTATCCGGCACGTCCAGCTCTGCGGCGAAGCTGGCCGACAGGTGAGCCAGCGCCGCCAGCCCACCCTGGACATACTCACCCCGTTCCTCCTGCACGCCGAACGCCAGATCGGCCAGCGCACGGCACAGCGCGAACCACGCCGCACGCCGCACCACAGCGGCCTCCACCGCACCATAGCCGTCCAGCGCTTCATTCAGCAGGGCTTGGCCCCCCCAGTGGATCAGTCCGGCCAGATCACGCGCCGGATCGCCCAGCACTGCGTCTGTCCAGTCGATCACGCCCGTCACCGTGCCCGCCGGGCCGAGCAGCACGTGTTCCGCCGCGAAATCCCCGTGGATCACGCTCAGGCGCGGGAGATCCAGCGGTGGTGGGGCAGCGAGGACAGCGTCCCAGGGCTCCGGCCGCGCCAGGAGCCCAGCCTGCACCGCGACGTCCAGATCGGCCATCGCAGCTTCCTGCCACTCGGCACCCAGCGGGTCGTGATCCACAGGCAGACCTGAATCCACTCCATCCAGACCGTGCAGAACGTGCAGGAACGCCCCCAGAGCGTGTCCCAGGCCGTCGGGCAGCGTGACCTCGAGCCTGGAACGCCCAGACAGCCGCGTGGCCCCCACGATGCCCTCCGGAAACACGTCGGACGGTTCCGCGACGAACCGAGGCGCGGGCACCGGGAGCGGGAGGCGGCCGTCCAGCCACGCCAGCAGCCGGGCCTCCCGGATGAGCGATCCTCCCTGGCCCGCGTATTTCGGCACGCGGAAGACCCACGCCGAACCGACCGCGTACGCCCGGTGGTCACTGCCCTCCCCCAGCAGCGCGACCGGCTGGCCCGACAGTTCCGGCCAGCGGGCCGTCAGGCGCCGCGCGACCTGCTCGGGCGTCCACTCTGAAAGGATCACGCCATGATGGTAAGGGGGCGGAAGTGATCACGAACCGTTCATGGCCAGCCTCGCATCCTGATGGCAGCACCATCCCAGGAGGTCATCATGAACACAGGCCGATCCCTTCACCCCACCCTGCTCCTGGCCGGAGCCCTGGGCCTCAGCGTGGCCCTGGCCGCCACGACGTACACCATTCAGTGGCAGGGAAAACCCGTGCCCGGCAGCGCCATCGTGCAGGGCGGCAAGACCTACATCAGTTCAGATGCCCTGAAGGCCGCCGGAATCGCCGTGAGCGTGAAGGGCAGCGTGGTAAGTCTGGCCCCACTGGGCGGCGCAGATCAGCTGGCGGCGGTCGCCGGGTGCATGAACCAGCAGCTGTTCAACGGCGTGTGGCGCCTGAAGGTGCTGGACGTCTCCGGCGGCGGCGACGCGTGGCACGCGAAGGTGGAGGTGCGCAACGGCTCGACGGTCGGCGGCTACAGCCTGAGCGGCAGCGGCCTGGGCGGCGTGGGCCTGCAACTGGAAAGCGGCAAGACCCTGACGGCCGGCACCTTCCTCGACCTGAGCGACCACGCCTTCCTGCCCGGCGAGGCCCACACTGGCACCATCGACTTCCCGACCGACGGCGCGGCGGGCCAGCCTGTGAAGCTGGTCGTGCCCATCGATCCGCAGGGCGTGGCGAGCACCCCGCTGAAGTACAGCGTGAAGGATCCCAGTTTCCGGATTGACCTGACCTGCAAGAAGTGACCGGCCGGGTTCGGCCGCGTTCCGTCAGATGAACTGCTTGACGATGAACACCAGCACCAGCCCGCCCAGGGCGAACAGCGCCGCCACACTCAGCCGGCGATCCAGCCGCCACCCGGCCAGGGCCACCCACACGGCTGCGAGCACCGGGACGGCAGCCACCCAGATCACGCCCACGGCAGCCAGTCCCGGCAGCAGCACCCCGACCGCCAGCAGCGCCACGGCGACCCAGAATCCCGCCGGATACAGCCAGTGCGGCAACCCGGCCAGCTCCGGGTTCTCGTCCCTGCCGGTGGGCCGGGTCTCCGGGGCGCTCACGCGTGACCCCAGTACTTCCACAGCAGTTGCAGCGCGGTGAAGATCAGCAGCAGGCTGAAGAACAGCTTGAGCTGCGCGGCCGGAATGCGGCTCTGCAAGACCGCCCCGGCCCGCGCCCCCACCAGCACGCCCAGCGCGATCCCGGCGGCCATCTTCACGTCCAGCAGGCCGCCCGCCTGGTAGACCAGGGCATTGCCCACCGCCGTCAGCCCCATGATGAAAGTGCTCGTGGCGATCGCCTGCCGGATCGGCACACCGGCCAGCAGGTTCAGCACCGGCACCTGCACGGTGCCCCCGCCGATGCCCAGCAGGCCGCTCATGATCCCGGCAAAGGTCATGGCGGGCGGCACGAGCCGGGAGGGTTCACGTTCGACCTCCACGCGCCGCAGACCACGCAGCAGGTTGTACGCCGAGTACAGCAGCAGCAGGGCAAACACCGTGGCAACCGCCCGCGCTGGAAGCACGAGGCCAAGGAACGAGCCCACCGCGCCCCCCACAATCGTGTACGGCGAGAGCAGATAGCCCGTCCGGGCGCGCACCAGCCCCTGCTGAAGGTAGCTGGCCGCGCCGCTCAGGCCCACCGCCAGCACCCCGATCTGGCTCACGGCCACCGCCTGTTGAATCGTGATCTCGCGCCCGAAGTGAGGCAGGACGAATTCCAGGGCAGGAACCACGACCACACCGCCACCCAGGCCCAGGATCGCGCCCAGCACCCCGGCCAGCAGGCCGATGGCCATCACAGCGAGCATCATGGCGGAGATCAAGGCTGAATCACGCCAGCGAGGCTAACAGGAAACGGACGGCCCAGGAATTGGCCGTCCGTTGAATGTGGATGGAGTGGAATCAGGGGCAGACGTTCAGGGGGGTGGAGGTGTTGCGGGGACTGACCGGGCCTACCGTGAAATCGGCGGCCGTGTCAGTGTCGGAGCAGCCGTTGCCGGTGCGGCTGGCACTGGCCGTGGAGGACTGACCCGAATACATGACGTAGTCGACGACCGCCGATGCATCCTTGCTGCTGACACCGGTGGTCTGCTGGGCGATCAGAACCTGGCCCGCCGTGCCGGACATGGCAATCGTTCCTGTTGTATCGGCAACAGGCGTCACGGTGCCGCCGGTTCCTTTGGCCTCATGCACGAGGTAATACTGGCCCGGCTGGAGAACGTAGTCGGGCAGGATCGTGACGCTGGTGAAAGCCGTCGCCGTGCTGCTGCCATACTGAACGGAATACCCGTTCAGATTGATTGCGGCCTTGCCCGCATTGAAGATCTCGATGAAATCATTCGTGAAGGTGGCACCTGCATTCCCACCCGCCCCGAAGATCTGGCTGATCACGAGCTTGCCGGTGCCCGTGGACACGGGCGTAACATTCACGGCCTGCGTGGCGGTCTTCGTTTCCGCGCCGCGCGTGGCAGTCACGGTGATGGTGAACGCGCCAGGGGTGGTGTAGGTGTGCTGGATCGGGCTGCTGGTCACGGGGCTGCTGTTGCCATCGCCCCAGGTGACGATGGTGCTATCGGGAGTGCCGGTCACGCCGACGCTGAGACTGTACGGCTGTCCAACTGTGACCGAGGCGTTGCCGGTGGCAGTGACGGTCAGGGGTTCGGTGGGATTGGTAGGCGAGTCCTGCACGAGGTTCAGGCCGACGAGCACCGGGTCATGGTCGCTGGCGCGGAAGGGCGTGGCCGGGTTGTACAGGTCGACGCCCAGGCAGGTGCTGGCGGTGCAGCCCATGGTGTTCTTGAACTCGACGTTGTAGTCGGCGATGGTGGGTTCGTCGGCGTTGATGTGCCACTCGGTGATGCCCGTGATCTGACTGTCGAGGCTGCTGCTGGCCAGGGCGTGGTCAAGGTACCCGAACAGTCCGCCGAACTGGTAGGAGTACCGGTCGGGGGCAGGAATGCGGAGGTTCTCGCTGACGAAGCCGCCGCCAGTCAGGGTGGTGATCGGGTCTTCCGCACCGTAGGCGTTGAAATCACCCATCAACAGGACGTCCTGATCGTTCACGCGTGTTTTCAGGGTACCCACGAAGTTCAGGAGCGCCTGGGCCTGCTGGACGCGGAGCTGATTCCAGCAGCCCTGACCGGTGTCCACGTCGCCGCTGGTGGGGCAGCTTCCCTTGCTCTTGAGGTGGTTGGCGACAACGGTCAGGGTGCCGCCGCCGATCTTCTGGAAGGTCTGGGCGAGGGGCGGGCGGGAGTAGACACTGTTGTTGTCGATGACGTACGAGCCCAGCGGGGTGACACTGGCGGGCTTGTAGAGCATGGCGACCTTGATGGCGTCGGTGCCGATCACGCCGGTCTGGATGGCCTTGTAGACCTCGCTGCCGTAGGTGGCGTTCAGGCCGCTGACGAGGGTGTTCAGCGCGCTGTCGCCGTTGTTCTCGACCTCCATCAGGGTGACGATATCGGCGTCGAGGCCGTGGAGGGCGTTGAACACCTTGGTGCGCTGGCGCTGGAATTCGTAATCGCTGTCGGCACCGCGGTCGTTCGCGCCGCCGAAGGTATTGAAGTAATTCAGGACATTCGCGCCCGCGACTTTCAGGGTGCCGCCGACCGGCGCGGGAGTCGCCGGCTGGGGATTGGCATCCACGAAGGGCACGGTGCCGACGGGTTCGATCTTGTACGCCCCATTGGCGTACGTGAGCGTGCCGGTCAGGCCGGTGACCGTGTCGCCCGTACGGCGGGTGTTCGCGCTGCTCAGGTAGGCCAGCGGGTTTGGATTCTGGGCGCTGATGCCGTCGTCCAGGGTAATAAGGTTGGCGGTCAGTTCATCGAGGCCGGGCAGCGTGGCGCTGTTGCCGTTGGTCGGATTGAACTGCCGGCCGATGGCGGACAGCCCGAGTTCGCCGTACCGGCCATAGGTGAAGTTGTTCGTGACGGTCAGCGTGCCGGGGTACGTGACGAGCATGCCCTCGTACCGTTCCAGGCTGCCGAAGGGCGCGCTGATCTGGGTGGGCTTGATGACCTGACCCGAGTTGCACTTCGTGAAATTCGTCAGGGTGTCGAGTTCAGTCAGGGTGTTGGGGGCCGTGCCGAATTCCTTGACGTTCCCGCTGAACTGCACGGTATCGCCGACCGCGACGGTCTGTGGAGCCGTGCCGGTGAACACGAACACGCCGTCGCTGGTCGCGGGATCCGCATCTCCCTTCGGATCCTGGAGCATGAAGCCCTTCAGGCCGCTCTGGTAGTCGGCGGTGACGATACCGCGCACGGTCACGCTCTGGCCCGTCAGGGGGCTGGCGTCGCCCCGGCCCTGGATGGCCGGAATGGGCGTGGTGGGCACGATGGCGCAGATGGGCTGGGCGCCGAGCGTGACGGGAACGGTCGCGCCGCCCTTCGTGAGGTTGAAGGTTGCGGATCCGCTCTGGCTGGTCTGACCGTCGCTGGTGCTGCCGGTCACGCTCACGGTCAGGCCGCGGGCGGTGGGCTGAGCAGGGAAGGTGACGGTGGCCACGCCCCCACTGACGGTCATGGGCAGGGTGGTTCCGCCCAGCGTGGCCGTGAAGGTCGTGGAGACGGCCTGGGTCGGTGTGGCGTTGACCGTGACGGTCGCCGTGACACGCTTGGGTGCGGGAGCCTGGGTCGCACTGCCTTTCTTGAGGGCCACGGTGCTCGTGCCCTCGTACAGCATCACCAGCCGATCCTGATTGTCGTAGGCGCTGATCACGGCGGTGTAGTCCGCGTTGGCGACGTCATTGACCTGGAAGATGGCCATGCCGTCGGCCGGGGCCGAGGTGAGTGTCTGAGGATCGCCCTTCTTGGTGGGCGTCAGCACAGCCTGCACATACTTCACTTCGGGCGCGGTGGCGACGCTCAGCACGGCGACCTTGTTCGCCTGGGCGATGACAGCCGGTGACGACGCGGTCTGGGCTGGAGCGGAGGTGGGAGCGCTGCTGCACGCGGCCACAAGCAGGGTGCAGGACAGGGCTAGAACGAATGGTGGGCGCATGGGTCTCCTTCGGACAGGGTGAGAGTGTTCCAGACGAAGATAGAGTCCAGATTTCATCTGAACGTCATCCGGAACCCAGTGAAATCGATAGACAGGTTCATACCTTTTCACCAACTGCTCCGCCTGGTCGCTGTCAAGGATGGCTCGAAACCCTGACGCCTACGATATGCAACCCACGGTCGGGAGCACGGGCGCCTGTCGCCTGAGCAGACCACTACTATGGCTCAGAAAAGTGGTATGGCCTGTGGTGTCCTCCAGAGGAAACGTCTGAGCAGCACATTCAGTTCAGATGACATCGGCCAGCCAGTCGAGGTTGAAGAACACGCAGGCGATCAACGGCTCCAGTTCCGCCAGCACCTGCCCGGGCAGGGTGCGGCCCCAGTGGCCCAGGAGCAGGGGCCGGTGGTCACTCTTGGGCAGGAGGCGCGGGTTGATCAGCACGGACGCCCCGTATTGCTCGCCGGCGTAGGCCTTCAGGGCGTCCAGCGCCTGGGGATCGATCTCATGTCCGGCCGGAACATGGAGCAGCAGCAGAGGGGCCAGGGGCGTTTCGCTCATAACAGAATTTTATGCCGTGATTTATGAATTGTCACGTTCCCGCCAGCTACGGGGCAGCACCCGTTGAGGCCCTTCACCCAGCATCCATCCAGAGAGCAGGTCGCCGCCGTACGATCAGCGCGTCCGGCTCCACTCCATCGCCACGACCTGCCCCTGCGGCCCCCGATCTCGCCTCACCCGGAGACCTCCATGACGCACCGATCCCCGATCCGCCAGATCAGCGCTGCCCTCATCGCCCTCGCCGGAACAGGCGTCCTCGGCGGGTGCGGCCCCAGTACAGCCAATTCCCTTCCCCCCGCCGCACCTCAGGGATTCCATGTGGTGTCCACGACCACCTCCACCGTCGATCTCGCGTGGTCGGCCGTGGACGGCGCGACCGGGTACACGCTAGAACGCCACAGCGGCTCCGATCCCTACGCTCAGGTGGCCACGCCCGCCGCCTCCGACACGACATTCACGGATACCGGCCTGAGTCCAAGCACGGCCTACACCTACCGCCTGAAAGTCACCACCGCCGCCGGCACCAGTCCCTATACGGCCGACCTGACCGCGACCACCGCCGCCCCAGATCCAGCCGCACCCACCGTGGACAGCGTGAACGTGGTCAACGGCATCCTGGGAACGCCCGAACACGTCTCGGTCAGCGGCACCGCCAGCGCCCACAGCGGCAGCCTGCAGAGCGTCATCGTGGACTGGGGGGAGAGTGGCAGCACGCCCAGCACGGTCACCAGCACCCCTGGCTCCTTCAGCGTCACCCATGAGTTCAAAGCCAGCGGCACCTACATCGTGAAGATCACGGCCAGAGACAGCACCGGACGGCAGACCACGGACACCCGCAGTCTTGAGGTCACGAACTTCGGCACGCGCTCACAGGCGCACTTCGTGTTCCAGGACGCCGGCACGACCAACGGTTCCCCGGCCCGTGATTTCAGCGGCAACAAGCGCAACGGCACATACACGGGCGGCGGCTGCTTCGCTCCGGCTCAGGATCGCTACAGCGTGGCGAACGGGGCCGAGCGCTTCAACTCCTCCTCGAGCGCCGCCTGTACCATGAGCGCCTCGGGGGGGATGACCACGGCGGCCATCCCACTGCCCGGCGCCTTCACGATCAACGTCTGGGTTCGTCCGGACGCGGATCGCTTGAGCCGGGGAGGCTGGCTGGTCGGCCAGCAAGGCGGCGCGTTCCGCCTCACGCTGGGAACCGACGGCAAGGTCAGTGCGCTCCTGGTGTCCCCCACCGGTGGCCCGGCCCTGAGCGTGACCGACCCTGCCGCAGTCCAGGGCGACGTTTGGACGGAATACGTCGTGCGGCTCACGGTTGCCACCGGGCCGACCGCATCGACCCTGGCGCTGTACCGCAAGGACAATCCGCTTGACCAGACCACTCCCGCCAGCCCAGTGGGCGAGGCCACCCTAAGCGGATCGTATGTCCTATCAAGTGCCAGCAAGGCCTGGACGGTGGCCGACGCGCAGGGAGGCTCGAACTCGACGGCCGGGAGTACACCGTTCTCCGGGGCAGTCGACGACCTGCGGTTCTACGACCGCGCGCTGGCCGGATACGAGATCAGCGCCCTGTCACGCCTGGATCAATTCCATCCGGCTCCCTAGGACAGTTCAAGTTCGACATGGTCAGATCAGTGCTCTCAACGCCGCCCGTTGTCAGCAGACCTGGGTCAAGAGATTACGGCGTCATTGGCCTTCTTGATGGCGAGACACAACTAGGTATTGAAGGGTGCATGCACCCCGACCCTGAGCGCAGTTTCATCGTTTATTGACTTTGCCGTTAGGTGTGCCCAAGTGCAGTATGTGGACGCAAGAAGCCGTGCTACGGTTCGGCCATCCCATGAAGAACCTGCTCCAGCCCCTCTCACAGCAGATTCCCAGCCGCATCCGCGCGGAACGTCAGGGCAGTTCAGAGGTCTACAGCGTTTTTACGGACGGCACCTGGATTCCCGTGTACCAGGACGGCTCGTCCAGCGGCTGGTGGGTGCATGGCGAACGCCATCTTGAGTACGGTCTGCGTGAGGAAGCCGAAGCGCGCAACTGGGACTGGCGTGTGGAATCGGCGGCCAGCCGCGCGCAGGCACGGATCAGTGCCTCACAGCGCATGTGCACAGAGCAGGGGCATCCGCCGGTCTACAACCTAGCCTGCGCGATCCTGAGCATGCTCGAACAGCCTGCCTGAATCCTCACAAGCTTGACGTTCTTCAAAGCGTTTTTCCCGTCGGGGGGGGTGCTACCCCCATCCGTGTAAGCCGGGAATCACACAGCGCCGGCGACCCTCACGGATTTACCCTTCCTTCACGTCCACAGGCAAGCACCGTGAAGGAGGACTGTATGGGCAGACACTCGACCACATTAAGTTCCAGTGCCGGCACGCTCACCCGAGCACGACTCAAAGGGGCTGCGCCTCAGGTGTACAGCGGACCTAGCGATCAGCCTCAACCGTCCTTCCCGATATGGTTCTGGTTTCTTCTCCTGGGTGTCGCCGTTATCCTCTTCGTCGTGTCACACGCCTGAGAAGTCTGGGCTTACAGCGGCCGTTCGCATTAGCTCTTCGTCTGCGTGATCCAAGCGAGATTCGAGCGTAGTTGGATACGCCCTACCTTTCGAACTGGCACGGCATGTGAGCTCAATGAAGGACTGCACCCGTTTGGACTAGCTTTGGCGCGACCGCGACTGGCAGGGTAAGACGGTACTTATCAGCCGCCCAGCAACGAACTGTGCACCTTTTTTAGGTGCTTCCCGATACCGGCCTGATTCCTTAATATGGCTATTTTATAGACATGAGAGCACAAGATTATTACTGACCAGAGGTCACAACTGGAGCAACCTCTATCTTTGCACTCTGCTGAAGCCAGAGCCGTTGTCGTCAGGGAATGCGGTACATGGTGGGGCCTTCACGCAATACTTCCAGGCGGCCCAACTTGGCCAGCTGGCGGGCCAGCACGCGGAAGGGCATGGTGTGACCAAGTGGAGCACTGCCAAATAGGCGCAGAGAGGTCTCGCGTTGAAGGTCGGAGGCCAACAGTTCAGTGCCGCTCGGAAGGTCATAGATGATTTCCAGAGCTGTGGCCGTGACGACGGGGGAAGTCATGCCCCCTTTATGTCAGGAACACGCCTTCAGTTGCGATGTAGATGCATTGAAACCGATTACACTCAAGGGTACGTTAACTTTGCTTTTCTGCACCAGCTGCGCAATGCATACGCCGCATGGAACCGTATAAGCTGAAACGTTGCCCAAGATGAGCAATATTCTGAGCAGGAATGCTCTGGCTCCCCTCGGAATGGGTCGTCTGGCGCGGATCACGGCGGTGCTGGAAGGAGCAAGCCGTGGGGCACGCCAGCCAAACCAGTTCCATGGAGCACGCGCGGCGCGTGTCCGGTCGCCAGACCTGCGCCTCCCCGAGGCTGCGGGGCGTCTTGGGCTCACCGCATGTCTTGCACAGGATCATGCGGACGGCCCGCTAAGCCAACGCTGTCATATGACTGCCGTGGCCAGAGCCGCCCACGTCAGCTCCGTCGCCGCATGAACTGGCCGCTGCCGGGCGCGGCAACCAGCTGGCCCTCGTCGACAACGATCTCTCCCCGCCGCAGGGTCGTCACCGGCATGCCCCTGACCTGCATGCCCTCGTACAGGCTGTAGTCCATCGCGCCGTGGTTGGTGGCCGCGGTGATGGTGTGATCACGGCTCAGATCCCACAGCACCAGATCCGCATCGGCGCCCACTGTCACGCTGCCCTTGACCCCGCCGAGTCCGAAGCGGCGGGCTGGGGCGGTCGCGGTCAGCGACACGAACTGCTGGAGCGTGATGCGCCCACCGTTCACGCCGGCGTGGTGGAGCACCATCATCCGTTCCTCGATGCCCGGCACACCGTTCGGGATTTTCGTGAAGTCACCTTCGCCCAGCACCTTCTGGGTGTCGTAACGGAACGGGCAATGATCCGTGCTCACCACGCTGAGGGTACCGTCGCGCAGCGCGGCCCAGAGCGCCTCGTGGTCGGCCGCCTCGCGGAACGGTGGACTGCATACCCACTTGGCCCCCTCGAAGCCGGGCCGGTCGAGGTCGTCCCTGGTGAAGAACAGGTAGTGCGTGCAAGTCTCTGCGGTCACCGGCGCGCCGCGTGACTGGACATCCCGGACACGGTCGAGTGCGCCGCGGCCACTGACGTGCACCACGTAGAGCGGCGCGCCGAGCACCTCGGCCATGGCAGCGGCGCGGCCCGTGGCCTCGCTTTCCAGCTGGGGCGGTCTGGTCAGGGCGTGATACTTCGGCGCGGTCTCTCCCCTGCGGATCGCGCCAGCCATCAGGTGCTCAATGGCGTCCCCGTTCTCCGCGTGCACCATGGTGAGGACTCCAGCATCCCGCGCACGCTCCAGGCAGCTGAACAGGGCCGCGTCATCCACTTGGAGCGTGCCCCGGTACGCGAGAAACAGCTTGATGGACGTGACGCCCAGATCCGGAAGCGTGGCTATCTCGTCGATGACGTCCGGCCGGGGATCGGTCACCGCGACGTGAAAGCCATAATCGATGAGCGCGCGTCCCGCCGCCTTGGCATGCCAGAGGTCAAGGGCGGTGCCCAGCGACGCGCCGTGCGGCTGGATGCAGAAGTCGATGTGCGAGGTCGTGCCGCCCATGGCCGCGGCGAGGTGCCCGGTATAGAAGTCGTCGCAGGTCTCGGTGCCGAAGGACGGCATGGACAGGTGGGTGTGGACGTCGATACCGCCCGGCAGCACGTGTCGCCCGGTGGCATCAATTACGGTGTCGGCGGGGCCGGCAAGGTCGCGGCCCACGGCGCTGATCACGCCGCCGTCGATGCGCACGTCCGCGCGGTAGGTGCCCTCGGCCGTCACGACCGTTCCACCCTCAATCACAGTGCTCATGGCTGTCCTCCCTCGCCTCAGTCGAGGCCAACGGCGTCGAGACCCGCGATCAGCCGCTGCACGTCCTGGGCGGTGTTGTAGTGGGCCATCGAGACACGGACTACGCCCTCGACCGGATCCAGGGCGAGTTCGTCCATGAGGCGTCTGGCGTAGAAGTTCCCGTAGCGGATGGCGATGTGGTGGTCATCCAGGGCCTGCGGATAGTCGGACGACGCGCGGCCCTCGACAACGAAGCTGACCGTCGCCACCCGCACGGCGGGATCTGCGGTGGCCGGACCGATGATCCGAACCCGCGCCTTGCCGCGCAGGTGGTCGAGGAGCAGGCCGGCGAGCATAGACTCGTGCGCCGCAATGGCCCCGTAAGCGGCCGTCAGGGCCGCCCGCCCCTGCGTCCCCGGCTGAACACGCATGCCGAGCTCCTCCAGGTAGTCGGTGATGGCGCGCAGGCTGTAGGTGAGCTCGTAGTTCACGTTGCCCGGCTGGAGCTTGTAGGGAATGGCCTGCTCACCGACGAAGTTGTGGTTGATGTTCGGCAGGGCCAGCAGGTGCTCCAGCCGGCCGTAGAGCAGTGAGATGTGGGGGCCGAAAACCTTATAGAAGCTGAACATGTAGTAATCCACGTCCAGCGCCTGCACGTCCACCAGGCGGTGCGGGGCGTAGGCCACGCCGTCCACGAAGACCTGAGCGCCGCCAGCATGGACGCGCCGCGCGATCTCGGCCACGGGGTTGATCTGCCCCAGGATGTTCGACGCGTGCGTCACGCAGACCAGGCGGGTTCTGGGAGTCATGAGGGCATCCAGGTCGGCCAGCTGCAACTCGAGGGTGTCCGGCTGGGGACGCCAGACGCGCACGACGGCGCCCCGGGTTCGCAGCCACGCGCCGATGTTGGCCTCGTGGTCGGTGGACGTCACGATGACCTCGTCTCCCTCCTTCAGCGTGGCGCCGAAGGACTGGGCGAAGTTGGAGACGAGCTGGGTGGCGCTGGAACCCAGCACCACCTCGCGGACGTCGGCGGCGTTGATGAGCTCGGCGGCAGCGCGTGTGCCGTCGGCGACCCGCGCCGCGGCCTCCTGGGACACCGCGTAGGTGGCCCCGAGCTGGACGCTGGTCTGCACCAGGTAGTCGCGCACGCGGTCGGCGACGCCGGTCAGCACCTGAGAGCCGCCCGCATTGTCGAGGAAGGTCCACGGTCCGGTGAGGGCCGGGAACTGCGAGCGCACGAAGTCGAGTTGGGGTGTAAGGGCAGGGAGGTCGGTGGTGGTCATCAGCATCCTTGTCGAGCGGAGGGTGGGCGCACGTCAGACGCGCGACTTGACGCGTGAGGTGCGTTCGAAGCGGCTGACCAGGCGGACGAGCGGGAAGAGCATCAGCACGTAGATCAACGCTGCGCCGATCAGCGGGGTGGGGTTCGCGGCGAGCGCCTGACGGGACGTGGCCTGCTGCAGCAGTTCCGGCAGCGCCACGACCGACGCCGTCGCGGTGTCTTTCATGATCGACACCGCATTGCCGGTCAGCGGCGGCACCACGATCTTGAGCGCCTGGGGCAGCACCACGGTGGCCATGGTCTGCCACTGGCTCAGCCCCAGCGAGCGCGCCGCCTCGAACTGCCCGCGCGGGATGGCCTCGATGCCGGAGCGGACGATCTCGGCCACGTACGCGGAGGCGATCAGGCCGATGGCGAGCACGGCAGACGTGAAGGCCGGCAGCAGCACCTTCACGAAGGGCAGGGCGTAGTAGATCAGTACCATGAACACCAGCAGCGGCATGGAACGCAGAACGTCGATGTAGACGCGCACGGCGGCGCGCACTGGTGGGGCCGTGTAGAGGCCCAGCAGGGCCACCACCATGCCGAGCAGGGTTCCGAAGGCGGCGCTCACGAGGCCCAGGCTGATGGTGAGCACGAGCCCGTGCAGCAGGGCCGGCAGCGATTCTCTGAGAATCTGGACGTTGAAGAAGGTGTTAATCAGATCCATGGAATGGGGGCCTCCTGGGGGCACAGTCCAGAGGCTGCGGGCGCCGCCCCGCGGTGGTCTCACCGACAGGGCCGCGCCCGCTCACGGCGTCAGCGTGTCGTCGCGCTCACTTGGGCATCGGCAGCACGGTCACGGTCGAGGTCGTCTTCTCCGGCTCAACGCCGAACCACTTCTTGTGCAGCGCGGCCAGGTAGCCGCTGCGCTTCATCATGTCGATCTGGGCGTTGAACTGCTTGGCCAGGTCGTTGTTCTTGGCGAACATGATGCTGTACTGCTCCCCCGTCTTGAGCCGCTGGATGACCGCCACGCCACCGGTGGTCTTGGCGTAGTACTGCAGGGCAGGGATATCGGAAATGTAGCCGTCGATCCGGCCGTTCTTGAGGTCGAGCATCGCGGCGTTCAGGCCAACGTACTCCCGGATGGTGTAGCCGTATTCCGCCAGGTGCGTCGTGGCCCACATCGCGCCGGTCGAGCCGGTGTCCACGCCCACCGTCTTGCCCTTGAAGTCGGCCACGGACTTGAGCGTCGATCCCGCCTTGACGGTCAGCGACTGATCCGAGTCGTAGTAAGGCTGCGCGAACGCCACGGTCTCCAGGCGCTTCTTGGTGATCGTGATGCTCGAGATGGCCAGGTCGATGCGGCCGGACTGCACGGCGGCGAACAGCCCGTTGAAGGGCGTATTGACCACATTGACGGACTTGCCGAGGTTCTTGGCGATCTGGTTCACGAGTTCGATCTCGAAGCCCACGGTGGCGCCGCTGGCATTCTGGAACTCCCACGGTACGTTGCCGACGTTAGCGCCGACGTTCAGGGTGCCCTCGGCGTGGGCGACGGATGCGGTGAGCAGACCGGCGAGGATAAAGCGGCGAGCTGAGCGGTTGATGCTGGTCATGTCGGATCTCCTGGGAAAGCGGTCGGCTGCGGGAGGACGTTTACGGCGTGCGTGAGTCCAAGATCGGACGGGCTGGGCCCGAGCGGCCCGGATTCAGGGCTGTGCCAGGTGCCTGAAGCCAGGACGCCAGTTGTCATGTGGACTCGAGCCGCACGATATCCCGGTCGTGGCCGATTCTGCTCGGCGCCGGCTCCGCGACCTGATCCAGAAGCCCCTCAGCGGCGCGGCCACGCCAGATATTCCCGCCAGCCACTACCTTCGTTCAGGTCGCCGCGCGCCAACCGTGATGGTCTTGCCAGCTTCAAGTGCATTTGCGAAAGTGCGTCACCGTGAGCAAATCCGCCTGAAATTACATTCCGACGACAGCACATGCCAGAGAGCGTGATGGTGGTTCCATCGACCTCAGAGGCTGAATCAAACCGTCCCGCCATACCGGACAAAGCAGCTAGATGGATTGGCTGTCTCCGGCTCAGAGAGAACCGGCTCTCTGGGCTGTGGCCCAGCGCTCAGCCCAACCGTCAACGTTGTGGTTCTACGGGTGCGCCGACACTGCGGCCCGAGTGGAGGCTCCCCGGTTCTGACCGGCCGGTGGCGGGCGCCTTTCACGATGCCAATCGATCAGCCTGTATTCCGATGTTGTGTTTTGGGAGCTCGGTCGAAGCTGTAGCCCAGTATGTGCCCACCATGCACAACCGTCAGAAGTCTGTCTGGGCCTTTAAACGCCACAGTCGGCGTCGTGAACTGGGATCAAAAAAGAAGAAGGACGCCGTTTCCGACGTCCCATCTTGGTGGAGGCTTGGGGATTCGAACCCCAGACCCTCCGCTTGCAAAGCGGATGCTCTCCCGCTGAGCTAAGCCCCCTCAGCGCCGCGCACTGTAGCAGGTGCGGCGGGCGGAGGCAAGGCTCAGGCCATGACATACAGCGGCGGGGCGTGGAGCGCGGCTAGCATGGCGTCATGTTCCGCCGCCGTCCTCCCCTGCCTCCATTTCCGACCGGCGGCCTGCTGGTGGGCGGCGCGGCGCGTGACTGGCTGCGTGGAGTGGAGGCGAAGGACTTCGACTGGGCGATACCGGAACCGGAGCGGGCGGCACACGACTGTGCTGCTCTACTGGGCGGCGCGGTGTTCCCTCTGGATGTGGAGCGCGGCTACTGGCGGGTGCATGCCTCTGGCGGCGTCCAGCACGACTTCGTGCCGCTGCCGGCCGACGTGATGGCCGATCTGACCCGACGGGATTTCACGGTAAATGCCCTGGCGCTCACGCAGGACGGTCGGGTAATTGATCCGACCGGGGGGCGGCGTGACCTGCGGGCACGGCGGCTGCGGATGGTCTCGGAGGCGAACTTGAGGGCCGACCCGTTGCGGGCATGGCGGGCGGCCCGCTTCGAGGTCACGCTCGGGTTTCGTCTGGAGGCGGCCACAGAGGCGGCCGTCCGGCGGATCGCCCTTGACCTCGCATCGACCGTCCTTCCGATGCCGGCCATGGAACGCGTGCGGGACGAGGTGGGAGCGCTGCTCCTTCATCCGGACGCGGCGCGCGGTGTGCTGCGGCTGGAGGATCTTGGCCTGCTGACCTTCACCGTGCCGGAGTTACAGGAGGGCATTGGCCTAGTGCAGGGAGGATTTCACCACCTGGACGTGTTCCAGCATGGCGTGGAGGCGCTGCATCAGCTCCTGGCTCGGCGACCGGATTCGGGCCTCGCCCTGCGCTGGGCGGCCCTGCTGCACGACGTGGGCAAGCCCCGCACGCTGGCGCGTGACCCCGTGACGGGACGGAAGTCGTTTCACGGGCATGACAAGGTCGGCGCGGCGTTGACCTCGCAGATCCTGACCCGGTTGAAACTGCCGGGCGACGTCGTGGGGCAGGCGGCCGCCCTGGTTGGCGCACATATGCTGCCCCTGCCGTCCACGGAGCGCGAGGCGCGGCGCTTCGTGCACCGGCGTCGGGCACTGCTACCAGATCTGCTGAGCATCATGCTGGCCGACCGCGAGGCGGCGCGCGGGCCAAGCAGTTCATCGGCCTCACGCCTGGCGTATGCCCGTGGAATGGATCGGGTGCTGGCCGCGCTGGAGGAGCAGCCCACGCCATCCAGACCCCTGCTGACGGGCGAGGAGGTGATGGCGCTGTTGCAGTTGGAACCGGGGCCACGGGTCGGGGAGGCGCTGCGGGCCCTGGCCGAGGCGACCGCACTGGGCGAGGTCGGAAGCGTGGAGGCCGCGAGGACTTTCCTGCAGTCGTGGCATGAAGCGTCAGACGGCTGAAAGCGAATTCAGGCTATGCTGGCGCGCAATGACGCGTACGCCCGCCCAGCCGCAGGACGCCCCCCCGATCACGCCCGCCTGGGTGCAGGACGCCGTCTTCTACCAGATCTTTCCCGACCGCTTCGCCCGGAGTGGCCGCGTGACCGGCCTGAGCCTGCAAGCCTGGGGCGACACGCCTCATTTCCACAAGTACATGGGCGGCGACCTGTGGGGCGTGATCGAGAAGCTGGATCACATCGCGGGTCTAGGCGTGACCGCCATCTACTTCTGTCCGGTCTTCCAGTCGGCCAGCAACCACCGCTACCACACGCACGACTACTACCAGGTCGATCCCATGCTGGGCGGCAACGACGCCCTGCGCGCCCTGATCGACGCGGCCCACGCGCGCGGTCTGAAGGTCGTGCTGGACGGCGTGTTCAACCATGCCAGCCGGGGCTTTTTCCAGTTCAACGACCTGCTGGAGCAGGGCGAGGCGAGCGCGTACCGGGACTGGTTCCACGTGGACAGCTGGCCGCTACAGCCGTATGACGAGTCCCGGCCCGCGAATTACGCCGCGTGGTGGGGGAACCGCGCCCTGCCGAAATTCAACACGAACCACCCGGCCGTGCGGGACTTCCTGTGGAACGTGGCCGAGTACTGGATGCAGGCGGGCATCGACGGCTGGCGGCTGGACGTACCGAACGAGATCGACGACGACGCCTTCTGGCAGGAGTTCCGGCGGCGCGTGAAGGCCATCAACCCGGAGGCCTACATCGTCGGGGAGATCTGGGGCGACGCGCACCGCTGGCTGGCCGGCGACCAGTTCGACGCGGTCATGAATTACCACTTCACCCGGCCGTGTCTGGCGTTCTTCGGCGGTCAGACGCTGGATCACCCCATGAACGAACGCAGCGGCACCGGGCATGTCGACGCCATGGACGCCGCCGCCTTCGGGCAGCGGATGACCGAGGTGACGCAGATGTACCGCCCGGACATCGTGCGCGCCCAGCTGAACCTTCTCGACTCGCACGACACCGCCCGGTACCTGACGGCCGTGGGGGGAGATGCCAGCGCGTACCGGCTGGCCCTGACCTTCCTGATGACCTACGTGGGCGCCCCCTGCATCTACTACGGGGATGAGATCGGTCTGCCCGGCGGCCCGGATCCGGACTGCCGCCGCGCCTTTCCCTGGAACAAGAGCGAGTGGGATCAAACGACGCTGGCCCTGACGCGCGCATTGATCGCCGCCCGGCATGCGACGCCCGCCCTGCGGAGCGGCACGTTCCGGGTGCTGCATGCCGAGGGAAACGGGCTGGTGTTCCTGCGTGAACAGGAGGCAAGCCACGCCGTGATCGCCATGAACGCCGCCCAGGACGACCGTGAGCTGCCCCTGCCGAACGTTCCCAAGGCCCGCTACCGGGATGTGCTGAGCGGCGAGTCCTTCGAGCTGTGTCCCTGCAAGACTGTGCCGGTGCCGGCGCGCAGCGCGCGGCTGCTGCTGCCGGAATAAACACCTAGACGGTCGAGGCCACAGCCAGAGGATGAGCTAAGGTGATCCTCTAAGGGGTGTGCGTGTACAGTGACTATGGACCGGTCACTGCGGAGGTCAAGCTGCTCTGGCTCCGCTGAAGGGCCTTCAGGACAGGGAGATGTCAGGCGACTTCACGGCCGGGGGATTACGTGCTCGGTCTGGTCTCGCGCTGTGAGTGTGATCGTGCCCAGTGTGGCGCCGGTGACCTCTCAATGGCGGACTCACGGTACTCGCCCCCGCAGCCAACGTCGCCTGAAGCGGTTCCAGCCGGTATCCAATCGCCGGGCGGAGCGGGCGCGAAGGGGAAACGCAGGACGCCCTCCCGCAGCAGCTAGAGGCGATCTGTCACCGGTGGGCTGCCGACAGTGGTCGCCCTCTGCCGACGCCGTGGGGCCGAACGTCTGGCCCGGCGAAGCTCCGTCGGTATCGCCTTGACAAGTCATCGTGAGTGTTCGTACCATGTGATCGTTCACAACGCACAATTTCTGGATCGCTCGTCGCGCCGAAGCTGCCGGGCCCGTCACGCTGACACTGGCCCATTCGTGGTCGAGAATCGACCCTTCCCAACCGGAGGAGGGACAGAGCACGTCGTAGAACGCTGAGCCCGCCTGCTTCCCCGGCCGACTGGGTCTGATCCCTGGCTGTGGCCACACCGACGGGTTCTGTCCAGCCGCTTCACGCTCTACAGGAGATGCCCAGATGAACGTATCCGGAGCCATGCTGTCTGCCAGCCTGACCCTCGCCACCCTCTGTCTCGGGAGCGCTCAGGCCCAGACCACGTTGCAGATCCTGGACTACTTCACCTCCAACCCCACCTACGACAAGGCCATGGCCGCCGCCATCCAGAAGTACGAGGCCGCCACCCCCGGCATCAAGATCCAGCGCACGTCCGTGCAGTTCGGTGACCTGAAGAACCGCATCATCCAGGCCACGGCCACGCGCACCGTGCCGGACATCCTGTTCATCGACAACCCGGATCACCAGGCCATGGCCAGCCAGGGCTCGCTTGCCGACATCACCAGTTACCTGAAAGGCTCGAAGTACATTCCCATGTACCAGAAAGGCCCGCTGAGTTCGACCATCTACCAGGGCAAGAACTACGGCCTGCCGTACATCAGCAACGCCACCGTCCTGTACTACAACGACGCGATGCTGAAGGCAGCCGGCGTGAAGCCGCCCCTGACCTGGGATGAACTGCGCGCCACCGCCAAGAAACTCACGACCAACGACCACTACGGCTTCTGCATGTCCGGCGTGGGCACCGAGGAAGGCACCTTCACCTTCCTGCCGTTCCTGTGGAGCACCGGCAGCGACCTCCAGAGTTTCGGCGACGCCGGAACCGTGAAGGCACTGACGTACTGGGGCAACCTGTACCAGGACAAGAGCATCAGCCGCGCCGCCGTGAACTGGTCGCAGGGCGACGTGTACCAGCAGTTCATCGCGCAGAAGTGCGCCATGATGATCAACGGTCCGTGGCAGCTCCCGAACTTCGTGAGCGACAAGGTGACCTTCAAGTGGGGCGTGTCGCCGTGGCCCAAGGACAAGCAGGCGGTCTCGATCCTGGGCGGCGAGAACCTCGCGCTCGGCAACGGCCCGCACGTGGCCGACGCGTGGAAGTTCGTGTCGTGGCTGGTGCAGCCGGAGAACCTCAAGCCGCTGATGGTCGCCGCCGGGAGCATTCCTAACCGCACGGACATCGCCAAGGGCTTCACGAACGATCCCGTGGTCGAGACCTTCATCAAGGCCGTGGCCGTGGCCAAGCCGCGCGCCTACGGGCCAAAATATCCGCAGATCAGCGAGCAGGTCTGGATCGCCTTCCAGAGCGTGGCCACGGGCGCCAAGACCCCAGACAAGGCGGCCCAGGATGCCTCGGCGGCCATCAAGCCACTGTTCAAGTAAGCCGTGACGCCGTCCACCGCGCCACTTGAGACCACCCAGCGGCCCCGGCGGCGCCGGGCGGCCCATCTCGGGAACTACCTGTTCATCGCCCCGGCCATCGTGTTCCTGCTGGTCTTCATGGCCTACCCGATCATCCTGAACATCCAGATGAGCTTCAAGGGCGTCACGGCCGCCACGCTGCTGGGCGGCGCGCCCTGGGTGGGCCTCCAGAACTACCGGGACGTGTTCCACTACCCGGCCTTCGCCCACACCATGAGCAATACGGTGATCTTCACGGCGGTGTCACTGGTGTTCCAGCTGGCGATCGGGCTGGGGCTGGCCGCGTTCTACTCGCGGCCCTTCCCCGGCTCGTCATACATGCGCGGCCTGTATCTGCTGGCGTGGAGCATTCCCATAGTGGTGTCCGGCACCGTGTGGCGCTGGCTGTTCGACGGGGAAACCGGGGTCATCAACTACGTCCTGCGGAGCCTGCACCTGGTCAGCGACAAGATCTACTGGACGTCCGACGCGAAGTACTCGCTGGCGGCCGTGATCATCATCAACATCTGGCTGGGCATTCCCTTCAACCTGAGCCTGCTGCTGGCCGCCATGCAGGGCCTGCCGCCCGACGTGTACGAGGCCGCCGCCATCGACGGAGCGAGCAAGGGGCAGCAGTTCCGCTCGATCACGCTGCCGCTGCTGAAGCCGGCGCTGCTCTCCACGCTGGTGCTGGGCGTGATCTACACCATCAAGGTGTTCGACGTGGTGTTCATCACCACGGCCGGCGGGCCGCTCGACAGCTCGCAGGTCGTGTCCACCATGGCGTACAAGCTGGTGTTCCAGCAGTACCAGTTCGGTCAGGGCGCGGCGCTGCTGAACCTGCTGTTCGTCCTGCTACTGGTACTGGCCGTGTTCTACGTCCGCACCATCAGCCGTGAGGAGCAGGGATGACGCGCTCACGGTGGTGGCGGGTGGGCTACTCGAAAACCTTCTTCAGCGTCATCTTCCTGATGCTGTTCCTGTTCCCGCTGTACTGGATGGTCGTCACCGCGCTGCGCCCGCAGAGCGAGATCTTCGCCTATCCGCCGCACTTTCTGCCGCTGGTACTCGACTGGGGGTACTTCCGCAGCGTGACGCTCGACAACCCGCAGCTGCTGCGGTACTTCGGCAATTCCCTGGTGGTGGGCACCGGCACCACCCTGCTGACCCTGGCCCTGAGCGCGCCGGCCGCCTTCGCGCTGGCCCACCTGCCACTGAAGGGCAAGGGGGTGCTGCTGCTCCTGAGCCTGTCGAGCCTGATGTTCCCGGTGATCATGCTGGCCACGCCCATGTTCGTGATCTTCAACAAGCTGGGCCTGACCAACAACCTGTTCGGTCTGATCCTCGCCAACACGACCATCACCCTGCCCTTCGCCATGACCGTGCTGCGCCCCTTCTTCCTGGGCATCTCGCGGCAACTGCTGGAAGCGGCCCTGATCGACGGCACGTCAGTGTTCGGGGCGTTCCTGTACGTGATCCTGCCGCTGACCCTGCCGGGACTGCTGACCACAGCCATCTTCACGTTCCTGAGCAGCTGGGGCGACCTGCTGCTGGCCGTCACCCTCACCACCCAGGACAATTACAAGCCCATCACCGCCGGCATCTACAGCTACATCGGCTCGAACATCATCCGCTGGAACCTCGTGATGTCGCTGGCGACCATCGCCATGCTACCGCCCATGCTGATCACTCTGATCCTGCAACGCTACGTGGTGGCCGGGCTCACGGCGGGCGCCGTGAAGGAATGAGCTGCGCCCACCCCGCCTGCACGGCGGACAACCGGCACAAGGAGCCCGCGTGAAACTTGGCGTCTTCAACCCCATCTTGGGCAACCTGCCCTTCGAGACCATGCTCGACACGCTGGCGGCGCTGAAGGTCGAGGCCATCGAGGTCGCCACGGGCGGCTACGTGGGCAACGTCCACTGCGATCCGGCCCGCCTGCTGGCCGAACCGGCGGCCCTCGACGCCTTCCGGGGCGCCATCGCGGATCGCGGGCTGGAGATTTCCGCCCTGTCCTGCCACGGCAATCCGCTCCATCCTGACGACGCGGAGGCCCGGCCGCACCATCAAGCGTGGCAGGACACCGTGCGGCTGGCCGAACGCCTGGGCGTCCAGACAGTCGTGACCTTCTCGGGCTGCCCCGGCGGCGGCCCGGACGACCGGGTGCCGAACTGGGTCACCTGCGCGTGGCCCACTGATCATGCCCGCGCCGTGGAGTGGCAATGGAACGAGCGGGTCATTCCGTACTGGCAGCGTGAGGCCGCCTTCGCCGCCGATCATGGGGTGCGCGTGGCCATCGAGATGCACCCTGGCTTCTGCGTGTACCAGCCCCAGCAGGCCCTGCGTCTGCGCGAGGCGACCGCCGAGAACGTGGGCGTGAACTTCGATCCCAGCCACCTGTACTGGCAGCAGATCGATCCAGTCCGAGCGATCCGCTATCTGGGCACGACCATCTACCATTTCCATGCCAAGGACACGGCCCTCGACCCGGTGAACGTCCCGGTCAAGGGCGTGCTGGACTACACCGACTACGCGAACATCGCCGAGCGCTCATGGGTGTTCCGCTCGGTCGGGTACGGACACCCCGAGAAGGACTGGCGCGACATGGTCAGCGCGCTGCGAACCGTGGGCTACGATTTTGTGATGTCGATCGAACACGAGGACGGGCTGGCCTCGCGCCAGGAGGGACTGCGCAAGGCGGTCGAGGTGCTGCGGGGTGCCCTGCTGACGGACGCGCCGGATACCGCGTGGTGGACGGCATGACGGCGCCGGCGCTGGAGCCCAGCGTTCCGCCGGAGCGCCCGGTGCGCGCCGTGATGGTCGGCTGCGGCGGCATGAGCGCCACGTGGCTCCGGGCCGCCGCAGCCGTCGACGGTCTGGAGGTCGTGGGACTGGTCGACCTTCAGGAAGCCGCCGCCGTGGCCCGGCAGACCGAGTTTGAGCTGACGCAGGCGCGGACGGGCACGGATCTGGACGCCGTGCTGGCCCAGACCCGGCCCGATCTGATCTTCGACTGCACCATTCCCGAAGCCCATCACGCCACGGCCCTGACTGCCTTCGCACACGGTGTGGGCGTGCTGGGCGAGAAGCCGCTGGCCGACACGCTGGAACGCGCGCAGGAGATGGTGCGGGCCGGGCAGCAGGCCGGGCTGTTCCATGCCGTCATCCAGAACCGGCGCTACGACCCGAACATCCGCCGGGTGCGCAGCTTCGTGGCCGGCGGCCGCATGGGCGACCTCACGGCTGTTCACGCGGACTTCTTCATCGGCGCGCACTTCGGCGGGTTCCGGGACGCCATGCAGCACGTGCTGCTGCTCGACATGACGATCCACACTTTCGACGCCGCGCGGCTGATCTGCGGCCAGGATCCGGTGCGCGTGCACTGCCACGAGTGGAACCCTCAGGGCTCGTGGTACGCACACGGCGCGAATGCCGTGGCGACCTTCGAGATGACCGGCGGCGTGGTCATCACGTACCGGGGCTCGTGGTGCGCCGAGGGCTTCCCGACCACCTGGGAATCCGACTGGCGGATCACGGGCACGCAGGGCACCGTGCGCTGGGACGGCGGCGATCATCCACGGGCCGCGTTGGTGAGAACCACAGGCGGCTTCTTCTCGGAGTTCGAGGAACTTGACCTCCCTCCCGTCGAACCGACGGCCCGGATCGGTGGTCACGAGGGCTTGATCAGGGACGCCGTAGACGTGCTGCGGCACGGCGGCACGCCCGAGACGGTCGCCAGCGACAACATCAAGAGTCTGGCCATGGTGCTGGCCGCGATTGAGAGTGCCGAGAGCGGCCAGACGGTCGACGTGAAGTGGTGACGAGGCGAACGGTTCGCGTCAGAACAGACGAAGAGAGCGGGATGGAGGGCTAAACCCTCCATCCCGCTCGTGCTCGTTCGGTTCAGTCCTCGGTGTAGGTCTTCTCGATGGGCATGCCGACCGCGTTGCCCCATTCGGTCCAGGAACCGTCGTAGTTGCGCACCTTGGGGTAGCCGAGCAGTTCGCGCAGCACGAACCACGTATGTGAGCTGCGTTCCGCGATGCGGCAGTACGCGATGACGTCCTTGTCGGGCGTGACGCCCTCGCCGCCGTACAGGGCCGTCAGTTCGTCGGCCGACTTGAAGGTGCCGTCCTCGTTGGTGGCCTTCGCCCAGGGAATGCTGCGGGCACCGGGGATGTGGCCGCCGCGCAGCACACCTTCCTGCGGGTAGGTGGGCATGTGCGTGACCTTGCCGCTGAACTCGTCGGGGCTGCGGACATCCACCAGGGCGCCGGTGCCACCGCTCACCGATTGCAGGTGCGCCCGCACCTCGTCGCGGTAGGCGCGCAGCGAGTCGTCGCGGTGAAGGGCTGGGTACTGCGTGGCGGGGTGGCTGAGGGCGTCGTTGGTGGTGGGACGGCCCTCGGCGATCCACTTCTGGCGGCCGCCGTTCATGATCTTGAGGTTCTTCACGCCGCTGTACGACAGGAACCAGTACGCGTAGCTGGCCCACCAGTTGCTCTTGTCGCCGTACAGGACGATGGTGTCGGTGTCCTTGATGCCCAGTTTGCCCAGCAGCGCACTGACCTGTTCCGGCCCGATGAAGTCACGCTCGACGGGGTGCCAGAAGTCCTGCTGCCAGTCGACCTTCACAGCTCCGGGGGCGTGGCCGGTGTCGTACAGCAGGATGTCTTCATCGACCTCGATCAGGCGGATGCCGGGGGTATTGAGGTTCTGCTCGACCCAGTCGGTGTTGACGAGCACATCTTTCGCGTAGTCCATGGTTCGTTCCTCCTTGGAAATGCTGCTGGTGGTCTGCCGCTCCGGATTCTACCTGCAATCCCGACTAATTGACAAAACTGCTCAACTGGACAGGTCGCACCTTCCGCCGGGATCGCGGCGCGTACAGTGGCAGCATGACCGACGCGCCGGCTCTGCCCGAAAAACTTCAGTCCATCGTAACCCTGTTCAAGTCGGCGCCGAAGCCGCTGCGGCTCCAGGCCCTGCTGGAGTACGCCAAGAAACTCCCGGCCCTGCCGGAGAAGTACGTGGAGCACCCGGAGTTCCTGCAGCCGGTGCCGGAGTGCACCAGTCCCTTCTTCCTGGTCACGGAGCCCGAGGGCAGCGGCGTGAAGCTGCACTTCAAGGTGCCGGAGGAAGCGCCCACCGTCCGTGGGTACGCCGGTATTCTGCACGAGGCGCTCGACGGCGCCAGTCCCGAGACGATCCTGAACGTCCCGGACGACTTCTACCTGAACATGGGCCTGACCGAACTGATCACGCCGATGCGCCTGAGGGGCATGGGCGCGATCCTCCGGCGCCTGAAGAACGACGTACAGGAACACGCCCGGGGCACCACGACGCCGTCGGCCTGAGATCGACGCCCCCAGATCCGCCTACTCGACGGAAATGGTCTGCCGGGTGGGCGGCCCGTGGCGGTGTGCGTCCATCAGGGCGGCCAGGGCCAGCCCCCGGTGGCTGATGGCGCGCTTCTCGGCCACGGTCATCTCGGCCAGCGTCCGGGTCTCGCCGTCCGGCACGAAGAGCGGGTCGTATCCGAAGCCGTTCTCGCCACGCGGCCCTTCGAGCAGGGTGCCGTGCAGCTCGCCCCGGTACGTTTCCAGGTGTCCGTCCGGGTAGGCCAAGATGACCACGGACACGAATGTCGCCCGGCGATCCGTCTTCTTCTTCAGGCGGTCGAGGAGCAGCACGTTGCGCTCCAGGTCGCTGCCCACGTTGCCGTAGCGGGCGGAGTACACGCCGGGTTCGCCGCCCAGGGCCGCGACTTCCAGGCCGCTGTCGTCGGCCAGGGCGGGCAGGTGGGTGGCGATGGCCGCCGCGCAGGCCTTCAGAGCGGCGTTGTCCTCGTAGGTGGCGCCCGTTTCGGGCGGCAGGGGAACGGCACCCAGGGCCTGGAGCGTCCAGTTCAGGCCAGACAGGGCTTCCTCGATTTCACGGATCTTGCCGGGGTTGCTGGTCGCCACGACCACCGCCTGCCCCGCTACTGGTTCACTCGTCACCGCCACAGTGTAGGGCCTGACGCGGGCAAACACGGGAATCAGTGCGTCCGGGCCAGCGCGGCCACGAGATCGTCCTGCACGGCCCGTAGGGTCAGGATGGGCGTCGTCTCCGGGCCGTTCATGATCACCGCGAAGGCCAGGACGTGCCCGCTGCGGGCGGTGACGTACCCGGCCAGGGCACTCACGCCGGGCAGCGTGCCCGTCTTGGCCCGGACGTCCAGGCCACTGCCGCGCAGGCGCAGCGCCATCGTGCCGCCACGTCCATCATGTAGGGGCACGCTCTCGCCCGTGCCCGCCTGCGGCAGCAGTTCCGCGAAGGAATTGTGCCGCGCCCGGTACAGGGCCGGGGGCAGACCCGCTGCGCCGGGCGTGGGATATGGCACGTCGTACAGCGCGCGGAGCACCTCCACCAGCGCGCGCGGAGTCAGGCGATTCCGGCGGTCGAGGCCGCTGCCGTCGTTCAGGATCACGCCGCTCAGGTCGACGTGCAGGCGGCGCAGCACGGCCCGTTCGCGGGACAGGGCGTCCTCCCGCCGTCCGGGGGCGGCGAAGCGGCGTGCCAGGGTGGCCAGCAGCTCCTCGGCGCGCAGGTTATCGCTGGCCCTCAGGGTGGCAGCCAGCACGACCGTGGGCGACGCCGACCGCACGCTCGCCACGCCCTGCTCGGGCCGCTGGGCGACGGGTACCAGAACAGCCGGGGGCAGCACGTGGCCTTGAGCGTCCTTCCGGATAGGCGGGGCGTACGGCCGGGGCGTGGGGGCGGATTCCACACGATCGGAGGCGACACGGATTCCGGCCTGGCGGAGTTCCACGATCAGCGCCGCGCCCAGCCGCTCGCGGGCCTGGGCTGCCGTGGCTGGGGGGCGGTCGTGCCAGCCCGCCAGCCGCAGGGAAGTCATGGGCGCCCCGATGGGCTCGCCCGCCCAGGTCTGCTGGCCCAGGGTCTGATCGGCGATCCGCACGTGATCCACGTCGCGCAGGCCGCGTCCGTACGCCTGAACCGCCAGCGCCCGCAGGCTGTAGGCACCGCGGGTGGCCTCCAGCGTGGGATCGCCACTTCCGCGCAGCGTCAGGGTGGTCACCTGCGCACGCCCGACCTGCACGGCCGGGACGGTCAGGTCCGTGCTCCACCAGCCCGCCGCGCCGCCCCGATCCGTCAGGACGCTCGCGGCCGTGACCAGCTTCGTGACGCTGGCCGGAATGAGTGGCGTGTCCGGCGCGAGATCCTCCAGCACCTGTCCATCCGTGAGATCGACCACCAGCAGCCCGGTGCGCGTGCCCCTGGGCAGACCGCACAGGGCTGTGCGGACACCGGCACTCGGGGCCAGGTCGGCGTTGGCCGGGTCACGGTGCAGCGTGAGGGTGGCCGGACTGGGCACCTGTGCTGCGGCGAGCACCCCCAGTCCGATTACGACACCGAGCGCGCGGGGGCGCGCCGCACGTCGCCAGCCTGTTTCGGTGGTCGTCGGGCGGAGGAACAGAAAGCGGGTCACATTATCGTGTCGCTCTCACGCAACAGGATCGGGGCGCGGAAGGCGGCAGGTAGCCACTCGCGCTGCTCGTGCATGGCCTGCGGCGGGCAGGAGCGCAGGCAGCCCATACAGCCCGTACAGGCCGACAAATTCAGGATCAGGTTCACGCCGCCGTCCGGCCTCAGGTCGCGGGTGATCGCCTCGGTTGGACAGACGTTGCTGCACACTGGGCAGTCGATGCACGTCTCGTCCACCAGGGGCGCGGGCCAGGGCACCGCCGCCCCCTCGGCCGGAACGGGTTTCAGGGCCAGACGACGCCATTTCCATTCCTGTGGCAGGCGCTCTTCCGGCACGCTCCAGTCCAGGAAGGGCAGCGGCGATTCGGGAATGGCCTGGGCCAGCCCCTGCTTCCCGGCCCGCAACAGGGCCGTGAACGCGCCCCGCCGGGTGAGGCGCACGGCCCGCTCGGCGTCTCCAGGGGTGGCGGGCCGTACCGTGACCCGCGCGGGCTGCCCCGTGGGAACGCGCAGCGCCTGGGCCTGAGCGACCACCTCAGTCAGCCGTGCGGGCACGTCCGGCGAGCCCACTGGGCAGGTTCCGCATTCGCCGTGGATGAGTTCTAGCGGCGTGTCCCACGCCCCACTGGCCGCCACCAGTGCCGGGGTCACGCGGCCCAGGCAGGGCACGTTCGGGCCGCCCGCTCCGCTGCGGGCACACGTCAGGCTGGCTCCCTCCTCGCCCGCGCTGCGCTGGTCATGCACACTCTGCAGGGGCGCGTCCAGGCCGTATTCGAGCGCGCCGGTCGGACAGGCCTGCACGCACAGGCCGCAGCCGGTGCAGCGATCCGGATCGATCAAGATGGATGACCCGAGCATGCCGAACGCCACCGCCTCGTGCGGGCAGGCGCTGTGGCAGGCGTCGCAGCCGCCCACCGCCTGGCGTTCCAGCAGACAGCGGGGGGCCGTGAAGCGGGGGAGGGGGTTCCCGGACTCGTCCAGGCGGGAAAGGACGCCTTGCAGCATGCGGGGATTCTACCCGCCGCCCGGCCCCGGCGGGCGCGGGGGCACCGGGTCTGCCAGCGGGCGCAGGTTCACGCGATCCAGACGCAGCATCGCCACGACCACCCCGCCGGACAGCAGCGGCACGCGGTACTCCCCCCGGGTGGCCTGCACCGCTCCCGAGACCGTCAGGGCCGCAACCTGCGCGTTCAGATCAGTCCGTTCGGCCGCCGTCAGGGCCTCGCTGGCCGGGCCGAGCTTCTGGGGACGATCCGGCATGGGCGCCAGCGTGCCGTCCGGCCGCAGGGCCACGCGCGTCACGACCTGTCCGTCCACAGACAGCAGGACGACACGCAGGGCCCGGTCAGCCCTGACGACCCGACTGACCGACAGCGCCGCCACCACGTTCCGGGCGGCCAGCAGCACCCGCTGGGCCTGCGCGAATCCCACGGGCACCGGGGCCACCGGGAGCGGCGGGGGCGGTGGATGCGCCCCGGCACTCCCTCCCAGCAGCGCGGCTCCGGCCAGCAGGCAGCGCAGCACCAAGCGGACAGTCATGCGCCCACCATAGCCGGGGGCGCTGACGGCCGGCTGAATTCAGCACGGGCCGTCCCAGCCAGGGAGCGGGCGCGGCCAGTAAGGCGCCGTCCACCCAGACTGGAAGGCACAGGTGGCGGGCAACGCGGCCGGCTCGGTGACCACCCTGCGTCACCAACGGACGTGATGCCAACCGCTGGCTACTGAACGGAGGACGTGGCCACGTCGCGCACCGTCGTCAGGGGCGTGGGCGCCTCGGCATGCGTCTGGGCGTCGTGGATGCGACCCGCGTGCCCACTCAGGAAGGAGCCGTCGTAGCCGCGCCGCCACGCCATCAGTTCCGCCAGGATGCTCATGGCGACCTCCTCGGGCGCTTCCGCGCCCAGGCGCAGGCCGATCGGCGAGCGCAGGCGGCCGAGTTCCTGGGGCGTGAAGGTCTCGCCCTCGGCTTCCAGGTCGCGCAGCAGATCCTCGGCGCGGCTGCGTGGCCCGAGCACGCCCACATACGCCGCGCCGGAGCGCAGGGCGTGCGCGAGGCACACCCGGTCGCGATCCAGGTGGTGGTTCATGATCACGAGGTGCGCCCGCCCGGAGGGCTGGAACGCGCCGAGATCCTCGGGCGAGAGGTCGTGTAAGGTCGCGCCCGGAAAGCGGCCCGGCGTCAGGTAGGCGTCCCTCGGGTCGATCACGTGCACGTCGTAGCCCAGGGCATGTGCCTGGGTGGCGAGCGGGATGGCGTCGTGCCCGGCGCCATAGAGCACGAGCTGCGGCGGGGGCGTACTCACGTCGATGAACACGGGTGTCCCGTCCGGGGCGCGCAGCGTGACCGCGCGGGGTTCACGCTGTGAAAGCCGTTCCAGAGCGGCCTGCTGCGCAAAGGCCCGCAGGCCTGCGGGCAGGTCGCCAGTCGGCGGGCCGTCCGGGGTGAGGAACAGCTGACCGCTGCCGTCCAGCGGCACGGCCAGCGCGGCCAGCTCTCCCCCATCCAGCGCGGCGAGCCACGCCGCCGTCGCAGGATCGTCCACGTTCACGCGTTCCACGCGCACGTCCACACTTCCACCGCAGCCGATGCCCAGGCCCCAGGTGGCATCCTCCGACAGGTCGTAGTGCGTGACTGTCGGCACCCCCGTCCGGATGACGTCCAGGGCCACCTCAACCACCTCGGCCTCCAGGCAGCCGCCGGACAGCATGCACACCTGCGCGCCGTCATCCAGCACCAGCATGCGGGTGCCCTCGCGGCGGTACGCGCTGCCGTGCACCCCGACCACCGTGGCGATGGCCGCGCCCTGGCCTCGGGCCAGGGCGGCGTTCAGGGCGAGCAGAAGCGCGCGGGTCTCGGCAGCATTCATGGTGACGCCACTGTAGCGCCGCCCAGGTTGGAGGAAAGTTCTCGCAGGTGGTAGCGGAGATTCCTGGCGTTTCGGCTGGGCACTCCGATTCCCGGCCCGAACGGCGGTACAGGCAATCCCTAAACGCCCGCTCACCCGGAGCCAAGAATCGGGCCGCACACTGAATGCATGCTGGACAGCATCCTGAACACGGTTAGACGCGGCGCGGAACGGGTACAGCGCCGGGGTGAGGAGGTCGCACATGTGGCCCGCCTGCGCGTCGAGGTCTTTCAACTGGGACGGGAACTCGATAGCCTGTACGCCCGGCTGGGCCGCTCCTTCCACGCTGGGGCCGAGGTCAGCGTGTTGCAGGGCGTCCGTGACGACATCGCCCGTGTCGAGGAAGAGATCCGCGCCCGTGAGCGGCTCATCCAGGAGCTCGGTGACCCACCGGAGTCCGACGTGGGCACGGGGCCTGCCCCTGCGCTGACGCCATCCGCTCCGTCCACACCCCTGGAGGGCACCACCATGACCCGTACCGAACCGCCCACGACGCCCGACCCGACCGTGCAGCACAGCGACGAGAAGGTCGTGCCCGGCAAGGACACCGCCAGCATGGGGAACGAGGCGGGACGCGACCCGCAGCGCCGTGAAAATACGGTGGAGCAGGCCGACGCGATGAAGGGCCACAACGACCCCCTGGAAAAATAGACCTCCGCCAGCACAGAGCCGCCCGCACAGATCGTGCTGGGCGGCTCGTGTTATGGAGGGGAGCTTAGCCCTGTTTGCGAAAATCCGGGGCGCGTTTCTCCTTGAAGGCCGTCACACCTTCGGCGTGCTCCCAGTGGTCACCGGCCAGCTGTTGCAGGGCGGCTTCCTGATCGAGCGCGTCGTCCAGGCTGCTGGTCAGGGCCGCGCTGAGCGCCTGCTTGGTGAGTTTCAGGGCGTTCGCGGGGCGCGCGGCGAGACGCTCGGCATACGCCTGCACGTCGGCCGCGAAGGTCTCGTCCGGGTAGACCTGCTCGCACAGGCCCAGCCGCTGGCCCTCGGCGGCCGTGACCGTGTCGGCCAGGGCCATCAGTTCGAAGGCGCGGTTGTACCCGACCAGGCGCGGCAGGAACCACGTGCTGCCCGAATCCGGCACCAGCGCGATGTTCGAGAACACCTCGATCAGGCGCGCGCTCTGGGCCCACAGGCGGATGTCGCCCGAGAGCGCGAGACTCGCGCCCGCCCCCGCCGCCACCCCGTTCACGGCCATGATCACGGGTCTGTCCAGCGTGCGGATGGTGCGTATCAGCGGGTTGTAGGTGGCCTGCAGGTGCTCGGTGAAGCCCATGTTGCGGCCGGACACGCCGCCCAGATCCTGCCCGGCGCAGAAGCCCCGACCACTGCCGGTCACGACGACCACGCGCACGGCATCCTCCGCGTTCGCGGCGCGCAGGGCAACCGTCAGGGCGTAGAGCAGATCGTCGTTCGCGGCGTTCAGGCGATCCGGGCGGTTCAGGGTCAGGGTGCGGACACCGTTCACGGTCTCCACCAGCAGGACGGGCACTTGGGTCATGTCCTCAAGCGTACCGCCTGCACATTGCTACACTCCGCGCGTGACGACGCCTCTGGCCGCTCCCATCCTGGCGCTGGACGTCAGCAAGTCCCGGATCGGCTTTGCGGTCAGTGCGGGCCAGCTGGCCTTCGGGCGCGGCAGCGTGGATCGGCGGCGCCTGCCCCTCGACCTGAAAGCCATCCGGCTTAAGGTGAAGGAGACCGGGGCTGGAATGCTGCTGCTGGGGCTGCCCCTGCGCACCGACGGCGCGCCGAGTCCGGCCGCCGACCGGGCGCGCGCCTTCGGGCGGATTCTGGTCGAGCAGGGGTACGCGGTCGAGTATCAGGACGAGCGCTTCACCACGCGCCGCGCCCGTGACCTCGGCGCGACCGACCTCGACGAGGCGGCTGCCGTGCAGATCCTGGAGCTGTACCTCGAGCGCCTGGAAGCACAGAGAGCACCGCCGGACGTGGACGGCGGGGAGTGACGGCCAGCGGTTTTCGGCGCATCGGGCGTGAGAACGTGCCCAGTCCGAATTGAAGCCGACCGGTCGAGCGCGCACGCTGGGGCATGTTCCGTAGCGTGAACCGCTGGCTGTTCCGCCTGGCAGACCGGCGGCAGAATTCGGGCCTGCCCCGGAAGGACGACCGTGACGACCGCGAGGGCGGGGCCGGGGTGCGGGTGCCTGCCCCGCCGAGGCCCGGCGGGACGGCGCGCAGGCGAAACCTCCGGTACCGGTCAAGAGCTGAGCCTCACCTTCCATCCGTATGGGCCTCGCCCCCGAATCTTGGCTTGAGTCCAAAAAGCGGCGCGCCACGTATACTCGCCGTACTGACATGAACCGCACGGTCGGCCCGGCTGAGGGCCGCTTGTTCGCTTCTGCCGCTCCGGAGGTCACGGTATGCAGCACGTAGGAATGCAGGGCAGCATGATGGATGTCCAACTCACGGTGCCGTTCATTCTGGAACGTGCCCGCACGCTGTACCGACACCGGGAGATTGTGAGCCTGCTGGTCGCCGGGCGCGACGAGAAGGGCAATCCCATCCCCCGAAAGCACCGCACGACCTACGGTGAGGTGGCGAACCGCGCCCTGAAGCTCGGCGGCGGCCTGCTGGGCCTGGGCCTGAATCGGGGTGACCGCGTGGCGACGCTGGCGGTGAATTCCTTCCGGCACCTGGAAGCGTACCTGGGCATTCCCAGCGCCGGACTGGTGCTGCACACCGTGAACATCCGCCTGCACCCCGAGCAGGTCGCGTGGATCCTGAACCACGCCGAGGATCGCGTGCTGATCATCGAGAACGTGTTCGCCGCGATGATCCCGGCGCTCAGGGCCGCCTGCCCGCACCTGGAGCACATCATCGTGCTCGGTCCTACGCCCCAGCCCATCCCGGACGTGCTCGACTACGACGCCTTCGTGGAGGGCAGCGCTCCACTGAACGTCCCTGTGAACCTGCGCGAGGACGAGGCGGCGGCCATGTGCTACACCAGCGGCACGACCGGCAACCCCAAGGGCGTGGTGTACTCGCACCGCTCGACAGTGCTGCACTCGCTGGCGAGCGCCCCCAAGGACTGCCTGAACGTGGGCGAGGCCGACACCGTGCTGCCGATCGTGCCGATGTTCCACGTGAACGCGTGGGGCCTGCCGTACACCTGCGCCATGTACGGCGCGCAGCAGGTCTACGCCGGGGTGTTCAGCGACGGCCCCAGCCTCGCCGGCCTGCTGCAGGACGAGCGGGTCACCATCACGGCGGGCGTGCCGACCATCTGGATGGGCCTGCTGGGTGAACTCGACCGTGCGAAGGCTGCCGGCACGCCCTACGACCTGCATGCCCTGACCAGCCTGATCGTGGGCGGCAGCGCCGCGCCCGAAGCGTTGATCCGCGCCTTCGAGGACCGGCATGGCCTGCGCCTGCTGCACGCCTGGGGCATGACCGAAACGCACCCGCTGGGCACGACCAGTTCCATTCCGGCGGGCGTCGATCCGACCAGCGACCAGGGCTACGCGCTGCGGGCCAAGCAGGGCCGCACCGTCCCCCTCATCGAACTGGAACTTATCAACGACGACGGCCAGAAACTCCCTCACGACGGCAAGACCATGGGCCGCCTGATCACCCGTGGCCCGTGGGTGGCCAGCGCGTACTTCAAGGGCGAGGGCCAGGCGAACTTCTTCCGGATGGACGACAAGGACTGGTTCGATACGGGCGACATCGCCACGCTGGACGAACGCGGCTACATGCACATTCAGGACCGCAGCAAGGATCTGATCAAGAGCGGGGGCGAATGGATCGGCTCGGTGGATCTGGAGAACGCCATCATGGCGCACCCGGCCGTGGCGCAGTGCGCCGTGATCGCCATGGACGATCCCAAGTGGGACGAGCGTCCGCTGGCCGTCGTGGTACCCCGGCCCGGCCACTCGGTGACGCACGAGGAACTCATGACCTTCATCGCGCCGAAATTCGCCAAATGGTGGTTGCCGGACGCCACGGTGCTGACCGATCACATCCCGATCGGTGCGACCGGCAAGTTTCTGAAACGTGAACTGCGCGAGGAATACCGGGGGTACGGACTGGCGAATTTCCCACACCGAGAGGGCACGACCTGAAGGACGGGCACAGCAGCCGGAAGCCACGAGTGCCGGTTGTGGATGGCCGCCGCGCCGTCGCCAGCGTCCAGAGGCCCTTCCTGAGACTGGATCCCGAACGCCTGCCCTAGACTTCCGGGCATGGCCGTTTCAGTCAGTGGACAGCACGTGACGTTCTCGCCCCCGGCAGGCGCAGTGGGCCTGATCGGGGACATGACGGACTGGCGCAAACGCGAGCCGATTCCGGTGGCGGGGGGCGAGCCGGTCGTGCTGAGCCTGCCCCGCGGCGCGTGGGTGGAATACGCCTGGGTGGACGGGGCAGGCGAGGCGTTCGCCGATCCTGACAATCCCCAGAAGTCGCTGAATCCGTGGTGGACGTATCCGCGCGCCGCTGTCGTGGGTGCATATGCCCGGCATCCGCTGTGGCTGGGGGACGACGCCGCGCAGAAAGGCACGGCCCACCGGCTCAGCTGGCCTGGTGAGGTGTTTCCCGGCACGCGCCGCGCCATCGTCTATACGCCCCACGGGCACGATCCGGCAGCGCCGACCCCGGTGTACTACGTGCAGGACGGCGTGGCCTTCTACCGCACGGGCCGTCTGGCCGAGGTAATGGACCGCGCGGTCGAACGCGGACTGGTGAGCGGCGCGGTGCTGGTCTTCGTGGAGCCCGGCGACCGCAACGAGGAGTACTACCTGAACGACCGGTACCTGGACTTCCTGACCGGCGAGGTCTTGCCCAGGGTGGAGGGCGTGCACGTGACGCCGTCGCAGCGGGGCCTGTGGGGCGCGAGCCTGGGGGGTCTGATCAGCCTGCACCTGGGCAGCGCGCACCCAGAACTGTTCTCACACGTGGCGAGCCACAGCGGGGCCTTCATCGCGCGGCCGGACGCCCGGGATGCCAGTGGCGTGATCAACACGACCACAGCAGGCGAGTGGTTATTAGACTGCCTGACTGCCACGCCGCCCACCCACCTGAAGACCAGTCTGGACACGGGCACGCTGGAGTGGCTGGTCGGCCCGAACCGCCGCATGGCCGCCCTCTTCGCAGATGCCGGGCTGGAGCACCAGTACCGCGAGTACCCGAGCGGTCACAACTGGGTCACGTGGCAGGGAGCGCTGCCCGAGGCCCTGCTCTACCTGCAGGGCCAGTGAACGGGCCAACCTCATCCCCCGCAGGGACGCAGACGGCATAGTGCTCGTGTCCATGCGAATCCTGCCCCGTTCCCTCTTGCTGGCGCTGGCCCTGATGGGCCGTGCAGGAGCCCTGACCATGACCTACGTGAACGGCACCACCATCCTCCACGAGCGGCGCGCCGACTGGGCCGGAGCCACGCTCACGGGAGTGCAGGTGAAGCAGGACTCCCTGGCCCTGACGTCTGGAAATGCCAGTGGCAGCCTCCTGTCTTCTCCCCTGACCGTTGCCGCCTTCGACGAACTGATTCCCTCCTGGAACGCCATGACGCCCCCTGGCGGCAGTGTCAGTGTGGAGGTGCGCGCCCAGGGAGGTAACGCGTGGTCACGCTGGTTCAGTTTCGGCACGTGGAGCAGCAGTGGCGACCGCGCCAGCGTGGACGGCCAGAAAGACGCCGCCGGACAGGTGCTGACCGATACCCTGCGCCTAAGCCACCGGGCGACCACGTACCAGTACCGGGTCACGCTGCGCGGTGCCGGGACAACCGTCCGGCTGCTGGCCTTCAACACCACCGATCGCGCAAAACACACGGCTGGGCTGGGACAACCGGGCAACCGGGCCGCGTGGGGCAAGATCGTGGATGTGCCCCAGCGTTCGCAGATGATCTATCCGGATGGCGGTGAGGTCTGGTGCAGCCCGACCAGCGTGTCCATGATCCTCGCGAAGTACGGCGTGAACGTGACGGTGCCACAGGCGGCGAAGGGAACCTTCGACCGTGTGTACGACGGCACAGGCAACTGGCCCTTCAATGCGGCGTACGCGGGCTCGTTGGGCCTGCGGGCCTACGTGACGCGGCTCCCCAGCCTCGCAGCGGCCGAGACGTTCACGGCGGCCGGACACCCGCTGGCCCTCAGCCTGGGCTGGAAAAAAGGTGAACTGCCGGGCGCCCCCATCGAGAGCAGCAGCGGACACCTGATGGTGCTGGACGGCTTCGACACCCAGGGCAATCCAGTCCTGAACGACCCAGCCGCGCTGGACAACGCCAGCGTACGACGAACTTATCCCCGTGCAGCCTTCGAAAAACTGTGGCTGACACATTCGGGCGGGCTGAGTTACGTTTTGTTACCGATGAAAAATTAAGGTTTGCTCTCCCCCTGTTGGGGGAAATTTCACAGACACTCATTGTGGAGTAGGCTGGACGGACTATGGCCAACGAAGCTGAGCATTCACCATTGAATCGAACTGAAGGGTTCGCGCTGGTGCTCACCCTGTTGTTCACTGGCATCGTGCTGCTGATCGTGGTCAGCACCGCTGCGTCGCTCGCCACCGGCACACGGCAAGGTGGTGCCAATGAACGCCGGGCCTACCAGGCCATGCTGGTCGCTGAGAGTGGAATCAACACCCTGCCCCGCCGGGCCGGTGAATATGTCCGCACCGTTCCCTATACAGGATCGTCAACCACAGAGATGCAGACCTGGCTGACCGGCTTCAAGACCTACATTCAAAATAACTCGCCCGTCACCGGAAACACGCTCACCCTGACGGCCCTGACCGGCTCCACATTCAATGCCTCGTCCAAAGGCTCAACCGGTCTCGCGGTGAAAATCATTGCACAGGACTACCTGCTCAATGACCGCATCCTGCCACCGGCCCTTCGTCCCCGTTCGGCGGTCACGTCGCTTCCCGCCATCAGTGCCAACGGCAGTGCAACGGTGAGTGCAGACACAGCCAATGGCGGGCCCGTGACGACCGTCGCCACGGCAGCAAGCCTTCCTGCCAACGTCGCCTCCACCACCGTCACGGTCACCGATGCCAGTGGCCTACGGGTGGGCGATTACGTGCAGATGGGCACGTCCACTTTCAAGGTGACGGGGATCAGCGGAAATGTCCTGAACATCACCCGTGTGCCAGGAACGTCGTCGAGTGCCCAGACCATGGCCAAAAACAGCAATGTCAACCTGCTCATCAGCGCGGTCGCCGCGAGTTACGCCTCGGTCACCACGTCCATGGACATCAAGCTGTCCGACGCCAGAGATTATCTGGTCGGCGAAACGGTCGGCATCGCTGGGGGCAGCGCCACCATTACCGCCCTGAACCTCAGTACCAATGTGGCAACCATCACGTGGAACAGCGGGAAACCCTCAACCCTTCCTGAGGGCACCCAGGTGCTGCGCGATGTGGCGGCACTCAGAAGTGCGGGAACGATCACGCCCAAATCCAACAAGCTTGATGCCTATACGGGCACAGTCAATGGGGTCACCACGAACGACTGCGCGACGGCCACCACCTGCCGTGGACAGAACGACCCGTTGCTCACGCCCACAGGGACGTCGGCCAACTTCACGCAGATGATGCTGGGGCTATCAGATCAGGAACTGAATGATCTTGTACCTCTCTATTCCGGCTCCTACCCGATTCCAAGCGGTGGAATTGTCCGGATCAACGGAGCGAACTTTGATAATGCCGTCAAGAACAGTAATTTTACCGGTGTTCTCATCGTGGATGGTGACATCAATTCGAGCCTGAACGGCAACACCACTCTCAATGGCTTTATCTACGTCCGTGGCAGCACCATCAAGTTTGTCAACGGCAACTTCACGCTCAACGGCGCACTGGCGGTACGTGGAAGCAGCGCAAGTACGAGCACGGACATCACCGGGAATCTGACCGTCAACTACAGCGCTGTCGGCCTACGAACGGCGTTCCTGAACTCGGCTGGAAGCAAGGAACTCGATACCCTTGCCGGAACCTGGAGACAGCAGTAGCTGTGCAGGGGTTCACTCTCATCGAAGTGCTGGTCGTGCTGGCCATCCTGAGCATTCTGCTGGCCCTGGCCCTGTTCAACTACGCCAAGTGGCGGGCAAGTAGCGCGGTGCGGCAGGGCGCGCAGGAGTTCACCAGGGCCATCACCGAAACGCGCTCTGGCTCAAAGCGCCTGAATGTCTGCCAGGAAGTCAAGTTGGCCGCCTCGACCGGGGCCACGTCCGTCACGGTCAACACCTTCAGCGGCACGGTCTGTACCGGCACCGCCGCCTCCACGGCGTCGTTCCCCATGCCCACGAACGTGACCGTCAGTCTGGCCGGGGGCAGCGCGAACTCGATCATCTTCAAGCCTCCATATGGCACCACCAGCGCGGCGGACAAGACTTTCACCGTGCAGTGGGCCAGCGACAGTTCCATCGTGAGATCCGTGCGGGTGACCGGGTTGTTCGGCAAGGTGATCGTGCAGTGACTGTACATGGCGTGCAGGGCCTCACGCTGGTCGAGGTACTCGTCTCGATCGCGATTTTCGCGGTGCTGTCCATCGCTGTCCTGAGTTCCCTGCCCGGAGTCCTGAAAGTCAACCGGCAGAGTCGGGATGACCAGGGCGTGACGGTGGCCGGCAAAGCGTATCTGGAGAAGGTGCGCGCCAAGTGGGACGATCCCACTCCCTCCACCGATCCGACGACCGGCAAGACCACCACGGCCGGGCAGACGAATTTCGATGCCAGCACGTTGCCCACCCTGCCGGACAGCGCCAAAATGAATGGGTACACCTGCGCGACCGCGCTCGCCACCCAGGTCACCAGTCCAGCCGAAACTGGCTCCATCGCAATGGTCAAACGACTCACGCTGACCTGCTCCCGAAGTGGGCAGCCGACCCAGGTGTTCCAGGTGGATCTGGAGCGGCCCCTGTGAAGTCGCAGAGTGGACTCACGTTGGTGGAAATCCTCGTGGCCATGGCCATTCTGGGGATCATTTTGATCCTGGTCACGAATTGGGAAACCCAGACCCTGCAACTGACGACAAAAACCAACACGCTGGCCACGCAGATTGCAGAATTGAATGACCTGAGCGGCTACATCGGGGATCGGGTTCGGTCGGCCAGTCAGGTACGGCTCACGGGATTCACAGTGAACGCCGCGTCGGCGGTGAACGCCGGTAAATGCGACACGACCACCCCCTGCCTGGCCGTGCTGGCCCTGGAAGAGGAAGTGAATACGGCGACCACGCCGTCCACTGTGACGCGCACCTGGTTTCGGCTGGTGTACCGGGTCGAGCCGCGTTCCACCTGGTCGAGCGTGAGCAAGGTGCCCGACACGTGGGCAGACAATGCGGCAAACAACGTGGTGGTCGTCCGCGAGTACCGCGACAACTGTATCGAGGCGAGCGGAGGCGTGTGCAGCGCCAGCAGTCCTCCCCTCACCGTCGATGCCTACAAGGCGTCGTTCTCCGATGCCGCGTTCAGCAGCATGAGTCCGGCACTGGTCACGGATTACCTCTCGTCGGTCGACCAGTCTGGCGCAGCGATCACGCCGTTCGCGCTCGACACCGTGACCAACACGATCATCCTCACTTTCCAGAGCAAGAGGAATGTGAAATCCGTGACCACGTTCACGCCGGCCGACAACCCGATGACGCTGGCCGTGCAGGCCCGTAACGTGAACTGAACCGGCAGTGCCGGAGTAGGTAGCCCCTACACTCCACCCATGGACTTCCCGACTGTATGCCCGAACTGTGCCCATGAGAACCGGGTGGAGTTCGCGGACAGCAGCGTCCACGACGTGACCTGCGCCCGATGCGGAGCACAGTATTGCGTATTCCTGCGCAAGCAGAAGTTCGAGGTACTGTTCGACCTGGGCACGCGGGCGTTGATGGACGGTTACGCGCGGGAAGCGGTGGCGAGTTTCGCGGCGGCCCTGGAGCGCTTTCTGGAGTTCTACGTGCGGGCGGCCACCCTGGAACGGGCAGCGGATACTGACGCGGATTTCAGTGCCGCACTGGCGGCGCTGGACGGCACCTGGCGGCACGTGGCGAGCCAGTCGGAGCGGCAGCTGGGCATGTTCGCGCTGGCGTACCTGTTGCGAGAGGGCCGCGAGCCGGAGTTCCTGACGCCCCAGGGGCTGGGCACGGACTTCCGCAACCGGGTGATTCACCGGGGCTCCCTGCCCACGCGGGTGGATGTGGAGGCGTACGCGGCGAGTGTGTTTGCCCTGATCGACCGGCTGCTGACAGAACTGGGTTCTGGTGCGGCGCACGCGGAGCTGGCGCAGGAGCAGGTGTTTGCCGCGCATCTGGCCACCCTGCCCGATGGCGTGACGGTGGTGTTCGAGGAGCATCCGGGCATGTTCCGCGCGCGCCGCTTTGGGACGCTGTCTCCCCTGTCGAAGCCCCTGAAGCCCACGACCGAGGCGGGCACGCGGGTGAATGACGTGCGGGCGTTTCAGGAGGCCCTGTTCCGCCGGGCCCTGGCAGAGCGGGGCACGCTCCTCGACCGGTTCAAGAGTGCCTCGGGCCGTGCCGAGCGCTAGGCGGTGGCCTTTGCGTGGGGGCATGTGAACCCTAGACTGCGCCATGTCGGGAGCGGAGAACGGAGGACGTCAGGATCGCCGGCGGCTGGTGCGCGTGGCCCGCGGGCTGGAGGACGGCGACCTGCTGATGAGGGGCGCGCAGGTGGTGCAGCCCGCCACACGTGAGGTGTTCGAGACGGATGTGCTGGTGGCCGACGGCCGGGTGGCCGCGCTGGGCTCGGGCTTCAGTGCAGCGCAGGTGGTCGAGGCGCGCGGGGCGTTCCTGGCGCCCGGGTTCATCGATGGACATGTGCATATCGAGTCGAGCCTGCTGACACCGGCGGGGTTCGCGCAGGCGGTCTTGCCTCATGGCACGACGGGCGTGGTGGCGGAGCCCCATGAGGTGGTGAACGTGCTGGGCGCGGGTGGCCTGGAATGGATGCTGCGGGCGGGCGCGTCGTCCGGGCTGCGGGTGTGGGCGTCGGCTCCGTCGTGCGTACCGGCCAGCGAATTCGAGGTGGGTGGAGCGCGGGTGGGCGCGGACGAGGTGGCTGGCATGCTGCGGGTGCCGGGGGTGCTAGGCCTGGCGGAGATGATGAATTATCCGGGCGTGCTGAACGGGGATCAGGGCGTGTGGGACGTCCTGGAAGCCGGGCGACGCTCGGGCCTGCGGCTGGATGGCCATGCCTCGGGCGTGCGGGGCCGTGACCTGATGGGTTACGCGGCGGCGGGGCTCCACTCCGATCACGAGGCGACGACCCCCGAAGAGGCCCGGGAACGTCTCCGCGCGGGCCTGTGGTTGATGGTGAGGGAGGGCTCGGCGGCCCGCAATCTGGAGGCGTTGCTGCCGGTGCTGCGCGACCGGCCGCGCCGCGCGATGCTGGTCAGTGACGACGTGAGCGTGGACGAGCTGCTGGAACTGGGGCACCTGGATCGGCTGCTGCGCCTGTGCGTCGCGGGTGGCCTGCATCCGGCGGACGCGGTGGCCCTGGTGACGTGTCATCCGGCCGAGTACTGGGGCCTGCACGAGCATGGGCTGGTCGCGCCGGGCCACCACGCGGATTTCGTGCTGCTGCGCGACCTGAACACATTCGAGGTGCTGGAGACCTTCGTGGGAGGGCAACCAGCGGTGGCTGGACGCGCGACACCCAGTCTGCCCGGAGGCGGGGTGAATCTAGGGCCGGACTGGCCAGCGGCGTCCTTCGCGGTGCCGGAGACGTGGCCCGTGATCGAGGTGCGGGCCGATCAGATCACGACGGGCGTGGGCCGGCCGGGCAGCGGGGACGCGAAGCTGGTGGTCGCCGACCGGTACGGGCGCGGGCAGTGGGCGAGCTGCTGGACCTCTGGCAGTGGACTGCGGCGGGGCACCCTGGGCATCAGCGTGCTGCATGACGCGCATCACGCGGCGTTCCTGGGCGGCACGGACGAGGATATCCGCGCGGCGGGCCAGGCCCTGGAGGCGCTTGGGGGCGGCGTGGTGCTGGTGTCCGACGGCGTGGTGAAGGCCAGCCTGCCCCTGCCCTTCGCTGGCCTCATGACAGACGCGGCCCCGCACGTCGCCGCCAGACAGCTGGGTGAGATCGCCGCCGCCGCGCGGCAGTTGGGCTGTACCCTGCCCTACCCTGTCACGACGCTGAGTTTCCTGGGCCTGACGGTCATTCCGGCCCTGAAGTTGACGCCGCATGGGCTGATGGACGTGCACAACTGGGCGCTGATCCCCCCCATTCCCTGATAGACAGGTGAGAGTGCGGTAAGGATGTGGATATCTTTCGGGGGAGTCCCGCAGGTAGACTGACTTGAGGTCATCCCCCTTCCCCATGAGCCGCGCGACCAAGCCGACGCCCCCCCCCGGCACCCTGACCCCTACCCAGGCTTCTCGCGCCACCATCCGGGCGCGGCTGATGATGCTGCTGGCGGTGCTGGTCACCCAGCTCCTGACAGTCACCGTGATCGTCTGGAACGACCGCCAGAATGCCGAGCGGGTGGTGCAGTCGGCCGCAGCCGTCACCCTCGATCACCTCGCGCGGGTCACGGCCGACAACGTGCGCTCGTACCTGCAACCGCCCACGCAGATCGTCTCGATCAACGGCGAACTGATCCGGGCAGGCCAGCTCAGCGCCACCGACCCGATCAGCCTGAGCGTGACCTTCCAGACCATGCTCAACGCCATCCCGCAGTTGAACAGCGTGCTGATCGGACGCGCCGACGGAAGCTTCACGTCGGCCCGCCGGGATGGCGCGGGCGAAACCGGCCGCTCCCTGCGCAGCATCGAGACCAGGCCGCAGCGGCGCGTGACGACCACAATCCTCGACAGTCGGGGACGCATCGTCTCGCAGAGCGAGAAGGACGACGCCTACGATCCGCGCACGCGACCGTGGTACACCCTTGCGGTGGCCCATCCGGACACCACCGTGTGGACGGCTCCGTATGTCTTCGCCACCACCGGGCAACCCGGCGTGACGGTCGCCCGGGCCCTGACCGGGAGGCCGGGCGACCCTCTCGTCCTGGGGGCGAATGTCCAGCTGCGACACCTGGCCACCCTGCTCCAGGGCGTGCAGTTCAGCGCCAACGGCCGCGCCTTCGTGACCGACGGTGAGGGCCACATCGTGGCCACGTCCCGCTCGTGGCCGGTCAAGGTGAGCGGTCACCTCCCCACCCTGAGGGAGGTCGCCGACCCGGCCCTCCTGAAGCTGCTGGGGGCGTCCGGTCGCGTGACCCCTGGCACGGGTGAATACACCGTGGATGGTCAGGCGTACGCCTCTGTCGTGCAGCCCGTGGAGCTCACGCCGGGGGTGACGTGGATGGTCGGCGTCTACGCCCCCGTCAATGATTTCACCGCTGGACTGCAACGCACGGATCGTGTCCGGCTGGCCACTATCCTGCTGGCCTGCGTCCTCGGCAGCCTGATCGCGTGGCCGCTGCTGGAACGCGCCGTGAAGCCCATGCGCGCCCTGCACCGGCAGGCGACCACGGATCCCCTGACCGGCCTGCACAACCGGGGCAGCTTCCTCGCCCAGCTTGACGAGGTGCTCGACCGGACGCAGACCACCACCCAGAGTGGACGGCAGCTGGGCGTGGCCATCTTCGACCTGGACGGCTTCAAGGCGATCAACGACACCTACGGCCACCCGACCGGCGACGAGGTGCTGCTCGCGGTCGGTGCGCGGCTGCTCGCGGCCCTGCGACCGGGCGACATCCTGGGCCGCCTCGGCGGTGACGAATTTGCCCTGCTGGTCGACGGCGCTTCCCGCGAGGAGGTGCAGTTGCGGGTCGAGGGGATGATCGCCCATCTGGCCCGCCGGCCCGTCATCGTGGATCAGGTCGAGCACCACATCCATTCCACGGCTGGGCTCGCGTTCTACGATCCGGCGGTGCCGCAGCTCACCCCGCTGCGCCGCACGGCCGTGCTGTCCCGCGCCGATACCGCCCTGATCCGTGGAAAACGCCGCATGAAGGGCCGCGTATGGGTAGACGGCGAGAGTCCCGTGCCCGACCTGCTGCTGTAGCCGGGCAACCGACGATGCCCCGCGTGGCATCCTGAACGCATGACGGCGCAGACGACGGATGAAGGCTTGATCGTGCAGGTGGAAGGAACCGGCCCGGTGGCGGCCCATGAAGGGCAGCGGCTGGTGCTGGCGCTTGATCTTGCCGGCACCGGCATCCTGCACCGCTGCGGAGGACAGGCCCGCTGCACCACCTGCCGTGTGGAGTTTCTGGATGGTGAACCGGGCGCCATGACCATCGCGGAATTCGACAAGCTGACCGAGAAGAACCTGCTGGGCGTGGCGCGGCTGTCCTGTCAGATCGAGTGCGCGCCCGGCATGAGCGTGCGCGTGCTCCAGACCACGCAGTCCACGGGCCTGGAGGCGGGAAAGATCCCCGCGGAGCAAATTGAACCTGAGCCCGTCTGGACGACAAGACCCGGCGCGTCCACCGAGGGGTGATCAGGGCCGCGGCTGTCGACCTCCCGACGCAGAGTTGAGGCGCGTTCTACAGACGGAATCGGGGATTCAGGGAGCGACCTGCCGTCATGGTCGGTGCTGTTCTGACCGGGTCATCCGATCAGGCTGGCACCTCTGGGCACCCGATCTGCGAAGGGCCGCGCGATTCATGGGCGCTTCGGCCCGGCGGGGACATCGGATTCGCTGAGTCCCAGCGCGGCGAGAACACGGGCCCGGTTCCAACCGGTCAGGGCGATCAGGGCAGCCACGGCCTCCTCGAAGGCCGGCGTGCCGGGATCGAGGGCCCGCAGACGTTGCCACAACGCGTTGCGGCGCCGCAGGTTGACCTGAGGAGGCATGAACCTCAGTGTATCGGGCCGCTCAGCGGTACCTCGCCACGTCCCGGAGGTGCGCGGCGTAATCGTGGTTCACGTGGATCTTGCCGTCCAGGCCATGGACGAAGTACAGCGCGTCGCGGCCATCCGTCATCTTGAGGATGGGGTGGATCACGCTCTGCAGGGCGGCATTCCCGGGCGAGTTGATCGGTCCGGCTGGAAGACCCTGGCGGGTGTATGTGGAGTAGGGCGTGTCCTTCTTGAAATCCCCGGCGCTGCGGTCGAGGTCCGGCAGGTCCTTGCCCAGGCCGTAGGCTACGGTCGGATCGCTGCCCAGCGCGATGCCCTCTTTCAGGCGGTTCAGGAAGATGCCGGCCACGACGGGCATCTCCGCGGAATTGGCCGCCTCAGCCTGCACCATGCTGGCCAGGATCACCCAGCCGCGCACGCTCAGGCCCTGGGCCTTGGCCAGCGCGACGTTCGCGGGCGTGAACTCCTGGTTCATGCGCTCCAGCATGGTCTGCACGATCTGCCTGGGGGTTTCTTTCGGGCGGAGCGCATATGTGTCCGGGAAGACGAAGCCCTCGAGATCGGGCTGCTTGCCCTTCGCGTAGGGACTCAGCGCCTCATCCTTCAACACGGTCAGCACGGCCGCGCCATCGAAGCCGGCCTTCGCGAAGATCGCGGGCATGTCCTTGATCCGTCGTCCCTCAGGGATGGTGACGTTCACGGTGGGCAGACGGGCCGGGCCGGCGAGTGTAGCCGCGACCTGATCCACGGTCATGCGGCCCGTGAGATCGTACAGACCCTCCTTGAGTTTTCCGGCCGTGCCGTTCCTGTCCATGACGTAGCGCAGCACCCGTGCATTCTTCACGATGTGCTTCGTTTCCAGCGTGCGGGCGACCATGGGCAGCGAGTCGCCCGGCTTCACGTCCAGCGTGTACGGAGCGCCTCCTGCCGCGCCGAACAGGCCGCGTACATACACATACACGCCCCCCACAGCCGCGGCGACCAGGAGGACGATGGCCAGCAGCACCCACACCCACCACGGTGTCCGGCGCCGGGCCAGGCGGGTCACGGGCTCTCCTGCAAGGCCTGGGCCAGGATCAGCCGCGCCCGCAGATCGTCATCGGCCGGAGCGCGTGCCCCGAAGCGCGACACCACCCAGCCGCCGACCTGCACGGCCAGGTGGGCCGCCCGTTCGGGATCGCCGTGCCGCAGCCAGCCCGCCAGGAACGCGCCACCGAAGGCGTCACCGGCCCCGGTGGCGTCGATCAGGGGATCACGGGTCGCGGGCACCTGCACGCGCGGGCAGGTCGGCCCCTCGATCATCACGCCGTCCTCGTCCATCTTGAGCACCACCAGTGCGTGCGGGTACCGGTCGCGGAGCCACGCGAGCGCGCCGTCCGGGTGACGTTCGCCGCTCATGGCCCGCGCCTCGTCGTCGTTCGGGAAGATCACGTCGAAGGGAACGGCATCCACGATCCTCAGGAAAGTTTCCCGGCCCATCTGCTGAATCATCTGGAACGAGCCCGGATCGAGGCTCAGCGTGGCGCCCGCGTCCTTGGCGGTGACCGCCGCCTGTAGGGCGGCCGCGCGCGGCGGATCCCGGAACAGGCTCCACGCGGTCAGGTGCAGATGCCGTGCTTGACGCAGCACCGGCAGCGGCAACTCCTCTGGCAGCAATTCCCAGTCCGCCCCCTGCCCGGTGAGCATGGCGCGCTGGCCGCGCCGGTCGATCAGCGCGAGAATCACGCCGGTCGGGTGCTCGTCAGTGAGGGTCAGGGCGACCTGCACACCTTCGGCCCGGAGTTCCGCCGTGGCCAGTTCACCGAACCGGTCTTTGCCGATCTTGCCGATGAAAGTCGCCGGGAACGCGCACCGCTGGGCCCAGACGGCCAGGTTCGCGGCGCTTCCCCCACCGGACAGCTCCATGCGGCCGGTCGTGTCCCCGCCGGGCAGCAGCATGGTGTCAGGTTTGGCGAGCACGTCCCAGGCGAGATCGCCCAGGGACACGAGGGGAATGCGGTCAGTCATGGTCAGCGTGCAGCATAGCGTCCCAGCGCACAGACCCGGCGCAGGCCGCTCTACGCTGCTCCCTCTTTGACGCTACGCTGGCCGGGCGCCTATGCCGCCGTCCCAGATCCCGTCACTCTCCCACGCCCAGCTGCGTGCTCTGCAAGAACGTACCCGCGAACAGCCCGACGCGGTGGTGCACGAGGCCACGGCGCTGCTCGCCACAGCCCAGCAGGCCGGGGATCGCCGGGCCACCGTCGCGGTCATGACGGCCCTGGGCACCGGGCTGCTGCTCACAGGCGAGCATGCGCGGGCCAGCGAGACCTTCAGCGAGGCGTTGGCCCTGGCCAGTGGCGATCCACAGAGTGAGGCACGGGTGCTTTCGTCAAGACTCGCGCTCTTCGTGAGGCTGGGCGATACCAGCGCCGTAGAGCACGATACGGAGCGGCTCACCGTCACCCTGGGTGCCCTAGACGATCCCAACGAGAAGACGGCTGCCTTTAACATGCTGGCTGGAGTCGCGTTTCGGCAGGGGCAGCCTTCGGAAGCGGGCCGGTGGCTCGATCAGGCACGACGCTGCGCCCTGGAGTCCAACGACATGATCGGGGCGACCCTCGCGGCCACGAACGCGGCCATCGTCCATATCGAACTCGGCCACTACGGTGCGGCGTTCACCGCCCTCCGCGAGGCGCTCCGCTACTCGGATTCGCCACAGACGGCCGACGTCGTGCAGGCGCAGCACGTCCTACTCTACTCGCGGCTGGGCCAGTTCGAGCGGACGCTGTCGGTGATCGATCAGCACCTCGAACGCCGTGGCCAGACATTGCCGGCCGTGACCCGGCAGATCTTCCTGACCAACCGCGCCGATACCCTGGTGTGGCTTGGGAGACCTGCCGAGGCGGCGGAGGTCGTGGAGCGCCACGGCCTGCATCTCCATCCTGGGCAGCGGCTTGCGGCGGAGGCAATGGATACGTTGGGGCGTGTGTACTCCCTACTGGCGCGAACGGACGAGGCGCGCGACCTTCTGCAGCGGAGCGTGGACGGCTTCACGGCCGCCGGGGGACCCCAGGACACGGTTCGGCCCCTGACGAACCTGGCCGAACTGGAGCTGGCGTTCGATCCCAGCCTGAGCCTGTCAATGACCCGGCAGGTTCTGGAACTGCTGGGCGACGATCCACCGCAGGAGCAGCTGGCCCGGATCCTGCGCCTGCAGGCGCGGGCGCACGCGGCCTCCGGCGACTACCGCCTGGCGTACGAGGTCAGCGAGCAGCACCGGGCCTTGCAGGAGGATCTGGATCGCCAGCAGGAACAGCGTCGGCTGGAGGTGGCCTTCGCGGAGCTCGAACACGAGCGCATCGAGGCGACGGCCCGGATTCAACGCGAGGCCCTGCGTGATGCCCGGGAGGAGGTCGCGGAGCTGTACGCCCACCTGGAAGCGCGGGTCGAGGAACGCACGCGAGAACTGCAGCTGGCGAATGAGGAGTTGCGGGCCTTCTCCCGCTCCGTGAGTCATTACCTGCGGACACCCATGCAGTTGATCGTGGGCTACGCCGCGCTGTTGGAGCAGGTGCCTGCCGAGCCGAGGACGCGGTACGCGTACGCGATCATCGAGTCGACCGAGCGCATGGCCGAGGTGCTGGACGGCCTGTTGACCTACGCGACCCGTGGCGGCGTTCCTGTCGACTTTCAAGACGTGGATCTCGCCCAGACTGTGGAACTGGCGTGGCTGGATCAGGGGCTCGCGCCGCCCGTGGCGGAGCTGGACATGCTCGCCTTGCCGCCGGTGCGCGGCGATCCGGCAGCGCTGCGGGTGGCGTTCGGGAATCTGCTGCACAACGCCGTGAAATTCACGCGGGGTCGGCCCCGGCCCCAGGTGCAGGTGAGGGCCGACCGTGGGCCAGGGGTAGTGGTCGTGGAGGTGCGGGACAACGGGGTGGGCTTCGACCCATCGGACGCCACGCGACTGTTCGGCGCGTTCGCGCGCCTGCCCACCGTGACGCGCTTCGAGGGGCTGGGACTGGGGCTGGCTGACGTGTGGCGGATCGTAATCGCGCACGGTGGGCACGTGCGGGCCGAGGGCCGTCCGGGGGAAGGCGCGACGTTTTTCGTGACGCTGCCGGCCGCCGTTGACGCGACTGGCAGGGCCTAACGCACGCCGCGGTCTGACAGCGGGCACGGAGTGCGGCATGCTGAGGTATGCGCTTTCTTTGCCCGAGCCCTGTCCTGCTGATGCTGCTCTCCGGCGCGGCGGCGGCCTCCGCTCCCGCCGGGGCCGCCCACACCGGCCCGCCTGAATTCCTGGTGCAGCTCACGCTGCTGCTGGGCGTCTCGGCGCTGGCCGCGTACTCGTCATTCCGGCTGCGGCTGATTCCGATCATCGGGTTCCTGGTCGCGGGCGTGATCGCTGGCCCCGGCGCCCTGGGCCTGATCCGCGACCCGGCGCTGATCACGGCCGCGTCGGACGTGGGGGTGATGCTGCTGCTGTTCACCATCGGCATCGAATTCAGCCTGGAGCGCCTGTCGCGGATCGCGCGGCTGATCTTCCTGGGGGGCGGCCTGCAGGTCGGCCTGACGGTGCTGGCGGTGGCCGGGGCGCTGCTGGCCTTCGGTGTAGGCGCACAGAATGCCGTGTTCACCGGCTGCCTGATCGCCCTGTCGAGCACGGCGATCGTGATGCGGGTGCTGGGCGAGCGCGGCGAGACGAACGCCCGCACCGGTCAGGTGTCCCTGGGCATCCTGATCTTCCAGGATCTGGCCGTGGTGCTGATGGTGCTGCTGATTCCCATGCTGGCCGGGCAGGGCGGTGGGGTAGGCGGCGTGCTCCTGGCGCTGGCGAAGGCGGCGGGAATCATCGCTTTCGTGCTGGTCGCGGCGCGGCGGATCGTGCCGCCGGTCATGGAAGTCGTGGCCCGCACGTGCAGCGCCGAGATCTTCCTGCTGACCGTGGTGGCGCTGTGTTTCGGCACGGCCAGCCTGACGGCCCTGGCGGGCGTGAGCCTCGCGCTGGGCGCGTTCCTGGCGGGCCTGCTGGTCAGCGAGAGCCGCTACGGCGCGCAGGCCATGGGTGAAATCCTGCCGCTGCAGATCCTGTTCAGCGCCGCGTTCTTCCTGTCGGTAGGCCTGCAGCTCGACCTGGGCTTCCTGATCCGGAACCTGGGCCTCGTGCTGGGGGCGGCGGCCCTGATCGCGCTGCTGAAGATTGCGGTGTCGTTTGTCAGCGTGCGCCTCCTGGGAGAACGCACCCGCACCGCCCTGCCGGTGGCCTTTCAGCTCGCGCAGGTCGGGGAGTTCTCGTTCGTGCTGGCCACGACCGGCACCGCCCTGGGCCTGAGTTTCGCGGGCATGGGCCAGCAGGGCAGCGGCGTGTTCATCGCCGCGACGGTGCTGCTGATGGCCTTCACGCCCGCCCTGGGCGCTCTGGCCGGTCGCCTGACCGCACACCTGCCCGCTCCCGCCCCGGCGTCCGGATCGGGGAACGGAGAGCAAGGCACGCCAGGCCACGAGGGGGAGTCGCACGGCCTGCCGGTCGCGGGGCGCGTGATTTTTGCCGGGTACGGACCGCACGCCCGTCTCGCGGCCCGCGCGCTGAGCCGCGCCGGGAAACCGTACTCGGTGATCACCCGCAGTCCCGACGGCGCCAGTGAACTCCAGGGACGCGGCGCGCCCGTGCTGATCGCGGATTACACCCGCGCGGGCCTGCTGCGCGAACTGGACATCGGTTCAGCCAGCGCGCTGGTGATCGCGGACGACGACACGGAGATGACCGAACGCGCCGTGAGCGTGGCCCGCACGGTGGCCCCACAACTGACGATCATCACGCAGGCGACCACCAGCGAGGGCTTTCAGGGGTTACAGGCCCTGGGCGCGCAGCATGTGCTCAGCGCGAAGAAGGAGATCGTTGCGGGCATCCTCGACCTCGTCACGCCCCCCGAGGTCACGCGGGCCGACATCATGCGCCACCTCGCGGAGCATCCGCCGGTCACGCTGAGCGCCACGCAACGCGCCGAGTGTGAGCATGCAGAACAGAACGCCGGGCCGATCACGCCCGAGTCGGACGTGTGCCTGGAATGCGTGGCGCTGGGCGACACCTGGGTGCACCTGCGGGTGTGCATGACCTGCGGACATGTGGGCTGCTGCGATTCCAGCAAGAACCGGCATGCGACCCGGCACGCGCATGCGCAGCGCCATCCGATCATCCGGTCTGCGGAGCCCGGCGAGACCTGGGCGTACTGCTACGAGCACGGCTGGACGAAGTAGCGGGTGGGCGTCAGGGGGCCATCGGTGGCGGCACGGCCCGGAGCGAGAGCAGCATGGCGGCCGTGTCCAGCAGGGCGTGCAGGCCGTAGACGACCATGCTGGTCACGTCCAGCGAGTCGCCGCCGGACAGTCCCGCGATGGGCACCACGTTCACCACACCCAGCGCGAGGCTCAGCGCGGCGGCGGCATTCAGCCACTGCGCGAGGCGCACTCGACCGAGCGCCTCGTTCGGCGTGACCGCCCAGCGGGCCAGGGTGCCGAACACGGCGTTCTTCGCGAAGATGAACGCCCCGCTGATCGTGACCAGGGCCGTCACCGCGACCGGACTGGCTGTCTCGGCCAGGCCGGAGGCGAGGGACAGCAGCAGCAGCAACCACATCGACAGGCGCAGCGAGGTTAGCCATGGCAGCCCCACGCGCAGGGCGCGCAGGACGCCGTCGGTGTCGGGCACGGCCTCCTCGGCGGTGTAACGGGTGAACACCTGCGTCCACCACACCAGAATCAGGCCCGCCAGCATGGAACGCAGGGCCTCGAGCACCGCCACAGCGTCGAGCGTCCCGGCCCGCCACAGCGAGTACGCGGCCAGCCCGAAGGTCGCCACGACCAGCGCCCACAGGGAGGCCAGGGCCGCCGAGCGCCACGAGGTGGGCGTCACAGTCCCAGCTTGGCTTGCAGTCTCTCGCGCACCACTTCGGGTTTGGCTTTTCCGCCCATGGCCTTCATGACCGGGCCGAACAGGGCGTTCATGGCCTTGGCATTCCCGCCCCGCACCTTCTCGACGGTGGCCGGATCGGCCGCCATGGCGTCATCGATGGCCGTGTCGATGGCCCCGGTGTCGGTCACGACGCTCAGGCCGCGTTCCTGCACCAGCGCGGCGGGATCGCGGCCGGCCATGACGTCGGGCAGCAGTTCCTTGGCGATCTTGCCGCTGATGGTGCCCGCGTCAATCAGGTTCACCAGCGCGGCGAGATGTTCAGGCTTCAGGTCGCTCTCGGCAAGGCTGCGTTCCTGCGCGGCGAGCAGACCGGCCACATCGCCCAGCAGCCAGTTCGCGAGCTTCTGCGGATCGGCTCCCTCGCCCGCCGCCCGGTCGTAAAAGTGTGACAGGGGCACGCTGAGGCTCAGCGTCTGCGCGTCGGACTCGCGCACGCCCGCCGCGAGGTAGCGTGCCAGCTTCTGCACGGGCAGTTCGGGCATGCGCGCCCGCACCCGCGCGATCCACTCGGGCGTGATGTCCAGCGGCGGCAGATCCGGCTCCGGGAAGTAGCGGTAGTCGGCCTCGCCCTCCTTGGTTCGCATCAGGAAGGTCTTCTGGCCGCCCTCGTCCCAGCCCAGGGTGTCCTGCGTGATCCGCCCGCCTGCGTCCAGAATCCGCGCCTGCCGAACCGTCTCGAACTCGATGGCGCGGGCCACGCTGCGGAACGAGTTGAGGTTCTTCACCTCGCATTTCGTCCCCCACGGCTCGCCGGGCTTGTGCAGGCTGAGGTTCACGTCGCAGCGCATCTTGCCTTCCTCGGGCGTGGCGTCGCTGACCCCCAGCGCCTGCGCGATGGCCTGCACGCTCTCCAGAAAGGCGCGGGCCTGCTCGGCCGTGGTGATATCAGCCTCCGTCACCATTTCCAGCAGGCTCGACCCGGCGCGGTTCAGGTCGAGGAGCGAGTACGGCGCGTACGTCGGGTGCGTGAGCTTGCCCGCGTCGTCCTCCAGATGGGCGCGCTTGATCCGGACGCGGCTCACCTGGCCGCCGTCCAATGTCACGTCAAGGAAGCCGTCCCGCGCGATGGGCCGGTCGTACTGCGAGAGCTGGAAATTCTTCGGCGCATCCGGGTAGAAGTAATTCTTGCGGTGAAACTGCGTGAAGCCGCTCACGTCGCAGTTCAGGCCCAGGCCGAACATCATGGCCAGCTCAACCGCCTCGCGGTTAAGCGTGGGCAGCGTGCCGGGCAGACCCAGCGTGAAGGGATCGGTGAAGGTGTTCGGCTCCGCGCCGTGGTACTCCTGCGGGCACGCGCTGAAGATCTTCGACCTCGTCTTCAGTTGCAGGTGAACTTCGAGGCCAATGACCGCCTGATACGACATGAGCAGCAGGATAGCGCCGGTCACGTGAACGCAGCCAACGGCGGTGGGTGAACGCGGCCCGTCGCCTGTCAGTGCACAGGCCATCTTGCTGAGCGGCCAGATGCGCCACGTGGCCCACGCGCCAGAACTGGACATGCCGCACGATGGTCTTACCCCCCTTCGACCTCTTGCCGCCTGCCCGCGAACCGGCGAAGGAGCACGTGATGAAGTTCATAGGCAGCGACTGGAACAGGTGGCAGGTGTACGAACACGCGCAGGCCCGGCACGCTCAATTCCTCAGGGAAGCGCGCGACGCTCGGCTGCTTGCCGCTTCCACAGCGGATCGGGTGTCCCACACCCCGCTCCTGCGCCGCATCTGGCACGTTCTGACCAGGACAGTGAACGGCCAGATGGGCCAGCAGGCGTCCACGTCTGTACCGGACGGAGCCGATCCCCTTGCCTGATGGGCGAGGCGACGGGTAGGGTCTCGCCGCCTCTACCGCTTCTCCACGGGCAGTGGCACAACGAAACCCGCCCGCGCCCCTGCACTGTCGATCACCTCGGGCGGGTAGTAGTGGGCCAGCATGCCCGCATCGAACAGATCTGGATTCCGCGCCTCGAAGGCCTCCCAGCTTTCATCCCTGTCCAGTCGTTCCAGTACCAGCAGCGTCCACGCGACGGTCTGCGTCTCGTGGTACTTGTCGCTCAGGCCCAGGCTGTTCGCGAGAACCCGCAGGCCAGAGCGGAACTCGGCCAGGGCGGACAGCGCGGGCTGCTCCCGTATCAGCGTCCAGATGACGTACACGTGCGCGGCGTGCCCGAAGTGGCCAAACCGGGCGGTGGCCTGAGCAAAAGCGATCTGGAAGTCACCGGTCGTCATGGGCGTCCTCCACGAGCCGATGGCTGTCCTCGGCCCGCAGGGTCAGGCCGTACACGGCGCGCAGCCGCTCGACCTGGTTCAGCGTGTCCGGGTTGGTCAGGGCGGCCTTGCCGTCCAGGGCATGCAGGGCCATGCCTTCAACGAGGTCGCTGAGACTCAGGTCGAGGTACTCGGCGAGGCCCTTGAGCACCTTCAGGAGTCGCTTTTCGACGCGGATGCCGGTCTGCACGCGCTCGATACTCTGCGGTCTGGAATCAGGTTCGGTCATGGGAACACCTCATCTCGAGTATATCTGTACATTAATATATCTATACCCTGCTCTCCAGCAGCTGGGCTTTCTAGGAGGCAACGCGCGTGCATGAACCGGCCTAGGCCTTCCGAACGCACCGCACCGGCACAACCTCCGCAACGCCTGACTGCGGCGTGACCCGACGGGCCTCAGGCTCATGCCAGAAGGGGGAACATTGCAGCGACAGCCATGACGACCCGATGCACGACATCCCCTGGGCAGTCCGGTCGATCCACCGCAGATCAGGTCGGCCGCTTCCATCCCGCCCGCCAGAGCAGGCTCACCACACCAGATGAGGGAGACCCCACATGATCAGACGAGCAGACCAGCGTGTCGAAGCTGTGCAGAGCATGACCACACTCCGCCTTCCGACGGCGGCGGCCGTCCTGTCGCTGGTGATGCTGACCGCCTGCGGCGGCGGCACGTCCAAGCCCACGCCGAACCCGATTCCCCAACCCACGCCAACCCTGACCTTCACGACTGTGGACACCATTGCCGGGAAGGTCGGCGTGCGCGGAAGCCAGGATGGTAAGGGCAGCGACGCCACCTTCAACTACCCGGTCGGTCTGGCCGCCACCGGCGCGGCCGGCGCCACGAACGGCGAGGTGTTGCTGTACATCGCGGGACTCACCGAGAACATCCGCTACGCGCAGGTGGGGTACGCCGACAATCCTGTGGGGACGGCCATCGGCATCGGCCAGAGCGGCAGCGTGGACGGCGACGGGAGCACGGCCAAAGTGCGCGCCCCGCAGGGCATCGCGGTGGGCTACGACTCGCCGGCCTACGAGGCCTACGCGTATTGGACGGAGGACGACAGCTGCGTGGTGCGCAAGCTGACGTCCTACCCGCTGAACGGCAACCGCAAGGCCGTGACCGTGGCCGGCCGTACAGTTGCGGCGCCGCCGACGGCCCCGTCAGCAGCGCGAAGTTCAACCGGCCGCGCGGCATCGTCGCCAACACCCGCACCGGCGAGGTGTTCGTGGCCGACACCTCCAACTACACGCTGCGGCGCATCTACGGCAATTCCGTGAGCACGCTCGCAGGGGTCGCCGGGCAATCGGGCAACACCGACGGGGTAGGCGGCGCGGCCCGCTTCAGCTCCCCGGTGGGCCTGGCAATGGACCGTCAGGAGAACCTGTACGTCACGGACTACAGCACGGTGCGCAAGGTCACGCCGACCGGCGAGGTCAGCACCGTGGCCGGCACGACCGACAAGACCGGCTTCCAGGACGGCAAGGGCGCGGCCGCGCTGTTCGGCCGGCTGGGCGGCATCGCCGTGGACGAGAACGGCACGATCTACTTGGCCGACACCGGCAACCACTGCATCCGCCTTATCATCGCGGACGGTACCGTGAGCACCGCCGCTGGCCTGTGCGGCATTAGTGGTGCCGCCGACGGGAACATCAACGCCGCGACCTTCGACGAACCGGTGGGCCTCGCATACTACGGCAAGCGGCTGTACGTCTCAGACAGCACCAGCCAGACCATCCGCCGCATCCGCTGAGCAGGCTAAGACGGCCACCAGGATCTCCAAGGGATCACGTGGGCTGACCTGTCGAAGAGCAGGCCACCCACGTGCTCCCTCCTGACGCTGGAGTAGGCGCCTACAACTCGCCTGAACCCGACCGCCTGAACTGTCAGGCGGTCGGATTCTTCCAGCTCGCACGACAGCGGTGAATCCGGTCACTCTCGGGGAATCGACCTCACCGGCGGCCTGGGAAGGCCAACCCTTCACACCATCTATCGCGTGCCCGTTCACACGGCGTTCACACGCGCTCCCCCTGCGCTTCACGCCCCTGGAACTAAGGTCTGTGCAGGCAGGGATGGCCCCTGCACCCGCTCAGGACATTAAAGGAGAACTTGAACATGGACGTCATCATCAACAACCCCGCCGCCACCCCACTGCCCGCGCAGAGCTACGCTCCGATGCAGGCCACGCCGTACGGCTACGGCCCAATGGCCTATGGGCCCTACCACGAGCACCACGGCCCCGGCTTCCTGCTGCCGCTGCTGCTGCTCGGCGGCTTCCTGCTGTTCAAACGTCGCCGCTTCATGGGCCGCCGGTTCATGGCGGGCGGCCCGGGCAGCGCTCTGGACGGCCAAGAGATGGCCGCCGATATGCGCGACAGGCTGCGCCGCCACCGCGACCGCTTCGTGAACGATTCCGCGCTGCACATCGCCCGGGAGCGCTACGCCAAGGGTGAGATCAATGCCGACGAGTACGAGGCGCTGCGCCGCACCTTGGGTGGCGAACCCCGCCCGGATCGGCCCAGCCCGGATCGCGCCGGTTCTGACGGCGATCTCAAGATCTGACAGGATCTCAGCAGTAAAGGGCGGTGAGGAGTGTTTCACCGCCCGTCTTCGGGGAGAATGAACGGCGATGAGCACCATCCTGATCGTGGAAGACGAACCCCGGCTGGCCGACATCCTGGAGGTGTACCTGCGCCGCGAGGGCTTCCACACCGAACGGGCCGGGGACGGGCGCCGCGCGCTGGAACTGTGGCGCGCAGCCCGCCCGGCCCTGATCCTGCTCGATCTGATGCTTCCCGGGGTCGACGGTCTGGAGGTCGCGCGGCGCGTGCGAGCAGAGTCCGGAGTGCCGATCATCATGCTGACGGCACGCGACGAGGAGGTGGATCGCCTGCTGGGCCTCGGGATCGGGGCCGACGATTACGTGGTGAAGCCGTACAGTCCGCGCGAGGTCGTGGCGCGCGTGAAGGCCGTGCTTCGCCGTGCGGGCGGCGTGACCGAGGTCACCGGGGCGCTGCACGCCGGGCCGCTGATGGTGGATACGGCGGCCTTTGACGTGACCCTGCGCGGGCAGGCCCTGGACGTGACGGTGGCCGAGGTTCGGGTGCTGGCCCTGCTGGCCCGCGAGCCGGGCGTGGTGCGTACGCGGGCGGAACTGCTGGCGGCCCTGGGCGGCCTGGAACGCGGCACGGACGAGCGGACGGTGGACGCCCACTTGAAGAACCTGCGGCGCAAGTTCGGCGACGACGCGGCGCTGCTGGACACGGTGCGGGGCGTCGGCTACCGCCTGCGGGTGGGCTAAGGGTGGGAAAGACGCAAGAACGCTTGAGGGCACGCCGCCGGGTGCAGCTGCGTCACCTGGAGGGGTGGCCGGGCCGCCCGCGCGGGAAACGCCGCCGCTGGGGCCTGCGCAACCGCCTGGGCCGGGCCTTCACGCTGACGGCGCTGCTGGCCGTGATCCTCACGACCGGCATGACGGTGGGCACGACCATGCAGGTGCTCGCGCAGTTCCGGCCCGAGACGTCGGTGACACTCACGGCGGCCGACTGGGACGCGCTGGTACGGCAGGCGGGGCACACCATCATGGGCGGCGCGATCCGCGCAGCGATCGTCAGCACGCTGCTCTCGACGGTGGTGGCGGCGCTGATCACGCGGCAGCTCACGCTTCCACTGCTGCGCCTCGCCGACGGCGCTGGACGCCTGCAGGCGGGGGAACGGGGCGTGACCCTCCCGGTGCCGCCCAGGAACGACGAACTGCGCGCCCTGACCCTGGCCTTCAACGAACTCACCGTCAGTCTGGCGCGGCAGGAGGCATGGCGGCGCGGGCTGGTGGCCGATATCGCCCACGATCTACGGACGCCGCTGTCGGTCATGCGCTCGGAGATCGAGGCCATGCAGGACGGTGTGCAACCGCTGAATGGCGCGGCCCTGGGACGGTTGCACGGCGAGGTGCTGCTGCTCGCGCGGCTGGTGACGGACCTGCGCCTGCTGTCGCTGGCCGAGGGGGGCGCGCTGAGCCTGGCCCTGCAACCCGTCAACGCGGGCGAGACGCTGCGCGCTCTGGCCGACGCCCACGCGCGGCGGGCCGCCGAGGCGGGCGTGAGTCTGAGCGTCCAGGCTGGCCCCGCCGTGACCGTCCAGGCCGACCCGGATCGTCTGCGGCAGACCCTCCAGAATCTGCTGGACAATGCGCTGCGGTACGCCGCGCCGGGGGCAGTGGAGCTGGGTGCCGCGACCTCGGGGGACCGCGCTGTGCTGACGGTGCGGGATCACGGCCCCGGCTTCGCGCCGGATTCTCTATCGCGCGCCTTCGAACGCTTCTACCGCGCGGATGCCAGCCGCACGCGCGATCCGCAGGGGCGGGCCAGTTCGGGCCTGGGCCTCGCCATCGCCCGCGCGCTGACCGAGGCTCAGGGCGGCACCCTGGACGCCCGGAACCACCCGGGCGGCGGCGCGGAGTTCACGGTGACCCTGAATACGCCTCCCTCCTGAACAGCGCGTCAGACGAGCCCGTTCGTCTCGGCATGGTCGATGAGTTTCCGCAGCAGCGTTTCGAGCTGCGTGATCTCGGCAGGCGTGAGTGGGGCGAGCAGGTTCTCCTCGAAGGCCAGATGCTCCGGGAGGTGCGCGCGGATCACGTCGCGTCCGGCGTCGGTCAGGGCGATGCGCCAGGAGCGGCGGTCGTCGGGGTCAAGGGTGCGGGTGAGGAGTCCACGGTCTTCCAGTCGGTCGGTGCTCCCGGTGATGGTGGCGGGCGATACGGCCAGCAGTGCGGCGAGTTCACTGGCCGGAAGGCCCTCCTCGGGCGCGGAACGGTACAGCGTGAACAACAGGTCACGGGTGCCGGAGGTGAGTCCGGCGCGGGCAGCGGTGGCACGGACGGCGTCCCCCAGCAGGCTCTGCGCCCGGCTGAGGGTGATGAAGGTGAGCATCGGCGCGGTGGACAGGTCGGGTTCCCGCTCCCGCCAGTCCTGGCGGATGCGGTCGAGCAGGGCCAGGGTCGTCATGCCCGGAGTGTACCCAGGTCGGTGCTTGCCCTCACAATATTTTATATGTAAAGTTTTTATATATGAAGCGTCCCGATCCACTGACCCTGGCGGCGCTGGCTCCGCTGAGCTGGGGGACGAGCTACCTCGTGCTGGGGCAGCTGCACCCGCTGGGGCCGGTCACGGTGGCCATGCTGCGCGCCCTGCTGGCCGGACTCCTGCTCCTGCTGCTCGTGCGCGCCCTGCCGCGCGGCGCATGGTGGTGGAAGAGTCTGCTGCTCGGGGCGCTGAATTTCGGGCTGTTCTTTTCCACGCTCTTTCTCAGCGCCAGCCGCCTGAGCGGCGGAGTGGCCGCCACCCTGGGCGCGGTCGGGCCGCTGCTGATCATCGTGTTCAATCTGGTCGCGCTGCGCCGGCGGCCTACCCGGCACACGCTGACGGCGGCGCTGCTGGGGCTCCTGGGGGTGGCCCTGCTGGTGCTCGGGCCGGGGGCGCGTCTGGACACCTGGGGCGTGATCGCCGGTCTGGTCAGCGTGGTGGCGGCCTCCGGCGGGTACCTGCTGAGCAGCGCGTGGGGCACACCGCCCGCCACGTCCATGCTGTCGGTCACGGCGTGGCAGCTCACCTGGGGCGGTCTGCTGCTCCTGCCGGTCGCGCTGCTCTCGGAGGGCGTCCCGACCATGCCCACGGGTGCGCAATGGCCGCTGCTGGCCTACATGGTCGTGATCACCACCGCGCTGGCGTACGCCCTGTGGTTCCGGGGCATCCAGCACTCGTCGCCGGTGCAGGTCTCGCTGCTCACGCGCCTGAGTCCGGCCACGGCCATCGTGACCGACCTGCTCCAGGGCCGAACCCTGAGCGCCGTGCAGTGGAGCGGCCTGCTCCTGATCGCACTGAGCTTCCTGCCGGAACGCCGCCCCACCGTCCCCGCCCACCCCGAAATCAGCTGAGTTTGTTTCCGCCCGGATGCTCGCGCGCGTACCCGTCGTCCGGATTGTGCAGCGCGCACGTCTCCAGCGACAGGCACCCGCAGGCGATACACCCGCTCAGGTCATCGCGCAGCCGCTGAAGCGCGGCGATCTGCTCGTCCAGCCGGACCCGCCAGCGCGCGGAGAGGTTCGCCCAGTCGGCCGGGGTGGGCGTCCGGCCCTCAGGCAGCGTGTCGAGCGCGGCGCGGATATCGGCGAGCGGCACCCCGAGCCTCACGGCCGCGCGGATGAAGGCGAGGCGGCGCAGCGTCTCCCGCGCGTACCGGCGCTGGTTTCCAGCCGTCCGCACGCTGCGGATCAGGCCCTCGCGCTCGTAGTAGTGCAGCGTCGGGATGCTCAGGCCGGACCGGGCGGCGAGCTGGGCGGGCGGCAGGCTGGAGTCGGTGGACACTTGACCTCAAGTGTACTTGAGGTTCTAGGGTGGAGGCATGACCGCACGGCACGCTCCCGGTTCAGCCGCCCGCCCGTGACCCCAGGCCGCTCTCCCCCACCGGAGCCCCCATGCACATCGAGCACCTGACCCTGCACGCCTGCGACCTCAGCGCCCAGCGCACCTTCTACGCCGGAACACTGGGCCTGGTGGTACTAGAAGACACGCCGGAGCGCCTCACCGTCCGGGCGGGAACGACCCTCCTGACCTTCGCGGCCGACCCCACCCACGACGCCTTCTCGCACGTGGCCTTCGACATTCCCCGCAACCGAGCAGACGAAGCGAAACGGTGGCTGGAAAGCCGGGTACCGGTGCTGAGGGATTCAACAGGCAGAGATCGCGTGCTGCCCTCAGACCGCTGGAACACCACGAACGTGTACTTCGACGACCCGGCGGGCAACCTGCTGGAATTCATCGCCCGGCACGACCTTCCGAACGACCACACCGAACCCTTCGGCCCGGAAAGTGTGCTGCACGTCAGCGAGCTGGGACTGGTCGTGCCGGACGTGACCCTGGCCGTCCATGACCTGGGTGAGCGCTTCGGCCTGCGGCCCTTCAACGGTCAGAGTCCGACCTTCACGGCCATCGGCGAGCATGACGGCATGCTGATCGTCGTGCCGCATGGGCGCGGCTGGATTCCCGTGGCGCGGCCCGCCTTACCCGCACCCTTCGAACTCGCCTTCCGCACGGGCACGCAACATCAGGTGCTCCGTAGTGAAGTGCTGCCCCGCCCCCTAAGGAGCCTGCCATGATCCCTTCAGCCCGGTTCTCCAGCCTCGGTCAGGTCAAGTTGCCCAGCGCGGCACACGACAAATTGGTGCAACAGGTGCGGCCCACTCCTGATCTGCTGCGCCAGCAGCCCGGCGTCGCGCACGATTTCGGGCTGGGACAACCCTTCGACTACTGCACCCTGCTCTCCACACCGAGCATCCGCGCTGACCTGGGCGACTACCGAGAGCTTCGCGGCGCATGATTCCCGATCTATCTGCGAGCACGCACGTCCGTCTGGCCCGACCCTCCCTGAACCTGACGGCCGCCGAGCGGTTCTACGTGGAGGGGCTGGGCCTGAGCGTCCTCTACCGCAGCGCCGAGGACGCCTTCGCCGACCTGCTCATGCTCGGAATTCCGGGCGCGGGCTGGCATCTGGAGTTGACCCGGCCCAGGAAAAACGCTCTTCAGCCAACACCGACGGGCGAGGATCTGCTCGTGCTGTACCTGGGCCGTGTGCCCGACCCGGAGACGCTGGCCCGGTTGGAGGACTGCGGTGGGCGGCGCGTTCCGGCGGAAAATCCGTACTGGGAACAGTGGGGCGTGACCATCGCCGACCCGGATGGCTACCGGCTGGTGCTGTGCCAGCGCTCCTGGTCGGCCTGAACCCACGCGGGTCTGGGTTGCTTCAGAGCCACCTGCCAGCCTTCGCGACCACAGCGGGCGGCGTCGGGGTGCTTCACTCCTAGCCCCGCAGCTGTTCCAGTCGGGCAAAAAGCGAACCCAGGGTGGCAGGATGCTCTAGCCTGCCGTATGTCCCGTGCGAAATCCGTGTTCCTGGCCGCCGCGCCGCTGCTGTTCGTGGTGCTGTGGAGCACAGGCTTCATCGGAACCAAGGGAGCCGCGCTGAATGCCGATCCCTTCGCCTACCTGACCCTGCGGTTCACCGTGGCTGCCGCCCTGATGGCCCTGCTGACCGTGGCCCTACGCGCGCCGTGGCCGACCCGGGCACAGGCGGGCCGGGCGGGGATCACGGGCCTGCTGCTGCACGCCGGGTACCTGGGCGGCGTGACCACGGCCATCTGGCTGGGTCTGCCCGCCGGGATCACCAGCGTGCTGGTGGGCCTGCAACCCCTGCTGACCGGTCTGATGTCGTGGCCGCTGCTGGGTGAGCGGGTGTCGACCCGGCAGTGGGTGGGGCTGGCGCTGGGGTTCGCGGGCATGCTGCTGGTCGTGGAGGGCCGGGTCGGGGGCGGCGGCGTGATCAGTCACGGAGCGCTGGTCGCCGCGGTGATCGCGCTGGCGTGCACCACGGCGGGCACGCTGTACCAGCGGCGGGTGGGGGCAGAGATGCCGCTGCTGGGGGGCACGTCGGTGCAGTACGTGGCGAGCGCCGCCGCGCTGGGCCTCGTGACTGCAGCGCGCGGCGGGGGTGTGATCCACTGGAACACGGAATTCATCGTGTCCCTGACATGGCTGGTGCTGGTGCTGTCGGTCGGCGCGATCCTGCTCCTGATGACCCTGATCCGCGACCTGCCCGCCGCCCGCGTGGGCAGCCTGTTCTACCTGGTGCCGCCTCTGGCCGTGCTGGAATCGTGGCTGCTGTACGGCGAACGCCTGAGCGTGACCTCGCTGGCGGGGCTGGCCCTGTGCGTGGCGGGGGTGGCCCTGGCTGCGGCGCCGCAACCTTCGCGTGCCCCGGCGCGTACCTCCTGACATGGCGAACCTGAACGGACGCATCGGCGGCATCACCCAGGGCTACGACCTCCACGGCGACTGGAATGGCGAGCGCCTCTCCGGACGGATCGGCGGGCGCTTCGAGGGCAAGGACATCCACCTGACCCTGCGCGGCGGTGACATCGACGGCCGCATCGGCGGTCACTTCGCGGGTTTCGATGCCGATGGCGACGTGACCCCGGAGCGGGTGGACGTGCGGCTGGGCGGCCGCATTGACGGAGACGACGTGCACCTGAGCATCCAGGGCGACCGAGTCGAAGGGCGCTACTCGGGCCGCATCGCGGGCAAGGATGTGCGGCTGACGGTGGACGGCGACTCCCTGCATGGCCGGATCGGCGGGGTGGTGGACGGCAAGGACGTGCACCTGGAACTCGGCGGCGTGCCGGTCGAGGTCGCCGCCCTGGCCGCCGTCTGCGCCTACAAGGCGTTGGAGGACGAGCAGGCGTCGGACGCCGCTGCGGCCGCGTCCCACAGCCCGAGCTGAACGGGAGGCCACGCAGCCGTCTGACACAAGGACCGCCACCACCCGCACATTCCCCCTGACGGGTGCGTGGTAGCGTCCGCGCAAGATGACAGTGATTGCAAGGGCCAGAACGCTCGGTGAACTTCTCAATACGCCCGAATACGCCGGGCGTAAACCCTTCGACGGCAAGATCCGCCTGGTGCAGGACGAGGTGCGTGAAAACCTGACCCGCAAGCTCCGCGCGGGCGAGACCCTCTTCCCCGGCGTGGTCGGCTACGACGACACCGTCATTCCGCAGCTGGTGAACGCGCTGCTGGCACGGCAGAACTTCATCCTGCTGGGCCTACGCGGTCAGGCGAAGAGCCGCATCCTGCGCGCCATCACCGGCATGTTGGACGACGTGGTGCCGGTGATCGACAACGTGGACATGCCGGACGATCCCCTGAACCCGGTGGGCGCCGAGGGCCAGCACCTGCTGGAAGCGCACGGGCTGGAGCTGCCGATCCGCTGGCTTCCCCGCGCCGACCGTTACGTGGAGAAGCTGGCGACGCCCGACGTGACGGTGGCCGACCTGATCGGGGACGTCGATCCCATCAAGGCCGCGCGCCTGGGCACCAGCCTGGGCGACACGCGCAGCATGCACTTCGGGCTGCTGCCGCGTGCCAACCGGGGCATCTTCGCGGTGAACGAGCTGGCCGACCTCGCGCCGAAGGTGCAGGTGGCGCTGTTCAACATCCTTCAGGAAGGGGACGTGCAGATCAAGGGCTACCCCATCCGCCTGGAACTGGACGTGATGCTGGTGTTCTCCGCGAACCCCGAGGACTACACGGCGCGCGGGAAGATCGTCACGCCGCTGAAGGACCGCATCGGCAGCGAAATCCGCACGCACTACCCGACCGATGTGAAGCTGGGCATGGACATCACCGCGCAGGAGTCCGTGCGGGCCGAGCACGTGGTCGTGCCGCCCTTCATTTCCGAGTTGATCGAGGAGATCGCCTTCCAGGCACGGGAAGACGGCCGCGTGGACAAGATGAGCGGCGTGTCGCAGCGCCTGCCCATCTCGCTGCTGGAGGTGGCCGCCGCGAATGCCGAACGCCGCGCCCTGGTCGGGGACGGCGAGGCCGTGGTGCGCGTGAGCGACGTGTACGCCGGGCTGCCCGCCATCACCGGCAAGATGGAGCTGGAGTACGAGGGTGAGCTGAAGGGAGCCGACAGTGTGGCCAAGGACGTGATCCGCAAGGCTGCCGGGGCCGTGTACGGCCGCCTGCTGGGCAGCGCCGACACCAAGGAACTGGAGAAGTGGTTCGAGGCCGGGAACGTCTTCCGCTTCCCGCAGTCGGGGAACGCCGGGGCCGCCATGAAGGCCACGAAGGAAGTGCCGGGCCTGACCGAATTGTCGGCCGAGCTGGCCGAGAGCCAGAGCGACGACGTGCGCGTGGCCGCCGCGGAGTTCATCCTGGAGGGCCTGTACGGCCGCAAGAAGCTCTCGCGTGCCGAGGAGCTGTACGCCGCGCCGGAACCCGAAACCCGCCAGCAGCGCGGCGGCCGCTGGAACTGAGGGCCGTTTCACTCCGAGACCCCCGGGCCTTCACCTGAAGGTACCGGGGGTGTTCCGTGGGTGAGGCGCGGGTCACTCACCTGCCGGCGCACGGAGCCGCTACCCTGGTAGGGATGAAGCGAGTGGCGTTCCTGCTGGCGCTGGTGTCGGTGGCGGGCGCGGCGGCCCCACCGACCCCTTCACCGTTCACGCTGAACACCCGCTGGACGCTGGACTTCCGGCAGGCGAACACGGGCCGCAGCCTGAGCCGCACAGCGTTCACGGTGGTGAGCGTGGAGCAGTCGGCGGGCACCACCACCGCCTTCGGACTGGTTCGGGGCGACGCGGCCTTCAGCGTGGTCACCGTCATGAACGCCCAGGACGGCACACTGACCGTCACGGCGCTGCTTCCGCTGGCCGGAACGCCCCGCCAGATCCGCATCTGCGCCTTCGGGACGGATCGCCCGCCCCTGCGCAGCGGCCTGACCGTGACTGTTCCAGCCAGCCAGCTCGGGCAGGCGCTGGGCTCCCTGCGGCGGCAGTGGACGGCCGTGCGTGCCGACCGGCCGCAGTCGTCCACGCTGGCCGTCCTGAGGGTCGCGGCCGGAACCACCACCGACGGCGCGATCTGCACGGTGCGCCGCGCCCTGTAACGCCCGCATGCTGGCCGCTGGTCTGGGCGACCTCGTGGCGTACCACGCTCCACTGTCTACGTTCCAGCGTGAGCAGGGCGGCGCCACCACCCTGCTCACGCCGGGCGTGAACGTGCTGGCCCTGAACGCCACGTTCCTGCCAGACGATCCTTCGGACGTGGACATGACGGCCGTGCGTGACTGGCACGAGGGTCAGGGGGTTCCGGTGCTGGTCGCATCCACAGGCCCGGTGCCCGGCGCGCGTGCGGTCGCCCGACTGCGGGTCGGCACCCTCACCGGCATGGACGCCGAACTGGAGGCCGGCGTGGTCGTCGAGCAGGTCTCCCGGCTGACCCTGCCCAGTTGGGCGCGCGTGCTGGCCGAGGCCCACGGAACGCCGGGCTGGGCGGACGCCCTCGCGCAGCACCTCGCAGTGCGGCTGGAAGGCGACCGGGACGCCGCGCTGCTGCTCGCGTACCGGGAGGGGACACCAGTGGGCGCGCTGCTGTGGCGATCCAGCGGGGCGGCACACCTGTGGGGTTCGCTGGATCGCCGGGCGACCAGGCCGCTGCTGAGGGCGGCGGCAGAACTGGGCGGCCCGCTGCGGGTCTCCGAGGTCGGGCAGACCCTGCCGCTGGACGACGCTCAGGAGATCATCTACTCACTGCTGGACTAACCCGGATCAAGTGCTGACGAACGCTCGGTTCGATGGCGAACGCTTGGCACTCCGGCCTACGCCCGCACCTGCAACATCTCCAGCAGTCGCACGTACGCCTGGGCGGTCACCTGCACATCGCCAAACGAGCGGTGACGGCCTCCTGGCGCGAAGTTCAGGCCCAGCCGGTCGGCGAGTACCGTCAGGTTATGCGCCCGTTCTTTCGGGAAGGCGCGGCGGGAGAGCTGCACGGTGCAGTGCTCGGCCGACGGTTTCCAGGTCAGGCCCAGGCGGGCGGCGTTGGCGCGCATGAACCCGCCGTCGAAGCCGATGTTGTGCGCCACAACGGCATCCCCGCCCACGAAGTCCAGGAATTCCGGAAGCACCTGATCGATGGTGGGCGCGCGGCACACCATGTCGTTGCTGATCCCGTGCACGCGCTCGGCATGCCACGGAATCAGCAGCGGATCGCCCGCCGCGTTCGTGGGTCTCACGAGCGTCTCGTAGCGCAGCGTCTCGTCGATCCGGCCGTCCACCACGCGCAGCGCGCCGATCTCGACGATGCCGTCACGCTCGGGCGACAGGCCCGTGGTTTCCAAGTCGAACACGACGACGTTCACGTGGCCCAGGGTAGCGCGTCAGGCCCGGCCCAGCAGCGCGGCGATGGCCTCCTCCTTGCCCTTGGCCTCGACCTCGATCCAGGGAACGTCCGCGTAGGCGCTGGGCACGGCCGTGATCAGGTGGCTGTGCCGGCGGTCCTGAGGGCCGTCGATGCCGGTGCTGAGGTGTACGACCTGCCATGCGGGCGGCGTCCACGTTTCACGGGCGGCCAGCACCCACGACCTCACACTGGGGTGCTCGAAGTCCGGCAGGCGATCGTGGACGACGTGGTGGTGCGCGTCGAACACCAGGGGCACGCCGGTGGCCTGGCACACGGGCAGCAGCTCGGCGGGGCTGTACGCCCGCTCGTCGTTCTCCAGTGCCAGGCGGGTTCTCACGCCGTCCGGCAGATCCGGGATGACGGCCTGGAGTTCGGCGCTCCGGCCCCCCTTGCCGCCGTGCAGCAGCAGGAAATTCCATGGACTGCGTTCCAGCCCCAGGCCGTCCATGACGCGGGCATGGGCGGTCATGGCCTTCACGCTGCGCTCCCGCACGTCCGGACTATCCGAGTTCAGCACGATGAACTGATCCGGGTGCATCAAGACACGGATGCCCGCATCCAGAAAGCCCTGACCGGCGGCACGCAGTTCCTCAGAAAGACTGTCCAGCACGGCTGCGCCGGTGTCGTCGCCGTCCAGGTCGAGCATGGGGAACAGGGCGGAACTCAGGCGGTACATGCCGATGCCCCGCGCGGCGCAGAACGCGGCGGCCGAGCCGGTGCGGGCGATGTTGTGCGCGTAGATGTCGCGCAACGCGGCCTCCCGCGCGCCGGGATCGAGCTGCTGGTAGCGGGTGCGGGTCACCGTGCGGAAGCGCAGTTCCGGGCCGACCGTCATGCACACCAGCCCCCAGGTGGGCGCCGGGGAAGACGGCACCGTCACGGGACGACCTTCTTCGCAGCGGCGCGGCAGCGGTCGGAGCAGTACTTCACGTGCTCCCAGTCGCGTTCCCATTTCTTGCGCCACGTGAAGGGTCGCCCGCACACCGCGCAGACCTTGCTGGCCCGCTGCGAGGGCGGGCGGCCCCCGCCGGGAGTGGTTCGTCCGGTCATCCTCCCACCATGACGCAGGCCCCGCCACGGAACCGTAGGCGGGGCCAATGTTGGCAGTCAGGCAGCGCTCAGCCCTGCACGGTCTCGCGGGCCAGGGCCGCGTGCGCCTCCAGCAGCAGCGCCTCGGTCTCGTCCCAGCCCACGCAGGCGTCCGTGACGCTCACGCCGGGGATCAGGCTGGACAGGTCCGCCGGAATGGGCTGCTTGCCGCCCACGAGGTTGCTCTCCACCATCAGGCCCTTGATCGCACGCTGTCCGGCGGCGCGCTGGTGCATCACGTCGCGCCACACCAGGCCCTGGCGGGTGTGGTCGCTGCCGCTGTTGGCGTGCGAGCAGTCCACCATCACCGCCGGGGTCAGGCCGGCGGCGGTCATCAGGTCGGCGGCCTCCTTCACAAACTGTGGGGCCGAGTTCGGGCCGCTGCGGCCCCCACGCAGGATCACGTGGCCGTCGGGGTTCCCCAGCGTGTGCACGATGCAGGCCTGTCCGTCGTCGTCCACCGTGAAGAAGGCGTGCGGCGCGCGGGCCGCCACGATGGCGTCCACCGCGAGCTTGATACCCCCTCCGGTGCCGTTCTTGAAGCCCATCGGGGCCGACACGGCGCTCGCCATCACCCGGTGCGTCTGGGACTCGGTGGTGCGGGCACCGAGGCACGCCCACGCCACGGCATCGAACAGGTATTGCGGCGCGAAGGGGTCGAGGAGTTCGGTGGCGACCGGCAGGCCCAGTTCACTGACCTCGATCATCAGCTTCCGGGTCAGTTCCAGGCCGCGGTTGATGTCGTTCGCGCCGGTCATGTCTGGATCGAGCAGGTAGCCGCGCCAGCCCACCGTGGTGCGCGGCTTGTCCACGTACACCCGCATCTGCACCTCGATCCTGTCCTTCACGCGTTCGCGCAGGCCGGCCAGGCGGTGGGCGTACTCGACCGCCTGTGCATGGTCGTGAACCGAGCAGGGGCCCACCACGACCAGCAGCCGGTCGTCCCGGCCGTGCAGGATGTCCTGCGCCGCGCGGCGCCCGGCGAGCACGGTACGCTCGGCCGACGCGGTCAGGGGGTGCAGGGCCTTCAGGGCGCGGGGCGTGATCAGGGGCGTGAACCCGGACACGTTCAGGTTCTCGGTGCGTCCTGCCTGGATATTCGGATCGGGGTGCGTCATGCGGGGACGGTCCTTTGCCATGCTGGCGGGAAGAGACGCGCCCGGCGGCCTTGTGGGCTCACCGGGCGGTGGGGTCGTGATCAGCGCGAAGGCTAGGCCCGGTGGAACCGGAACCAATAAAAGAACGCGCTGCAAGACTGCATGCCTGGAGTGTAGCCGCGCACCCCGTCGGGCAGCCGGGGTGGTCTAGGACAGCAGCAGCAGGCGCAACTTTCGCGCTCCGGGCCGCGTACTGGAGGGAATGAAGCGTTCCCTGACCACCGTGCTCACGACCCTGGCCCTGCTGGGCGGGCTGGCCGACGCAGCCCGGCGCAGCGGTGGCAGTTTCGGCGGTAGCCGCAGCGTGCCCAGAACCAGCGTGCCGCGCGTCTCGATCCCCCCCAACACCGCTCCCCGACCCTCTCCAAGCCTGCCCAGCCGCTCGTCGGCGTCCAGCCAGCGCAGCGCGGCGCTCCCGAGCACGGCCAGCGTGCGCTCCAGCCCCGCGAACCGGGCCGCCGCCGCCGGTGTCACGCCCGCGCAGGTCAGCGCGTGGAAGAGTGCGCCGCTGCCCGCCGGAGTACCCCGCACGGCCCTGACATATTCGGCCACCCGCAGCAGCGCGTACCCGTACCAGCTTCAGAACGGTCGGTACTACCCCTACCCGCAGTCCTACTACCGCAGCCGGAACATCGGTGCCGACCTGTTCCGTTACGCGGTGATCTTCATGGCGGTGGATGCCATCGCGGGCGCGGTCGCCCCGGACCGGGTCGTGCCGGTCGGAGCGCCCACCACCGGGAACGTCGTCACGCCAGCGGCATCCGGCCCGAACGTGTGGGGGTACGCGGGCGTGGGACTGCTCGCGGCTGGAGCGGCGTGGGTCGTATTCGGCCGCCGCACCAACGGGCGCCGAAGATAGCCCTCCCGTGGGAAAGCACATGAACCGGGCCACATCCATGAACTGGAGTGGCCCGGTCAATCCTTGACGCTCAGGGGGTTTTCAGGGCGTATCCGATCCCGCGCACGGTTCGGATGATGCCGTACCCGTCGAGGTCGCGCAGCTTGGCGCGCATGTTCGCCATGTGGACGTCTACGACGTTGCTGTTGCTGGGCAACTCTCCGTTCCAGACCTCGCGCTCGATCTCCTGGCGGGAGTACACGCGGCCCGGCTGACGGGCCAGGAAGGTCAGAAGGTCGAATTCCTTGGGCGAGAGGCGCACCTCGTGGCCGTTGTAGTGGCACAGGCGCTTCTGCGGGTGAATCTCCAGCGCCCCGATCGAGATGACCTCGCCGTGCTGCTGGTGGCGGAGCTGCACCTTCACGCGGGCGACGAGTTCCTCCGGGTGGAAGGGCTTCGTCATGTAGTCGTCCGCGCCGGCCTCTAGCAGGTTCACCTTGCGATCCACGGCGTCCATGGCGGTCAGGATGATGATGGGCACGCTGCTCGTCTTGCGCAGCCGGCGGGCGATCTCGGCGCCGTCGAGATCCGGCAGGCCCAGGTCGAGGATGACTAGATCCGGGGTGCTCTCGCGCGCCGCGGTCAGACCGGTCACGCCGTCCGGGGCGCTCAGCACCGAGTATCCAGCCTGTTCAAGTTCGTACTGGACAACGCGGGTGATGTCCGGGTTGTCCTCGATCAGTAGGATTCGCTGCTCCATAAGTGCCCGTGTGTCTCCTTTTGGGGTAGGGCCCGAAGGACTGCCGACGCCTCAGGGCTGGTGACGCCCTGGATGATCCCTTCACCCCGTCGTGCAACATCAGTTTTGCCAATCGTAGGGGCCACGCCGGGGGCGCAGTCCCAACCGCGATTTAGGCTCCCTTAACAGCCGATGGAATCGGTCAAGCGTTCACACCGCGTTGGAGGGCCGGTCGACCTACCGATCGCCCGGCACGTGAATGGAATCGACCTGCACGCTGTGGCGCAGGAGGATGGTTTTCAGGCGCTGCATGGCGTCCACGGCGGCCGTCCGGTGCTCGGGGCGGAACACCAGGGTCAGGCGCGCGGCCTGCCCGGCGCGGGGTTCCTGGGCCTGCACCTGCAGGGGGCGGCCGAACGCGGCGTCGTGCATCACGTCGTTCAGGATGCGCGCGAAGCCCAGTTCGTCCACGCCGTCCAGCGTGAACGCGATGCCCTGGGGTGCGCCGGAGTCGGGACTGGACATGGCGGCAGGGTAGCGTGCATGCGCCGCGCGTGTCGGCGCCGGGCCGCACACGCTCCCTAGAATGACGCCATGACTCCGGATTCTTCCGACCGCGACCAGCCGACGCTCCCCCCGGGCGACCCGGATCGAGCGACCCTGTCCGACCTGGACGGGCAGGACGACGAAGCCCTGCTCGACGTCAAGGTTCACCAGGAGCACCTGAACGGCGCCGACCTGTACTTCGAGGTAGTGGGCGAGGAAAGCGGTGAGGCGCCCGTCGTGTTCCTGCACGGCGGACCCGGGTACAACGCGTACTCGTTCCAGGCCATGTTCGCAGAGCGCATGCCCCGCCGCACGGTGTACCTCGACCAGCGCGGTTCCGGGCGCAGCGGCCCGCTGGAGGACACCGAGCAGGGCGCAGACACCCTGGATCTGGACACGCTGGTCGGGGATCTGGAGGCGCTGCGCGAATTTCTGGGGGCCGAGCGGATCGTGCCGCTGGGGCATGGCTTCGGGGCGCTGGTGGCGCTGGAGTACGCGCGGCGGTATCCGACCCGCACCGAGCGCGTGATCGTGGTAAATCCCTGGGTGCATTTCCCGGATCTGGCCCTGACCCTGCTGTCCGAGGCCAGTGCGCGCCAGGGCGTGGCCCTGAACGACCCGGCGCCCGACCTGCGCGCCAGCATGCCCGAGGGACAGCACCCGCAGGTGGGTGCCGCGCGGATCGAGCAGGCCTTCGCGCTGCTGAACGCCCGCGACCTGCTGAACGCCCTGCACTTCAAGGACGCAGCCAGCCGCATGCACCTGGAATTCCTGGATGCCGAAGGCCAGCTGATCGGCGGGGGCGAGGTTCAGCAGGCGCTCGTGAACCAGGGCCTGTGGGAGTTCGAGTACGCGCCCTTCCTGACCGAACTGCGCCGCCCGGTGTATGTGATCGCGGGAGCGCACGACCGCAGCGCGTACCCGGAGCAGGTGCAGTACGTCGCAGACCTGGCCGACGGGGACGTGACCGTGCTGGATGCCGGGCATTACCCGTGGCTGGATGCCGAGGACGGGTTCGCGGACGCCCTAGAGGACGCGCTGCGCCGGTGAGCTCCGCTCAGGGGCAGAGCGGGCGCTGAGTCCGGACGGCGCTCATCGAGGACGGATATAGTGCAACCGATTTCATGAATGGCCTCATTCTCGCCGCCGGACGTGGCAGCCGCCTGCTGCCCGTCAGTGCCACGCGTCCCAAGCACGCGGTGCCGGTGGCGGGCGTGCCGATCATCGCCCGCGCCGTGCAGGCGCTGCGCCGAGCGGGCGTGGCACGGATTGGCGTGGTCGTCAGCCCCGGCAGCGAGCCGGATCTGCGCGACGCCACGCAGGAGCTGGGGCCCCTCCAGTTCATCGTGCAGCGGGAGCCGCTCGGCACCGGCCATGCCGTGCTGGCCGCACGGGAGTTCCTGGCACAGCAGCCCGCGCTGCTGTACCTAGGCGACAACCTCTTCCAGGATTCCCTGAAGCCCCTGCGCGCGGCGCTGGAGGACGGCGCAGACGCCGTGATCGGCGTGAAACGTGTGCCGAACCCGCAGGCGTACGGTGTGGCCATCGTCGAGAACGGTCGGCTGCTCCGTCTGGTCGAGAAGCCGGTCGAGCCGGAAAGTGATCTGGCGGCCTGCGGGGTGTTCGCGTTCCGTCCGGAACTGCTGGAAGACGTGGCGGCCCTGCTGCCCAGCGAGCGCGGGGAACTGGAATTCCCGCAGGCGATCACGGCGCTGGCCGCGCGCGGCGGCGTGGTACGCGCCGTGGAATTCCAGGGGTTCTGGAGCGATGCGGGCACCCCCGCCGACCTGCTGGTGGCGAACACGCACTTCCTGGGCGAGCAGACCGGCCGGGTCGAGGGCCGGGTGTTGAGCAGCGACCTGCGCGGCCTGATCGTGATTGAGCCGGGCGCGAGCGTGCAGGACAGCGAACTGACCGGCCCGCTGTGGATCGGGCCGCACGCCAGCATCCGGGGCTCGGTGCTCGGCCCGAACGTCAGCGTGGGTGCCCACGCGCGCATTCACGGCGCGACCGTGCAGGACAGCCTGATCGACGAATTCGCCCGCATCCTGCACCCGGAACGGCCGCTCACGCGGGCGATCGTCGGGCGGCACGCGACGGTGACCGCGCCCGGCGTGGGCGACCTGCATCTGGTGATCGGAGACCGCAGTATCGCCCAGCAGTGAAGGCCGTGAACGCCGGGTGGCGCGTATGCTGGGCGGCATGACATCCCCTGAACGGACACCGGCGGAGCGGCCCACCGACGCCACCGAGCAAGGGGGCGAGGTGCTGATCAGCGGCCTGGACACCGGGCCCAGCAACGCGGAACGTGGCACCCCCACGCCCAGCGAGCTGGAAGAGCGCCTTCTTCCCCTGCATCCGGTCGCCGAACCCGACGACGAGGACGGCTAGGCCCCACTCCGGGCGGGTCGCGACGGCATGAAGTGCTGGCACCCTGGACGCGGCACGCTAGAATGCCTGCCGTCACGCGCCGTCCCATCTGGGGCCCGGCGCGATCATCCTGCAAGGAGTGTTCTGAAACATGGCCGGTCATAGCAAGTGGGCACAGATCAAGCGTAAGAAGGGCGCGAACGACAAGAAACGCAGCGCGATGTATTCCAAGCACATCCGGGCCATTCAGGCGGCCGTCCGGTCGGGCGGCAGCGGCGACCCGGCCGGGAACCTGAGCCTGAAGAACGCCATCGCGGCGGCAAAGACGGATACGGTGCCAGCCGACAACATCGAGAATGCCATCAAGCGCGCGGTCGGGGCCGAGGGTGGCGCGGCCGAGTACAAGGAAGTCACGTACGAGGGCTACGGCCCGGGCGGCACGGCGATCTTCATCGAGACGCTGACGGACAACGTGAACCGTACCGTGGCCGACATCCGCGCGGTGTTCAACAAGCGCGGCGGCAGCATGGGCAACAGCGGCTCAGTGGCGTGGCAATTCGAGAAGAAGGGCGTGCTGCTGGTGCGCGACGTGAGCGAGCGGGTTCAGGAACTCGCCATCGAATCCGGCGCCGAGGACATCCAGGAATCCGACGAGGGCCTGGAGATCAGCACCGCCCCGAACGACCTGTACGCCGTGCAGGACGCCCTGTCCGGCGCGGGCTACGAGATCGAGAGCGCGCAGCTGACCATGATCGCGACGAACACGGTGGCCGTCGGCGGGGACGACGTCCGCAAGCTCATGACCGTGATCGACGCGCTGGAAGAACTGGACGACGTGCAGAACGTGTACTCGAACGCCGATCTGCCCGACGACGAGAACGAGGACTGACCGGTTCTTCCACCACTTCCCTCACCAGTGCCGCCGGGTCAGTGCAAGAGTGCTGTCAGGCGGCCTTCTTCATGCTGGGGCCATGACGACCTCCTGACCCGGCCAGGGCAGGCTGGGCCGTGGAGGAGCTCCCGTATGCTCGGACTGATCGTTCTGCTCACTGTTTTCGGTAGTCTCGCCGACCTCGCGCGCCGCCAGGAGCACCGCACCCGCGAAGGCGCCGAGCGGGCGCCAGATGTGACGTCCGCCGTGCCGCAAGCCTGACGCAGCACAGGACTGGTTCGCTCGCGTTCAGATTTGGCCAAGGCCTGAGTCCATCCGCCCGGCCCTCCGATTTCAGCGGCCGGTTAAGGAGGAGGCGGAGCATTCATTCATGCTCCGCCTCCTCCGCCTGTGGTTCTGCTTGACCCATTGCATCTCGCTGGCCCGCAGCGGAGTGCGCGGGCTTGCCGAGGCAGAAAGCGTCGACTGATCGGTTGCACCTGACCGATCTCCTGAACGGGAGTCGTCGCGGGTGACCGGTGTCGCCGTGAAGCCGTGGAACACGAGCCTCCCCGCGTTAGCGAGGCCTGTCAGGCGTCGGCCAGCGGCGTGTCCTGACCCCCTCTGGGGTAGAGCACCGGCGCGAGGACGAGCGGCAGGGCGATGGCGGCCAGTGCAAGCAAGAAGGTCATGGGCGCAGTGTGCCGAGTGCGTCATGATCAGGGGATGATCGGGCGTTGACCCAGCGCTGAGCGGGCCTTTAGCGGCCGTGCAGATTCCGGGGGGAGGGGGGCCGGGTCAGGGGTGCGCGGCCCAGAAGGTGTCGAGGGCGGCCCTGACCTCGGGCAGCTTCTCGAAGTGCGGCAGGCCGTCAGTGTCGGGAATGCGGACGGCCTGCACGCTGGGCTGCGCGGTGAACAGCGGCAGACGGTCGAAGGACACGAAGGCGTCCTGGTCGTACAGCACCAGGGTTGGGATGGTGAGTTTGCCGTACAGCTCGGCGTAGGCATCGGGGGTGAAGAGCTGCCCGCTGATGAAGTACACGGGCGCGTACTTCGCGCCGGGCTGCCGGGTGGTGTCCATGCCGTAGTCCACGAGCCCCTGGTCGACCGGCCCGCGGAAGGAGCGGTCGAGGAAGGACTCGATCACGGGCCGCAGCCGCAGCAGGCCGTACAGCGGCGAGCTGATGGCGTTCAGGGTGCGGTAGAGCCGCTGGCCGCCATCGTCGGCGCTGGCGCGCTGCGTACCGGGACGCGGCTGGCCCAGGCCGCTGGGGCTGATCAGGGCCAGCGTGTGAATGTGCGGGTCGCTCAGGGCGGCGCGGGCGGCAAACTCGCTGCCCAGCGACAGGCCGACGACATCCACGTCGGTGCCGAGCTGCGCGACCAGGGCGCTCAGGGCAGAAGTCATCAGGGCCGGGGTGTAGCGGGTGTCGGGCCGGTCACTGCTGCCGAAGCCCGGCCATTCCAGCGCGTACACGGGCCTGGTGCCGACGTAGGCATCCCACAGGGGCTTCATTTCGTAGGCGCTGGCGGCGGCATTCACGGACGGTGTGAGGATCAGGGGACGGCCTGTGCCGCGCGGATCGGCGTAGTACGCGACCTTCCCGAAGTCCGGCAGGGTCAGGAACCGGCGCTCGCCGCTGAGGGCGGGGCGCAGCGTCTGCCCGTCCGGACCGGGGGTCAGGGCGGGCGCGCAGGCAGCCAGGACGGCCAGCACCATTCCAACCAGCAGCGCGAGTTTCAGGGGACGTTTCATGGCCTGATCGTGGCGGCCGGAGGCGGGAACGTGTGTTCGCGTCCGTACCATTGGCGGTCGCATCACGTTGTGAAGGCGGAGCGGGGCGAGCCGCTAGACTGCCACGCGATGAGGGATGAACTGCTGTCGCGCGTGCTGTCGCTGCTGCCCACGGGCGGCTCCCGGCCGGAACTCCAGGCCTACTCGAACATGCTGCGCGACTACCCCACGCGGGGCGGCAAGGGCATCCGCTCGGAACTCCTGCTTGCCAGTGCGCGGGCGCACGGCGCGGCCTCCGGCACACCCGCCCACGAGGGCGCGCTGTGGCTCGCGGCGGCGCTGGAACTGTTCCAGAACTGGGTGCTGATCCACGACGACATCGAGGACGACTCGGAGGAGCGCCGGGGGCAGCCCGCCCTGCACCGCCTGCACGGCGTTCCCCTGGCCATCAACGTGGGCGACGCCCTGCACGTGTACATGTGGGAGGCCGTCCGGCACGCGGACGTGCCCGGAGCCATGGAGGAGTTCCTGGGCATGATCCACCGCACGGCCGAGGGCCAGCACCTCGACCTGTCGTGGGTGGAGCACCGAGAGTGGAACCTGCGGGAAACCGACTACCTGGAGATGGTGGAGCTGAAAACCGCGCACTACACGGTGATCTCGCCGCTGCGGCTGGGCGCGCTCGCAGCGGGGGTGGAGCCGGCGGCGGCCTTCACGGAGGCGGGGGTGGCCCTGGGCACAGCGTTCCAGATCCGGGACGACGTGCTGAATCTGGCAGGCGATCCGGCGAGGTACGGCAAGGAGATCGGCGGCGACCTGCTGGAGGGCAAGCGCACCCTGATCGTGCTGCACTGGCTGACCCACGCCCCGGATGAACAGCGCCGCGTGTTCCTGGAGCAGATGCACCGCAGCCGCCCGGACAAGGAATTGGCGGTCATCGCGGACATCCACGCGTGGCTGCTGGACTCCGGCAGCGTGACGCACGCGCAGGACTTCGCGCATGCTCAGGCCGCGAAGGGACTGGATCTGCTGAAAGACGCCTTCAGGGACGCCGCCGATCCGGACGCCGCGAAGGAGCTCCTGACGGTGATCCGCGATCTCGCGACGCGCGACGCGTAGGCCTCAGGGCGGATCAGGTCAGGAGCGCCAGGGCGGCGTCCGCGAAGCGCGCGAACCCGGCGTTCAGGGCGCGGATCGCGGCGTCCACCGGCTCTCCCCCATCGCCCAGGTACAGCCCGGCGTTGACCTCGATGCCGAAGGCGGGCACGCCGCTGCGGCGGAAGTGGTTCAGACTCAGGGTGTCGCTCTGCCACGGTTCCCCGATGGTCACGCGCTCGTAGGGGCTCGCGGCGATCACGTCCGCGAAGGCAGCCTCGCACGCGGCCTGCAGGGCGGGCCAGTGCTCGTAGGGAAAGGTGGGGGCGTCGTCCTCGCCGGGCATCAGGCAGATGGCGGGGCGCGGCGTGCCCGTGTCATGGCCCAGCGCGGGGCCATGCGTGCCCATGCAGTGACCCACGACCAGCAGCTGTGCGCCGGGCAGTTCGGCGGTGACCTGCCGGTCGAAGGCATCCCAGAGCAGCCGCAGCCTCGCCTCGCGGGCCTCCTCGCTCAGGGTGAAGCCGTCCGGATACAGGGGCGTGCGGGTGAAATCCACGAGCTTGATCACGCCGTTGTCCACCCGGTCGTCGCGGTCGCGGTTCAGGTCGACCACGAAGCGGCTCCACGCGGCGTTCACGTGCCGCGCGCCGGGCAGCGCGTAGATCAGGTCGGTGTAGGGATCGCCGTCGAGGAACAGGCGGCGCAGGAAGGCGGTGCGGGTGGGCGTGTCCAGCGCGGCGTCGCCGAGCATGTCGCGCAGCACGTCGGCAGGCACCTGTCCGGAGGAATGCGGCGTGACGATCAGCAGGGAGTCGCGAGCAGGAGGCATGGGCGCAGCATAGGGACTGCGGCTGCCGCGATATCCGGGACGGGAAACAGTCCGGCCACGCGCCGCACCCTAGAATGCGCGGGTGCGCCTGGACTCACTCTCCACCCTGAACTACCGGAACCTGGCTCCGTGCACGCTGCGGTTTCCGGCGGGCGTGACCGGCGTGTACGGGGAGAACGGGGCCGGCAAGACGAACCTGCTGGAGGCAGCGTTCCTGGCGCTGACAGGCCTGACGGACGTGACCCGCCTGGAGCAGCTGGTGCAGCAGGGCGAGAAGGAAGCCTACGTGCGCGCCGATCTGGAATCCGCCGGCAGCCTCAGCATTCAGGAAGTGGGACTGGGCCGGGGGCGACGGCAGCTCAAGGTGGACGGCGTACGCGTCCGGGCGGGCGACCTGCCGCGTGGCAGCGCGGTGTGGATCCGCCCGGAGGACTCGGAACTGGTGTTCGGCGCGCCAGCAGGACGGCGGGCGTATCTGGATTCGCTGCTGTCGCGGCTGAGCGCCCGGTACGCGCAGCAGCTCGCGCGGTACGAGCGCACCGTGTCGCAGCGCAATGCGGCCCTGCGCGGCGGGGAAAGCTGGGCGATGCACGTGTGGGACGAGGCGCTGGTGAAACTCGGGCCGGAGATCATGCTGTTCCGGAGACGGGCCCTGACGCGCCTGAACGAACTGGCGTCCGAGGCGAACGCAGGTCTGGGCAGCCGCAAGGCCCTGACGCTGGAACTGTCGGAATCGACGACGCCCGAGACCTTCGCGGCCGATCTGGTGGCCCGACAGGCCGAGGAACTGGCCCGCGGCTCCACGGTCACGGGGCCGCACCGCGACGACCTGCAACTCACGCTGGGCGGCTTCCCGGCGACCGAGTACGCCAGCCGGGGCGAGGGCCGCACGATCGCGCTGGCCCTGCGGCGGGCGGAACTGGAACTGCTGGCCGAACGCTTCGGGGAGCGGCCGGTGCTGCTGGTCGACGACTTCTCGGCGGAACTCGATCCGGGTCGCCGGGCCTTCCTGCTGGAGCTGGCCGCCAGCGTGCCCCAGGCGCTCGTGACCGGCACGGAGCGCGCGCCTGGGGCAGCCCTGACCCTGAGGGCACACGCGGGCCGCTTCACGCCCGAGGGTGAGCTGTGGGAACTGACCACGGAGATGACGGCGGAACTGGAGCCCGAGGTGCTGGAGCCAAGCATGGTGGAGACGGACGCATGAGCAACCCCTACCGCAAGCAGGGAGGCCGGCGGCTGAGCGGGCCGCGCGGCATCGGGGAGCTGATGGGCGCGACGCTCGGCACGGCGAAACTCGCCAAGGGGATCGGGCGGGCGCGGGCCATTCTGGCGTGGCCGCAGGCGGTCGGGCCGGAGATCGCGCGCCTGACCAGACCCCGCACCCAGCAGGGCAGCGTGCTGTTCATCGAGGTACGGGACAGCGCGACCGCGCATCACCTGACCATGCAGCGCCATCACTTCCTCAAGGCGCTCAGGGCCCTGCTGGGCGACGATTCCGTGATGGAACTGCGCTTCAGCGTCGGGCCGGTGCGCGAGGCGGTCACGGCGCCACCCCCGCCCGCCCTGCCCGCACCCGACAAGGCGCGTGCGCGGCGGCTGGTGAAGGACGTGACGGGCGACCTGCGCCCGGCCGCATTGCAGGCGGCCGAGGCCATCACGCGGGCCCGCAAGTGGCGCGAGGAACAGGGCTGGCGGCCCTGCCCGGTCTGCGAGGAACCCAGCGAGGAGCAGCCGTGCCGGGCGTGCACGCTGACCCTGGACGATCCGAACGTGAAACGCACGGCCCGCGTGCTGCTGCGCGACCCGGAGCGCCTTGCGGCCGTGGCCGGCGTCATCGGAGACAGCGGCGCGAACGCCGCGCGCTTCCTGGCCCTCCAGTTGCTGGAAGGGCAACTGGATCTGCTGGCGCTGGAATGCGTGCGCAGCGGCAAGGAGGACGGCTACCGCGAGTTCCTGGCCCAGCAGGCCGAGGTGTTCCTGTCGCTGAGCCTGCGCCGCCCCCGTTCGGCCCTGCTGCGCCGTGACCGGGTGAGTCTGCCGGAGAACGCCCGGAACGTGCTGAACGCCGGGCGGGAGTAGCGGCCCGCCACCGCGCAGGAGACCCTGAAAGGGGGATCTGACATGGCGGCCCTTCCGGCGGGCAGGGTATCGTGATGCATGGCCGACGCTCCCATTCCTTTCAACCCACCGGCTTCCGATCCTGCGGCGCGGACGGATGAATCGGCGCAACAACACCGGAATGCGGCCCCACGGACGGCCCGCGTGGCCCTGGTCACCATCAGCGACACCCGCACCCCCGAGACGGACACCAGCGGCCAGTACCTGATGGACGAACTGAAGGCCGGCGGGCACGAGGTGGTCGCGTACCGGATCGTGAAGGATGACGCGGTCGAGATCCGCGCCGCGCTCGTGCAGTTCTCGCGGGAGGCGCAGATCGTGCTGTCGTCGGGCGGCACGGGCATCACCGGGCGGGACGTGACCGTGCCCGTAGTGGAGTCCATCCTGACCAAACCCATTCCGGGCTTCGGGGAGCTGTTCCGCATGCTCAGTTACCAGCAGGTGGGTGGCGCGGCCATGCTGTCCCGCGCGGTCGGAGGCCTGTCGCGTGGCGCGCTGGTCTTCGCCATGCCGGGCAGCCTGAATGCCGTGAAGACCGCCTGGGAAGGTATTCTGCGTGATGAACTGCCGCATCTGGTGTTCGAGCTGGAACGCCACGGGCAGCCGGGCGCCATGACCACGGGCGTCGAGTTGCTGCCGGCCGAGCCGGTGGCCGCGCCACAGGGCCGGGTGTCGCTGGAACGCCTTCCGCTGTCGCCGCTGCCGGGGGGCTTTCCGGTGGCCGGCACCGGGGGCGGCGCGGCCGCCGGCCTGGGCCGACACAAGAAGGGAGAGGGAGTGCCGTGACGTCCCTGCTACAGCCACTGGGGCCGCTCCTGCCCATCAGTGGAGCGCTGGCGCTCAGCGTGGCCCTGATCGCGGGGTACTGGCTGTTGCGCGTGATCCGCGAGGCGCGCTCGCGCTTCATGCCGGGTGTGGCGTACTGGGCGGTGCCGGGCCTGGCAGCGCTCCTCACGGCGGCCCTGCTGGACATTCCGGCGCTGTTCGGCGTGGGCTTGGCGGCTCTCGCGCTGGCTGAATACTGGCCGGACGCCTACCGTCCGGTTCGCAGCCGGCCCGCCTTCGCGTGGCCCGCCGTGGGCGTGATCCTTGGTCTGGCGGTGCTGCCCGCAGCCTGGCAGCAGGTCGAACCGCTCCTGCTGGTGCTCGCGCTGGTGCTGCTGCTCGCGGGTGTGGCCGGGCTGCTCGCGGCGGTTCTGTATCCGCGCCCGGCCCGTGCGGCGCTGGGCTTCCAGGTGCGCTGGAACACGGCCCTGGTGCCTGAGTGGCCGGAGCTGAACATCACCCTGACCGAGCGGGGCGCCCACCTGAAGAACGTGTCGCGTGGAAAGCTCCTGCTGGCCGGCTGGTCGCCAGCGGGCGTGAACGCGTGGTACCGGGTGCGCGGCGAGAACGGTCAGGTGCTCGCCGAACTGCGGGCCGGGCAGGTCGCCCTGCTGCCGGTGACCGCGTGGGACAGCGGCGTGCGGGTCTGGTATGGCAATGCCGGAACGGAGCCGTCCGCGCGGTTGTTCCGGGCCGACTGGACGCCGGCGGCCCGCGCCTCGGAACGCGTCCTGAACTGACGGCGTCCGGTCGCTCGGTGGGGGTATCCGGCCTGGCGTCAGGGGCCTTGACGTGGAGCTGATTTTGATCAGGTCTCGTGTTGGACGGCGGTTCTGCCCTCACCACCGGTTCCCGTAGCCCTCACCCGCCGTGCTCTGTACGGCAGCCTCTCACGCCGCTGCGGGCCGGGGTGGCGTATGGTGGGCGACATCGTGAGTCTGGTGTTCGACTGGTCCGCATTGCATCCCCTGACGACCGGTTCCGGAACGGGCGGGGTGCTCCGTCGGCAGCCGGAGGACTTCGTGGTGCAGGAGGTGCCCCTGTACGCGCTGGCCGGCGAGGGCGAGCACCTGTTCGCGGAAGTGCGCAAGACTGGCCACACGACCGCGCACGTGATCCGCCTGCTCGCCGCCGAGCTGGGCGTGCGGGAGCGGGACATCGGCGTGGCAGGCCTGAAGGACCGTCATGCGGTGACCACCCAGTGGCTCAGCCTGCCGGGCAAGGTCGAGCGCCGCCTGGAGGCCCTCGCGCTCGAGGGTGTGGAGGTCGTGCAGGTCACGCGGCACACGAACAAGCTGGGGATGGGTCACCTGAGCGGCAACCGCTTCGAGATCCGCGTACGGGAGGCGGGCGGAAGCACAGACCAGGCGCGCGAGGTAATGGCAACCCTGGCGGCCCAGGGGGTGCCGAACTACTTCGGGCCGCAGCGCTTCGGACTGGGCGGCGTGAACGCCGAGGAGGGACTGCGTGTGCTGCGCGGCGAGTCGCGCGTGAAGGATCCCCGCGTGCGGCGCTTCCTGACGTCCAGCGTGCAGAGCATGGTCTTCAACCGCTTCCTGAGCCTGCGCCTGGAACGCGGCGTATTCAGCAGCCTGCTGCGCGGCGACATGGCCAAGAAGCACGACACGGGCGGCGTCTTCCAGGTCGAGGATCCCCTGACGGAGGGGGAGCGGGCCGCGCGGGGCGAGGTGAGCGCCACCGGAACCCTGTTCGGCAAGAAGGTGCGCCCGCTGAACTTCGAGGCAGGTGCCCTGGAAGCCGAGGCGCTGGCCGCCTTCGGGCTGGAGGCCGGGGCCTTCGCGTCGCGCCGGGGAGACCGGCGGCTCACGCGGGTGTTTCTGGACGAAGGAAGCGTGACGGCCGAGGACGATGGATTCCGGGTGGCGTTTAACCTGCCGCGCGGCAGTTTTGCGACCAGCGTGCTGCGTGAAATCATGAAGACGAATGTCGATACCCTGGCCCCCGCGGATCAGGACGACGATGCCGAAGGAGACGAGTGAGACACCGCGCTGCCCTGCTGCTGAGCCTGTTGCCCTTCCTGCCCCTGGGCGCCCAGGCCCAGAGCACCCAGGGCCTGTCCGCCACCCTGAACCTGAAGATCGTGCATGGCGGCGCGATCGTGCAGGGCCGCGTGAGCGTGCCGAAATCCGATGATCTGGTTGGCGTGTGGAGCAGCATCGGCCGGGGCCGCCTGATGAAGTGCGCGCCGCGCTGCGAGGTCGTGGACAGCATGCCGGTACAGGGCAACCTGCTGCTGGGCAGCGATTCGGGTTACCGGGTGGTGCTGGGTGGGCACCTCACGGCCGGACAGAAGATCAGTCTGGTGCTGCGGCTGCGCGGGGGCCTGATCCTGAACGTGACCGCGCCGGTGATGCGCTGACCGGGTTCCACACGACTGGAGCAGCGCTGCGGGCCGCTTTCGAGGGCACGGCGTACGGCCCACCCGGAGAACGGTTTTACCTCGGGCAGCACGACGCCGGGTGGGCGCCCCCGTGGGCCGCCGGGAGCAGATCCTGGGCGATCGTAACGGCGTGGAATCCACACGGCCTCCGGCACCCGGACTCGCACAATGCCGAGGCGGCCCGGCGCCTGCTGGTCGCCTGGGCATCGCCGTCCTTTCCCGTGGTGAACGGGGAAGAACCGTGGGCCGAGGAGGCGCTCCTCCTGCCTGGCGCATGTCTGCGCGATGCCGTGACGCTCGGGCGGAGGTTCAGACAGGCGGCCATCGTCTTCGGTGTGGGTCGCCGGACAGCCCTCGTCTGGCTGGACGGTGACCTGCACCTGACCCGCGCCTGGGCCATCCCGGCCCTCCCCTATACTGGTTCCTCGTGACAAGTGGTGGCCAGGACGCGGCTTCTCCGGTCGGGGTGCTGCCCCCGCCCGGCCCGTCCTGCGTGCACCTGCCGCTGGAGGTCACGCCGCAGGAGCTGGCCCGCTATGCCGTGGGGCTGGCGAACGCGCGCGGCGGCACCGTGCTGGTCGGCGTGGACGTGGTGGGCAGCGAGAACGGTATCGGTCGGGATGCGGGGGAACTGCACCCGCTGATGGTCACGCATGCGATCTTCGAACTGTCCGGAGGACGGCTGACTGTGAACGTGCAGCACCACCGGCTGGCCGGCGGGGCGCGGGTGCTGGCGGTATTCGTGCCGCAGGCACCGTACGTGCTGGCCGCGCCAGACGGTTCCGTGATCGCCTGGGACGGCGCGCATCTGGTGCCGGTCACGCCGCCAGGGGCCGAGCCGGTGGCCGATCATGACTACACGGCCGTGGTACCCCCGGATGCCTCGCTGGCCGACCTCGATCCGGCCGAGGTGGCCCGCCTGCGGGGCCTGGGACGTCGGACGCAGGCGACCGGCCTGCCCGACCTGGAATTCCTGCAGGAACTGGGCCTGCTGGTGCCGAGCGGCGGGGCGCTGCGGCCCACGCTGGCGGCCATCCTGCTCGCCGGCACCCCGGCGGCGCTGCGGGCCCACGTGCCGCAGGCGGAGGTGTGCTACTACCACCACGCGGGCGTGGGCGTGGACTTCCACTTCCGGGAGGATCTGCTGCGGCCGATTCCGGCGCTGCTCACGCGGCTGGCCGAGCTGATCCAGGCCCGCAACCGCTTCACGCCGGTGCAGGTGGGGCTGTTCCGGATCGAGGTGTGGGATCAGGACGAGGCCGTGTACCGTGAAGCGCTGCTGAATGCCCTGACGCACCGCGAGTACCGCCTGCGGGACGTGGTGCACGTGCACCACCACCCGGACCGTCTGGAAATCCTGAATCCGGGCGGCCTGCCCGGGGGGATCACGCCGGGCAACATCCTGCGGCACCAGCCCAAACGCCGCAATCCGCTGCTGGCCGAGGTGCTCGCGCGCCTGGGGCTGGTCGAGCGGGCGGGCGTGGGCGTGGACACCATGTACTCGCTGATGCTGCGGCATGGCAAAGAACCGCCGGAGTACACGACGTACCCGGACGCCGTGACGCTGATCCTGCACTCGCCGGGCTTCGACGCCGAGTTCGTGCGCTTCGTGGCCCGCAAGCAGGAAGAAATGCAGACATTGTCGCTGGACATGCTGATCGTCCTCAGCGTGCTGGCACGCGAGGGCGAGGCCAAACGGGACGCCCTGGCCCGCGCGCTGCAACTCCCCGAAGACCGGACGCCGAGACTGCTGCGATCCATGGAGGAGCACGGCCTGATCGCGCGTTCCGGCGTGGGCCGGGGCATTTCGTATGCCCTGGGTGTCGATGTGCAGCGCGCCCTGAACCGATCCGTTGCTGAACCCACCCAGCCGGCATTGTCTCCACCGGCCGATCAGGCGGGCGAGCACGACCCGGCCCATTCCGTGCCCATGGTGCCCTCGGGGGCCAGTGGCCGCCAGAAGGCCCAGAACGTGGCCACAGGACGTCACGAAGGTGCTGGGCCGTCCAGGGCGGAAGTTAGGGCCATCGCTCTCGCCCTCGCGCGGGAACGCGGTCGGGTGCGGAATGTGGATCTCCGAGATGCCTGTGGCCTGAACACCCAGCAGGCCTGGCGGATGCTGCGCGGCCTGGTAAAAGATGGTCTGCTCCGCAAACTGGGCACGGGCACCCGCGACGCCGCATACGAACAGATCTGACCTGCGAGTGCAGCGTGGCCTGAGCCCGTCCGGAACGCACTTCCCCTATCACCTGACAAGGGAGGGCCACAAAGGGTTCGGTGATTCAGCACCCACCCCTGCCGGGATACGAGCTGCGATCGCTTCAATTCCGCTCCTCCACGAGCGCCAGCGTTGGGAGGCATAGCGCACATGCGGGCCGACCCTCAGGGATTGGATGGTAGATGGAGCGGTAAGGCCTTTCTATGTCGGGTCGAGTCAGAACTGTCCTGAACAATGGGCCGACAGCATTGCACGGGCTGAGATTCACGGCCACTTGTCCGACGAGGCGAATCCTCCGTGGAGCCACACCGACTCCGATCGAGTCTTGACCTAACGATCACAGATCTCATGCGGCCTGTCCGGTGCGCTTCATTCCGGAGAAAAGCGCTGTGAACAACTTCCCATACAGGTTGGGTATTGGTGCGCACCTCTGCTTGACGGCCCTGTGCCACAGAACACGTTGACACTGCCCACGGCGCGGTGTAGCCTCTTCACTACCAAACCCGGTCAATTGTGGAACCGCTTCCGAAGATGAAGCGGGTCAGGGCTGAGCCTGACACCCACGCAGGAGGATTCATGAAGAAAGCCATTGCTCTCATTACGCTCACCGCTGCCATCGCCTCAACCAGCCATGCTGGTGCCGTCACACTGACCATCGCGTGTGGGGCCGTAGGCCAGGAACTGGAACTGTGCAAGGCGGGCGCTGCCCGCTGGGCCGCCAAGACCGGCAACGAAGTCAAGGTCTTCGAGAGCCCTAACCTCACCAATGACCGCCTCGCCCTGTACCAGCAGCAGCTGGCTGCCAAGAGCAGTGACATTGACGTGTACCAGCTCGACGTCGTCTGGCCCGGCCTGCTCGCCCAGCACTTCGTCGACCTGAAGGGCAAAGTGCCCGCCGCTGAAGTGAACGCGCACTTCAAGGGCATTATCGAAGCCAACACGGTCGACGGCAAACTTGTCGCGCTGCCGTGGTTCACGGACGCCGGCCTGCTGTACTACCGCACGGATCTGCTGAAGAAGTACGGCTACACCGCCGCCCCCAAGACCTGGGCCGAAATGGCGACCATGGCCAAGAAGATCCAGGACGGCGAGCAGAAAACCAACAAGGCCTTCGCGGGCTTCGTGTGGCAGGGCAAAAACTACGAAGGCCTAACCTGCGACGCCATGGAATGGCTGGTCTCCTTCGGCGGCGGCACCATCGTCGATTCGTCCGGCAAGATCACCATCAACAATGCCAAGGCCGCCCAGGCCCTGGACACCGCAGCCAGCTGGGTCAAGACCATCAGCCCCCAGGGCGTGACCACCTACGGTGAAGAAGAAGCCCGTGGCATCTTCCAGTCCGGCAATGCGGCCTTCATGCGCAACTGGCCCTACGCCTGGGCTCTCGGCCAGGGCACGGATTCCAAGGTCAAGGGCATGATCGGCGTAGCCCCCCTGCCCTCCGGTGGCGCACGTAACGCGGCGACCCTCGGCGGCTGGCAGCTCGGTGTCAGCACCTACTCCAAGAACCAGACGGCCGCGATCGAACTCGTGCGCTACCTGGCTGGCCCCGCCGAGCAGAAGATCCGCGCGATCGAGGGCTCGTACAACCCCACCATCACTACGCTGTATAAGGACAAGGATGTCCTGAAGGCCAACCCCTTCTTCGGCAGCCTGTACGACGTGTTCACTTCGGCCGCCGCGCGTCCTTCCGGCCCCACCAAAGGCAAGTACAACCAGGTCTCGCAGGCCTTCAGCTCCGCCGTCAGCGACGTGCTGACCGGCAAGAGCAAGGGCCAGGCGGCCGTGGCCTCGCTCGCCACGAACCTCGCCCGCATCAAAGGCAGCGGCTGGTAAGCCTCTGAACGCCCTCACCACGGTGTGAGGACAGCGGGGGACGCCCATCGCGGGAGTCCCCCGTCCTTTTGACATTCAAGACACCCCCGGTGCTATCGTTCAGCACACCACAGTCTTCCGCTGGCCCGCGTTCTAATGCACGTCCACGCCTACTCCGTTTCATTTTCCCCTGACAAGGAGGCCATCACCATGACCACGAACGCCACCACCGAGCCCCGCAAGGTGGTCAAGACGCGGGGCATTGAGGCCGCCCGCGCCCGTCAGGCCCTGTGGCTGCTCCTGCCGACCCTGATCGCGATCGCTATCGTCGCCGGGTATCCGCTGTGGCGCACCATCTTCTTCGCGTTCAAAGATGCGAACCTTACCTCGCCTGAAACCGCGACGAACGTGGGATTCCACAACTTCTGGTTTACCACCGAGGACGGCATCGGCATTGGGTTCCTGCAAGATCCCAAATGGTGGCAGGCCGTGAAGAACACCATGCTGTTCACGGTCGTGTCGGTGTTCCTGGAGACGGTGTTTGGGATGATTATCGCGCTGGTCGTGAACGGCAGCTTCAAGGGCCGGGCGTTCCTGCGGACGGCCATGCTGGTGCCCTGGGCGATTCCCACGGTCGTGTCCGCGCAGATGTGGGCGTACATGTACAACGATTCCTTTGGTCTGATCGGGCGCGGGCTGTTGGGCGGGCAGGCGCTACTGGCCGAACCGGACAAGGCCATCTGGGCGTTGATCGCTGTGGATGTCTGGAAGACCACGTCCTTCATGGCCCTGCTGATCCTGGCGGGATTGCAGAGCCTTCCCAGCGATATGTACGAGGCGGCTGACATGGACGGCGCGAGCAAGTGGACGCAATTCTGGAGGATGACACTGCCGCTGTTGCGCCCTGCGCTGCTGGTCGCGTTGGTCTTCCGCTCGCTGGATGCGCTGCGCGTGTTCGACATCATGTACGTCATGCTCGGCCCGGTGAACGCTGCGAGTACCTCCATGACCGGCTACGCCCGTCTGACCTTGATCGACAACTCGCTGCTGGGCATGGGTAGCGCCGTCGCTGTGGCAATCTTCCTGATTATCATGGTGATCGTCATCATCTACGTGACCGCGTTCCGCGTGAAGTTCGACTGAGGAGAACGACATGAACCTGCAACGCACCAATCCCACCCTGTTCTACCTCCAGCGGGCCGCCTTCTACATTCTGGTCATCGCGATCACCTTCTATCTGCTGTTTCCGTTCGTGTGGGCGGTCATCACGTCGTTCAGCAAGGGCGCCAACCTGTTCCTCACACCAGGGGCGTTCTTGGTCGCGCCCAAGACCTTCGACAATTACATTCAGGTGTTCAACAATCCCGCTTTCCAGCGTGGCCTGCTGTACAGCGTGATTGCAGCGGTGGGCGCTGTGGCAATCAGTATCCTGTTCGGGTCGTTCGCCGCGTATGCGCTGGGCCGCTTCCGCTTCGCGGGCAAGCAGGCGGTGCTGTACCTCATCCTGGCCGTCAGTGTGTTCCCGCAAATTGCCGTGCTGGGCGGCCTGTTCACCCTGATTCGCTCGGTTGGGGTTTTCAACAACCCGCTGGCACTGATCTTCTCGTACCTGATCTTCACCATTCCGTTCACCGTCTGGGTGCTGACATCCTTCGTGCGTGACATTCCTGGCGAACTGGAGGAAGCCGCGCTGGTGGATGGTGCAAGCCCCCTCCAGACGCTGTTCCTGGTGCTCTTCCCGGTCATGATGCCCGCGCTGGTCACGACTGGCCTGCTGGCGTTCATCAACTGCTGGAACGAGTACCTGTTCGCCCTGACCTTCACGAGTTCCAACCGCACGGTGCCGGTCGTGATCGCCAACTATTCCGGCGCGTCGCAGTACGACCAGCCGTGGGGGCCGATCATGGCGGCGAGCATCGTTGTGACGGTGCCGCTGATCATCTTGGTGCTGGTCTTCCAGCGCAACATCGTGTCCGGCCTGACTGCCGGGGCCGTCAAGGGCTGAGCGACACCCTGAACACAGCCGAGCAGGGCCGCCGATCCGGATGGACGGCGGCCCTCTTCACGGCTTGCATAAAGCCGGCTCTCAGTTCAGCCGACTGAGGGCCGAATCAAGGTGCTCGCCCGCATACGTGGCGGCCACGTCGCGCAGGATGCGCCGCGCGAGGCTCAGCAGGTCGTCCTCGCCGGTACTGTCCAGACGGAACACCCCGCCCTCACCGTATTCACCCTGAAAGGCCCCGTCGAAGCGCCGCACCCGAACCAGCACCTCGCACAGGCCAAGGCGCAGCCACGCAGCGTGGAAGCCACCCGTGGGCGTGGGCCGCAGGCGATTGATGGGATCGGGAATGAAGTCCAGTGTGACGTTGTTCAGGGGCAGGCCCGGCCCACTTGCGCTGCGCAGCGCGTGGTACAGGGCCTGGAGGAAGGTCTCGCAGGCGCGCGCCTCGGCCTGCCGCCGTTCGGCGTGCCGCTGAATGACTCCCTGAAGTTCGTCAAATTCACTCATGCCCTGTTCACCCGCCGGTTCCATTGGTACCACGGATGCGGGCGGCCCACGGTGACCGGTATGCTGCCCGCGTGTCCGCCGCTGCGTCCGCTCCTCGCCCCGCCGCCCTGTTCGTCTCGAACGGGACGGCCGAAGACCTGATCGGGGCGCGCCTGGCCCAGCAGCTCGGAAGCGGCTGGGACGTTCGCTACTCTCCGCTGGTCGGCGCTGGAGAGGCGTACGCGCGGGTCGGCGCACGCCGGGTCGGGCGGGTGCTGACCCTGCCGAGCGGCGGGTTTCCCTTCGGGAGCGTGGAGAACCTGCGCGCAGATCTCAGGGCTGGACTGATCCGGGATTCGCTCGGCCAGTGGACGGACGCCGTGCGCGGTGCCCGGCAGGCGGGCGCAGTGGTCGTCGTGGGCGACGCGTATGCCCTGATGGTGGGCAGTCTCGCCGCGCGGTGGGCCGGAGTGCCCCTGGTTCACGTGCAGCCGCTCCTCAGCGCGCACTACCTGGAGGGCCTCGGCCTGCGCGGGGCGCTGCGGGAACTCAACGCCCTGGGCGCAAACCGCCCCATGGAGTATGAACTCGCGCTGGCCCGCCGGGCGGACGCCGTGTTCGTGAGGGACGCGGTGACCGCCCGGTATTTCACGGAGAGGGGTGCACCGGCCCGGTTTGCCGGGAGTTTTGCGATGGACGTCCTTCCGGCCCCAGAACGCGCCCTGCCCGACCTGGATGGCCGTCCGGTGCTGGCACTGCTGCCCGGGTCGCGCGGGGATCACCGGGAGAGTCTGCCGCTCATGTTGCGCGCGGCTGCGCACCTGCCGGACGTGCAGGCGCTGGCCGCGTGGCCGCACTCCTGGGAGGACGTGACCCTTCCCGACGCCTGGAGGCTGCACGTTGAGGATGACGGGACAGCCCACGCCGAGGAAGAGGGCCAGTCGGTAACCCTGCTGCGCGGCGCGTTCGGTGCCGTGGCCCGCGCGGCGGACGTCGCAGTGGGCACGGCGGGCACCGCGAACGAGCAGCTGGCCGGGCTGGGTGTGCCAGTCGTGGCCTTTGCCACCGGTGGTCCCCAGTTCACGCCAGGGTTTGCACGCCGTCAGGGTCGCCTGCTGGGCGCGGCCCTGACAGTCGTACCCGCCGATCCGAACGCCGTCGCAAGCGAGGTGAGGGCGCTGTTGACCGACGGACGGCGGCGGGCCAGGGCAGCGCGGGCTGGCCTGGAACGGATCGGGCCGGGCGGCGCGCTGCCGGTGATCGCGGCAGAAGTCAGCCGGCTCGCTCTGGGGGAACGGGCCGGCTGATTCGGGAACGGCCGAGTTCAGCCGCTAAAGATTCCTGACGGTTACTTGTCCGCGTCGTCCTCGCCCATGTTCGTGCTGGGGGGATCGCTGGCGTCCATGCTCTGGGCGACAGCCACGTCCTGTTTGTCCATGCCGCGTTCCTTGTATTCGCCCGGCGCCTTGCTCTCGGCATCCACGGTCGCGTCGAGTTCGCCCTGCTGATCCGTCCGGCCCATGAACTGCAGATCGACGTTGCTGACCTGATGGTCGCTGACCTGCTGGTCGCTGGGGCGCTTGTCGTCGTCGTGGGTCATGGAACCACGGTAGCAGGGCCGTGCGGGCGCTTGTCTGAGCGCTTCCTTCATGTCATGAAGACCGCCGGTCAGGCGCCGAGGTTCAGCACGCTCTGGTTGCCGCGCAGCACATACACCAAGATGCCCGCCCCGGCCAGCGCGCCGGCCTGACGCTCCAGGTCGCGCACCATGTCCGGCAGGCCCGCCCACTGCCGGCGGGGCGTCTCGCCGGGTTCCAGATAGAAGCCCTCCGGCAGGGCCACAATCACCACGCGGCTCGCGTGGGCGCGGGCATGCATGGCCTGCTCGATCAGGGCCGGGCGCGGGCGGGCGGTCAGGATGAACAGGTTGCCGCCCGCGCGCGTGTGCGGGATGACCGGATCACCGGGATTCAGGGCCGCGCGGGCCAGCAGCCGCAGGGCGCCCTGCACAGCGTCCGGGGTGGTGCCCGCCGGAGACGCGCTGCCGGGCAGGGCCACGGACACGGGTAGGGTCATGGCAAGCGCTTCCTGCACCAGGCTCGCGGCCAGGCGCACGGCGCTCTCCAGGTAGACGTCGCCGCCCGCGCCGGTGTCGAGGTAGATGGTCACGGAACTCGCGGCAGTGCGTTCCGGTTCGCGCACGGTGAGGGTGCCGGTGCGGGCGCTGAGTTTCCAGTGCACGCGGCCCGGCGGGTCGCCGCTGACGTACTCGCGCACGCCGCGCAGGCTCAGGGGATCGTCGAGCCCCAGGCGGCGGCTCAGGCCGCCCTCGCTGAGCAGGGGGCGCAGCAGGTCTGGCAGCACGAGGCCGTGCGTGCCGGGATAGACCAGCAGGCCCTGCGGGGCCGGCACGGGCATGGCGTGCCAGAACAGGCCGAGCGGATCTGCCCAGCGCAGCGTGGCGCCCGGCCAGGCATGGACGCCTCGGCGGTTCAGGTCGAGGGTCGTGTGGAAGTCCACCGCGACCGTGCCCATCCCCGCGCCGACCAGCGTGACGGGCATGTCCGGCACCACGGTGCGGGGGGTGGGATCGTCCAGCGCGAAGCGCAGCGGCAGACGCGTGTGCAGTTCCACCCGCACCCCCAGTGGCACGCGGCTGCCCTGGAAGGCCCGGTCCGGCAGGTCGCGGCTGAGCGTCACACCCGGCGGCACGCTGTAGGCCAGCCACACCACGGCGGTCAGGAGCACGATCACGACCAGCCAGACCAACAGCGTGGTCATGGCCTGGGGAGCTCCTCAGCCGGGACAGCGCGGGCCGGATCCTGGCCGATCACGCTCTCCTCGACGGGCACCGGCACCGCGCGCAGCACCTCGGTCACGATGCTTTCCGGCGGGGTGCCCTGCAGGCGGGCCTCGATCTTGAGGGTCAGACGGTGGGCGAGCACGGCGGGCGCGGCCAGTTGAATGTCGTCCGGGATAACGAACGTCCGGCCATCCAGCCACGCGAGGGCCTGCGCGACGCCCTGCAACGCCAGACTGGCGCGCGGACCGGCTCCGAGCACCACCATCGGATGCCGGCGGGTTCGCGCGCACAGCGACGAGAGGTACCACTGGAGGTCTTCCGCAACGTGAACCGCCCGCACCTGCCCCTGCGCGCCGAGCAGGTCGTCCGGCGTGGCGACCGCCTCCAGGGTGGTGATCGGGTGCTCGGTGCGGAGCCGCGCGAGCATCTTCACCTCCTCCTCGGGGGTCGGATAGCCCACGCTGGTTCGGAGCAGGAAGCGGTCGAGTTGCGCTTCCGGCAGGCGGTACGTGCCCTCGTGCTCGATGGGATTCTGCGTGGCGATCACCACGAATGGTGCGCGCAGGGGCCGGGTCACGCCGGACTCCGTGACCTGCCCTTCCCCCATGGCTTCCAGCAGCGCGGACTGCGTGCGCGGCGTGGCGCGGTTGATCTCGTCGGCCAGCAGGACGCCGGTGAAGATCGGGCCGGGCACGAACTCGAACTCGCCCGTGGCGGGCCGGTACACGCTGACGCCGGTCACGTCGCTGGGCAGCAGATCCGGCGTGAACTGCACGCGCGCGAAGTCCAGGCCCAGGCTGCGGGCCAGGGCGCGGGCCAGCATGGTCTTGCCGGTGCCAGGGGCGTCCTCCAGCAGCAGGTGCCCACCCGCGAGCACGCCCGCGAGGCACAGCCGCGTCACGTCTTCCTTGCCGACCAGCACGCGGGCGACATTCTCCAGCACGCGGGCAGCGAAGGGCGGAACCGTGTGGAGCAGGTCAGGGCGGGTCATGGTCATGGCGTTCCTTTGGCGTCCGCCGGGCGGGGCGGGGGCAGGGTGGGAATGATCACGCGCAGCTCGGTCAGGGCGCGTTCGGCGGTGCCGGCCCCGGTCTCCGAGACCTGCGCACCGTAGCGCACGGGAGCATACACGCGGGCGAGCGCGGCCAGCGGAGCGCGCAGCAGCGGGGCATCGCGGCCCAGCCGCGCCGCGTACGAGAGGGGTGACTCGGCGGGCAGACGCGAGCGGCCGGTGGCCTCCAGCGCCGCCTCCGCCGCCCGCCACGCCCGGCGCACGCGGTGCAGCGGCGCCGCCGGACGACCCGGCTCCAGGGACTCCGCCGCGTCCTCCAGCGACAGCTCCGGCAGGTCGTCCGGTGCTTCGTCCCGACGTGCGAGAAAAGCGGCCACCGTCAGACCCGCGAGCAGCAGCACACTGACCGCGACCATCACATTCATCAGCAGGCTGAGGTCGAGCGTGCGAACCGGCACGTTCAGGGAAGGCACCTGGCTTCCCAACGCCGACCCTCCGCGTACGGCGACACTGCCAACGGCCCCGCCACCCCCCCCAGAGGAGATGGACAGCAACAGGGCCGCGCCCAGGCCGACCAGCCCGCCAACGATGAGGCCGATGGCCATCAGCCGCTCGACCAGGGTCGGGGGAACCCCCACCGCGCGCGGACGGGCCCGCCACAGCAGCGAGATGCCCAGGCCGACGGCGGCCATCAACACCAGTTCCAGCGGCAGCATCGAGTGATCCAGGGTGATCTGGAGGGGCGTCTGCGCCACCGACGGGTTCAGCGTCGTGCGGGGCCGATCCAGAACGGGTTCAGCCGCAGGAGGAGGCACCTGCACTGGCGCTCCCGCCGTGGGCACTGGCTCGAGATGCCGGGTCACCATGGCCCAGACGGACGGACCGCGGGGCAGGAGGGCCATGAGCAGCGTGACCCCTAGCAGTCCCATTACCGGCCAGCGCCACGCGGCCGCGCCCGGCGCGACATGCCACGCGGCGGGCCGGTCATCCTCGGTGGGCCGGGCCAGCGCGCCGCCGGCCAGCGCGGGCAGCAGCAGCGCCTGCGGGGCCAGCAGCCCCAGCCCGAGCGGCACGAGCAGGCCCGACCGGTGCCCGGCCTCGATCCGGGTGGCGCCCAGGTGCAGGAGGATCACCGCGATCAGACCCAGCAGGGCCGAGGCCGCGAGGCCGATCAGTTCGCTCTGGCTGCCGTGCAGCACCGAGCCGGCCTGTAGCGCCGACCCACCCGCCACCACAAGCACGCCCAGCAGCAGGCGGCCGTGCACCCACTCGGCCGAGCGGACACCGAGCGCGTACACGCCACACAACAGCGCCACCTGCACTGAGGGCAGCAGGCCCGCAAGACACAGGGGCAGCAGCGCCAGACCGTACGGCCTCCACTGGGCCGGATCTGAACCCGACCGCGCCGGATCAGTGGCGGCCGGAAGGCTCAACGGGACGCTCCTGCGGGGGATGTGGCCATGCCCGCTCAGGATACGGTGCCCATCCACAGGATGCCCGCCGCACGAAATGACGACCGCCCCGGCCACAGGGCACGGGGCGGCGTGAAGACACTGGATTCAGTCGAGGAAATCGCGGAGCTTGCGGGTCCTGCTCTCGTGGTACTTGAGTTTGCGCAGCGCCTTGTTCTCGATCTGGCGGATGCGTTCACGGGTGACGTTGAAGCGCTGCCCGACCTCCTCCAGCGTGTGCTCGCGGCCGTCCACCAAGCCCTTGCGGAACTTCAGCACCATGGCCTCGCGCTCGGTGAGTTTGCTCAGGGCCTTCTCGAGTTCCTCGCTCAGCAGCGTCTTGGCGGCGTTGTCGACCGGGGAGTCGAGGTTCTCGTCCGGGATGAAGTCCCCGTAGAACGAGTCCTTCTCGTCGCCGATCGGGGTTTCCAGCGAGACGGGCTCCTGGCTGACCTTCTGCACTTCCTCGACCTTGTTCGCGTCCCAGCCCGGGCCCATCGCCTCGGCGATCTCCTCGTAGGTGGGTTCGCGGCTCAGTTCCTGCTGGAGCTGCCTCGCCGTGCGGGTGAGTTTGTTGATGGTCTCGACCATGTGCACCGGAATGCGGATGGTGCGCGCCTGGTCGGCAATGGCGCGGTTGATGGCCTGCCGGATCCACCACGTGGCGTAGGTGCTGAACTTGTAGCGGCGGCGGTACTCGAACTTCTCGACCGCGCGGATCAGGCCTTGGTTGCCCTCCTGGATCAGATCCAGGAAGCCCAGGCCGCGCCCGGTGTACTTCTTGGCGATACTGACCACCAGGCGCAGGTTCGCTTCGATCAGGCCCTGGCGGGCGGCGGCGCCGTCCTCGGTCTGACGCATCAGGCGGCGGCGGCCCCGGTCGTCCATGTCGAGGTCTTCTTCCAGCACCTTGCGGGCTTCCTCGCCCTCCTCGATGCGGCGGGCCAGCGCGATTTCCTCTTCCAGCGTCAGCAGCGGAACGCGGCCGATCTCGTGCAGGTACTGCCGCACGGGGTCGTTGCTGACCGCGCGGGGCATGTCGTCGAAGTATTTCTCCTCGTCGTCTTCCTGCGCGGCGGCGGCCGGAACCGGGCTGTCCGCGTCGATGTCGTCGCTGTCCTCGTCCTCGTCCTCGTCGAGATCCTGCACCTCGATGTTGATGGACGCCAGGTACAGCTGCATGTCCTCGAAGGCGTCCGGGCTTTCCGGGTCGAGGCCGTTCGCCTCGAGGGCCGTGGCGAGCGCGGTGGCGATGTCCTCGCTGGCGAGCGATCCGGCGGCCTTGCCGCTCTTGAGCAGTTCCTGGATGCTGGGGTGGGCGTAGTAGGGCTTCTCGGCAACGCCGCCCTTGCTGGGCGCGGCGGCCTTCGCGGGTTTCGAGGCCGCCTTGGCTGCCTTGGCGGGAGCGGCGGGTGCAGCCACGCCGTCGGCCGGGTCGGCCTTCGCCTTCGCGGCCCGCGCGGTGGGCTTGGGAGCTGCCTTGGCCGCCGGGGCCTTCACGGGAGCGTCCGTGGCGCTGGCGGGTTTGGTGACGGGCTTGGTCGCTTTGGTGGCCGCCGGGCTGGCAGCGGACGCCGCGACGGTGCCCTTGGGCGTGGCCGCGACTTTGGTACGGGTTCGGGTGGATTCTGCCATGCGGCCTCCTGCGGTCGGGCGTGGAAAGGGTGATGTGAAGCGGTTTCGTCCGGCAATGGAACGCGCCGGGCACCGGAACGCGTCAGTCTAGCAAACCCGTTCCGTTCCGCCGGGACGAGGACACAGTGCACGGAGCACGGAGAGCATCGATCCGGGGATCAAGGAATACGAGGTGCGGAGCGTGGAAGTTCCCGGCGTGCCCGGGCGTTCAGGAACGCGTGGCCAGCAGCACCTTGAAGCCCGCGTCCCGTATGAGTTCCCGCACGGGTCCGACGGCGGCGAGGGCGGCCTCGTACGGCAGCGGCTCGTTCGCGACGACATACAGGCGTCCGCCGGGCCGCAGTCGGCGGGCGGCGGCCGCGATGAACTCGCGGGCCACGTCGAGCACCACGCCGCGCCCCACATGGAAGGGCGGATTGGTGAGGATCACGTCGAAGCGGCGCTCGCCCAGGTTCACGTCCACGTCCGAGTGGATGACCTCGCCCCCCACGCCGCTGGCCGCCAGGGTGGCCTCGGCGCTGCGGACGCTCGGCAGGTCGGCGTCGGCCAGCGTGACCTGCGCCCCGCGCCGCGCCGCCCACGCCCCGATCAGGCCCGCGCCGCACCCCAGGTCAAGCACCGCCTGGCCGGTCAGGTCGAGCGGCTCCAGGTGGTCGAGCAGCAGCGCCGTGGCCCGGTCGGGTTTCGCGGCGCTGAACACGCCGGGCAGCCCGATGACGGTCACGCCATACGCGTCGTAGCGCTCGGGTTCAGGCGAGGGGGGCGTGGGGCCGGGCCGCCGGATGAGTTTTGCGACGCGCATGCCACCGTCGCGGGCGATCGTCTCCCCGGTGCCGAAGGCCGTGCCCGCCGCGCGCACGTAGCGGTCGAAGCCCTTGTCGCGGTCGCCCGCGATGTACAGCGCGCCGCCGGGCGGGGTGTTGGCGTGTGCCCACGCGACTTGCGCCTGTGCGTAGGCGTTCCCCCGGTCTCCGGCGAGCACCAGGGCCACCGTGCGGGCCCGTTCCGGCCAGCGTTCCGTCAGGGCATCACCCGGCACTGCCGGTATGGGGTCAAGCCCAGCGGCTCTCAGGGTGGCCAGCGCCGGGGCCGAGCCCTCGACGGCCCGCAGGGTCACGCCCGGCAGGCTGGCCAGCAGGCCGCCCATGGCCGTCAGGTCAAGGACGTCGCCCGTCACGCGGGCCTTGCGCATCGTCTGCGCCAGCAGGGCCTGGGCGTCGTCGATTCCGGGGAACCCGCGCACGCCGGGTTTGGTCAGGGCGCGCAACCCGTCGAGCCCTGGGGGCAGCAGGGCGGGCCGCACCTCGGCGTACGGCCCGGCGGGAGAACCGGCGTCCGGGTCGCCGCCCCGCCGGGTTCCGGGAGGGCGGCTGAGTTTGATCTTCTGCTTGCGGCCCGACGTCATGCCCTCCCATGTATCACATGCCCGGCCTGCACTGGGCGGCTGCGGTCAGATGGACTGGCCGGACTCGCCACCAGCGGTGAATTCCGGCCCAGGCGGCCGCTTCCCTGAACGCCATCTAAATCGATTCACATGCGGCGCAGGTTCGCACGCTTCATAGTGAGGGCGTCCCACAACCAACTTGGCCGCGTGATGCCAGTTCCACCGCCCCGCTGAACAGGCGGGGCTTCACTTGTTGGGGCCTGGATGTCGGACGGATCCGGCGGCACGCGCTGCCTTCCTAGCGGTCACCCGGAGCGTCTGCTACCGTCCCGGTATGACGAATCCGTCGGTGACGCCGGACTGGGCGTTCGAGCGGGAGCACTGGCGGCGCGGGTATTTCCGCGTGGCGGGCGTGGACGAGGCCGGGCGGGGCGCGTGGGCTGGACCCGTGACCGTGGCGGCGGTGATCCTGCCGGGCACCGCGCTGGACTACCCGTTCCGGGACAGCAAACAGCTGACGGCCGGGCAGCGCGAGGAGTTCGCGGCGGAGGTGCGGCGGGTGGCGGTGGCGTACGCCGTGGAGCACGCCTGGCCGGACGAGATCGACCGCCTGAACATCCTGGGGGCCACGCACGCAGCGGCCCTCCGGGCGCTGGAGCGGCTGGAGCCCAGACCGCAGGCGCTGGTCACCGACTACCTGAAGTTGCGCGTGGAGATGCCGCTCAGCGCCCCCCCGCGGGCCGACGCGCTGAGTTACTCGGTGGCGGCCGCCAGCCTGCTCGCCAAGACGGAACGCGACCGCGTCATGCTGGAACTGGACGCGCAGTATCCCGGCTACGGCTTCGCGGGACACAAAGGGTACGGTGCGCCGGCCCACCGCGCCGCCCTGAACGACCTGGGCGTCAGCGCCGTGCACCGCCGGTCGTATGCCCCGATCCGGGCGCGGCTTGGAGCTCCCTCTCCCCTGTTCGCCGTGCCGCCATCCCAGGAGGATGCATGACTCCGACGGTCGTCGGCGTGGCCTCGGACGGCACGCACCGCTTTTCCAAGGAGCCCCGCCGCGTGATCCGCCTGCTGGCCGGGCTGGGCGTGGAGGGCGACGCGCACGCGGGCGTGACCGTGCAGCACCGGTCGCGCGTGCGGGCCGATCCGACCCAGCCGAACCTGCGGCAACTGCACCTGATCCACGCGGAACTCTTCGACGAGGTGGCGCGTCAGGGCTTCACCGTGGCTCCGGCCGACCTGGGCGAGAATGTCACCACACGCGGCCTCGACCTGCTGGCCCTGCCACGTGGAACCCGTCTGTACCTCGGCAAGGATGCCGTCGTCGAGGTCACCGGCCTGAGAAATCCCTGCGCGCAGATCGACGCCTTTCAGCCGGGACTGCTCCGGGCCGTGCTGGACGAGGACGGAACCGGCACCCCGGTGTTCAAGGCGGGCATCATGGGGGTGATCGTGCAGGGCGGCGAGGTGCGGCCCGGCGACGACATCGCCGTGGAGTGGCCGCCCGAGCCGCATGAAGCGCTGAAGTGGGTTTAATCGCCTGCAGGACGTTTCTGAATGGCGAGCTGCACCTCGGTGGCCGTGAAGCCCACGCTCTCGTACAGCGCCTGCGCGTGGTAATTCGGATCGGCCACGATGACCAGCGTGCGGGTGCCCAGGTGCTCGCGCGCCCACGCGGCGGCCGTATGGACGAGCGTGCCCGCCAGGCCACGGGATCTGGCCTCGGGATGCGTCTCGACACTCTGGTACCGGGCCACGCCCTCACCAGCGTCAAAGATGCCCAGGCCACAGAGCATGGTGCCCGTATCATCAAACGCCCCGAGCAGCGCGCCATGGCCCGCTTCCTGCGCCCGCCGGTACGACGCGAGTTTGAGGGTGCTGAACTCGCGGTACCCGGTTTCCTCGTGGCCGGACGGATCGGCGGCGTTCACGGCCATCCGCAGGGCGTGGGCGCTGGCCCAGTCGGCCTCCGTGGCCAGCGGGCGAAAGGTGGCGTCCGTGTTCAGGCGGCGGGGCGGATGGGTCACCTCGGCGGTCAGCACCGTGTCGTGCATGACCTGGTAGCCGGCCGCCCGGAAGTCGTCGGCGGCGCCCTCGTTCCCGTCCGGCGTGTCCACACCGAAGGCGCGGTGATGGGCGGCCGAATGATGGTTCTGGAACTGCGTTTCCCAGCGGTCCAGGTCGCCGGGCAGGGGCGGCGCGGGCATCAGCAGGAAGTTGCCCCACCAGAACCCCTGGTTCTGCGGTGAACGGATCACGGTCAGGGTCCCCTCCCGGGTTACGACGCTGCCCTCGTGACGGCGCAGGGCAAGGTCTGTGAAGTAGGCCAGAGAGCGGGTCATTGCCTCAGCGTACGGGCGAGCTGGTGGAGCCGGCATCGGCCAGGTGGCCTGCCGCCCAGGGACTGCGGTCGACATCCCCGGCCCGGAGCGTGTCGCTGGGCGCTGGTCGGACGTGGAGAACAGCTCAGTCAGCGGCGAGCAGCCGCCTCAGCTTCTCCGGCGTGTCCCAGTCGGGAAGGGCGTTGTACACGATGATCCGCAGGTGCGGGGCGTCCGGAACGCGCAGGATCAGGTGTTCCATGATCATGCGGCCGGCGGTGGGATGCTGGAAGTCCTTGAGGCCGTCGGCGTTGCCCTTCACGTCATGCCTGGCCCACAGGCGGCGGAAGTCGGGGCTGCGGGCACTGATCTCCTCGATCAGTTCCGTGAACCACGGGTCGTCGATGTGAGGGGCACTGTCGGCGCGGAACTGCGCGAGGGTGGCGGCGGCGGCGCAGGGCCAGTCGGTGTAGAAGCTGCGGCGGCTGGGATCCAGGAACAGGCGGCGCAGCACATTCCGGTCTTCGGGCGCGCGGTGGGTGATGTCGCCGAACACGGCCTCGGCGGCGCGGTTCCAGGCGACGTAATCCCAGCGGCGGCCCAGGACGCTGGCGGGGCGGTCGTGCAGGCCCTGGATGAAGCGCTGCACGGCGGGGGGCACGTCCTCGCGGGGCACGTCGCGGATCGGGGCGGGCTGGCCGGACAGGGCGAACAGGTGGGCGCGTTCGCCGGGGTCGAGGCGCAGGGCGTCGGCCAGCCGGTCGAGGAGGGGCGCGGAGACGCGGATATCGCGCTGCTGTTCGAGCCAGGTGTACCAGGTGGTGCTGGTCTGGGCGAGCATGGCGACTTCCTCGCGGCGCAGGCCGGGCGTGCGGCGGCGGCCACCCTGGGGCAGACCGACCGTTTCGGGATCCAGGCGCAGGCGGCGGGAGCGCAGGAAGTCCGCGAGTTCCGCGCGCCGTGGGGCCGGGCTGCTGGCAGTAGGCGGATCAAGGGTGGTCATGGGCACCTCGGAGGCTCGCGGAGCATGGGGGAAGGAGCAGTACCAGGATAACCAAACCCTTGTACCCCCATAAGCTAGCGCGCATGCTCACGCCATGCCAAGGTCTCTGTGGATCCTCGCCCTGGGAAATTTCGCGGTCGGAACAAGTGCGCTCGTCATTGCCGGCCTGCTCGGCCTGCTCTCCGCCGACCTGGACGTCCCGCTCGGTTCGGCCGGCACCGTGATCACCGCCTACGCCCTGACCTACGCCCTGAGCGCCGTGTTGCTGGGCAGCGTCACCGTCCACGTTCCCCGCAAGACGCTACTGCTCGTGGGACTGGGACTGTTCACGCTGGGAAACCTGGCGGCGGCCCTTGCGCCGTCGTTCGGCCTGCTGCTGCTGGCGCGCGGCCTGTCCGCCGTGGGCGCGAGCCTGTTCACACCGGTCGCGTCGGGCGTCGCGGCGGCCCTGGTCACGCCGGACCTGCGGGGACGGGCGCTGGCGCTGGTGTTCGTGGGCATTCCCGTGGCCACCGTGCTGGGCATGCCTCTGGGCACCTGGATCGGCGGCACCTTCGGATGGCGCGTGGCCTTCTGGCTGGTCGTGGCGCTGAGCATGCTGGCCTTTGCTGGCATTGCGGCGCTCGTCCGGCCCGTGGCCGTCACGCCGCCCACCACGCCCTGGTTCGCGCTGGTGCGCCGCCCGGCCCTGCTCCGCACGCTGCTAGTCATGGGCCTGCTGTACCTGGGGCAGTTCACGGTGTATCCGTACCTCGTCACGGCGCTGCGCGGCCTGACGGGCCTGGACGCCGGGGGAATCACGTTGATCCTGCTGCTGTTCGGCGCGGCGGGCCTAATCGGGAACGCGCTGGGCGGGCGGCTCACCGACTTCTGGAGCAGTCCGGGCACGCTGCGCCTTGGGCTGGCCCTGGCCGCCGGGGCCATGCTGGTGCTGCCGCTGGTGCTGGGCAGCGAGTGGGGGGTAGGCGCGGCCGTGCTCGTCTGGGGCGTCGGCGCGCTGATGGTCAATCCGCCGCAGCAGTCCCGCATCGTGGAACTCGCTCCGGACGCCTCGGGCGTGGCCCTGGCGCTGAATGCCAGCGCCCTGTACGTGGGGCAGGCGCTGGGCGCTCCTCTGGGCGGGGCCTTCGCGGGCGCGCACCTGGCGCAGCTCGGGTACCTGGGCGGCGGGGTCGTGCTGCTGGCGCTCCTGCTGGCCGCGTGGCCGGTCACGCCGCTACGGCCGCGCGACGGTGAGCCGCACCTGCGTATTTCAGCGGGTGCCCGCTAGACTACGGGGCGTGACTCTTCGGCCAGACCATGTCAGGAACTTCTCCATCATCGCCCACGTGGACCACGGCAAGTCCACGCTGGCCGACCGCATCCTTGAGCGGCTGGGCGCGATGGGCGAGCGCGACAAGCGCGACCAGACGCTCGATACCCTGGAACTCGAACGCGAGCGCGGCATCACCATCAAGTCCACGCCGATCCGCCTGACGTACACCAGAGACAGCGGCGAGAGCTTCACCTTCAACCTGATCGACACGCCGGGACACGTGGACTTCAACTACGAGGTGTCCCGCTCGCTCGCCGCGTGCGAGGGCGTGCTGCTGCTGGTAGACGCCTCGCAGGGCGTCGAGGCGCAGACCATCGTGAACGCGTACCTGGCGATCGACTCCAACCTGGAGATCATCCCGGTCATCAACAAGATCGACCTGCCCGCGGCCGACCCTGAGGGGGCCGCCAAGGAACTGGAGGACGTGATCGGCATTCCCGCATCGGACGCCGTGTTCGCGTCGGGCAAGGCGGGGATCGGCATTCCGGAAATCCTGGAGGCCATCGTCGAGCGCATTCCCGCGCCGAGCGGCGATCCGGCCGCGCCCCTGAAGGCATTGATCTTCGATTCCTTCTACGACGCGTACCAGGGCGTGATCCTGTTCGTGCGGGTGCTGGAAGGCACCCTGAGCAAGGGGCAGCCGATCATGCTAGTGAACTCCGGCAAGACCTTCGACGTGGACCGGGTGGGGTTCTTCACGCCGGCGCTGGTCGTGGGCGAGGCGCTGGAGGCCGGGTCCGTCGGCTGGATCGCGGCTGGAATCCGCGACATCCACGACGCGCAGGTAGGCGACACGATCACGCAGAAAGACCGGCCCACGCCCGAACCGTTTCCCGGCTTCAAGCCCGCGCAGCCGGTGGTGTTCTCGGGCCTGTACCCGACCGACACCGAGGATTACCGCAAGATGCGCGACGCGTTGGAGAAGCTCAAGCTCAACGATGCGGCGTTCACCTTCGAGCCGGAGACCTCGGAGGCGCTGGGCTTCGGCTTCCGCTGCGGCTTCCTGGGCCTGCTGCACGCCGAGATCATCCAGGAACGCCTGGAGCGCGAGTACGACCTCGACCTGATCGCCACCGCGCCCGCCGTGATCTACCGCCTGACGCTGACCAACGGCGAGGTGTTCGAGACGCAGAACCCGGCCGAGTTCCCCACCCGCGACCGCATCAGCCGCACCGAGGAGCCGTTCATCAAACTCTCGATCATGCTGCCCGAGGAGCACGTGGGGCCGGTCATGCAGCTCCTGCAGGAGCGCCGGGGCTCGATGATCACCATGAATTACCTGGGCAAGCGCGTGGAACTGCTGTACGACGTGCCCTTCGCCGAGATCCTGTACGACTTCCACGACCGCCTGAAGTCCATCTCGCGCGGGTACGCCAGCATGGACTACGAGCAGACCGGCTACCGCGACGGCGACCTGCGCAAGGTGGACATCATGGTGAACAACGAGGTCGTGGACGCCCTGGCCGTGATCGTGCACGAGGACAAGGCCTACGCCATCGGCCGCAAGATCGTGGACAAGATGGCCGAGGTCATCCCCCGCCAGATGTTCCCGGTGCCCGTGCAGGCCACCATTGGCGGGAAGATCATCGCCCGCGCGACCGTGAAGGCCTACCGCAAGGACGTTCTGGCCAAGTGCTACGGCGGCGACATCTCCCGCAAGAAGAAGCTGCTGAACAAGCAGAAGAAGGGCCGTGCCCGCATGAAGCAGATCGGCACGGTGGAGGTGCCGCAGGAGGCCTTCCTGGCGGTGCTGAGCACCGACGAGTAACCCCCTCCCCGGCAGGGTTCACTCCCCCTCCCCACCCCCGGCCACGCGGTGAGGCGCCGCGGCCGGGGGTGGTGGTTGGAGCGCCGCCACACGTGAGGAACGTCCTCCGGCAGTTGGGCCATCGGTCAGTTTTCCGCGCTGGCACGCCATCCACCCAGCCGGGGGTGGGGCTTGACAAACGCGGGGCCGCCCTTCTAGCCGTGACGGTTCTGTCAGACGCCGCTGCGTACGCTGAACCCATGAGTGCGCGCGCTGTATTCCTACCCGCCGAGGCGGCGTCCACGACGCCCCGCCGGCCGCGGAAGGCGACCCTGCGCTCACAGTTCACGCTGGTGATCTTCATGCTGGCCTTCCTGCCGAACCTGGTGCTGACCTTCATGGCGCAGCCCAGCGTGCCCGTCGCCAGTCTGGTGAGCTGGATGGTCGTGGTCGGCGGGCTGTGCGCCGCCGTGGGCTACCTGCTGAGCGGCACCCTTCTGCGATCCCTGAGCCTGCTGCAGTCCGAGGTGGAACGCGGTGACTTCGCGCAGCCGCACGCCGACGACCCGGCTGAGATCCTGGCGCTGCGCTCCGCCTTCGCGGACCTGCTGGGCCGCCTGAGCGTCGAGCAAACGCGCCGCAACGCCTTTATCGCCACGCTGGTGCACGACCTGAAGACCCCGCTGATCGCCACCGGTCACCTCACGGGGGTGCTCACGACGCTGCCCCTGCCAGACGCCGAGAAGCGCGAGGTGGGCGCACAGATCCAGGCCGAAACCACCCGCCTGCTGGCCCTGGTGCAGCAGATGGCCGACGCCCACCGCTTCGAGCGGGAGGACGTGAACGTGCACCGGCAGGCCACCGATCTGCGCGCCCTGCTCGACGGTGTGGCGCGCCGCGTGCACCCCCAGGCGGACGCCCGTGGCCTGAGCGTTCAAGTGCACGGCCACGGTGAAGCCGACGTGGACGCCCAAGTGCTGGAACGCGCCATCACCAACCTCACCGAGAACGCCGTGCGCTACGCCACGCACGAGATCATCCTGAGCGTCACCCCGCGCGGCGTCATCGTCTCCGACGACGGCCCCGGCCTGACCGTCCCCATCTCGGAACTCGCGCAGCCCTTCAACACGCAGCCCACCACCATCGCCGGTCAGCAGTACACCGCCGGCACGGCCGGACTGGGCCTGTTCATCGCCCGGCGCATCGCCGAGGCACATGGCGGCAGCCTCCAGTACGACCGCGCCCCGCCCGACATTCCTCCGGAACCGCCCAGCCACGCCCGTCCGCCCGCCACCTACACGCACTTCACCCTCGTCCTCCCGGAGGTCATCCCATGAGACTCGTAATCGCCGACGATCACCCGCTGTTCCGTATGGGCCTGAAGTACGCCCTGATCAACCAGGGCTTCGACGTGGTGGCCGAGGCCGCCGACGGCCTGGCCGCCCTGGACGCCTGCCGCACCCTGCAACCCGACGCCGCGCTGCTCGACGTGAAGATGCCCGGCATGACCGGCATCGAGGTGTGCGAGAGACTGCGCCTGAGCAACCCGCACGTCGTGTCGGTGCTGATCACCACCTTCGCCGAGCCCGCCATCGTGCAGGCCGCCCGCGCCGCCGGAGCCCGCGGGTACGTGAGCAAAGAAACCGATCCCGAGAGCCTGGCCCGCCAGCTGCGCGACATCGTGGCCAACCCAGAGATCGACCGCCTGCCGCACGTGAACGTGCCCCGCCTGACCCCCCGCGAATCCGAGGTGCTGCCGCTGCTCGCCCAGGGCTACAGCAACAAGGAAATCGCCAAGAACCTGGGCGTGTCGCCCGACACCGTCAAGGACCACCTCGCCCGCCTGTACGCCAAACTCGACGCGGGCGACCGCACCGAGGCCGTGAGCCGCGCCCGCAGCATCGGCCTGCTGAACTGAGAACGGAGTCGGTCTCACCGGGAGTCGCCTGCAGGTGGCTCCCGGTTCCTTTGGGCCACGCGCCGCATGTGCATCTCCGTGACCTGGAACCGGACGGTACGCTCGGGCCATGACTTGGAAGCGAACACTTGCCCTCACTCTGGTCGCCACCCTCACCCCCGCATCAGCACAGGGCGTCACTGCCTGGGCCGGCTTGGGCACGGAAGCGTATCTCGTGCCTACGGCCACACTGGGCTTGAGCGCCGATCTGGGGCAGTTCAGTGACGTCAAGGTTGGGGTGCGGGGAACGGCAGGTCTGGCCCTGTGGTTCGATTCCAGCGCGCCGGGCCCGCTCACGCTGCTGGGAGCTGATGTGCTGTTCTCCGGCGCAACCGGCCCGCTGAACGTCTACGGCGGGCCAGGGGTGGCGTTCGTTCCCGGCGGTGGCGTGCTGATGGTCGGCGCAGTAGGTGGCCTGAAAGGACAGTTCGGATCCAGTTCGTTGGGCTGGTTTGCGGAGGGTAAGTTGCGGTACGCCTTTGCGGCCGGACAGGGCACCGGGCTGGTGCTGCCCGGCGCGAACCTCGGAATCACCTACCGCTTCTAAACCTCTTGGCCCACTCCTGCCGGGTCGCCTGTACCTTCGGGGGATGAGCGGCCCCTTTCGTCTGTCCGAGAAGTCCCTGAGTCTCAAGCCCTCCTCGACGGTCGCGGTGTCGAGCCGCGCCCTGGAACTCCAGCGGCAGGGCATCGACGTGATCTCGATGAGCGTGGGCGAACCGGATTTCGACACGCCGCCGCACGTGAAGGCTGCCGCGATCGCCGCCATTGAGAGTGGCAAGACGAAGTACACGGCGGTGAGTGGGATTGCCGAACTGCGCGAGGCGATCAGCGCGAAGTTCGCCCGTGAGAACAGTCTGACCCACGCGCCGGATGCCGTGACCGTCACCAGCGGTGGCAAGCAGGCGCTGTTCAATGCCTTCTTCGCGCTGCTGAACCCCGGCGACGAGGTGCTGATTCCCGCGCCGTACTGGGTGAGTTACCCGGAGATGGTGGCGCTTACGGGTGCGGTGCCGGTACCCGTGCCGACCACGCCGGAGTCCGGGTTCCAGCTCGATCCGGGCGTGCTGGAGGCGCTGGTCACGCCCAGAACACGCATGATCGTGCTGAACAGCCCCGGCAACCCGACGGGCGCGGTGTTCCCACCAGACGTGCTGGAGGCGGTCGCGGCCATCGCCCAGCACCACGGCCTGATGATCGTCACCGACGAGATGTACGAGCATCTGGTGTATGGGGCGCAGCAGGTCAGCATCGGAACCTTCGCGCCGGAGCACACGCTGACGGTCAACGGCGCGAGCAAGGCCTACGCCATGACCGGGTGGCGCATTGGCTATGCGGGCGGCCCGAAGGCCGTGATCGCGGCCATGAACGCCATCCAGTCTCAGAGCACCTCCAACGCCAGCAGCGTCAGTCAATACGCCGCCCTGGCCGCGCTGGAGCAGCACGAGGAGACGGCGAGCTTCATCGGAATGGCGAGGAACGCCTACCGCGAGCGGCGGGACGTGATCGTGGCAGGCCTGAACGCCCTGGAGTTGCCGACGCCGACCCCGCATGGCGCGTTCTACGTCATGGCGGGCACCGACCGCATCGATCCGAACGAGCTGGAGGCAGCCCGCCGGATACTCGACGAGGCGCGCGTGGCGGTCGTGCCCGGCACGGATTTCGGCGCGCCGGGGCAGGTGCGCCTGAGCTACGCCACCAGCATGGAGAACATCCGCGAAGTCCTCGCGCGTCTGGGAGCGCTCGTCGGGGCCTGAGAGGGCTACCGAGTCAGCGCGTAGGGAATCACGTGCGGCTTCCCGGTATCCGGGTCGGCCAGGATGTGCCCCCTCAGGTGAAAGACGTCGCGCAGCAACTCGTGGGTCAGGATGTCCGCTGCCGGCCCCTGCGCGTACACCTGTCCGGCATGCAGGGCGATGATCTCGTCGGAGTAGCGCACGGCCTGGTTGAGGTCGTGGAGCACCATCACGACGGTCTTGCCCTGATCCTGATTGAGGCGCTGGGCGAGCTGGAGCACCTCGAGCTGGTGGGAAAGGTCGAGATACGTGGTCGGTTCGTCCAGCAGCAGGATGTCGGTCTGCTGGGCGAGGCTCATGGCGATCCACGCGCGCTGGCGCTGCCCGCCGCTGAGGGCGTCGAGCGGCCGTCCGGCGAAGATCCGCATGCCGGTCTGGTCGAGCGCCCAGTGCACCGCCTCGCGGTCTTCCTGGCGGCGCACCGGGAAGCGGCCCTGGTGGGGGTGGCGGCCGAACCACACGAGATCCTCGACACTCAGGCCCTCGGGGGCGGTGGGCCCCTGCGGCAGGATGGCGAGTCGGCGGGCGACCTCGCGGCTGGGCAGGGCGTGCAGGGCCTGCCCGTACAGCTCGATCTGGCCGCCGGACATGGGCAGCAGCCGCGCCAGGGCGCGCAGCAGCGTGCTCTTGCCGCAGCCGTTGGGGCCAATGATGCTGGTGATCCGGCCGCCGCTCACGCGCAGGTCGAGATCCGGGATGATGATGCTCTGCCCGTACCCCAGCTTGAGGCCAGTGGTCACGAGTGGAGCGGGGCTGGTGTGGTCTGCATCTGTCATGGAGCCTTCAGGCGCTGCGCCGCAGCAGTGAGAGGAAGTATGGGGCGCCGACCAGGGTCGTGAACAGGCCCGCCGGCACCTCCAGCGGGGGCAGCAGCGTGCGGCCCAGCGTGTCGGCAGCGAGCACCAGCAGCGCGCCCAGCAGCATGCTGACGGGCAACAGCCGCGCGTGCCGGCCACCCACCAGCAGCCGCGCGACGTGTGGGGCGAGCAGGCCAACGAACCCCAGGATGCCCGCGCCCGTCACCGCCGCGCCCGCCAGCGCGACGGCGACCGTCAGGCTGAGCAGCCGGGCGGCGTTCACGCGGGTGCCGAGGCTGGTGGCAAGGTCTTCGCCGAGGTTCAGGACGTCCAGCGTGCGTGCCAGCAGCAGCGCGGCGGGCAGCAGCACCAGCGCCCACGGCAGCAGGCGGGCGGCGCGGGCCGCGTCCGCGCCGTACACGCTGCCCGCCAGGAAGGTCAGGGCGGCGCCCAGGCCGTCGGGCGCGCGCACCAGCACGAGCTGCTGCACAGCGCCCAGGGCGGCGGCCACCGCCACCCCGACCAGCGCCAGCCGCACCGGGTGCAGGGTATTCACCCGCTGCCCGTTCCACTCGCGCGCCAGCAGCAGCACCAGCCCGAAGCCCACCCACGCGCCGACCAGCGCCGCCCACGGCAGGCCGCCGGGAGGAGAGCCGGGCCACGCGAGCAGATAGAGGGTGGCCGCCAGCCCCGCGCCCGCCCCCACCCCGATGAGATCCGGCGAGGCCAGCGGATTGCGGATGACGCCCTGCATCATCGCGCCGGACGCGGCGAACATCGCGCCGGCCAGCACGGCCACCACGATGCGCGGCGCGCGCAGGTCGAGCACGAGCTGCCGGGTCAGGGCGTCGCCGTGCCCGAAGATCACCTGCACGACCTCGCCGACCGGCGTCTTCACGGCGCCCACGCCCAGGGCGAGCACCGCGATCACCACGGTCGCAGCGGCCAGCAGCACCCCGAGCGCGACGGCGCGGGCAGTCGTGAATCTGGGTGTGGTGGGCAGAGCGGTCAAGGGTGCATCTCCAGTCAACCGTGGAACAGTCAATAGCGGAATGGGCTGCCGGGCACGGCGTCCTGGAGGAACCGGCTGTCGATGGCCTCGCGCACCATCAGCTTCAGGGCGAGGGGGCCGCGTCCACGCGTCCAGTTGTCGCGGTCGAAGACGTACACGCGCCCGCGCGCCACGGCCGGCAGCTTCTGCCACAGGGGGTTCGTGCGCCACGTGTCGGTGATCGGCTTCTCGTCGGGGGCGGTGAACAGTACCAGCGTCTGGGGTTGCAGGGCGACCAGGCCCTCCAGCGAGACCTCATACTGCGTCTGCCCATCCTTGACCTTCAGGGCGTTCGTGCGGCCCAGGGTCTCCAGGTAGCTCCCCACGAAACTCTCGTCGGTATGAACAGTGACGGTGCGGGGCGTGATCACGGCCGCGACGAAGGTTGGCGCGCCGCGCTTTGTGAAGGCCCGCGCCTTGGCGTTCAGCGACGCCTGGTCGGCCAGCAGCCGGCGGGCGGCGGCCTCGCGGCCCACGAGTTGCCCGATGGCAAGGGTCTGGGCGTTCAGGTCGTCCACGCTGCCCCGGCGGCTCTGGAACGCGGCGGTGGGCGCGAGCTTCCCGAACTGGCCCAGCAGGTCCTTGTGCACGAAGGCGTCGGCCAGGATCAGGTCGGGCCGGGCGGCGGCGATGGCCTCCAGGCTGGGCTGGGCGCGGCTCCCCGTGGCCAGGATGCCCTTCATGCGCGGCGCGAGGTACGGCGGAGCGCCCCGGTCGCCGCCCTGGGTGCCGAGCGAGCCACCCACTGGCGTGACGCCCAGTGCAACCAGCGTGTCCAGGAATGAATATTCCAGCGCCACCACGCGCTTGGCAGGAGCAGGCAAGGTCAGTGTACCGAGGTCGTGCTTCACGCTGACGGAGGCGGCCACGGCGACAGAGAGAGCCGTCAGGACGGACAGGCTGAGGATCTTGTTCATGGAGACTTCCTTTGAGGGTGCAGGCGGACAGGTGGCATCACTTCGCCCGCCACCGGGCGATCAACACGAAGAACGGAGCTCCGACGGCCGCCACGAGAATCCCGACGGGCGTCTCGGCCGGGCGGTCGACCAGGCGGGCGGCCACGTCGGCGGTGACGAGGAAGGCCGCGCCCAGCAGGGCGGCCACCGGCAGACCAAAGCGGTGATCCGGCCCGACCAGGGCGCGGGCGGCGTGGGGCACGACCAGCCCGACGAAGCCGATGGGGCCGACCACGCTGACCGACGCGGCGGCCAGCAGCACGCCCAGCCCCGTGATGATGGCGGAGTCGCGCTCGGTGCGGGCGCCCAGGCCGCGCGCCACGTCCTCGCCCAGCGCCAGGATGTTCACGCGCGGCGTGAGGAGCAGCGCGAGCACGAGCCCAGCGACGACCCAGGGAGCGATCTGCGAGGCGTCGGCCCAGCTCTGGCCGGCGACACTGCCCGCCAGTGAGGACAGCGCCCCCTGGGCGCGCGATTCCCACAGGATCTGGATGGCGCGGGTGGCGGCCCCCGCAAGCGAGGCGACGGCCACCCCCGCCAGCGCCAGCCGCAGCGGCGTCACGCCGACCGAGCGGGCGACGCCATACGCGACCAGCGCCGCCAGCGTGCCGCCCAGGAAGGCGGCGGGCACGAACAGCCACGCCGGGGCCGCCGGAAAGAACACGACCATCACCAGAATGCCCAGCGCGCCCCCCGCCTCCACGCCCAGGATGCCGGGATCGGCCAGCGGGTTGCGCGTGACCGCCTGGAGCAGCAGGCCCGACACGCCCAGCCCCGCCCCGGCCAGCGCGGCGACCAGCGTGCGCGGCAGCCGCAGGGTGTGGATCACCAGACTCTCAGTGCTGTCGTCGGGGTGCAGCAGCAGGCCCGGCAGGTGCCCCAGGGGCAGGTCACTGGCCCCGAACGCCAGCGAGGCCAGCGCCGCGAGCAGCAGCAGCGCCGCCGTGATGGGCAGCCATACGGCTCGGGACAGGGTGGAGGGACGGCTCAACGCCATGACCGGTGGTGTCCAGGACAGCACGTCATGTCAGGCCGTCCACTGGAGCCGGTACTGCCGGACGTCCGACCATTCGGGCTTGTGGCTGGAGCCTGGCACGCTGAGCAGATCGTGGGTGACGGTGGCCCGGACGAGGCCGCACTCGCCGCGCCACTCGAACTGCAGCGTGACGTCTTCCCCATCCACCTCGGCCCAGCGGCGGGCCGCGAGCCAGTCCCAGCCGTGGCGCACCAGCAGGTCACGGTCCACCACCTGCGCCAGCGGGGGCAGGCCGCTGAACCCCCGCAGGTGCCGGGCCACCTCGGCGGGAGGCACCTCCCGGCGGGCCACCTGCACGGCCAGGTCCGGCGTCAGGTGCGCCCACAGCAGGCCGCTCGGCAGCTCCACGGCGGTGGCGGCGAAGCGGTGCCCACCGAAATGGCCAGTGCGCCACGCGCGCTCGCCCGCCGCTGCCAGGTGGTGGTAGACCGGCACCCCGTAGCGCCCGCACGCGGCGTCCACGGTGCCGTGCGTGCAGACGTGCACGTCCGGCCCCAGCGGCACCGCCTGTTCTTCCCACGCGCTCAAGTGCTGCGGGTCGAGCAGGGTGTCGGTCAGGCCGCGCACCCACTCGGCCTGCGGCAGGTCGCTGGCGTAGTCGCGCCGCCCGTAGCCGCCCGCGCCCAGCGTGTAGTGCCTCACGCGCAGGGGCTGCCCGCGCGTGGCCGGGGCGCTCATCAGCAGGCCGAAGCCCGCACCGCTGGCCTCGACCTTGCCGCGCAGGCGCTCGAACAGGCGGTGGTGCTGGGGCGTCCAGTTCGCCACATCGCGCACCTTCGACCACACCGGCACGTCCAGTTCCAGCACCGTCACCTCCTGCCAGTGCGGCGCGGTGCCGATGGGATCCTCGCCCAGCGCGCGGGAGACGTCCGCGCACAAGGGCAGACGGGAGGGCCGATCAGCGGCGGTCAAGGGCCGGGCTCACTTCAACTTCTCGAGGATGATGCGCGTCAGGTCGGTGCTGTTGCGCACGCTCACCAGCGGGCCGGTGTACGCGCTGAAGTCCTCGGGCACGTACACGACGCTCTGGGCGCTCAGACGCTGGCCGATGGGCGTCTTCAGGAAGGCTTCCACGCCGTTGTACTTGCCGCCGGGGGGGAACAGCACCACCAGGGTCTGCTTGTCCAGGCCCAGCAGCGCCTCGTCGCTGATCTGCGCGCCGACGCCCAGCGTGGTCTTGCTGGCGCTGTAGCCGTCCTTGAAGCCCAGGGCCTTCAGGTCAGGAATCAGGCGGGTGGCGGTGTACACCCAGTTCTGCCCGCCCGCGAAGGGCGCGACCACGATCACCTTGGGGTACTTGCGGAAGATGTCGGCGTCCAGCAGCTTGCGGCCGTTGGTGCGGTTGGTCTCGGCCACGGCGCGGATCACCTGCTCGGCCTGCACCTGCTTGCCGAACACGCGGGCCAGGTCGCGCAGACCCTTCTGCCAGAAGCCGGTGCCGCCCTCTTTGTAACCCACCGTGGGCGCGATCTTGCTCAGGGTGTCGTAGTTCTGGTTGCCGTCCCACGTCAGGCGCACGATCAGGTCGGGCTTCAGCGCCGTGATGACCTCCAGGTTGGGCTTCTGCCAGTCGCCGACGTACGCGGGATTCCCCAGCCTGGTGCGGCCAAAGAAGCCGTCTTTCAGCACGTTCGGCTTGATGGTGGTGCCGTCAACGTCGCTGGGGGTCAGGTAGGCGCTGGCCAGCCCCACGACGCGGTCGCTGAGGCCCAGCGCGGCGATCCAGCCGAGCGATTCCTCATCCATCACGACGATGCGTCTGGGGTTGCTCGGCACGGTCGCCTTGCCCTCGTCGTGCGTGATGGTCAGGGTCTGGGCGGAGGCAGCGCTGGTGGCAAGCACGGCGGACAGCAGAAGGGGGTGCTTCATGGGGGCGCATTTTCAAGTAATCCGAGTGGTTTAGTCAAGATAAGGGTGTCCCGTTGTCTACGCCGCCGGGGCCTCGGAAACCTTCCTGCGGCGGCCGTCGTACTGTGGCCTGTATGACGAACATGCACCCTGGAAGTGACGGCACCTACTCCCTCCGCGACTTCGTGGCGCAGACCGCCGAGCGGGACCAGCCGGGCGACGTCTTCGAACTGGAATCCAGCAAGATGCTGGAGGTCAAGGTCAACGGCCGCGTGTGGAGCAAGCTGGGCGCCATGATCGCCTACAAGGGCAACCTCAACTTCAAGCGCGAGGGCACCCTGGAAGGTGGCCTGATGAAGGCCCTCAAGCGCGCCGTGACCCAGGAGATGAGCCCACTGGCGAAGATTGAGGGCCGGGGCGTGGTGTACCTCGCCGATCAGGGCAAGGAAATCCAGATCCTGAGACTCCAGGGCGACACCATCAACGTGAACGGCAACGACCTGCTGGCGTTCGAGGACAGCGTGCAGTACGACATCACCATGATGCGCCGGATCGCCGGGTACGCCGCCGGGGGGCTGTTCAGCGTGCGCATGTCCGGCAACGGCCTGGTCGCGATCCTGTCACACGGCAAGCCGCTGACGCTTCGGGTCACGCCGAACGAGCCGATCTTCACCGACCCGAACGCCACGGTCGCGTGGAGCGGCAACCTCCAGCCGCAGCTCCGCATGGATCAGAGCCTGCGCTCGATCTTCGGGCGCGGTGGCGGCGAAACCTACCAGATGGTCTTCCAGGGTGACGGCTTCGTAGTCGTGCAGCCCTACGAGGAATTCGAGCACGGCCTAGGCGGCGAGAGCAGCCAGCAGGGCGGCGGCGTGGGCCGCGCACTGGGCGACCTGTTCGACTGATCCCGCACCGACCTGGGGAAGCCTGGAGCCGCACGCTCCACGGCTTCCCCTTTGGGATGGGGCTACAGGGCACACGGCTCTCCCCTGTCCCGGGGCCAGCACCCCAGCCCGCGCCGGAAGCTCTACACTTCCCGGCGATGAGTCTGGTCGTGTTGGCAACAGGGGGAACGGGCGGGCACATTTACCCGGCGGTGGCGACCGCACGGGCGCTGATGGCGCGGGGACATGGCGCGCTGATCCTGGGACAGCGGGGCGGCATGGAGCAACGTGTCGCGGCCGAGCAGGGCCTGGAGTTCCAGGGCGTCACGGCCGGCAAACTGGCCCGCAGCGGACAGGGCCGTGCCGATCCGCGCGAGCTGCTGCGGGCCGGGGCAGGCGTCTTGCAGGCCCGAACACTGCTGGCCCGTCTGCGGCCCGCTGTGGTCGTGGGCTTCGGGGGCTTCGCGAGCCTGCCGGGCGTGCTGGCCGCACAGGCGCTGGGCATTCCCACGGTGCTTCACGAACAGAACGCCCGGCTGGGCCTGACGCAGCGGCTGGCGGTGCGCGGCGCGAAGGCCGTGGGCACCGCCTACCCGGAGGTGGTGGGGCTCGACCAGCGCAAGGCGACCCTGGTGGGCATGCCGGTGCGCGAGGAACGGATGGCGCGAGCCGAGGCCCTGACCCGGCTGGGCTTGCAGGCCGGCCCACTCACGATCTTCGTGATGGGCGGCTCGCAGGGCTCGCTGTTCCTGAACAACGCCGTGCCGGACACGCTGCGGAACATCTTCGGCGGAGAGGGCCTGGTGGATCACGAACTGGGCGTCATGACGCCGCGGATCGACCTGGACTTCGGTCTGGAACCAGGCACCGAGCCGCCGGGGAGGCCGGATCTGGGTGCGGGCGTGCAGGTCATCCACTCGACCGGCCCGCGCTGGATGTCCGAAGTCGCCCCCCGCGTCCGCGACCTGGACTGGTACCACGTGAGCGGCTACGTGGACGCCGTGGCCGCGTGGAGTGCGGCCGATCTGGCGATCACGCGAGGTGGGACGGGCACCCTGGCGGAGGCGGCGTTCCACGGCGTGCCGCTGATCATGGTGCCGCTGCCGGAATCGGCCGAGAACCACCAGTGGCACAACGCCATGACCGTACAGCGCGCCGGGGCGGGCCGCGTGGTCGAGCAGGAAAAGGTCGAGGAAGCGCTGGGCAGGGCGGTGTTAGAGTGTGCGGCAGCAGGCACCCGGATCGCGATGCGCACGGCGGCCCTGAAACGCTCACAGCCCGGTGCGGCCGAGCGCTTCGCGGACCTGGTCGAGCGGAACCTGAAGCCGGTGGCCTCCAAGGCGACATGACTGATCCTCACCCTCACTCTCTCCCCTCCGGCCCTGCCGGGACAGCCCCTCTGCACTACCACCTGATGGGCATCGGCGGCATCGGCATGAGCGCCTTCGCGCGGCTCCTCGCGGCGCGTGGTCAGCGCGTGAGCGGTTGCGACGCTTCCGCGACCGAGCTGACCGCGCAGCTCCAGGCCGAGGGCATTCCCGTGGCGGTGGGTCACGCGGCCGCCCATGTTTCGGACGCGGTGTTCGGGCCGGTGGACGTGCTGGTCGCCTCCGAGGCCGTGCCCAAGACCCATCCGGAACTGGTGGCGGCGCGGTCGGCGGGCATCGAGGTGCGCCCCCGCATGACGCTGCTGGATGAGCTGCTCCGCGTCCCGGACAGCATCGGCGTGATCGGCACGCACGGCAAGACCACCACCACCTCGATGATCGCGGTGGCCCTGCTGGGCGCGGGTCTGGATCCGGCGGCCTTCGTGGGCGGCATCGTTCCAGAGTTCGGCAGCAACGCCCGCGTGGGCAGCGGCCCCTTCGTGGCCGAGGTGGACGAATCCGACCGCGCCTTCGCGGAACTCGGCTGTGCCACGGCCGTGTTCACGAACGCCGAGGACGATCACGTGGGCGGCGCCCAGGCGACGTACTGGGAGACCGTGGAGGAGCAGCACGCGGGCTTCGCGCGCTTCGTGGCACAGTCCGGGCGGGTGCTGCTGTGCGCCGACTGGCCGGGGCTGGAGGCACTGTGCGCCGGAGCGCCGGAGCGGCTGAGCTACGGGCAGGCTCTGGGCGCGGACTACCGCGCGGTGAACCTGCGCCTGGATGCCGAGGGCACGGACTTCACGGTCGAGTACCGGGGAGTGGTGCTGGGCGAGGCGCGGGTCGGACTGCCTGGCACGCACAACGTCCTGAACGCGCTGGCGGCGCTGGCGGTGACGCACCTGCACGGCGGGGAGTTCGCGCGGGCCGCATCGGCCCTGGCGGCGTTCCGGGGGCCGGGACGGCGCTGGCAGCGCATCGGGGAGCTGAACGGGGCGCTGGTCATCGACGATTACGCGCACAACGCCACCAAGGTCGCGGCGGCGGTGCAGGCGGCCCGACAGACGGGACGGCGGGTGCGTGTGGTGTTCCAGCCGCACCGCTACCTGCGTACCCAGCAGTCCTGGCCGCGGCTGGCCGACGCGCTGATGGACGCCGACGAGGTGCTGCTGCTCGACATCGCCGCCGCGTCAGAAGCCCCCATCGAGGGCATCCATGCCCGGCTGATCTCGCAGCGTATGGCGGACAACGGCCATACCGGCATTCGGTACATGCCGGATCGGGACGAGGTCGTCCGGACGCTGCGCGCGACGGCCGGGCCGGGAGATATCATCGTGACCATGGGCGCGGGCGACGTGTGGAAACTCTCGCGGGAACTGGCAGGAGTCGTGGCGTGACGGTGCTGGCCGCTAGCCGCACCGGGGCGCGCGTGGAGCGCCTGCCGCTGGCGCGCTACACGACTCTGGGCGTGGGTGGCGAGGCCGAGGTGTGGTTAGTGGAATCGCTCGCGCAGCTGGCAGAGGCGATGGACGAGCCTTACCGTGTGCTCGGGGGCGGGAGCAACCTGGTGATCGCGGACGAAGGCGTGCCGGAGCGCGTGATCCGGCTCGTGGGGCCGCTTGCAGAGCGCGACCTGGAGCCCGACCCGAAACTGAGCACGGCCGATGATGTGGTCACCGGGTGGGTGGGTGGCGGCGTGCCCCTGCCGGGCCTGATCCGGCAGCTTCAGAAGCTGGGACTGGGGGGCCTGGAGGGCACGGTGGGCATTCCCGCCCAGGTCGGCGGCGCCGTATGGATGAACGCGGGCACCCGCTACGGCGAGATGTTCAACGGTCTGCACACCATCGAGATCGTCACGCCCGGCGGCGTGCGCCAGGTCACGCCGGCCGATCTGAAGTGGGGCTACAGAGACAGCGGGATTCCCCGCAACCATGTGGTCACGCGGGTGCGGCTGAAGCTGCGGCGCAGCACACCGGAGGACGTGCTGGCGAGGATGGATCTCGCGGATACCGCCCGCAAGGGCCAGCCGAAGATGAAAACGCCGGGCTGCGCCTTCAAGAATCCAGGTGGCGTGAGCGCTGGCAAACTGATCGACGGGGCTGGCTTGAAGGGCACCCGGATCGGGAACGCCCTGATTGCGCCGGAGCACGCGAACTTCATCGTGAATCTGGGGGGCGCGACCGCCGCCGACGTACATGCCCTGCTGGACGTCATCCGTGAACGGGTGCCAGTCCCGCTGGAACTGGAGTACGAGCTGTGGCCGGAACAGGGAACGCGGTGACCACGCCGGCGCTGGAACCAGTGCGCGTCACGCGCCGCCACTGGCCGTGGATCGCTGGAGCGGTGCTGCTGGGGGCCGCCCTCGCGGCCTCGTGGTTCGCGCTGCCGGTGCGACAGATCGGCGTGACCGGGAACGTGCAGCTGTCACCGGCACGCATCAAGCAGCTCGCGGGCGCGCAGGCGGGGTACGGGTGGCTGTATTACGGTGGGTGGCGGGCAGGTGGGCTGCTCGCCGAACCGTGGATCGCGTCGGCCGTGGTCACGCGGCGCTTCCCGGACAGCGTGTCGATCGCGGTCGTGGAGCGTCGGCCCGTGGCCCGCTGGCAGGCCGGTGGACGCGTACAGGCCGTGGCCGCCGATGGCGCGGTCATGCCGGGCGGGGTGGGGCTGGCGGCCCTGCCGCTGATCCAGGGCTGGGGGCCGGATCGGCACATCGAGGCACTGAGGGTGCTCAGGGCGCTGGCCGGGTACAATGTCAGGTCGGTGGTGTACACGCCAGCGGGCCTGCAGGTGAAACTTCCCTCGGGATCACTCTGGAGTGGCGACCTCGAATCCTTACTGAAGTATGCTGGGAGCATCAGCATGTACCCGAATAAAGACCTTACAATTTACCCCTGGGGGGTGAGCGTCCAGGAATGAAGGACAACCCGATCATCGTGGGCCTGGACATCGGCACCACCAAAATCACCACCGTCATCGGCGAGGTCGCTGAGGGCGGCAACGTCGACATCATCGGCGAGGGCAGCGTACCCAGCGAGGGCATGAAACGCGGCTCTGTCGTGAACCTGGAACGCGCCACCCACGCCATCCGCCAGTCCGTGCAGGCGGCCGAACGCGTCAGCGGCGTCAAGGTCGACCGGGTGTTCGTGTCGGTCGCCGGCAACCACGCCAAGGCCATCACCTCCCACGGCCTCGCGGCCATCCGCCGCAACCAGGAGATCGCGCAGCCCGATGTCGACCGGGCCATCGAGAACGCCCGCGCGGTGCCGCTCGATCCCAACCTGGAAGTCATCCACACCCTCCCGCAGGAGTACGTCGTGGACGGCCAGGAGGGCATCAAGAGCCCAGTCGGCATGCACGGCGTGCGTCTGGAAGTCGACGTGCACATCGTGGCGGGCACGGCCGGGCCGCTGCTCAATCTGCGCCGCTGCGTGCAGGAGGCCGGATTGCAGGTCGGCGGCTTCGTGCTGCACGCCCTGGCCTCGGGCCTGGCCACGCTGGAGGCCGCCGAGCAGATGCAGACGGTGATCGTGGTGGACATGGGCGGCGGCACCACCGACATCGGCGTGTTCAAGCGCGGCAACCTCGCCCACTCCGCGTGCATTCCGATCGGTGGGGAGCACGTCACGGCAGACCTCGCGCAGATCCTCAAGATCCCCATGGAAGAGGCCGAGAACGTCAAGAAGCGTTACGGCGCGGCCCTCCCAGAACTCGCGGATCAGGATCTCACGCTGGAGATCACGACCGCGTCGGGCAGCACGCACGCCATCAGCGCCTTCGAGCTGTCGCGCATCATCAAGCCCCGGCTCGCGGAGATCTTCTCCCTGATCCGCGACGAGATCGACCACACCCTCGGCCCCGTGGAGCTCGTGGCACAGGGCGTGGTGCTCACGGGTGGCGCGGCCAGCCTGCGGGGCGTGGCGGAACTCGCCCGCGACCGCTTCCGCCTTCCGGTGCGCGTCGGTCGCCCGCGCGGCATCGGCGGCCTGAACGACATCGTGAACGATCCGGGCCACGCGGCCAGTGTCGGCCTGGTGCTCTACGGCATCGGGCAGGATGGCAAGGTGCCGCACACGGTCTTCAAGGACGATCCGAACAAGGATCAGATCGAGGGGCTGGTCGCGCCGCCCGTGGTGCTGCCGCCGTCGGTACAGCCGGATCCCAAGCCGGTCAAGGCGGGCAGCGGTGAAGGCTTCGTCGACCGCATCCGCAACCTGTTCAAAGACTGGCTGTAACGCCGGACTCCCTGCCCTCCTGGCTGCCACTGCGAAGCCAGGAGGGCGTGCCCTGTTCCGGTACCTTCAGACGTGACCACTTGTGAAGATCACCGTTCCTGACCGTGTGGAACGTGAAGGGGCAGGCCGCGCCCCGCTCCTTCAAAGGTGCGCTAAACTACCCCGAGTTGAAACGGCCCCCCACTTCGGGGAGGCAGTTCATGTAAGGAGAAACGATGCAAGCGGCCAGAATTCGCGTGATTGGCTTGGGCGGGGCGGGCAACAATGCCGTCAACCGCATGATTGAAAGCGGACTCGAGGGTGTCGAGTTCATCGCCGGGAATACGGACGCGCAGGTGCTCGCCAAGAGCCACGCCGAGATCCGCATTCAGCTCGGCGACCGCCTGACCCGGGGCCTGGGGGCCGGGGCGGATCCCGAGGTGGGCGAGAAGGCCGCGCTGGAAGACCGCGAGCGCATCAAGGAATATCTCGACGGCACCGACATGCTGTTCATTACGGCCGGGATGGGCGGCGGCACCGGTACCGGCAGCGCGCCGGTCGTCGCCGAGATCGCCCGCGAGATGGGCGTCCTGACCGTCGCCATCGTGACCCGGCCCTTCCGCTTCGAGGGCCCCAAGCGCCAGCGCGTGGCCGAGGAAGGCATCAGCAAGCTCGCGGATCGGGTGGACGGCATGATCGTCGTGAACAACGAGAAGCTGCTCACGGCCGTGGACAAGAAGGTCTCGTTCCGCGAGGCCTTCCTCATTGCCGACCGGGTGCTGTATTACGGCGTGAAGGGCATCAGCGACGTCATCAACGTGGACGGCATGATCAACCTGGACTTCGCGGACGTGCGCAACCTGCTGGCCAACTCCGGCACCGTCCTGATGGGCATCGGTGCGGGCCGGGGCGAGAAGGTCGCCGAGGAAGCCGCCATGAGCGCCATCCACTCGCCGCTGCTGGAGCGCGGTATCGACGGGGCGCGGCGCATCCTGGTGAACGTCACGGGCGGCTATGACCTTTCGATGACCGACGCGAACGAAATCGTCGAGAAGATCCGCGAGGCGACCGGCTTCGACGATCCCGACATCCTGTTCGGCATCACGCCCGACGAGGCCGCCGGGGACGAGGTGCGCGTGACCGTGATCGCCACCGGCTTCAACGACACGACCATCGGCATCGCCTCGGGCCTGCGCGGCCCCAGCCTGGAAACCTTCGTGAAGCCCGTGCGCGGCGGTGCCAGTAGCGGCGGCTACGATCCCAAGGACTACGATATTCCCGCGTTCCTGCGCAACGTCGAACGCGACTGAACCCCAGCACCGACAGCGGCCGGAGCAGTGCGTTCCGGCCGCTGTCGTTTGGGTACAGTTCATTGACCAGGCAGTCATCCCTCGTTCACCCTGCGGCCTACGATGACGCTATGAAGATCACGCACCTGAATCCGGACACGCTGATGAAAAGTCCGGCGTTCTCCCAGGCGGTGAGCGTGGATGGCGCAGGACGCCTGCTGTTCGTCGGCGGTCAGAACGGCACCCGGCCGGACGGCACGATGGCCGGGGCAGACATCGGCGCCCAGTCGGCCCAGGCCCTCCTCAACGTGCAGGAGGCGCTGAAGGCCGGCGGGGCCGGGTGGGCGGACGTGGTGAAGCTGACCATCTTCCTCGTCCACGGTCAGGACCTGCAGGCCACGTTCGCCGCCGCGCAGACAGCCGTGCCGGGCATGACCCCCCCACGGCCGTGAGCGGCCTGTTCGTGGCTGGCCTGGGGAATCCCAAGGCGCTGATCGAGATCGAGGCGGTTGCGGCCCTGGCCTCCCCTACCTGACGCTGCCCGTTAGACGCTCAGGGTCTTGGCGCAGCGGTACAGGTCACGGCTGACATCCTTGCGCTTTTCCCAGGTGAGGTTCAGCGGCGTGTAGGAGATGCCCCCGGCGTCGCGGCCGACCATCACATCGCTGCGACCGTCCATCAGGGCGTACACGGACGCCTCGCCCAGGCGGCTGGCCAGGATGCGGTCGGAACTGACGGGGCTGCCGCCGCGCTGGATGTGCCCCAGGATGCTCACGCGGATTTCAAAGCCGGTCTCGGCCTGGATGGCGTCGGCGACGCCCTGCGCGCCACCCGGGTAGCCCTCGGCGACGATGATGATTGAGCCGAGCTTGCCCTTGGCGACCGAGTCCTTCACGACCGCGATGGCGTCCGAGACGGGCTTGCCGTCCTCGGGAATGAACACTTCCTCGGCCCCACCGGCCACGGCGACGTCCAGGGCGATGTGCCCGGCGTGGCGGCCCATGACCTCAATCACGAAGATACGTTCGTGGCTGGCGCCGGTGTCGCGCAGCTTGTCCACGGCGTCCAGCGCGGTCTCGACGGCCGTGAAGTAGCCGATGGTGTGATCCGTGCCGTACAGGTCGTTGTCGATGGTGCCGGGCACGCCGATGACCGGAATGCCGTGCTCCTGCTGGAGGTAGTGGCCCCCGTGGAAGCTGCCGTCCCCGCCGATCACGATTAGGCCGTCCACGCCCCACTCGCGCAGGTGCTTCGCGCCGCGCTCGCGACCTTCGGGGGTTCGCCAGGTGGAGCTGCGCGCGGTGAGCAGGATGGTGCCGCCGCGCTGGATGGTGTTGGCGACGTCGCGCGGACCGAGGAGGTGCAGTTCGCCGCGGTGCAGGCCCGAGAAGCCCCGGCGGATCCCGACGACCTCTAGGCCCTCGAAGGTGGCGGTGCGGACGACGGCGCGGATGGCGGCGTTCATGCCGGGCGCGTCGCCGCCGCTGGTGAGGACGGCGACGCGCTTGATGCCGGCGGAGTTGGGGTGGTGGATGGGCGTGGGTTCGGTCATGGGCGTCTCCCTTGGGGGCGTGTGGGGCTCGGCCGAACCCTGCGAACGGACCAGCAGATCGTCCTAGGACGTCTCGTGGCCAGGACTGGCCGCGCTGGTGACCTGCAGGGCCAGGGCATATGCGTCATTCTTACGCAAACCCCGCGCCATGAGAAGGTCACGTATATCTCGCGCCGCGTGGCCCCCGGCCGCCAGGGCGGCGGCCTCGGCGCGGTACGCCTCCGGGCTGGCCGGCTCCACAGACGCAGCGTGACCGTCCACGACGAGCACGATCTCACCCTTCACCTCGCCGGCAAAATGCGCGGCCAGGTCGTCCAGCGTTCCCCGCACGGTCTCCTCAAACTTCTTGGACAGTTCACGGGTCACGCTCGCCGCCCGCTCGGGGCCACAGACCCCCGCGAGGTCGCGCAACGTGGCCGCCAGCCGGTGCGGGCTCTCGTACAGGACGCTCGTCTCGGCGCGCGTGGCCACCGCCTCCAGGCGCTCCTTGCGTTCGCGGCCGGAACGCGGCAGGAAGCCCTCGAAAGTGAAGCGCCCGGTCGGCAGGCCCGAGAGCACCAGCGCGGGCACGAAGGCCGTCGCGCCAGGGAGCACCTCGACCGGAATGTCGGCTTCGATGGCTGCCTGCACGAGTTCCGCGCCCGGATCGCTGATGCCCGGCGTGCCTGCGTCCGACACGTAGGCCAGGCGGGGATGTTTCTCCAGCACGGCCGCCGCACGACCCATGGTGTGCGCGTCCAGCCGCACCAGCGGCTTGCGGATGCCCAGGTGCGAGAGCAGCGCGCCGCTGCGGCGGGTGTCCTCGCACGCGACCGCGTCCGCACCGCGCAGCACCTCCACCGCCCTCAGGGTGATGTCGCCCAGGTTCCCGACCGGCGTGGGCACCAGCCACACGCGCGGCTCCAGTTCGGCGTCGGGTTCCGTCGGCGCGTCAGTCATGCCCTGGGCCGTGCGCCCCGAGGGCCAGGCCAGGCGTGGGTTTCAGGCGAATGCGAACCTTGCGCGGCCCCTTGAGCACCCCGGCGATCCGGGCCCGCAGCAGTTCGCCCTCGCCGACCGTCACCGTCACGATGGTGCCTTCCGGCAGCCGGGCGCCCACCACGACCACCACCCCGTTCTCCACGACGCCCTTGTAGGCCCTCATGCTTCCCTCCCCTGCGCGCGGCGTTGCCGCTGCTGTGCTCTGGCCAGCGCCTCGCGCAATGCCACGATCTCGGATTCCCTCGCGCCGCCCAGCCGGGCGTAGCGGTCAATGACCTCGGATGCTTCCCGCCGACGATCCAGCCTGAGCAGCAGGATGCCCAGGTGTTCGCCCCCCACAAAATACGCGCGTGGGTTCTGCGGATCGGCACGGACCTGTTCGCGCGCCGCTTCTAGCCGCTCCATGGTGCGGCGGTGGCGGTTCACCTGCCAGCGCACCAGGAAGGTCGCCGCCGCGAAGGTCAACAGGGCGAGCAGGATGGACACGCTCACTGCCTCCGGCACGCCCACCTGCGCGCCCAGCCGCACCGACAGCGGAAAGCAGAAGGCCAGTACCACCAGTACGGCCAGGGTCGCCGCGTAATTCACGGCCTGCCCCTCACGGCGCACCCTTCACAGCGAACCCGCCGCCGGTGGACTGTCCTTCATGCCGCACAGTGTAGCGGCCCGGTGCGCCGGAGTACGCTGCGCAGCGTGCGACTGCACCTGATCACCGTCGGGGAACCGAAGCTCGCGTATGCCCGCGCCGGCTGGGAGGAATACGAGAAGCGGCTGCGGCGGTACCACAAACTTCAGGTCACGCGTGTCGTCGGGAAGTCGCAGACCCTGGAAAGTGAAGCCGTACGCCGGGCAGCGGGCCGCGCGCCGCTCATTCTGCTCGACCCGCGCGGTCAGCAATTCACGTCGGAGGGCCTCGCGGCTTTCCTGGAGGCCCGCGCACTCGCTGGTGACGGTGAGCTGGCCTTCGCGGTGGGCGGCCCGGAGGGCCATACGGACGAGCTGCGGGCCACGGCCAGTGCGCTGTGGAGTCTGGGACAGCTGACGTTGCCGCACGATCTGGCGATGGTGGTGCTGGTCGAGGCCCTGTACCGCGCGTCCACGATCACGGCCGGGGAGCCGTACCACCGAGGGTAACGCAGAGCCTCCCGGAGTGCCCCCTACACTGGACGGCATGTTGGACGCAGCGCCCCTCACCGACCGGCCCGCCCCCGACCAGCCCGTCACCGACTGGCTCGACGCTCCCACCCTGCACGGGCATGCGGTCACGCTGGAGGCCCTCACAGAAGCGCACGCGGCCGATCTGGCAGCCGGGGCGGACGAGGACACCGTGCGCTTCCTGTCGCGCGGCGGGCCGGATGCGAACACGCCGGGGGCCTGGGCCGGGTATATCCGGCGGCTGAATGCCATTCCGGCCCGCGTGAACTGGGCGGTCCGGCGCCTCGACACGGGCGTGGCCGTGGGGCGCATCTCGTTCAGTGAGGTGAAGCCCGGCGACCGCTGGGTGGAGATCGGCACCATGCTGTTGCCCGCCGCGCAGGGCGTGGGCATCAATCCCGACGCGAAACTGCTGCTGATGGTGCGGGCCTTCGAGGTGCTGGGTGCGAACCGCGTGCAGTTCAAGGTGGATGCCAGGAATGCCCGTTCGGTCAGGGCCATGCTGAAGCTCGGCGCGGTGCAGGAGGGCACCCTGCGGCAGTACCAGATCCGCCCGGACGGCTTCGCTCGGGATTCCGTGATGTTCAGCGTGCTGCGCAGTGAGTGGTCGACGGTGAAGGCTGGCCTGGAGGGACGCGTGGCTGCCGGCCGCTGAACCGTCGGCCTCCCGCATGAGAACGGGCAGAGGATTGTCAGAAAGGCTCTGCTAGCGTGGGGCACGTATGTTCCGCCCGGTCGTCTCCTCCATGCCTTACCTGCGGCGGGCGGGCCTCCTGGCGGCTCTGCTGGGCGGCGCGGCCCAGGCGCTGATCGTGCCGATGCACGGCTGGGTGCCGGTGAACGGCGATGCGAACGTCTGGACGGATTCGACCGGGGCGTGCCTGATGCGCGAGGAACATTACGGGCAGGCCTTCCCCACCTTCACCAGTCCGGAGGAGGCCCGCGCCTTCGCGCTGAAGCTTCAGGTGTCGCTCGACAAACGCCTCGACAGCGTCGTGACCCAGCCGGTCGACCGGGCGGGCGTGTGGGGTGTGCTCGCCGCCTACGACTTCCAGCAGGACGGAGCGACGTACCGCGTGTCGCAGCTGTACCTGAGTGACCGGGGCATCCTGAGAACCATCACGGGCAGCGCCACGGTAGACGGCGCCGGCTCCTGTGTGAACGCCATGCGGGACTTCATCCGGTACCTGGCGAATTGACGGCCGGGCGGGCGTGGTAACCTCGCCGCTTGAGATGACTGCCGCACCGATCGCCCCGAGGTTCCGTTCATGACGGTCATGGCCGCGCTGCTGTCGTGGTTCCTGGTGGGCCTGTTCATTCGGGTCAGCAAGGCCCGCGGCTGGGGCCAGCCGATCCGCGTGGACGGCCCGGCGCACCAGCACAAGGAAGGCACGCCCACGGCGGGCGGGGTTCCCTTCGTGCTGGCACTGGCCGCCGTGTTCTTCCCGCTGTACTTCACCGGTCATGCCGGCGGCCAGCGGGAACTGATCATCATCCTGGGCGCCCTCGCCATGGGCGTGATCGGCGGCATCGACGACCTGCTGAAGGTGCGCTCGCGCATGGTGGGTGGTAAGAAGGAGCTGCTGGCACGCGAGAAGTTCCCGCTCCAGTTCATCGTGGCCGTGGTATTCGCCTACTTTGCCGCGCCCCTGGCTGCCCATGAGCTGCTGCCGGGCCTGGGCCGCTGGGGGGACATGGCCCTGATCACCTTCGTGATGGTCGGCTCGGTGAACGCCTTCAATTTCGCCGATGGTCTGGACGGCCTGCTGGCGGGTATCGCGATCATCGTGCTGCTGCCGCTGTTCGCCCTGTCGCCCTCGGCGGCGCTGCTGGTGGCCGTGCTGCTGGGCTTCCTGTGGTTCAACGCGCACCCGGCGCGGGTCTTCATGGGCGACATGGGCAGCCACGCGATCGGGGCCATCGCGGCCGGGGCGTACATCCTGTACGCGGACGTGTGGCTGCTGCCCATCGCGGCGATCATGCCGGTGGTGGCCGTGCTGAGCGTGGTCATCCAGGTGATCTCCTTCCGCACGCGCGGCGGCAAGCGGGTGTTCAAGATGTCGCCTATCCAGCATCACTTCGAGCACCCGGATGTCGGCTGGCCGGAAATGCACGTCGTCATGCGCTTCTGGATGGTCACGGCGCTGGCCACGGCCGGCGTGTGGTGGCTGCTCGGCGGCCGGCCCTGAGTGGGCACACCGTCCTTCGTTGATCCTGCTCCGCTGGCCGTCCGCCGCGCCCACCTGCCCGCGCAGGGCACCACCATCTACCGCGCCGCGCACACCACCGAGACGGACGGCCTGTACGCGCTGGACGTGGCCGGGGATGCGGGCATCCTGAACCTGTATGACCCGCTGGGCGAAGCCGCCGAGGTTCAGCTGGCCGCCGCCTGCGCGGACGCGGCCGGGTTGGCGGGCGTGTACGTGAAGCGCCGTCCCCCCGAAGCGCGCCATCTGGCGAACGTGGCCCGCCATGACCTGTCGCCCCCAGAGCCGATTTGGGGCGGCGCGAGGCCCGAGGTCACCGCGATGGAGAACGGTGTTCCCTTCCTGATCCGCCCAGGTGCCGACCTGAGCGTGGGGCTGTTCACGGATGCCCGGCCGGCCCGCGCGTGGGTGCGGGCGAACGCAGGTGGGCGCGTGTTGAACACCTTCGCGTACACCTGCGGTTTCGGCCTGAACGCGGCGCTCGGGGGCGCGGCGAGCGTGAAGAACGTGGATCTGTCGCGCAAGGTGCTCGCGTGGGGCCAGGAAAACTACGCCCTTAGCGGCCTGAGCGCGCCGGACACGGATTTCCTGTACGGCGACGTGTTCGGGTGGCTGACCCGCCTGGGCCGTCGGGGCGACGAATTCGATCTGGTGATCCTCGATCCGCCGAGTTTCGCGCGCGGGAAAAATGTGGTGTGGCGGGCCGAACGCGATTATGGCGGTCTGATGTCGTCGGCCGCGGGCGTCACCGTGCCGGGCGGCCGGGTGCTGGCCCTGCTGAACCATGCGGGGGTGGAGTCCGGCGCCTTCGAGCGGCTGTGTCGCGCGGGACTTGAACAGGCGGGACGTTCCGGCCGGATCATGGAAAGCCTGGGGCCGGGCGAGGACTACCCCGGCGCAGGTCACCTGAAGGTGCACGTGTGGCAACTGGACTGACGTGTCCTCTTCACTCGACTTGTGCGCCGCCTCACTTCGTTTTCTAAAGCGGCGGGTATGCTGGGGGCATGACGCAGACCCACGATGCCCAGAACGCCGCCCCGACGCAGGAACAGGTGCTCGTGCCCCTGACCACCCCCGAGGACGTCGATACCTTCCTGAAGGAATACCCGCTGGCGGCCGTGTTCAAGGCCGGCACCTGCCACAAGACCATGCAGGGCTTCGGCGTGCTGGAAACCTTCCTCCAGAAGCATGATCTGCCGGTGGGCTTCATCCGCGTGGTGGACTGGCGGCCCGCGAGCAACCACGTGGCCGACCTGACCGGCATCCAGCACCAGAGCCCGCAGCTGATCCTGTTCCAGGACGGCCAGCCGCAGTTCGAGGTGAACAACTGGGACATCACGCCCGAGGCGCTCACGCCGGTGTTCACGGCGCACGTGCCGGTGCGTGAGGGCGTGGCGGCCGTGACCGGAAGCGAGGGCGTGGAACCCTACCGCCGCCTGATGCGCGCGTACCTGGACGGCCAGCTGTCCGACTGGGCCTTCCAGGATCAGTACGTGACCATGTTCCGCGACGATGCCAGCCTGCGCAGCCAGCGTGAATTCGAGGCCCTTTCGCGGCTGTTCGGTGATCCGGACGCGTACCACGGCGGCCTGCACCAGCTGGGCGCCCCGCAGGAGCGCGGCGACCTTCGTCCGCGCGTGGCGGCGCTGCTCAACGACCTGAGCTGAACGGCAGATTCACGTCTTTCACGTCCCGCACCTTGCCGTGCGGGACGTGACTTTTTGTACACATGTAAGCCGCTGGTAAGAGACTGCGCGGTGTCATGAGGGCGTTCCCCGAGGGTGACTCCGCCTGCCATTCCCGACTTCTCGCTGCCCTGCCCGAGCGACTGGACGCGTTCATGACCCGACCCACACCCACCCACCCGATGACCGCGCCGCTGCCCGTGCCGACGGATCAGGCCGTGTACGTCGGCCTGAGTACCGACCACTACCCCTGGACCGACATCACCATCGACCTCGCCACCCGCCAGGGCCAGGGCCTGAGCGGCGTGTTCGACGCCTCGCAGGAGGGCAGCTGGGCCCGCTTCATCTGGATCCGCGGTGAGCTGCGCGGCGGCTTCACCTGGGGGGGGCAGGAGGTCGCGTGGGTGACGGCCACGCAGGCCCTTCCCAGAGCCCGCGTGACCCTGACCGTTCAGGATCCCCGCGTGGCGCAGCTCGTGTGGTCGAGCCGTGCCCGGCCCACCCAGCCCCTGAGCGGCACGTGGCCCACGCCGCAGGCCACACTGGTACGCGACATGTTCACGGGCATCCTCGTCGGGGCCGGGCACGGCAGTTACTGGGAGGGCGGCCAGCTCATCGCCGGCACGGTGCCGAAGGCCGGCGCGCAGTGCACCACCTGCTCTCCCTACGAGGACGTGAGTGCCGAGCAGCTGGCCGCGTTCTGGCAGGCCCTGCTGGCCGCCGTGAGCCGCGCCGCGCCGCTGGAAAATGCGTGGCGTGAGGTCTGCGCGCGGCTGTGCAGCACCTACGTCTGCCTGGATCCCTTCGCGCAGGAGGTCGTGCTGCGCGGCGGGCACCTGCACCTGGATCCCTCACTGAAGGTGCAGGAATTCCGTCCCGCCCTGCTGGCGGCGCTACGCGCGGCCCTGGCCCGCCTGGGCGTGCGCCTGGGCGACCTTCCGCTCCTGGAATTGCGGGCCCGGCCTGAATGGGCAGCGGCCGGACTGGAGAACCTATGAACCCCCTCACCTGGCCCGACGGTCTCAGCGACGCCACCCCCATGCCCTACCGCGTGTGGAGGGTCATGCACCACGTGGACGGCTCCCGGCCGGCCGGTGAGGTGGCCCGGCTGGCGCACACCACCCTAGCGGACGTGCAGGCCAGCGTGGACGAAGCGCACCGCTGGGTGGGCCAGGCCGTCCGCCGTGAGCAGCAGGTTGGCGACGCCACCGCGCGGGTCGTCACGCAGTGCCTCGCGGCGGCGGTAGGGCCGCTGGCCTCGGTGATGGTGGACGAGGTGCTCGACGACCTCGGACAGCGGGCCACCCTGAGTGCGCTCCTCGCCAGCCTGGCCGCGCAACTCACGCAGGACCGGGCGCAGCTGTTCGCGCGGCAGCTGCGGGAACGGGGCATGGCATGACCGGCACGCCCACCACACTTAGCGCACACGACAGACCACGAGCAGGGGGAGCGGCATGAAGTACACAGTTCTGATCAATCAGGCGGTGGGCGACTCGGCCCGTGAACCCCTGGAACTCCAACTCACCCAGCGGTTCGGCTTGAGCGCCGAGCAGGCCGGTCGTCTGGCTTCCCGGCGCACCGGCCGCCTGATGAAACCCACCAGCCGCGCCCGCGCCGAACTGCTGCTCGGTCTGTTCCAGGCGGTCGGCGCCGACGTGACCCTGGAGTCCGTGCGGGACGAGACGAGCGTCCTCGACGAATCCTTCCAGGGCGTGCCGGACCACTCGCCGTTCCACGTGGCGACGCCGGCCCTGGACGACGCCCTGCTTGCCCCGACCCGCCGTCCCCTGGCCCCGGAGCCCTTCGGGGGGTCAATGCCCGCGTGGCCCAGCGCGCCGGTCACCGCCGAACCCCTGAATCCGCTGCTCTCGACACCCGCCTTCGGGGTCGAACCCGTGCACTCGGCGGCGGATCTGGGCTTTCCCTCATTCGCGGACGTGCATCCGGCGCCAACGGGCTCTGCCGGGGCCATGCACGCCACGACGGCCGAGGTGCTCACGCTGGAACCCGGCACCTTCGGCCGCCTCACCGCCCCGGCACCGAGCGCGCTGGGCGGCGTCGCGGCCCCCACGCCCGAGGTGGACGTGTGGTCGGACTTCACTGGGGCGCTGACCATGCACGAACCCGCGAGTGTGCCCGACGTGAAGGCCGAGGAGGTCGTCCCTGTCATGATGCCAGTCGCTGCCGACGACCGGGCGGCCGCGCGGGGAGCCCGCGTGCCGCTGTCGCGGCGGCTGCTGCTGGCCACGCTGCTGCCACTCGTGCTGGCCGCAGCCGTGACTCTGCTGCTCCTGAGCGCCCTGCTGCCCAGATTGCAGAGTCAGGTAGTGCAGGATCAGGCCCGCACTCTCGCGGCCACCCTGGGCACCACGCTGACCACGGGCAGCGAGAGCCTCGCGTACATGCAGCTGGACACGGTGCTGAAAGACCCCAACGTGGCCTTCGTTCGGATCGAGAAACCCGGCGGCGTGACCTACCTGCGCTCCAAGGACCTCAAGGTGAACGACACATGGAACAAGAGCGTCGCCACCTGGACGACCGGGCACCCCAACGGCGGGGTCATGCGGCTGGGCGGAGGCACGTACGTCGTGACCCGCCTGTCCGTGGTCGGGAATGCCATCGGGCAGCCCACGGCCATGCCGGTCGGCGCCGAGAAGGGCGAGCTGATCCACCGGGTCACGGTCGGTCTGAAGAACGACGTGTTCAGCGCCAACCTCCGCAACACCATCCTGCTGGTGATCGTGACCTCCCTGTTCAGCTTGGCGATCGCGTCCTACCTGGCAAACCGTGCGGCGCGGGCCATCGTGCAGCCCATCGAGCAGCTCGTGAAATCGGCCGACGCGATCAGCATGGGCGACCTGTCGCGCTCGGTGTCGCTGGAACGCAACGACGAGATTGGCGACCTGTCGCAGGCCCTGGAACGCATGCGCCTGAGCCTGGAATCCGCCCTGGAACGCCTGCGCCGTCGTAAGCGCGAATAGCCTGCGAAGAAGCGGCGGCCGGGAACATCTCCTCCCGGCCGCCAGTGCGTTTGGTTCAGCGGATAGGTTACTCGGTCAGTGGGTGTTCATCTCGTGATTGAGGTCGTGGCTGGCCTTGAACATTGCATCCTGCGCCTGAACGAAGGCCCGGAGGTCGGTGGGCCTTTCCGACTCATTCAGGACGTCCTGGTAGTTCTGGAAGACAGCGTCCTCTCCGCGCTCGGTCTCAGACACGACCATCCGACCCTCGCGACCATTCACGGCGTCACGGACGTTCAGCCAGGTGCGGTGAACCGCGGCCCCCACACTGCCATCCTCGCGTGGCGCGCCGCCCAGGGCGGTAATCCTCGTTTCATCGTGTACGACCCGACCTCAACCGCGTTCACGAAAGGTTGACCTGAACGTCATACCGTCGGCGCGCTGCCCGTATGCCCTTCGGGGCTGCCCGTACCCTTGAGCCATGAGCGACCGGCGACCGTGGGTGCTGCGCATGACGTGGCACGATCTTTGCTTCATGCACTGGCCGGTTCCGCCCGAGCACCTGGCTCCCACCCTGCCCAGGGGCCTGGAACTCGACACGCGGAACGGACTGGCGTGGCTGGGCGTGGTGCCCTTCACCATGACGGGCGTATCGCCACGTGGCGTGCCGGATGTGCCGGGCGTGAGCACTTTCCCGGAACTGAACCTCCGGACGTACGTGACGGCGGGAGGCATCGGGGGCGTGTGGTTCTACTCGCTGGACGCTGCCAGTCCGCTGGCCGTGCGGCTGGCCCGCGCCCTGTTCCACCTGCCGTACTTCGACGCGCGAATGTGGGCCTCCCACGAGCAGGGCGTGACCCGGTACGCCAGCCTCCGCACGCACCGGGGAGCGCCGCCCGGCCGCTTCGCCGGAGCATACCGGCCGGTGGGCGAGCCAATTACCGCCCTTCCAGGCAGCCTGGAGGACTGGCTGACCAACCGCCTGTACCTGTACTCGGCGGATCCGGCCGGGCGGGTCTACCGGGGGCGGATTCACCACCAGGCGTGGCCGCTGCGCCGCGCGGAGGCCGTCATCCGGGAGAACACCCTGACCGACCCGCTGAACGTGACCCTGGCGGGTGAGCCGCACCTGCTGCACGCCGAGACGCTGGACGTCAGGGCAGACTGGGTCGAGCGGGTGCGGTGACCTACCCGTCCAGGTTCAGCGCGAACGCTTCGTTCAGGCCCGCATGCGCGGTCTCCAGCGCCACCTGCGGCGCGTAACCCAGGGCCAGCACCGCCCGGTAGGTGCGGACGGCCAGTTCGCGGTCGCCCAGGGCGTCACGCACCTGCCCCAGCCGGGCCAGGGTCAGGCCGCTCAGGCTGCGCGGCTGGTCGTCCGTGAGGCCGTGCGCGGCGCGTTCCAGCAGGTCACGTGACGTCTGGAGATCCCCCACCGCGAGGTAGATACTGGCGGAGGCGGCGTCCAGTTCCGCACGTGGGGTGATCCGGTCGCCGCTCTCGCGGGCCAGGGCGGCCAGCAGGGCGTTCAGATCATCGTCCTCGGCGAGCCTCCACGCGCGGTCTGCGAGCGCCCGCAGGCGGCTGGTCTCGCCGGGCATGAACGCGGAGACGTCCGGCAGGGAGGCATCCGGCAGCAGCGGCAGCAGGCCGGGCACGTCGTCCAGGGGAAGCAGCGCCACGCCCTGCTCGCTGGCCAGGGTCTCGGCCAGGGTGGCCAGACGGCGCTCGCGCCAGCGCGTTCCCGGGCCTTCGTCCAACGCCGCGCGGATCTGCCCGTGGTACTCCCTTGCGGCAGCCATCGTCTCTGCGGCCAGAAGAGTGGCGGCGGTCATGGGCGCCGTCAGCCGCTCGGCGAACGCGTGCTCCGCCCGGCCCGCATCCCGCCACCGCTCGCGGCCCTGCGGGTACTGGTTCAGGAACGCCTGCAACTGCGCGTGTTCCGCATCCGCCCACGCCCAGTCGACCATGAAGCCCTCCCGAATACTGACGCCCGCCGCGGGCAGCGCGTCGCGCAGGGGATGGTCCGGATCGTCGGAGGTCGCCCACAGCACCTCGCGCGCACCCAGGAACGCCAGCAGTTCGACGACGGTGCCTGCGTTGTACTGCGGGTGCACCCTGAGCAGGTCGCCCAGATCCGGCAGCAGGGTCAGAGACATGGCATCACGCGCTGCTCCCGCTGCGGGCACGGCCATCTCGGCCCAGGCGCACCATGTCCGTCACGCCCTCCACCCGCAGCAGGGCCGTGCGGACGGTGGCGAGATCGGCGTTGCCGGTCACGGCGAGGCGCAGCAGGATATGCGCCACGTGGTCCACGCCCACCTTTGCCTCGACCTTCAGTGGACTGCGTTTCTGGCTGCTGAGCACGCCCAGCACGTCGGCCAGCAGGCCGGAGCGGTCCGGGCCGATCACGTCCACGTCGACCAGGGTGCTGCCGGGCGTCTCGGCGTCCCAGGACGCGGCCACGCAGCGTTCCGGTTCATCCTTGAGCAGTCGGATCATGTTCGGGCAATCGATGCGGTGCACGCTCACGCCCCGGCCACGCGTCAGGTAGCCCATGATCTGGTCGCCACGGATGGGCGAGCAGCAGTTGCTGAGTTTGGTGGTGGTGGTGAAGCCCTCGACGTACACGCCGCCGGTATCGGGCGTGGGGCGCGGTTTCGCGGCGCGTTTGGCCGGCGCGGTGCCCTGCTCGCTGGCCAGACTGGGCGACAGCACCCGGCCGACCGTGGCGGGCATGATCTTCCCGGCGCTCAGCGCGAAATACAGGTCGTCGGGATTGCGGGTGCCCAGGAGTTTCTGGGCCGCTTCCTCCAGCAGCTTGGTGCGCATGAGCTGCCGCACCGGCAGCTGACGCTTGCGCAGGTGCCGTTCCAGCAGGTCGTGGCCCTTCTTGAGCGCCTCGGCGCGTTCCTGCGTGCGGAAGTGATGCCGGATCTTCGTGCGGGCGCTGCGGGTGACCGTGAAGTTCAGCCAGTCCTTGCTGGGGTGCCCGTTCTTGCTGGTCACGATCTCGACCATGTCGCCGTTGCCCAGCCGGTACGACAGTGGCACGATGCTGCCGTTCACGCGCGCCCCGATGGTCGTCTCGCCGATACGCGAATGGATGTGGTACGCGAAATCGACCGGCGTGCTGCCCAGCGGCAGGCTGATGGCCATGCCCTTGGGCGTGAAGACCCGCACGCGCTGCGAGAGGATATCGGACTTCACGGCGTCCATGTAGTCCGAGGCGTCGTTGATCTCGTTCTGGAGTTCCCGGAGCTGCGCGATCCAGTTCTCACGGTCCTTCTGAGCCAGTTGCGAGCCCTGCTTGTACATCCAGTGCGCGGCGATGCCGTACTCGGCGACCTCGTGCATACGCCGCGAGCGGATCTGCACCTCGATCGGCTGCCCGCTCTGCGAGATCACGGTGGTGTGTAGCGACTGGTAGCCGTTGGGTTTGGGCACGGCGATGTAGTCCTTGAAGCGGCCTGGAAGCGGCGTCCAGGCCGAGTGCACGATGCTGACCGTGTGGTAGCAGATGCGCTTCTCGCGCGTCTCGATGGCCCGCTCGCGGCGTTTCTCGTCGGTGCCCGGCGGCACGATCAGGTCTTTGGGGGTCAGGATCACGCGGATGGCCAGCAGGTCGAAGATCTGCTCCAGGCCCTTGCCCTCGCGCTGCATTTTCGTGTGGATGCTCCACAGGTGCTTGCTGCGTCCTGCGATGTCGATGTCCAGCACCCACTCCGGCAGCTCCAGGTCGTCCAGCAGCGCTTCGTTCAGTTGCTCGACCGCCTGTTCGATCAGGGTCTGCCGCTCGTCCTGCCGGGTGCGCAGCCGCTTGAGGAGTTCCTCGTACTCGTCCGGGTACAGGTACTGGAAACTCAGGTCTTCCAGTTCCCACTTGATCTGCCCGATCCCCAGGCGGTGCGCGAGCGGCGCGAAGACCTCCATCGTCTCCCGCGCGATCCGCACCTGCTTTTCGGGTTTCATGGCGCCCAGCGTCCGCATGTTGTGCAGCCGATCCGCGAGCTTCACCACGATGATGCGGATGTCGTCGGTCATGGCGATCAGCATCTGGCGCAGGTTCTCGGCCTGCAGGTCGCGTCCGGCGTCGCTGACCTCGGCCGCCTGCGAGCCCTGCTTGGAGAGCTTGCTGACCTTCGTCTCGCCCTCCACGATGCGGCGCACGTCCGGCCCGAAATGTTCCTCGATGCCCTCGAAGGTGACGTCCTCGACGTCCTCGACCGTGTCGTGGAGCAGTCCGGCCATGATCGAATCGGTGTCCATGCCGAGCTGGGCCAGCACCACCGCGACCGCGACCGGGTGCGTGATGTACGGCTCACCGCTGCGGCGTTTCACGCCGTGGTGGGCGTGCTTCGCGAATTCGTAGGCACGCTCGATGCCGCTTCGCTCGACCTCCGGCCGATCCGCCGTCAGGCGTCTGAGTTCCTTCATCCCCTCTCGGCCATGCACGACGCAGAGCATAGCGCGCCACCCGCGCGGCGTTCCGGGGCACGTCTCACCGTGCGGCGCCGGAAAACACCCACCCGGTCAGGGTGGGCAAGAAGGAGTTAGTCGTTGCAGCCGTTAGCGCCGGTCACGCACGCGCACGGGGATGGGAACCAGCCGCGGTTCGGGAGTTCCCTGGAGGGCCTCCCGGAGCCAGTCAATGAATTCGCGCAGGCCCTTCATAGCAAAAGTGTACGCCTGGAATCCTGACAGAGATGGCACCAATCTTACGCTGGGTTCATCAATCGGCCCGTGCCTGCCACAATGACCGCCATGCCCCATCCAGACGCCCCGCTGCCGGTCATTCTGGACGGCGATCCCGGCCATGACGATGTCGTGAACTTCCTGCTGGCGCTGGCCAGCCCCGAACTGCAGGTGCTGGGCATCACCAGCGTGTTCGGGAACGTGGGCCTGGATCGCACCACCCAGAACGCGCTGATCACGCGGGAACTGAGCCGCAAGGACGTGCCCGTGTACGCCGGGGCTGACCGGCCCCTCGTGCAGGCCCGCATCAGCGCCGAGGCGGTGCACGGCGCGAGCGGTATGGACGGCCCACATCTGCCCGCGCCCACCAGGGGCACCGAGGATGGACACGCCGTGGAGTTCATCATCCGCACCGTCCGAACGCACCCGCAGCCAGTCACGCTGGTGCCCACCGGCCCCCTGACGAACATCGCGCTGGCCCTGCGGCTCGCGCCGGACATCGCCGGGAAGATCGCGCGGATCGTGTGGATGGGCGGGAGCACCGACACGGGCAACTGGACGCCCGCCGCCGAGTTCAACGCCCTGGCCGACCCGCACGCGGCGCACATCGTCTTTACCAGCGGCGTGCCCCTCACCATGATCGGCCTGAACGCCAGCCATCAGGCCATCGCGAACCCGGCACGCGTCCAGGCGTTCCGCGATCTGGGCACGCCGGTCGGCGCCTTCGTGGCAGACCTGCTGGCCTTCTTCGCCGATCACCACCTGGAACGCTACGGCTGGGACGGCGGCGCGCTACACGATCCGCTGACCGTGGCGTGGCTGCTGCGCCCCGAGCTGTTCGAGACCCGGCCCATGCACGTCGAGATCGACCTGACGGACGGCCCCAGCGCGGGCCGCACCGTGGCAGACGTGTGGAACGTGACCGGACACGCCCCGAACGCCGACGTGATGACCCAGGTGGATGCCGACGGCTTCTTCGCGCTGCTGGTGGAGCGGATCGGGGCGTACCGCTGACCGCAAGGGGCAGTAGCCTGCGCCCATGCCCTCCACCGAATTCCGGCTGCTGGATCTTCCCGACACCCGCCTGTACGCCCGCATCGTGGGCGACGCCTCCCGGCCGCCGCTGATCGTGCTGCACGGTGGCCCTGGCCTGGATCACACGGAGTTCGGCACGTACCTGGATGGCTTGGCGGACACGGTGCAACTCGTGATCCTCGACCAGCGCGCCCAGGGACAGAGCGACCGGGACGTGCCGCAGGCCACGTGGACGCTCGCTCAGATGGCGGCGGATGTGTCCAGCGTGGCCCGGGCCCTGAACGCCGGGAGGTACGCGTTGCTCGGCCATTCGTACGGGGCCTTCGTCGCCCTGCAACACGCCGCCGATTTCCCCGGCGCGGCGGCAGCCACGATCGCGTGCTGCGGTGTGGGCTCGGCCCGCTGGCTGGAGAGCATTCCCACGAAACTGGAGACCTTCGAGCCGCTGGCGCTGCGCGAACAGGTGCGCGCCTCCTGGGCCGATGAGGCGAATGTCCGTACGGAAGCGGACTTCGCCCGCCTGATGCACGAACAGATGCCCTGGCACTTCGGTGATCCCCTCGACCCCCGGATTGCGGAGTACGAGGCCCACGTGGAGGCCATGCACCCGCGTTACGCTCCGGACGTGCTGCGCCAGTTCAGCGTGGCCGGATACGGCGGGATCGAGGTCGAGGATCGCCTGGGCGCGGTCACCCAGCCGCTGCTGGCGCTCGCCGGACGGCACGACCGCACGTGCCCACCCGAAGCGAGCGAACTCGTGGCCGGCCGCGCACCCGCCGGCGAAGTCCACGTGTTCGAACACAGCGGTCATATGCCCTTCGTGGAGCAGCCAGACGAGTTCCTGAGCGTCGTGCGGGACTTTTTGCGGCGGGCACTGGATTAATTCAGGGCAGGGCCCGAACCCGTCGTGCGAGTTCTGTAGGGATTGGATGCCGCGCCCCGGGCAGCGCAGCGAGTTCCGTCTGCGGCTCGCCCTCCAGGTGCGCCAGGAGCACAGCACCCAGACGGAAGCGCCCCCGCGCGAAGGCCCGCCCATCGAGGCCTGGCTGCAATCCCGCCGCCGCCTCGTCGAGCAGGTGCAGCGCGCCCGTCAACAGATCCCGACCCGCCTCACCAGCCGGTAGGGCGACCGCCAGAACGTTAACTGCTCCGGCGGGCAGCTGGCCCACCTTGTCGGCCAGCACCCGCGCCAGCCGCACCGGCAATGGACTTCCAATACCCTCTCTGGCCGGGCGCAGGCGGGCGACCTCCACGTAGAACGCCCCCGTGCCGTCCGGCGCGGCCACCCGGAAATCCGGCCCGCGCCCGCCTGTCGCCGCGAGCGGTTCGTACTCCAGCGTCCAGCGCCGTTCGCGCAGCAGCCACGCGGCCACGGCGAGTTCGGCGGCCACATCGGCCAGCTCCTCCATTCCACTGGCCTGCCGGACTTTGCGGCGCACCTTGCTCAGGTTCGCCTCCACGAACGGCCCAAACGCCCGCGACCCCGCCAGCCACGCGCGCAGGCGAACCGCGAGCGGGTGATCGTCCGATCCGCATACGTCCAGCACCAGGGCGTCCAGGCGGCTTCCCATCCTGCGGCAACGATACCCCAGCGCTCACGGGGTTGATTTCAGCATGACCCCCTGCCCGGCGAGGTTCGCCCGCAGGGCCGCCATGAACGCCGCCCCCGGATCGGTCTTGCGCGTGAAGTACCCCGCCTGCTTTTCCTCCCACAGGGCCGATCCTTTGAAGCGGCCGTACTCGAAATGCCCGATCAGATACTCTAGGGCGTACTCGCCGTTCAGAGACGCGACCAGCCGCGCATCCGCCCGGAGTTGCGCGGCGGTCAGGTTGTTCGAACCCACGTTTTCAATGCCGATGGCGGAGCGGTTCAGACCGATCACATGCCGCGCCAGCAGCGTGTCATCAATCAGGCGGTAGATGGTGCCGTCCCGATCCACCAGGTAGTGCGCGCCCACGTTCAGCGCCCCACCGCTGCGGATGTCCGCCCGGCCCATGAGCGTGTCGGGCGTGAGTTCCGCGAGCGCCGCCGCCAGCGTAGGCGAGGCCGTCCAGTGAATCACGACCATGACGGGCTTGATGCGGATCGACGTGGCCTGCGGGTCATAGTGCTGCCGGATATACGCCAGGGTCAGGCGCGTCCGCTCCGCGCTGAAGTGGATGAGATAGCGGTCATCGATGACCGGGGCCGACGCCGCACGGGCGAGGCCGCTTCCCAGAAGCATCAGCGCCAACACCACGAACTTGAGACTCACACCTCAGTCTCCGCTGCGGAGGTCACCCGCGCATGAAGGCGTGGATGACCTCCGCAGCAGGTCGGAACAGCCCAGGAAGTTAGGACTACCCTCGCTCAGTCCGCGAAGCGCCTGAGCACATCCCGGCTGATCACGAGGCGCTGCACCTCGTCGGTGCCCTCGCCGATCCGTGTCAGGCGGTTGTCGCGCCAGTAGCGTTCCACGGGGTATTCCTTGATGTAGCCGTAGCCACCGAGCATCTGGATGGCCTCGTCGCAGGCTTCGACGCCCACCGTGGTGGCGTACAGCTTGGCGCGGGCGACGGGCACGGTGAAGGGCATGCCGGCGTCCTTGAGGTCGGCGGCCTTGCGGATCAGCAGCCGCGCAGCTTCCAGCTTCATGTCCATGTCCGCGAGGCGGAAGCTGATGTCTTGGTTGTGGGCGATGGGCTTGCCGAACTGCTGGCGTTCCAGGGTGTAGCGGGTGGCGTACTCGAAGGCGGCGCGGCCCAGGCCGAGGCCCATGGCGGCGATGCCGACGCGGCCACCGTCGAGCACCTTCATGACGTCCTTGAAGGCGTTGCCACGCTCGCCGAGCAGGGCATCAGCGGGCAGGTGGATGTCCTCGAAGATCAGTTGCGCGGTGTCGCTGCTGCGCAGGCCGAGCTTGTCTTCCTTGCGGCCAATCGAGAAGCCCTGCACCTCGTCGCGGTTGAACACGAAGGCGCTGATGCCGTCGTTCTTGCCCTTTCCGTCGCGGGCGGGGTCGGTGCGGGCCAGGACGACGTAGGTGCCGCCCACGCTGCCCTGGGTGATGAAGTTCTTGCTGCCGTTCAGCACCCAGCTGCCGTCCGCCTGCTGGGCGGCGCGGGACTGCATGCCGCCGCTGTCGCTGCCGCTGCCGGGTTCCGTGAGGCCCCACGCACCGAGTTTCTTCGCGCTGGCGAGATCCGGCAGGAACTTCCGCTTCTGCTCCTCGGTGCCGCCGATCAGGATGTGGCCCTGGCACAGGCTGTTGTGGCTGGCGACCGTCAGGCACAGGCTGCCGTCCACCGCTGCCACCTCCTCGATGATCAGGGCGAAGGTCGCGGTGTCCAGGCCCGAGCCGCCGTATTCCTCGGGCGTCTGCGCGCCCATGATGCCCATCTCGCCCAGTTCCCGGACGATCTGCATGGGAAATTCGCTGGTCTGGTCACGTTCGGCGGCGCCGGGCTCCACCTTGTTCTTCAGGAAGCTCTTCAGGGCGCTGATGATCGTGCGCTGGTCGTCGTTCATGGGCTGCGTATTGGGATTGCTGGCGTCGGGGCGGTTCAGGGTGCTGGTCATGGAAACTCCTGGGAAATGTCAATTCGTCGAACGGGCCGACGGGAGGGCGAACGGGGGTGCGGTAGGTCAGACGGTCGGGTGCCTGGACGGCCTCACACCTGAAAGACGCCGACCCGGAACTCCTCCTGGGTCGGGTTCTGGGCGCAGGCGTCGAGGGCACGGATCAGGCGCGCGCGGGTGTCGTTCGGTTCGATGATCTCGTCCACCCACAGGCGGGCGGCCGCGTAGCGGGGGTCGAGTTCGGTGTCGTACTTGGCCTTCACCTCGTCGTAGAGGCGCAGGAGATCCTCGTCGTCGGGCTCGGTTCCGCTGCGTTTCAGGGCGGCGAGCTGGATGTCGAGCAGGGTCTTGGCGGCGGCGTTGCCGCTCATGACGGCGTACTTGGCGCTGGGCCACGCGAACAGGAAGCGTGGGGCGTAGGCCTTGCCGTTCATGGCGTAATTCCCGGCCCCGAAACTGCCGCCGGTGATGATCGTGATCTTGGGCACGACGCTGTTGGACACAGCATTCACGAGTTTCGCGCCGCGCCGGATGATGCCCTCCTGTTCGCTGTCGCGGCCGACCATAAAGCCGGTCACGTCGCTCAGGAACACCAGCGGCACGCCCGCCTGGTTGGCGTCCATGATGAATCGGGCGGCCTTGTCGGCGCTGTCGCCGTAGATGACGCCGCCGACCTCGATGCGGGTGCGCAGGCCGGGTTCGCCGCCCGCCTTGAGTTTCTTGCGGATGACGGTGCGCTGGTTGGCGACGAAGGCCACCGGATAGCCGCCCACGCGGGCAAAGCCACAGACGATGGTCTCGCCGTACTCGGGTTTGAACTCGTGGAATTCTCCACCGTCGACCAGCGCGGTGATGAGGTCGCGCGCGTCGTAGGTCTGGCTGCCGTAGAAGCCCACGAGATCGGTCAGGTCGCGTTCCGGGGCGGACTCGGCGGCTTTGCGGCGGCGCGCGAAGGGCGCGAGGTCGCCCTGCGCGTACAGGTCAGCCAGCGCGCGAAGACGGCGCAGGGCGTGCTCGTCGTCCGGTTCCCGGTAGTCGACGGTGCCGGCGATGCTGGCGTGCATCCCCGCTCCCCCCAGGTCTTCCGAGTCCACGACCTGTCCGATGGCGGCCCTCACCAGGGCGGGGCCGGCGAGGTACAGACCCGAGCCCTCGGTCATGATCAGCGTGTCGCACATGACGGGCAGATACGCGCCGCCTGCGACGCAGTTACCCATGATCGCGGCGATCTGGGGAATCCCTCTGGCGCTCATGCGGGCGTTGAGGTAAAAGACGCGGCCGAAGTCGTCTTGGTCGGGGAAAATCTCGTCCTGCATGGGCAGGTACACGCCCGCGCTGTCAACGAGGTACACCACCGGCAGGTGATTCTCCAGGGCGATGGTCTGCGCCCGGATCACCTTCTTGGCGGTGATCGGGAAGAACGCCCCGGCCTTCACGGTGGCGTCGTTGGCGATCACCATCCACGGGCGACCTCCGATCTGGCCGATGCCGGTGATGGTGCCGCCCGACGGGCACCCGCCGACGTCCTGGTACATCTCCCAGCCGGCGAAGGTCATCAGTTCGTCGAAGGGCGTGCCGTCGTCGATGAGCTGCCGGATGCGTTCGCGGGCGGTCAGGCGGTTCTTGTCGTGCTGGCGCTGCTGCGCTCTGGATCCGCCGCCAGCATGGACGGCAGCCCGGTCGGCGGCGAGGCGGGCCAGGGCGGCCGACCAGGCGGATGGAGAGACGGGCACCGGGGCGGTGCTGGAGTCGGGCTGGGTCATTGTTCCCAGGAGTCTAACAAACGGTCGTTAGGTTGTGCTGAGGGTTACCAGAGTGCACCATGCTGATCATGCGTCCCACTCCGCCTGCCCGGCCTCCCGGCCCGCGCACCCGCTCGCCGCTGGGGCAGGCGAGCGCCCTGCGCGCCGATCCCCTGGGCTACATGCGGCACCTGCGCACCGCGTACGGCGACGTGCTGACCCTGCGGATCGGGCCACGCGACGTGCTGATGGTCTGCGACCCGGCCGCCGCCCGCGAGGTACTCGTCGAAAAGGCCAGCTCGTTCCGCAAGGGCCGTGGCATCCAGAAGATGCAGGACTTCCTGGGCTCCGGCCTGTTGACCGCCGAGGGGCAGGAGTGGCGCACGCACCGCCGCCTGATGCAGCCCGCGTTTCACCGCTCTGCCCTGAGTGGCATGGCAAGCTCCATCGTGGAGGCCACACAGCCCACGATCGGGCGCCTGCACCAGTCCGCCGACCGCGGTCAGCCGGTTGAGGTCGGGGGCGAGATGCTGCGTGTGACCCTGCGCGCCATCGCGGCCGTCCTGTTCGGCACGGGTCTGAGCGACGCCGAGCTCGCGGTGGTGGAACGCGAACTCCCCCCGCTGCTGGACCGCACCACGCAGCGCGTGAGGGCATTCATAGATGTCCCGACCGAGTGGCCCACGCCCGCGAACCGCCGGGCCCAGGCATCCGGCGCAGCGCTCGACCGGATCGTGGCCCGCATCATCGCGCAGCGCCGCGCGGCCCCGGAGCCCGGACACGACCTGCTGGGCCTGCTGCTCTCGGCCCGCGACGAGGACGGCCAGGGCGGCCTGAACGACCGTGAGATCCGCGACGAGGTCATGACCCTGTTCCTGGCAGGCCACGAGACGACCGCGACCCTGCTGACCTTTCTGCTGCTGGAGTTCGCCCGCCACCCGGACGTGCAGGAGCGGGCACGGGCCGAGGTGCGCGCCGTGCTGGGCGGGCGCGACCCGGACGCGGCGGATGCCCCGGCCCTCCCCTATCTGAACGCCTGCATTCAGGAAGCGCTGCGCCTGTATCCGCCCGCGTGGATCGTGCCGCGTCAGGCGACGGAGCCGGTCACGGTGGCCGGCTATTCCCTGCCTGCGGGCGCCAGCGTCTCGGTCAACATCTTCCTGATGCAGCGCAGTCCGCTGGCCTGGCGGCGTCCGGACAACTTCGACCCGGAACGCTGGCTGAACGGCACCCGCACGCCCGACGCCTTCATGCCCTTCGGGGCGGGGGCCCGCATGTGTATCGGCAACCATCTCGCGCTGCTGGAAGCCACGCTGATGTCGGCGCTGCTGCTGCGCGACCTGAGCTTCGACGTGCCGGACGGCGGCCCCACGGGCCTGAGCCCCAGCGTGACCCTGAAGGCCGACGGCCCGGTGATCGCGCACGTCACCCGCGTGGATTGACCCGGCCAACGACAAACCCCCGGCCGCAACCGGGGGTCACCCACTCCAGGGTTACTTCGCGGCGTCGTAGCGCTTCTGGACTTCTGCCCAGTTCACGACGTTCCAGAAGGCCTTGAGGTAATCCGGGCGCTTGTTCTGGTAGTTCAGATAGTACGCGTGCTCCCACACGTCCACGCCCAGGATTGGGGTGCCGCTCACGCCGGCCACGGCCTCGCCCATGGTGGGGTTGTCCTGGTTGGCGGTGCTGACCACGGCCAGCTTGCCGTCCTTCACGACCAGCCACGCCCAGCCGCTGCCGAAGCGGGTCTTGGCGGCGTCCTCAAACTTCTCCTTGAAGGCGTCGAAGCTGCCGAAGGCGTCCGTGATGGCCTGGAGCAGGTCACCGCTGGGCTGGCCGCTGCCCTGGGGGCCGAGCACCTGCCAGAACATCGAGTGGTTGACGTGCCCACCGGCATTGTTGCGCAGCACGTTCTTCTTGTCGGCCGGCACCTGATCGAGCTTGGTGATCAGTTCCTCGGCCGGCATGTCGGCCATGTCCGTGCCTTCCAGGGCCTTGTTGGCGTTGTCCACGTAGGTCTGGTGGTGCTTGGTGTGGTGAATCTCCATGGTGCGCGCGTCGATGTGGGGTTCCAGGGCGTCGTAGGCGTAGGGCAGTTTGGGCAGTTCGTAAGCCATGAGCATGCTCCTTTCACGCCGGAAACCGCGTGCCACGGCGACCCGCGTCCCGGCGAAGCGAGTTGTATCTTACGCGCCCCTGATCCGGTGTTTGGACGTCACGGGGCTTTAGGAGGTCTTCATGCGCGTGGCACGCGGGCCGACGCTCACTTTGCTCTAGCATGCCGGGATGCGTTCTCCTCTGCCCCGCGCCGTCATGACCCGCCTGGAGACAGGGCGGCTGGTCGTGCTGAGCGTGCTGCTCGGCGGCCTGGTCGGGGGGCTGAGCATCCTGCTGCGCGCCCTGCTGGACAGCGTCATGGGCCTGGGCGCGGCCCTGACCGGGTACTCGCCTCCGGGCACCCCCGGCGAGGGCGGCCTGCTGATCGCCTTCGGCACCGCCCTGCCCTGGGGCCTGCTGGCCCTACCAGTCGTCGGCGCAGCCTACGCGTGGTTGATTCCCGCGATGCCCGGCGGCCCGCTCACGCAGCTGGTCGGCGGCTACCACGCGCGCGGGCAGTGGCCGGGCATCACCACCCAGCTGCGGACTCTGGTCGGCACCATCCTGGGCTACGGCTCGGGCCTGCTGGTCGGGCGGGACTCGGCCTTCACCATGACCGGGCAACTCGGCACCCGCCTCATGCAGCGCGTGACCCGCCTGGACGCGGTGGAGTTGCGCGCCCTGACGCTGGCTGGCGCGGCGGCGGCCCTGGGCGCGGTGCTGCACGCTCCGCTGGCCGCCGCCGTGTTCGTGGTCGAGGTGCTCTACCGACGCTTCGAGTTCGAGTTCGAGGTTCTGATGCCCTGCGTGCTGGCCGCCGTGGCCGGCAGCGCCGTGTACGGCCTCGCGTACGGCTTCGCGCCGCTGCTGAGCCTGCAGGGCGTGCAGGTGCCGGCGGCGGCGCAGGTGCCGGCCTTCGTGCTGGTCGCGGCGCTGGTCACGCTGGCCGGCTGGCTGCTCCTGCTCGCCGGGCGGCTGTGGCCCACGCGCCTGACGGGCGGCTGGTGGCGGCCGCTGCTGGGCGCGGCGTTCGGCCTGATCACAGCCGCCGTCGCGTGGTACGTCACGCCCAGCGTGCTTGGGGACGGCAGCGGCTTCGTCCAGCTGGCCGTCTCTGGCTTCACGGGGCCGGAGGGACTGCAACAGGGCGCGTGGCGCTGGGCGCTGCTGGCCCTGGGCACCGCCGTCGCCTTCGGGGGCGGCATCCTGCCGTCGGTCGGCGTGGGCGGGCTGCTCGGCGCGGGACTGGGCAGCGTGCTCGGCATCGACACGGCCACGTCCACCCTGGTCGGGGCGGTGGCGTTCCTGACCGTCACCCTGAACGTCCCGCTGGCCGCCGCGCTGCTGGGCGTCGCGTGGGGCGGCGAGGCGCTGCTGCCGGTCGCCCTGCTCGCCAGCGGGCTCGCCCACGGCCTGAGCGGCGTGTCCGGCCTGCTGCCCACACAGATCACGTCCCGGCGCGACAGCGGCGTGCACGCGGGTGGCCCGGCCCTGCTGCCCGACACCGTGCGCTTCATTCCGCGCCGCGCTCCGGACACGCCCGCCACGCCCTTCGACGCGCCCACCGACAGCGAGCCGGAGGCCACCTCCGACCGGGAACTGTACCGCCGGGGCGTGCCGCCCTCGTGGCGCGGCGCGCGGCTGCACCTGCTGAGCCTCCCGCCGGGCGTCGAGGTGATCGGTATCGTCCGGGACGGCACCGTGCGCCTTCCCCGTCCGGAACTGCGCCTGACCGACGAAGACGAGCTGGTGTTCCTGGCGCGCCCAGACGCGTACGTGGCCCTGGAGGGCATCCTGCGCTTGCCGGGAGCCTGAGAAGCAGCAGAAACGCGCCGCCGATGCGAAGGCCATCGGCGGCGCGTTCCGGTCAGGCGTCCCGAGGTCAGCGCCGCATAGGCACTTTCCCGGCGATGATCATCTCCAGCACCTCGTCCTGCGTGATCTGGTCGGTGGGCGAGCTGCCGACCACGCGGCCGTTCTTCATGACCGTCACGCGGTCAGCGAGGTCGAACACGTCGTGCAGGTCGTGGCTGATCAAGAAGATCCCCACGCCCTCCTGCCGGAGTGACCCGATCAGTTCGTTCACCTGCGCCGTCTCCTGCGGGCCGAGCGCGGCAGTCGGTTCGTCCATGATCAGCACCTTCGCCTTGAAGTAGATGGCGCGGCTGATGGCGATGCACTGCCGCTGCCCCCCGGACAGGTTGAACACGGGCTTTTTGAGATCCGGCAGGTTCACCTTCAGGCGGTCGAGCACCCGGCGCGCTTCCAGCTCCATGGTGTCCTCGTCGAGCACGGAGCCCCGCATCAGCTCCCGGCCCAGGAAGATGTTGGCGGCCACGTCCAGGTTGTCGGCCAGCGCGAGGTTCTGGTAGATGGTCTCGATGCCGAGGTTCTGCGCGGCGCGCGGGGAACTCAGGCGCACCTCCTCACCGTTCATGAGCACCTGCCCGCTGTCTGGCGTGTACGCGCCGGAGAGCATCTTGATCAGGGTGGACTTGCCCGCCCCGTTGTGCCCGAGCAGGCCCAGCACCTCGCCGGCGTAGAGCTGCACATCCACGTCCTCCAGGGCATGCACGCCGCCGAAGGCTTTCGAGAGGCCGCGCGTCTCGATCAGGGGAACCGGGACAGTCTGGGCGCTCACCGCGTCCTCCTCTTCTGCGCGATCACGTCGATGGTCACGGCGACCATCAGTACCAGTCCCTGCACCACGTTCTGCCACGCACTCGACAGGTCGAGGAGCAGCATGCCGTTGATCAGGCTGGCCATCAGCAGCGCGCCCAGGAACGCGCCGGGAATGCTGCCTGTGCCGCCCGAGAGCGAGGTGCCGCCGATCACGGCCGCCGCGATCACGCTCAGTTCGGCCAGCGTGCCGGTGGAGTTCGTCCCGGCGTTCAGGCGGGCCGTCTGGATCGCGCCGGCCAGCGCAGCCAGCGTGCCCATCAGCGCGAAGACCGTGATGGTCAGCCGTTCGGTGTTGATCCCCGCGAGCCGCGCGGCCTCCGGATTGCCACCGTAGGCGTACACGTAGCGGCCGAAACGCGTGGAGCGCACGACCCACATCATGATGGCCGTGACCACCAGCATGATCAGCACCGGCACGGGCATCCCGCGCGGCGCGCCAGAGCGGGGATCCGGGTAGCCGTTCATGACCAGCACGAAGCCCAGCACCACGAGCAGGCTGCCGCCCGTGAACAGCAGTTGCAGCGGCAGGCTGCGGTTGGGGAGCCCGCGGTTCTCGCGCTGCCGACGCGTGTACAGATCCGACGCCACGATGGCGGCCATCAGCAGCAGGCCCACGCCCCAGCTCGCCGGCCCGCCGATGGCGCCGTTCAGCCCGCCGCCCAGCACCTGGTACGACTCGGTGAGCGGCGCGACGGTCTGGCCGCTCGTGAGCAGCCACGCGCCGCCCCGGAAGATCAGCAGGCCGCCCAGCGTGACGATGAAGGAGGGCACGCCCAGCCGCGCGACCCAGGTGCCCTGCAGCGCCCCTACCACCGCGCCGAGCAGCAGGCCCAGCAGCAGCGTGAGCAGCGTGCCCCACCACGTATCGGCCGTGATGAGGCGGGTATTCACGACGGCCATGAACATGCCGGTGAAGCCCAGGATCGAGCCGATGGACAGGTCGATGTTGCGCATCACGATGACCAGCACCATTCCGCTCACCATGACGCCCACCGAGGCGGTCTGCACCGAGAGGTTCCAGAGGTTGCGGGCGCTGATGAAGATGCCGTCGGTGAACAGGTGGAAGGTGAGCCAGATGACGGCGATGGCCAGCACCATGAACACCAGCCGGCCATCGAGGCCGAGCCGGGTCAGGAGAGGAAGGCGGGGGGTAGACCGAACACTCTGCATGCGGACGCTCCAGGGAAAAGGCGGGCGGGTCAGGCGGCACGCGCGAACCGGGGCGCGGGCAGCGAACGCTGCAGGCCCCGGTTCGGCGGATCAGGCGACGTTCAGCGGCAGGCAGTCGGGGCGGCCGCGCCGGTGACCCCCTTGCAGATCTCGTCCTTGGTGGCCCACTTGGCGGTGATCAGGGTGCCCAGGTTGGCCTTGGTGATCACGACCGGCTTGAGCAGCGTGGAACTGACCGCCACCTTGCGCGGCCCGCCGTTGAACACCTTCGCGCCGGGAATGGCCGAGACTTTCATGCCGCCCGAGAGCATCACGGCGATCTTGGCGGCCTCGGTGCCCAGCGTGCGCGAGTCCTTCCACACGGTGCCGGTCTGCTGCCCCAGCGCGATGCGGTTCAGCGCGGCCTTGTCGGCGTCCTGGCCGGAGACGGGCACCTTGCCCGCAAGGCCCACGCTGGCGAGCGCCGCCACCGAGCCGCCGGCGGTGCCGTCGTTCGAGGCGACCACGGCGTCGACCTTGTTGGCGTTGGCGGTCAGGATCTGCTCCATGTTGCGCTGCGCGACTTCCGGCTTCCAGCCTTCCGTGAACTGGTTGCCCACGTTCTTGATCGCGCCGGACTTGATGGCGCTGGCCAGGACTTCCAGCTGGCCGTCGTACAGCAGCTGCGCGTTGGGATCCGTGGGACTGCCCTTGATGAAGGCGTAGTTGCCCTTGGGCTGGGCGGCCAGGATCATGCGCGCCTGCAGTCGGCCGACTTCCTTGTTGTCGAAGGAGATGTAGAAGGCCCACGGATCCTCGATCAGGCGGTCGTAGGAGATCACGGGAATGCCCTCGGCCTTGGCCTTGGCGATGCCAGGCAGCACGGCTTCGCTGTCCTGGGCGAGGACGATCAGGACGGTCGCGCCGCGCGTGATCAGGCTCTCGATATCGGACAGCTGCTTCTCGTTGCTGCTCTGGGCGTCGGCGCTCAGGTACTTCGCGCCCTGCTTGTCGAGCTGGGCCTTGATGGCGGCCTCGTCGGTCTTCCAGCGTTCCTCCTGGAAGTTCGACCAGCTGACCCCGACCACGACGGGTTTCTGGGCGTGGGCGGGGCTGCCGAGCAGCGCGACGCCGAGCACGGTGGTCATGAGCATGCCAAGTCGTTTCATGGGACTCCTTAAAACTGTGCCCGCCGGGCATCTGGCCCGAGCTGGGCCGCACGCCTGACCGGGCCGAGGCGCGAATCCCCCATGCGCTGAGAGAACCTGGAACCGGAAAGGAAATCGATTTCTGTACCGGCATCATTACATGCCCGCCTCAGGCGTGCAAGCCCAGATGGCGGCGCCGGTCAGGACGTGTCGGTGGCACGCCTCGGAGCCGCCGTGCTGCGGCGCAGCACCAGCCGGGCCGGAATCAGCTGCTGACGTGGGGCTTCTCCCGACAGCCTGCGCATCAGCGCCTGCACGCCCTCCGCCGCCATCTCGGCGGCCGGGTGGTACACGGTGCTCAGGCCACCGGCGATATATTCCGCGCCCTGGATGTCGTCGAAACCGATCAGGGACACGTCGTCCGGCACGCGCAGCCCCGCCGACCGCAGGGCCCGGTACGCGGCGGCGGCCCCCAGATCCGTCTCGGCCACGACGGCGCTCACACCCTCCCGCACCGCGTGGAGCAGGCTCGGGCCATCGTGCAGGGCGGCCAGCGCCGGCAGTCCCGCCGACGCCATCGCCCGGGCATAGCCCTCCTGACGGCGCGCGAAATGCTCGACTCCACTGCGGATGCCACCGCCGTAGAACACGATCCGGGTGTGCCCCAGCCCAATCAGGTGCGCGGTCGCCAGCGCCGCGCCGCCCGCATGATCCACATCGACCGCACCGACACTCTCCGGCACCCGCTGGGTCCACAGCGCGACCACCGGCAAAGTCGCCTGCGCCAGGCTGGCCAGCAACCCGTGTCCACGCAGCGGATCGCAGCCCACCAGCAGACCGTCCACCCGGCCGTCCAGGAAGGTGTGCAGGGCGTGTCCGCCCCCGGGATACACCACCAGCGCGGGCACCCCCAGCTCCCGGGCCGCGCCGCTCAGGCCCGCCATGATCGCGCCGTCGAAGGTGCGTCGCACTGCGCTGCTCACCGACGGATCCCCCAGCAGCTCATCCGGTTCCGAGGCACCCACGGCCTCCAGCACCACGCCCAGTTGCCCGGTGCGGCGTGTGCGCAGGTTCCGCGCGGCCACATCCGGCACGTACCCGAGGTCACGGGCCACCTGCCGGACCCGCTGGGCCGTCTCGGCGCGCACGGCATACACGTCGTGCCCGGACAGCACCTTGGAGACCGTGGACGCACTCACTCCCGCGCGCTCGGCGACCTCCTTGATGCGGATCCTCATGCCGAGCAGCGTAGAGCAGTTTTCCCGGTCGGGTTCCGGCCAGCGCAGGAGGCGTTGTCCAGCCACGCCGAACCGCCCGCGCGACCAGGGCGGATAATGCCCGCGATGCCGCGCATGAACTGGAGCCGCAACGAGAAATTGGGCATCCTGAACGGCTGGGGCGCCTCGCTCGGCGACGGCTTCCTGAACGTGCCCGTGGTCGTGGCGGGCTTCGCGTCCCGCCTGGGCGCGCCGAACTGGGTGATCGGACTGCTGCCGTCGATCGCGGCCGGCGGGTGGATGCTGCCGCAATTGCTGGTCGCCGCGCGCGTGCGGGCCCTGCCGTACAAGTTGCCGGTCTACCGCTCGGCCGCCGGAGCCCGCACCGGTGCGTACCTGGCCATGGTGCTGGTCGCGGGCCTGCTCGCCGACAGGCCCGCGCTGTGCCTCACGCTCTTCGTGCTCGCCATGCTGGTGAACTCGCTGGCGTCCGGCGTGTCGGGCCTGCCGTTCCTGGAAGTGGTCAGCAAGACCGTGGCCAGCGACCGGCGCGCCCGCTTCTTCGGCACGCGCAACCTGTACGGCGGCCTGCTTGCTTTCGGGGCCGGGCTGATCGTCCGGCTGATCCTCGGCTCCTCGCTGCAGTTCCCCTACGACTACGCCCTGATCTTCGCGCTGGCGACCATCGCCTACACCTTCGGGTACAGCGTGCTCGGCCGGGTGGACGAACCGCCGGATCCTCCGCAGGAACCGCAGGGCGTGCGGGGGGAGCTGAAAGCCATTCCCCAGACGCTGCGTGATCCGCACTTCCGGGCGTTCCTGATCGTCCGGCTGCTCCTCGCGGGCGGCAGCATGAGCGATCCGTTCTACGCCGCGAACGCCCTGCGCAGCCTGCACTTTCCGCCCGCCACGCTCGGTATCTTCGTGATGGCCCTGACCGGCGCCGCCCCACTATCGAACGTCGTGTGGCAACGCGTCGCGGAGCGCAAGGGCTCACGCCGTATCATCCGTTACGCCACCTTCTTCTACGGCATCGCTCCCCTGTACGCCATCGTGGTCGGGGCGCTCCACCTGGGCACCTGGGCGTACCTGGGCGTGTTCATCCTGACGTCAGTGGCCGCGCAAGGCTTCAACCTGGGGCACACCAACCACCTGCTGAACATCGCGCCGCCCGGCGAACGCAGCCGGTACATCGGTACCCTGAACACCCTGGTCGGTGGCGCCCTGTTCCTGCCCGTGCTGGGCGGCCTGATCGCCGATGCTGCCGGCTATACCCCGGTGTTCGTCCTGAGCGCCCTGTTCAGCGCCGCGGCGTGGTGGCGGTGTGGCAAGCTGCGGCGCGACGCCTGAGCCGGTGCGCGACCGCCGGGCACTGGGGTCGAGCATCGCCCGGGTGGGTGCGGGCTCCCAGATCAGTGACCCAGGATCTTGCTCAGGAACTGCTTGGCCCGTTCGTGCTTGGGGTTGGCGTAGAACTCCTCGGGGGTGGTGTCCTCGACGATGTTGCCCTGATCGAAGAACAGCAGGCGGTCGGCGACCTCGCGGGCAAACCCCATCTCGTGGGTCACGACCAGCATGGTCATGCCCGAGCGGGCCAGTTCCTTCATGACGTCCAGCACTTCCTTGATCATCTCGGGGTCGAGGGCGCTGGTGGGCTCGTCGAAGAGCATGATCTTGGGATCCATGGCCAGGGCGCGGGCAATCGCCACGCGCTGCTGCTGCCCCCCTGACAGTTGCGCGGGATATTTGTACGCCTGTTCCTCGATGCCCACGCGGCGCAGGAGTTCCAGACCGCGGGCCTGGGCGTCAGCCCGGCTGGTGCGGCGCACCCGGGTGGGGGCCAGGGTGATGTTCTCCAGCACGGTCAGGTGGGGAAAGAGGTTGAAGCTCTGGAAGACCATGCCGACCTCGCGCCGGATGGCGTCCATGTTGCCCTGGCCGTTGAGGGGGATGCCGTCCACGTTGATGGTGCCGCCGTCGTGCGGGTCGAGGGCATTCAGGGTGCGGATGAAAGTGCTCTTGCCGCTGCCGGACGGGCCGATCACGACGACGACCTCGCCGGGGCGGACGCTCATGGTCACGCCGCGCAGGGCGTGAAAGGTGCCGAAGTGCTTCTGGACGTCCTGGGCCACGATGATCGGGGCGGAATCGCTGGCGCGGACGGATCGCTCGGACGTCATGACGTCACTGTAACGCGTGGGCAGCCAGGAGGGAGCAGGGACGGCTGGGCGGGACAAAAATAGGATTTCATCCGTGTGTTAACATGTCGTGCGTTCCCCTCAACCCCACCCAGCACGGTTCACGTGCTGTCCTCAGGAGGATTCACATGAAGAAGACCACGAAGCAGTTCCTGGCCGTCGGCGCCCTGGCCACCGCCGCGCTGGCCCTCGCGCAGGGCAGCACCTTCCTCACCATCGGTTCCGGCAGCACGACCGGCGTGTACTTCCCGGTGGCGACCGGCATGGCCAAGCTGATCAACGACAGTGGCAGTGGGGTACGCGCCAATGCCCGCAGCACAGGCGGCAGCGTGTTCAACGTCAACGCGCTGGGCACGGGCGAGCTGGACGCCGCGCTGGTGCAGAACGACATCACGTACTACGCGTACAAGGGCACGGGCCTCCCGGCCTTTGAGGGCAAGGCGAACGCCAAGCTGCGCGTGATGGCCATGCTGTATCCCGAGGTGCTGCACCTGGTGGCCCTGAAGGACAGCAACATCAAATCCGTGGCCGACCTGAAAGGCAAGCGCGTGGTCATTGGCGACCTGGGTTCCGGCACCGAGCAGACGGCAAAGCAGGTACTGGAGGCCTACGGCGTGACCTTCGAAGATCTGGGGCAAGCGCTGCGCGTGTCGCCGGCGCAGGGCATCTCGCTGATGCAGGACAAGCGCGCCGACGCGCTGTTCTTCACCGGTGGCCTGGGCGCGAGCGTGATCGCGCAGATCGCGCAGACGCTGCCCGTGAGCCTGGTGCCGGTGGCGGGGAACCAGGCAGCCAGCCTGATCAAGAAATACCCCTTCTACGTGCGCTACAACATTCCCGGCGGGCAGTACAAGGGGGTGGGCGCGACCGTGCCGAGCGTGGCCGTGCAGGCGACCCTGGTGACGACCACGAACGCCAGCGACGATACCGTGTACAAGGCCATGAAGGCCATGTTCGACAACGAGGCGGCGCTGAAGGCCATCCACCCGAGCCTGGCGGCGAACTTCACGCTGGCCAAGGCCGTCAAGGGGCTACCGGCGCCGCTGCACCCCGGCGCGCTGAAGTACTACAAGGAAAAGGGCCTGAACGTCAAGTAAGCCCCCAGGTTCGCCTGACAGACCGGGGGTCAGTCCGCTGCGTGCGGCTGGCCCCCGCCGCCCTTTGTTCATAGTGAGGACAGCATGAGTGACCCGACCCGTCCGATCAGTTCCGATGCCACGCTGAGCCCGCCGGGCCACGAGATGACCGAGGGCGAGAAGCGCGCCCTCGAGATCGTGGAGGCCGCCGAGACCGGGGGCCGAAAGCTGTTCGGCTGGCAGGCGCTGCTGGTCACGCTGCTGGCGGTCGCATGGTGCCTGTACCAGATGTACGCCACGCAGGTGGGCAATGTAGACACCGTGACCCTGCGCGCCACGCACCTGGGGTTCGCGTTCGCGCTGGCCTATCTGGTGTTCCCATTCCGCAAGACACCGGGTCACCCGCAGACGCGCGTGCCGTGGGTCGACTGGATTCTGGGCATCGGGGCGACCCTCACGGCGGCGTACCTGATCCGGCAGTACCCAGATATCGCCAATATCCAGGGCGGAGTGCTGACCACTCCGGACGTCTGGGTAGGCAGCGCCATGATCGTGCTGCTACTGCTGACCGCGTGGCGCACCATCGGGATTGCCATGCCGGTAGTGGCGATCGTGTTCATCACGTACGCCCTGACCGGTCCCAAAGGCCTGATCCACGGCGATCTGGGCCCACAGCTGCAGCTGCACGCCGGAGCGACGTGGCCACAGGTGGTTGGGCAGCTGTTCGCGAACACCGAGGGCATCTTCGGCACGGGGCTGGGCGTGTCGGCACAGATCGTGTTCCTGTTCGTGCTGTTCGGCGCCGTGTTCGACAAACTGGGCGCCGGAGACTGGTTCATGAACGTGGCGCAGGGTCTGCTGGGCGGCTTCCGGGGGGGTCCCGCAAAGGCGAGCGTGCTGTCCAGCGCACTGAACGGCATCATCTCCGGCTCCGCGATCAGCAACGTAGTGACCGGTGGGAACATCACCATCGGCACCATGAAACGCGTCGGGTACTCGGCCGAAAAGGCCGGCGCCATCGAGGTGGCGAGCAGCAGCAACGGGCAGCTGATGCCGCCGGTGATGGGCGCAGCGGCGTTCATCATGGCGCAGAACCTGAACATCGACTACCGCGCCCTGATTGCCGCAGCGGCCATCCCCGCGTTTCTGTGCTACGGCGCGCTGCTGGTCGTGACGCACATCGAAGCCCTGAAACTCGGCCTGAAGGGCCTGCCCCGCAACGAGCTGCCGCGCGTCCGCAAAACGCTCCTGTCCGGCTGGTACTACCTGATCCCGCTCGGGTACCTGCTGGGCACCCTGACCATGAACCCCGAGGCCACGCCGGAGCGCATCGCCCTGTACACGGTGTACATGATGCTCGTGATGATGGTCATGCAGGAGATCTGGCTGGCCCGCCGAAGCGGCCGCAGCGCTGGGCAGGGCGCGCTGGACGGCTTGCGGAAGATCGTGGAGGCCTTCGAGGGCGCGGCGCGCAGTATGGTCGGGATCGCCGTCGCCACGGGCGCGGCCGGGATCATCGTGGGGATCGTGACCATCACGGGGCTGGGCTTCGGGCTGGCGGACATCGTGGAGAGCGTGTCGGCTGTGTTCACGAACCCCTTCCTGAAGATGCTGGTCGTGCTGTTCATGGCGCAGCTGATCGCCCTGATCCTGGGGATGGGGCTGCCCACCACCGCGAACTACATCCTGATGAGCGCGCTGATCGTCCCAATCATCGTGAAGGTCGCCGGCTTCGACACCGGGAACCCGGCGCAGCTGCTGCCCGCCCACATGTTCGTGTTCTACTTCGGCATCATGGCCGACAGCACGCCTCCAGTGGCCCTCGCTGCCTTCGCGGCGGCGGCCATCAGCGGCGGAAATCCTGTGGCCACAGGCATCCAGGCCTTTCAGTACGAGTTGCGCACGGCCCTGCTGGCCTACATGATGTTCTTCAACCCGCAGTTGCTGCTGATCCAGGACGGCCGCCTGGGCGGAGTGCCCGTTGGTGACGCGATCTTCATGGTGGTGTTCGCGTTCATCGGGCTGGTGGCGTTCAGCGCCGCCACGCTGCGCTTTCTGCACCGCAAGACGAACCCAGTGCAGATGCTGCTGCTGCTGGTCGCCTCCTTCATCCTGATCATCCCCACGAACATTCTGTACAACCTGGGAGCCCTTGCCTTGATCGCCGCCGTGTACTTCTGGCAGAGGGCCGGGAGCCGCACCGAGCCGCCCACCCCCCTGCCCAGCGCCGCCTGAGGGCGGGCACCGCCAGGTTTCGCAGACCCTCCAGCGGAGTGCGGCACCGCGGTGACACCAGTCTTCACCTCAGGCTCATGCCCTGAAAGCGGGCATGTCACCCCCCCAGAATTGGTGGCAGGATGTGGTGGTGACCCCTACGCCCGACCTGCCCGATGCGTCCCCACGGCCGCAGCGCGACCCCGTCAGCTGGTGGGAGGCCCGTGACGTCCGTCATCTGCTGCGCCTGATGTGGGCGCGGCCGGTGGTGCGCCTCGTGGCGTACGTGGCAATGGCGTGGGTGGCGTGGCGGCTGCTGGTGTGGGGATCGGGCCTGCTGGCCGGCGTGATCTTCATGGTGCTCAGCGCCTACGCCCTGGCCTTCCTGGCGCAGCCGGTGCTGCTGTGGCTCGAACGGCACCGGATCGGCCGACCGATCGGCGTGATGCTGCTGCTGATCGTGACCCTGGCCCTGCTGGCCTTCCTGGTCACGGCGGTGAGTTCACAGATCACGGGGCTGATCAACGGCATTCCGCAGATTGCGCAGAACCTGGAGAAGGTGCTGTTCAGTGCGCTCGACCGCCTGGACAAGATCCCCGGCGCGCAGGGCCTCAAGGCGAGCGTCGACAAGTACATCGGCGAGCAGACGACCAACCTCACGCAGAACGCCGGCCCGATCCTCGACCGGGTGCTGAGCAGCGGCCCGGACGTCCTGAACACCCTCTCGAACGTGATCGGGTACCTGGGACAGGTGGGGTTCATCGTGACCCTGGCGCTGTACTTCATGTTCGATTACGCCCGCGTGGGCCTGAGCGTGCTGCACCTGTTTCCCCGCGTGTGGCAGCCGACTGTGTACCAGCTCTCGGAGGACGTCAGCGAGAGTTTCGGCGGATATATGCGCGGACAACTGCTGCTGATGCTGGCCGCCGCCGCGCTGGCCTACGTGGGCCTGCTGATCCTGAAGGTTCCGAATGCCCTGGCCCTGGGCCTGCTGAGCGGCCTGGTGAGCCTGATCCCGTACGTCGGGATCGTGCTGGCGGCAGCCGTGGCCATGTTGCAGGCGCTGCCGCAGGGCGGCGTCGTGGTCGGCCTGGTCGCGGCCGTGTACTTCGTGATCAACCAGTTGCAGGGCAACGTGCTCGGGCCGTTGATCATGGGCCGCACCGTGGCCCTCAGTCCGGCCGCGATCCTGGTGGCGTTGCTGGTCGGCCTGAGCCTTGGCGGGGCGCTGGGCGCGATCATCGCCGTACCGATCGCCACCCTCGGGAAACGCTGGGTGCAACGCTACTGGCTGACCAGCACGGCCTACCAGGGCCGCAGCCTGAGCGGCGCGCTGGGCGCCCCCCTGCCCGCTCTGCCTCCCCGCGAATCCACACCCGTATCGTCCGGAGAATGATCCGCGACCGGCGGCGGTCGGCCTGTGGTACGTCGTCGGTTTCCGTCGATTTGACCTGCTCGGCGAAACGTTGGTGCCTGATCTCCGTGGCGTCTACAGCGTCCGGGGGCGCCGCCAACTCAGCAGGGCGATGATCAGCGTGAAGGCAATCAGGGCCAGCACCGGAATGGTGATGACCGTGTTCAGTGGAGAACTCGCGCCCCACACGGGCCAGGGCGTCCCACACGACGCGCTGGGATCGGCTGTGCACCCCCTGAGGGTGGGCACCACGCCCCAGGTTTCGAGGTTCTGGTACAGCGCGACCAGCCACCCGATGCCCGACAGCGGCAGCGCGTAGCGGCGGATGCCCAGATCGCCGGTCAGGGCGGCGATGCCGAGCAGCAGGGCCTGCGGGTACATGCACACACGCTGGTACCAGCACAGGATGCAGGGCCTGAAGCCACGCACCTCGCTGAAATACAGGCTGCCCAGGGTGGCGATCAGGGCAATCACCCACGCGAGGTACAGGCGGTTGTCTCGGGTCATGGTCTTACTTGCTGGCGGCGTCGATGGCCGCGCTGACGTCCGCGAGCTGGTACGAGCTCTGGCCGCCGCCCATGACTTCCTTGCCGTTCACGAACACGGTGGGCGTGTGGTTCACGCCGGCCTTCTCGACCTGCTGCCGGTCGGCGTCCACACGCGCGGCGGTGGTGTCGGTATCCAGGCAGGTGGCAAACTTGGCCTGATCGAGGCCCTCGACGTTACTGGCGAGGTCTTTCAGGCGGGACTTGGTGGCCCACACGGTGGATTCGTCGCCCTGGGCCCGGAACAGAATGGCCTTGTAGGCATTGAAGCCGTCGTTGCCGCTCTGGTCGTACACGCAGCGGGCCGCCTGCCCGGCGAGCTTGGAATCGTCGGTGGCCAGACCACGCGTGGTGGCCAGGAACGGCCAGACCAGCGAGTACATCTTGGCCTTGCCGGTGTCGATGTACTTGGTTTTCAACTCCGGGGCGATGGTGTCCTCGAAGTTCTTGCAGATGGGGCACTTGAAGTCCTCGACCACGACGACCGAGACGGGGGCGCCGGCCTGCCCGGCAAAGGCCACGCCATCGAGGTTGAAGTTCGGCGCGAGGCCCGCACCGGGGGCCGGTTTGCCGCGCACGGCGAAGAGGGCCAGGGCGATCAGCGCCACGGCGACCAGCGTGCCGATCACCAGCACGGTGCGGTTGGAGTTGGTTCCCTGAAGTCTGGTCATGGTGGCATCGAGTGTACCGCCCGGATATGAACGGGCAGAGAAGGATGTCCCAGCGACCCGGCATGACGACGGCCGACTGCCGGTGAGGTCAGGCGGGAATCTGCTCGGCGTCCAGCCGCGCCTGCCGCCGGATGACTGCGCGGTAGATGATGCCGGTCAACTGCCGCACGAAGCTGATGCCCAGGCCCACCGCCATGGCGAGCAGCGCCGTGCGCTGGAAGGTCGCGTTGGCGGGCAGGTTGAGCTGCGGGTCGACCTTCAGGCCATAGCGGGCGACACCCAGGAGCACGCCGGTATACAGCACGGCCGCGAAGGGCAGCACGAACGGCCCGCCCGAGTGCTTGATGAGCAGCACGGCGAACAGCGCCCCTCCGACCAGCGGGAGGATCACCAGCCACTGCGCCGCAGGTTGATCCGGACTGAAGTACCCCAGGCCGCCGAGCACCAGGCCGATGTACCCGAACCACCCGCCGAACTCGTCCGCCAGCAAGGTCAGCAGCACCCACACGAGCAGCATGGTGGGCCACTCGCCCGGCGTCCACATGAAGTACGCCAGGGCGAACAGCGTCATCAGGCCGCCGAAGATGCGCAGGAAGTGCAGGAACTGCCCACGGTGCCGCAGTTCGGCGGGCGTGCGGATGCGGCGGCGCCTGAGGGGCTGTGGCTGGGGAGCCGGAGCCTGGGACTCCACGGACGCCACGCTGGCGTCGGCTGGTGGCGTGGGGGTCGGCTCCGGAAGCTCGGTCATGCTGCTCCCTTCTTAGCACGTCCTTTCCGCGCGGGGGCGGCCCCGACCAGTTCCCGTTCCACAGTCTGCCCCTGAGGCACGATGCCCGGCACCTTGCGCAGGTATTCCCCGGTGTGACTGGTGGGGTGCGCGGCCATCTCCTCAGGCGTGCCCGTGGCGACGACCAGTCCGCCACGCACGCCGCCCTCAGGGCCGAGGTCGATGATGTGGTCGCCGGTCTTCATGACATCCAGGTTGTGCTCGATGATGACCAGGGTGTTCCCGCCCTCGACGAGGCGTTGCAGCACTTCCATGAGCTTGCGGACGTCCTCGAAGTGCAGGCCGGTCGTGGGTTCGTCGAGGATGTAGATGGTTTTGCCGGTCGCGCGCTTGGAGAGTTCCGTGGCGAGCTTGATCCGCTGCGCCTCGCCGCCCGAGAGCGTGGTGCTGGGCTGCCCGATCCGCATGTAGCCCAGGCCCACGTCGAGCAGCAGCTGCATCTTGCGCTGGATCGGCGGAATCGCCTCGAAGAAGGTGTTGGCGTCCTCCACCGTCAGGTCGAGCACGTCGGCAATGGTCTTGCCGTTGTACTTCACCTCCAGCGTCTCGCGGTTGTAGCGCGCGCCCTTGCAGACCTCGCACGGCACGTAAATGTCCGGGAGGAAGTTCATCTCGATCTTCATGACGCCGTCGCCCTTGCAGTGCTCGCAGCGGCCACCCTTCACGTTGAACGAGAAGCGGCCCGCGAGGTAGCCACGGCGTCTGGCCTCGGGCGTGCGGGTGAACAGGTCGCGGATCTCGGTGAAGACGCCGGTGTAGGTGGCCGGGTTGCTGCGCGGCGTGCGCCCGATGGGACTCTGGTCGATCTCGATGACCTTGTCGAGGTGCTCCATGCCCTCGATGCGGTCGTACTTGCCGGGCGTGGTCTTGGCGCCGTTGAGTTCCTTCGCCAGCGTGGCGTGCAGGATGTCGTGGATCAGCGTGCTCTTGCCGCTGCCCGACGGGCCGGTCACGACGGTCATGGTGCCCAGCGGAATCTCGATGTCCACGTTCTGAAGGTTGTGCTCGCGCGCCCCGATGACCTTCAGTTTCTTGCCGTTGCCCCGGCGGCGCTCGGCGGGCACCTCGATCTTCAGCTCGCCGCGCAGGTACTTGCCGGTCAGGCTGTTCTTGTCGTGCTTGACCTGCTCCGGCGTGCCGACTGCGACCACCTCACCGCCGTGCACCCCGGCGCCCGGCCCCATATCCACGAGGTAGTCGGCCTCCATCATGGTGTCCTCGTCGTGCTCCACGACGATCAGGGTGTTGCCCAGGTCGCGCAGGTGCTTGAGGGTGCCGATCAGGCGGTGGTTGTCCTTGGGGTGCAGGCCGATGGACGGCTCGTCCAGCACGTACAGCACGCCGGTCAGGCCCGAGCCGACCTGCGTGGCGAGGCGGATGCGCTGCGCCTCGCCGCCGGACAGCGTGTTCGCGGTGCGGTCGAGGGAGAGGTAGTCCAGACCCACATCCACCAGGAACTTCAGGCGCGTGCGGATCGCCTTGAGGATCGGTGCGGACACGGCCGTGCCGAAGTCGTTCAGGGCGTACTCGTACTTGCGGGGCGCGTGGGCCTTTGCCTCGCCGCCCAGGTGTCCGGCCAGGAACGGCTCGATGGTCACGTGATCCAGCGTGCTGTCCTGAAGCTGCTGGAAGTACGCGTCGGCTTCCAGCACGCTCATGCCGCTGGCCTGCGAGATGTTCAGGCCGCCCACCCGCACCGCCAGAATCTCCGGCTTGTAGCGGGTGCCGCCGCAGGTCGGGCAGGGCCGCAGTTCCATCAGTTCTTCCAGCTTCTCGCGCATGAACTCGGACTCGGTGTCCGCGTAGCGGCGCTCCAGGTTCGTGATGACGCCCTCGAACTCGGTCATGAAACGCATGGTCTCCTTGCCGCCCCGCCGGTACACGACCTCGAAGGGCTGGCCCGGCCCGTGCAGCACGGCCTTCTGGGCCTTCGCGCTCAGGTCGCGCCACGGGGCCTTCAGGTCGAACTCCAGGTGCTCCGAGAGGGCCTTGAGCTTGTCCCAGTAGTACACGCCGCCGCCCGTGCCCTTCTTGCTCCACGGCAGGATGGCGCCCTCGGCGATGCTCAGCCGCTCGTCGATCACGAGTTCCGGGCTGAACTCCTGCTTGCTGCCCAGGCCCGCACAGTCCGGGCACGCGCCGTACGGGTTGTTGAAGCTGAAGCTGCGCGGTTCGAGTTCCTCCAGCACGCTGCCGTGTTCCGGGCAGGCGAATTTCTCCGAGTACAGTTCCTCGTGCGCGCTGCCGTCCTCCGCGCCGTCCGGCATCAGCACGCGCAGCAGGCCCTCGCCCCGGCGCAGTCCAAGTTCCACGCTCTCGGCCACGCGGCTGCGGTCACTCTCGCGCAGCGTCACGCGGTCGATGACCACGTCCACATCGTGCTTCTCGAACTTCTCCAGCTTCAGCTTCTCGGCTTCCTCCAGCTCGTACAGCGTGCCGTCCACGCGCACCCGCGCGAAGCCCTCACGGCGCAGGTCGCCGAACAGCTTGCGGTACTCACCCTTGCGGCCGCGCACGACCGGCGCGAGCAGGATCGCGCGCTTGTCGAGGAAGCCCGCGAGCAGGCGATCCGTGATCTCGCTGGGACTCTGCTTCTCGATCTTGCGGCCGCAGATCGGGCAGTACGGCGTGCCGACGCGGGCGTACAGCAACCTGAGGTAATCGTGGATTTCCGTGACGGTGCCGACCGTGCTGCGCGGGTTGTGGCTTGTGGTCTTCTGGTCGATGGAGATGGCCGGCGACAGGCCCGTGATGCTCTCCACGTCGGGCTTTTCCATCAGACCCAGGAACTGCCGGGCGTAGGCGCTCAGCGACTCGACATACCGGCGCTGGCCCTCGGCATAGATGGTGTCGAAGGCCAGGGTACTCTTGCCGCTGCCGGACACGCCCGTGATCACCACGAACTGGTCGCGTGGCAGTTCCACGGTGATGTCCTTGAGGTTGTGTTCCTTCGCGCCACGGACGATCAGGTTGCTCTGCAAGGTCGATACTCCTTTTTTCCTGTCCCGGACGGCATGCAGCCTCACAGGCGGGTTATGACTGTTGCGTAAGACACACTGCGCCCTACGTTCTGAAACGGGGCATTCTAGCAGGACGGCACGGATCCGGGCTAGTTGTCAGAACGTGACGGGAATGGATCGGGTGGCCTCACCATTCCGTCTGCCACTTGCACTCCGTCCACCTTTCCTGTAAGCTTCTTCCTTGTGCGCCGACCGGGAGTCACCCGGCGGCCGGAGAGTGCCCCACACTCAGGACGAGCTTTCGCGACAAAGGCGTTTGTAGTTCGCAGGGGACTTTCCCAAAAGGACTACAAATGAATTTTGATCAACTGATCGCGCCCGAACTTGCGGCGCGCCTCGCTGAACGCGGCATTACGGAAGCCACTTCCATCCAGGTCGAGAGCCTGCCCCAGACGCTGGCCGGCAAGGATCTGATCGGCCGGGCCCGCACCGGCACCGGCAAGACCCTGGCCTTCGCGCTGCCGATCATCCAGGCGCTAGCGCCCAGCCGCGAACGTGGTCGTCTGCCCCGCGCCATCATCGTCGCCCCGACTCGCGAACTCGCCAAGCAGGTTGCGGACGAGTTCTCCAAGAGCGGCGGCGAACTCGTCACCGTGACCGTGTACGGCGGCGCCTCCTACGGCCCGCAGGAAAGCGCGCTGCGCCGCGGCGTGGACATCGTGGTCGGCACCCCCGGCCGCCTGATCGACCACCTGGAACGCGGCAACCTCGACCTGACCGAAGTCAAGTTCGCCGTGCTGGATGAAGCCGACGAGATGCTGTCCGTGGGCTTCGCCGAGGCCATCGAGACGATCCTGCAGAAGACGCCCGAAGAGCGCCAGACGATGCTGTTCAGCGCCACGCTGAGCGGGGACGTGCGCCGCCTGAGCAAGAAGTACATGAACGACCCCGTGCTGGTGGACGTGGTGGGCGAGGATCGCAACCAGACCGCGCAGACCGTGGAGCATCTGAAGATCAAGGTGGGCCGCAGCCGAACCCGCGTGCTGGCCGACCTGCTGACCGTCTACAACCCGGAAAAGGCCATCGTGTTCACGCGCACCAAGCGTGAAGCGGACGAACTGGCCAACGAACTGATCCATCGCGGCCTGGAAGCCGAAGCGCTGCACGGCGACCTGGCGCAGACGCAGCGTGAACGCGCCCTCGGCGCCTTCCGCAGCGGCCGCGTGGGCGTGCTGGTGGCCACCGACGTGGCCGCGCGTGGCCTGGACATTCCCGAGGTCGATCTGGTCGTGCAGTACCACCTGCCGCAGGATCCCGACTCCTACGTGCACCGCTCGGGCCGCACGGGCCGTGCGGGCCGCACCGGCACCGCCGTGATCATGTACTCGGATCGCGAGCAGCGCGATGTGGCGGGCCTGGAACGCATCACGGGCGTGCGCTTCACCGAGCGCGGCCTGCCCACGCCGAAGGAAGTCGCTTCGGCCAGCGCCAAGGCCAGCGCCGACATGGTGCGCAAGGTCGACAGTGACGCCGCGAGCGGCTTCCAGGCCGAGGCCGAGCGTCTTTTCAGCGAACTGGGCCTCGAAGCCCTGTCCCGCGCCCTGGCGAAGATCAGCGGCGTGACCGAGCCCATGAAGGCCGCCAGCCTGCTGAGCGGCGAGGAAGGTCTGACCACCATCATCCTGCACGGCGAGCGCCTGGGCGTGGCCCGTACCGTGGCCCTGCTGGCCCGCGTCGGCGACGTCGACACCCGCCGCCTGGGCAAGGTGCGCCAGTGGCGCGGCGGCACCGTCGCCGACGTACCCAGCGAGTTCATCGCCAAGCTGATCGCCGCCAACCCCCTGGAAGGCGAGATCCAGATCGAAGTCGCGCAGGAACTTCCGGAACTGTTCGAAGCGCCCACCCGTGAACGCCAGGGTGGCAGCTACCAGGGCGGCGGCCGCAGCGGCCGTGACGAGGGCGGCTACCGGGGCAACCGGGGCGGCGGCCAGGGCGGTGGCGGCCAGGGCCGCTGGAGCCGCGACGGTGGCGGCAGCCAGGGCGGCGGCAACCGCAGCAGCCAGGGCCGGGGCGGCAACGACCGGGGCCAGACATCCAGCCGTCCCCGCGAGGACTTCGCCGACCGCGAATTCCGCGGCTGAGTAAGGCCTGACTCAAGACCCCCGTCCGAGTGGCGGGGGTTGTCTGTTACCCGCTACTTCGGCTTGCGGCGGGCACCTGCGGCCGGAGCAGTTGCTGAGCCCGCCCTCGGCCCGTCTAGACCCGCCTTGCCATTTCCCGTCCGCGCGCCGTAAGCTACCCGGCATGAGCGCGCGCATTGTGGTGGTACTTGTAAGCATCGGGGAATGCCGAGGCTGAGTACCGCCGTCTGCCGCATCCCCCGCCCGATCACGGAGCGGGGGTTTTTCATAGGAGGCTGAGCAGCATGGGCAAAGAAGGTGCAGACCAACTGAACGGACCGGATCGCGGCGACATGACCGGCGCGAAGGCGCTGTGGGCGACCCTGGCGAACCACGGGATCTCGACCGTGTTCGGCTACCCCGGCGGGGCGATCATGCCGGTCTACGACGCGTTGACCTTCTACCCGGAAGTGAGGCATGTGCTCACGCGGCACGAGCAGGGCGCGGCGCACGCGGCCGAGGGCTGGGCGAAGGCGACCGGTGAGATCGGCGTGTGCATGGCGACCAGCGGGCCGGGCGCGACGAACCTCGTGACGGGCCTCGCGGACGCGATGCTGGACTCCGTGCCGCTGCTGGCGATCACCGGGAACGTCGCCCGGCACCTGATGGGCACCGACGCCTTCCAGGAGGCGGACATCACGGGGATCACGCTGCCCATCACGAAGCACAACTACGTGGTGCGCGAGGTCGAGGACCTGCCCCGGATCGTCGCGGAGGCCATCCGGATCGCGCGCAGCGGGCGGCCGGGGCCGGTGCTGGTGGACATCCCGAAGGACATCCAGCTCGCAGCGTTCCACGGGGAAATTCCCGCACCGCACGCCCGGCCGGAAATCCCAGCGCCCAGTGCCGAGGCGATCGAGCGGGCCAAGGAACTGCTGCGCGGCGCTAAAAAACCGCTGATGATGGTGGGCGGCGGCGGACTCGACGCGGCTCCCGAGATCACCGCCCTGGCACGCGCGTGGCAGCTGCCCGTGACCACGACCCTGATGGGCCTGGGAGCTTTCCCCGCCAGCGATCCGCTGTGGCTGGGCATGCCGGGCATGCACGGCAGCGTGGCCGCGAACCGCGCGATCAGCGAGGCGGACGTGCTGCTGGGCATCGGCCTGCGCTTCGATGACCGGGTGACGGGCCGTGTGAACGGCTTCGCCCCGAACGCCAGCATCATTCACGTGGAACTCGACGCTGCCGAGATCGGGAAGATCATCCGGACGCACGTGCCGGTGCGCGGCGATGCGAAGGTGGCCGCCGCCATGCTGACCAGGGGCGCCGAGAAGATTCTGACGCCCGAGTGGAAGGCCACGCTGGCCGAGTGGACGTCGCGGACGGTCACGCCGGAGACGTGGGGAGCGGGCTACGCCGTGAAGGCGGTCGTGGATCGCCTGGACGGGAACGACATCCTGTCCTCCGACGTGGGGCAGCACCAGATGCTCGCCGCGCAGCTCGCCCGCTTCGAGCGACCCCGGCGCTGGATCAACTCCGGCGGGCTGGGCACCATGGGCTTCGGCTTCCCGGCGGCCATCGGCGCGGCCATGGCGGAACCCGGCGTGCGTTCCGTGGTCATCGCCGGAGACGGCGGTTTCCAGATGACCTCCCAGGAACTCGCGACGCTGAAGATGTACGACATCCGCAACGTCAAGATCTGCATCATCAACAACTCCTTCCTGGGCATGGTGCGCCAGTGGCAAGAGATGTTCCACGAGAAGCGCTACAGCGAGGTCTGGCTGGGCGACAGCAACCCGGACTTCATCAAGCTCGCGGACGCCTACGACGTGCCCGGCTACCGCGCCACCAGCATGGACGACCTGCCCGGCGCGATCGACGCGTGGCTGAATGACCCGAAATCCGCCCTGCTGGAGGTCGTCGTGCCGCACGAGCACGGCGTGTTCCCCATGGTGCCCGCCGGAGCCGCGCTGTACGAACTGATCGAGACCGAACCGGGGCGTACCCCGGACCTGAGTGACGCCATGGAACACGCCGCCGAGGAGGCCAACAAAGCATGACGCACGCCCAGGATCAGCTCCTCTCGCTGCTCGTCCGCGACGAACCCCGTGTCCTGACGCGCATCACCGCCCTGTTCGGACGGCGCGGCTACAACATCAAGAGCCTATCGGTCGGCAGCACCGAACACCCCGGCGTGTCGCGCATGACCATCGTCGTCCACGGCGACCGGGGCGTGGTCGAGCAGGCCATCAAGCAACTCGAGAAACTGCACGACGTCGTGAAGATCATCGACCACAGCCTGGAGAAGTTCGTGGACCGTGAACTGGTGCTCGTGAAGGTCGCCATCACGCCGGAAAGCCGCGTGGAAGTCCGGCAGATCGCCGAGGACTTCCGAAGCCGCATCGTGGACGTCGGCCGCCACGCCCTGACCTTCGAAGTCACCGGCGACGAAGGCAAACTGACGGCCTTCATCGAGCAGATGCGGCCGTTTGGGATTCTGGAGACCATGCGCACCGGCCGCATTGCCCTGACGCGCGGCAGCAACGCCGACGTGCCCAGCCACGTCTACCACGAGGGCGAAACCGAGGCGCTGAAACCCGTGATGGAAGGCGTCGAGGCCAGGGAAGAACGCGCGCGGCACGTGCCGAACCTGTTCTGAATGGCCGAAAAATCCCAGTCCGGCAACTATTTGATGTGGGTTCTGGAACCCTCAATGATGTCAGCTCTTGATGTCTCTCCCGACGTTCCCGTGCTGGTGTCGTCGATGGATCTGACAGCCAGACGCTGGCTCCTCGGGATCAGCGAGATGTTCATAGACGGCAACATCAGATTGACCGGGGTACGCCTGGATGTCAGGAACTGGGAGAGCATCGCATTCACTTTCCACAAGGCAGCGGATGCCAAGGCCGAACCCCTTATCCAAAGCATGGACTGGGCCGGGGAGATCGGCGTGCTGGCCGGATTCTCCTACGACGGCACTGACCTGAAGGCTCACGGATATCTGCGTGATTCCGAGTATTACTACTGCGAAGTGACGTTTCGGAACCCCGAACTCTACGTCGAGTACTTCGACCGTCGTGAGTTCACTCCCCACGCCCTCCCCTAGCCCACATTCCCCCTGAACTCACCGCTCTGTAGGAGAATCCACGAATGGCAGCAAAAATGTACTACGACCGTGACGTCAGCACCGACATCCTCGAGAACAAGCTGATCGCGATCATCGGCTATGGCAGCCAGGCGCACGCACACGCGCAGAACCTGCGGGACAGCGGCTTCAACGTGGTCGTGGGCCTGCGCGACGGGTCGTCGAGCAAGGCCAAGGCCGAGCAGGCGGGCCTGCGCGTGGCGAGCATCGAGGACGCCACGAAGGAAGCCGACGTGGTCATGCTCCTGATCCCGGACGAGCAGCAGCCGAAGACCTACGAGCAGAGCATCGCGCCGCACCTCACGGACGGCAAGGCGCTCGCGTTCGGGCACGGCTTCAACGTGCACTTCGGGCGGATCAAGCCCCCGGCGGGCGTGGACGTGTTCCTGGTCGCGCCGAAAGGCCCGGGCCACATGCTGCGGCGCGTGTACGTGGACGGCGCGGGCATGCCCGGCATCTTCGCCGTGCAGCAGGACGCGAGCGGCAAGGCGCGCGAGATCGCCCTGGCGTACGCCCGTGGCATCGGGTGCACGAAGGCCGGCGTGCTGGAAACGACCTTCAAGGAAGAGACCGAGACCGACCTGTTTGGCGAGCAGAGCGTGCTGTGCGGCGGCGTGACGCACCTGATCCAGGCGGGCTTCGAGACGCTGGTGGAGGCCGGGTACCAGCCGGAGATCGCGTACTTCGAGACGCTGCACGAGGTCAAGCTGATCGTGGATCTGATCTACGAGAAGGGCTTCGAGGGCATGCGCCACAGCATTTCCAACACGGCCGAATTTGGGGATTACGTGACGGGGCCGCGCATCATCACCGAGGAGACCAAGGCAGAGATGGGCCGCGTGCTGGGCGACATCCAGAGCGGCGCGTTCGCCAAGCGCTTCATCGACGATGCCGAGGCGGGCTTCCCGTACATGAACGAGCAGCGCGGCAAGATGCGGACGCACACGCTGGAAGTGGTGGGCAAGGAACTGCGCGACCAGATGCCGTTCATCACCAAGAAGGCGCTGGAAGTCTAAACACGCGCGGGGGCCAGGTGCTTCGGGGGAACCCGGCGCCTGGCCCCCGCCCTGTGCGCTCAGCTCTTGCCGGGCAGGTACTCGCCGACGCGGTGAGCGACCTTGGACACCGTCATGGAGTTCAGCCACACGCGGCCGGGGCCGGTCAGCTTGGCGAAGAACAGGCTCTCGCCGCTGAACAGCAGGTTACGGATGCCCTTCATCATCTCGATGCTGAACTCCACGCTCGGGTCGAACATGGCGACGTGACCGGGTTCAACGAGCATGGTGTCGCCAGGGCTGAGGCGGTATTCGATGGCGTCACCGTCCATCTCGACGAAGGCCAGGCCGGGGCCGGTGAGTTTCTGGAGCACGAAGCCGTCCCCGCCGACCAGGCCGGCCCCCAGGCGCCGGGTGAAGGTCACGGCGAGGTTCACGCTGCTCTCGGCGCACAAAAAGGCGTGCTTGTGCGTGATGATGCTCTCGCCCGCATCGAGTTCCAGCGGCACGATCCGGCCCGGAAAATCCGCGCAGAACGCCGCCTGCCTGCGCGAGGAGGTGTTCAGGTGGATCAGGAACACGGTGCCGCCGCTGAAGGCCCGCGTGAGGCCGCCCAGCAGGCCGCCCTGCATGTTCGTGGTCATGCTGATGGTGGGCGTGGGCGTCATCCACGACAGGCCGCCCGCGTCCGTGAACACACCGTGACGGGCGTCGAGGTCGAGGATCACGGTGGGCTGCACCTTCCCGATGATGCGGTAGCGCAGGCCGCTGCGCGCGACTCTATCCTCTTCGGGCGGCGTGGGCAGATCTGGAATCATGACCAGGGTTACGTTCCGTGGAGGGCAACGGTTCCCGCCCCGAGTTAGACAATGCTTGCACTCCGCCCCCGGCCGCGCTTACACTCCGGCCATGTTCAGTTTCGGCTCGCTTCTTCTTACCCGTCCTCCGGTGGAGTGAACGGCTAAGCGAACGTGGCCTGAACCCCCGGAGGAACGCCCTCCGGGGTTTTTTCGTTTGCCGCTTCTTTCCCACCCTGCACAGGAGCCCCACATGACGCAGCAAGCCCAGAATGACCGCATCCGCATCTTCGACACGACCCTGCGCGACGGCGAGCAGTCCCCCGGCGTGGCCCTGAACCACTCGCAGAAACTGGAGATCGCCCACCAGCTGGCGCGGCTGGGCGTGGACGTGATCGAGGCCGGCTTTCCCATCGCCTCGCCCGGCGATCTGGAGGGTGTGAGCCGCATTGCGCGCGAGGTGCGCGGCCCGATCATCGCGGGGCTGGCGCGGGCGGGCCGAGCGGACATCGAGGCCGCCGCGAAGGCCGTGGAGGCCGCCGAGAAGCCGCGCATCCATACCTTTATCGCCACCAGCCCCATCCACATGCAGAAGAAGCTGAACCTGGAACCGGACGCCGTCGTCGAGCGCGCCGTGCAGGCCGTCACGCTGGCCCGCTCCTTCGTGGACGACGTGGAATTCAGCGCGGAGGACGCCACGCGCAGCGAGTGGCCGTTCCTGGTACGGATCTTCAAGGCGGCGGTGGAGGCCGGAGCGACCACCATCAACGTGCCGGACACCGTGGGCTACACCACGCCAAAGGAGATGCGGGAGCTGTTCGCGTTCCTGAAGGGGGAGCTGCCCGGCCACATCATCCTGAGCAGCCACTGTCACGACGACCTGGGCATGGCGGTGGCCAACTCCATCGCCGCCGCCGAGGGCGGAGCGCGGCAGATCGAATGCACCGTGAACGGCATCGGGGAGCGCGCCGGGAACGCCAGCCTGGAAGAGATCGTGATGGCCTTCCACACCCGCCGCGACGTGTACGGCTTCGAGACCGGCATCCGCACCCGCGAGATCTACCGCGCGTCACGCATGATCAGCCGCCTGAGCGGCATGCCGGTGCAGCCCAACAAGGCCATCGTGGGCGACAACGCCTTCGCGCACGAATCCGGCATCCACCAGGACGGCGTGATCAAGGCCCGCGAGACCTACGAGATCATGAACGCCGAACTGGTCGGCCGCGAGGCCGCCGTGCTGGTCATGGGCAAGCACTCCGGCCGCGCCGCCTTCCGCAAGGCCCTGAACGACCTGGGCTTCACGGACATGCCCGACGACAAGGTGCAGTCGCTGTTCGCGCGCTTCAAGGACCTGGCCGACCGCAAGGGCCAGATCTACGCCGACGACCTGCGCGCCCTGGTCGAGGCCCGCAGCGACGTGCCGCAGACCTTCACGCTGGAGGGCTTCCAGATCACGTCCGGCATGAACATGACGCCCGTGGCCTTCGTGCGGTTGCAGACCCCGGACGGCACCGTGGACGCCACCGCGCACGGCGATGGCCCGGTCGAGGCGGCCTTCCAGGCGATCAACAAGATCACCGGCATCACGCCCACCCTGGAGACCTACCGCATCCAGGCCGTCACGGGCGGCGGCGACGCCCTGGGGGAGGTCAGCATCAGCGCGCGGCACGGGGAGACGCTTCTCCATGGCACCGGGGTCGCCACCGACGTCGTAGAGGCCAGTGCGCGCGCGTGGATCAGGATTCAGAACATGGTCGTGGCCGGTATGGGTGCTGAGAGACGGCAGGGCGAGTTCGCGCCAGGCCGGATCTAAATGGATGACAGGGCGAGGGGTGGGAGCGCAGGTTCCCACCCCTCGCCCTGAACGCAGGAGATGGACGATGATCGACACCGCCCCTTTTCGTCAGATGGCCGTCCAGCTCGGGTTCGACGCCAGTTGCGATGCGGTCACCGGCTCGCTGCTCCGCACGCTGGCCGCCAGCAAGCCACGCGGCCGGATTCTGGAGCTCGGCACTGGCCTGGGCTTCGGTACCGCGCACCTGCTGGCCGGGATGGACACGGAGGCCACGCTGGAAACGGTGGAACTGGACGTGACGCTCAGCGCCGCCGCTCAATCCGCGGTGGCTCAGGACGCCCGCGTAACCTTCACCGTGCAGGACGGCACGGCCTGGATTCATGCCCACCACGGGCAGAAGTTCGATCTGATCTTCGCGGACACGTGGCCCGGCAAGTTCTGGCTGTTGGACGAAGCACTTGCCCTCCTCGGGCCGGGTGGCATCTATGTCATTGACGATCTGGTCCCCCAGCCAAATTGGCCAGATGGACATCAGGAGACGGTCGACGCGCTCCGGGCCAACCTGAACACTCGACCTGACCTCCACTGCGCTGCACTCGACTGCGCTACTGGACTGATGATCTGCGTCCGTAAGGACGTTCCTTGATTCTCGAACTCGCCATGCTCCAGATCCGAGCCGGACAGACGGCCGACTTCGAGGCCGCGTTCGCTCAGGCTCAGGGCATCATTGCGGGCATGAAGGGCTATATTCGGCACGAGCTTCAGCGGTGTGTGGAGGATGACCACAAGTACGTGCTGCTGGTGTGGTGGCAGACGCTGGAAGATCACACGGTCGGCTTCCGGGGCAGTGCGGGGTATCAGGAGTGGAGGACATTGCTGCACCACTTCTATGATCCGTTTCCGACCGTGGAGCACTTCACGCAGGTGTTGCCTTGACCCGGCCTCTGCGGGTGGTGTTCGTCTGCGCGCAGAACAAACTCCGCAGTCCTACAGCCGAGGCGGTCTTTCGGAGCGTGGATGGCTGGGAGGTCACGTCGGCGGGGACGAACCGGGACGCGGAAACGCCGGTCAGCCGTGACCTGCTGGACTGGGCGGACGTGGCCATGTGCATGGAGAAACGGCACCGGGACATCCTGCGCCAGCGATTCCGGGGAGCCTTGCCGGACGACCGGATCCTGACGCTTGGCATTCCCGATGACTACGAATTCATGGAGGCGGCACTGGTGGAGCTGCTGGAACGTCTGGTGCCCTGGCGGCTGGAATCCATGAAGCCGAGGAGGAATCTGTGAAGCTGCTGGGCATCCTCGGAGGCATGAGCTGGACGAGCACGGCCGAGTACTACCGCCTGCTGAACGAGGAGGTGGCGGCCCAGCAGGGCGGCCTGCATTCGGCGCGGCTGCTGCTGCACTCGGTGGATTTCGAGGAGGTGGCGATCCTGCAACGGACGGGCGAGTGGGACGCCGCCGGCGCCCTGCTGGCCGATGCCGCACGCGGGCTGGAGCGGGTCGGGGCACAGGGCCTGATCATCGCCACGAACACCATGCACCGCGTGGCCGACACCATTCAGACGGCGGTCGACATTCCGCTGCTGCACATCGCGGACGCCACCGGCGAGCGCATCCGTGCGGCGGGCCTGACCCGCGTGGGCCTGCTGGCGACCGCCTTCACGATGGAGCAGGCCTTCTACACGGGGCGACTGGAGGAGAACTACGGACTGGGCGTCATGGTGCCGGAGGCCGACGAGCGGGCCGAAACCCACCGGATCATTTTCGACGAGCTGTGTAAAAACGACGTCCGCCCGGCGTCGCGCGCGACCTACCGCCGGATCATGGCCGGGCTGGTGCAGCGTGGCGCACAGGCCATCATCCTCGGCTGCACGGAGATCATGCTGCTGGTCGGCCAGGACGACGTGACGGTGCCGGTCTTCGATACCACGCGCATTCATGTCGAGGCCGCCGTCCAGTGGATGCTCGAAGAAGAATCGACCCCGCCGGCGTGAGGCCGCGGGGTCGAGGGACTTTCCTGCAGGTCAGCCCGGCGCACTCCACCGCGCGTCCGTCCACTTCTGGTCGCTGTGGGCGCTCTCCACAGTCTTCTCGATGAAGTGCACGCCGCGTGCGCCGTCTTCCAGACTGGGGTAGATGGCGACCAGCGGATCGGGGTCGCGGCCCTCCTGCTTCGCGCGGATGGCTTCGGCGGCGCCGGTGTAGACGTTGGCGAAGGCTTCCAGGAAGGCCTCGGGGTGGCCGCTGGGAATGCGTGTGGCGGCCTGCGCGGCGGGACTCAGGTAGCCCTGGCCGCGCGTCAGCACCTGCCGGGGGCCGTCCAGCGGCGTGTACTCCATGCGGTTGGGGTTCTCCTGGCTCCAGCTCAGGCCGCCCTGCGTGCCGTACACGCGCAGGCGCAGGTCATTCTCCTCGCCGACCTCGACCTGAGAGCACAGCAGCACCCCACGTGCCCCGCCCTGAAAACGCAGGAGAACGCTGCCATCGTCATCGAGACGGCGGCCGGGAACGAAGGTGGTCAGGTCGGCGCAGATGGACTCCAGTTCCAGGCCGGTGACCGTGGCCGCCAGGTTCTCGGCGTGCGAGCCGATGTCGCCGACCGCGCCCGCCATGCCGCTGCGGGCCGGATCGGTGCGCCAGTCGGCCTGCTTGCTGTCCTGCGCTTCGAGGTTCGTGGCCAGCCAGCCCTGGTGGTACTCGACGACCACCTTGCGGATCTCGCCCAGCGTCCCGGCGCGGATCATGTCGCGGGCGTGGCGGATCAGGGGATAGCCCGTGTAGTTGTAGGTCACCGCGAAGACCACGCCGCTCTCCTTCACGACGTTCAGCAGGTCGGTGGCCTGTTCACTCGTATGTACCAGCGGCTTGTCGCAGATGACGTGAATCCCGGCCGCGGCGAAGGCCCGCGCCACCGGGTAGTGCATGTGGTTGGGCGTGACGATGCTCACCGCGTCGATCCGGTCGCCCTGCGGCCGGGCGAGTTCGCCCTCCAGCATGGCTTCCCAGCTCGGGTAACTCCGGTCTTCCGGCAGGCCCAGGTCACGGCCGGACGCCAGCGCCTTCTCAGGCGTGCTGGACAGCGCGCCCGCGACGAGTTCGTACTGGCCGTCCAGCCGGGCCGCCGTGCGGTGAACGCCGCCGATGAACGCGCCCTGTCCGCCGCCGACCATGCCGAGTTTCAGGGGCCGCGGCATTACTTGTCCTTCGCGAACGCGGCGTCGAAGGCCACGTTTGAACCGGGGAAATCGAGCTTGCGGACATAGGCAGCGCTCTCGGTCGCGCCGTGGACACGATCCATCCGCGAGTCCTCCCACTCGATGCTCAGCGGCCCGCTGTAACCGATGTCGTTCAGGGCAACGATCACATCCTCGAAGCGGATGTCGCCGCGCCCGACAGATCGGAAGTCCCAGTAGCGCCGGGCATCCCCGAAGTCGGTGTGGCCGCCGAACACGCCCACCTCACCGCTGCCGTGGCCCCACCACACGTCCTTCATGTGCACGTGGAAGATCCGGTCGGCGAAGGTGCGGATAAAGCGCACGTAATCCACGTGCTGGTACCCGAGGTGGCTGGGGTCGTAATTGAAGCCGAAGCGCTTGTGCCCGTTCACAGCGTCTAGGGCACGCTGCGACGTGGCAAGGTCGAAGGCGATCTCGGTCGGGTGAACCTCCAGCGCGAAGTTGATGTCGTCCGCGTCGAAGGCATCGAGGATGGGCGTCCAGCGGCGGGCGAAGTCCTCGAAGCCCGCGTTCCAGTACGCCTGATCGGTGGGCGGGAAGGCATACAGGCTGTGCCACACGCTGGAGCCGGTGAAGCCGTTGACGGTCTTCACGCCAAATTTCGCGGCGGCGTGGCCGGTGTCGATGATCTCCTGTGCGGCGCGCTGGCGCACCCCCTCAGGGTCACCATCGCCCCACACGTGCGCGGGCACGATGGATTGGTGCCGGGCGTCGATGGGATCGCACACGGCCTGCCCCACGAGGTGGTTGCTGATCGCGAGGCACTCCAGACCGTGCGAGTCGAGCAGTTCACGCTTCTGCTTCACGTAGTCGTCGTCTTTCAGGGCGGCCTGCACGTCGAAGTGGTCGCCCCAGCAGGCGAGTTCCAGGCCGTCGTAGCCCATCTTCTTTGCCAGGGGCGCGAGTTCGGTTAACGGCAGGTCGGCCCACTGGCCGGTGAACAGGGTAACGGGACGGGGCATGTGTACCTCCTGGGGGCTCGGGGATGGGGTCGGGCTTCAGGATAAACCGGGGAGCAAAACCCCCCGGTCGAGTCAAGCCTGCGGCAGCTTCAGACGGACTGGGGCGCCGTGTACCACACGGGCTGGACGTCCAGTCCGGCGGGCCGCTCCACATGTGTGCGGGGCGTCAGGGTCCGTTCGGCCTCGGCGGATTCGAGGATGGTGTGCATGACGTCCAGCACGTGAAAGGCGAGGTCACCGCTGGCCCGGTGCGCGCCACCCGTCGCCTGGGCGTTGAGCATGTCCGCCAGGCCGATGCCGCGCGAGTTCTCGGCGAAGGGCCGCGTGAGGGGGATCTCCGTCCATTCCTTCTCGCCGTTCATGCGGATCTTGAGGGGGCCGCCGAAGGTGTTCGGGTCGGGCACGCTGAGGGTGCCGGTCGTACCGTGGATCTCGATGCGCGGCACCTCGCTGCCGGGCACGTCGAAGGAGGTGATCAGCGTGGCGACGGCGCCGCCGTCCAGCGTGAGGTTCGCGGCGACATGCGTGGGCGTGTTCACGGTGATGAACTCGCCGGCGCGCGGCTGGCTGGTGATGGGCCGCTGCTCGAAGGCCTTGGTGGCCGTGGCGCTGACCTTCTGCACGCCGCCGAGCAGCGTCACCAGCGCGGTCAGGTAGTACGGCCCCATGTCAAACAGTGGGCCGGCGCCGGGCTGGTAGAAGAAGTCCGGGTTGGGATGCCAGGATTCCGGACCGCTGCCCATGAAGAACGCGGTGGCAGAGACGGGCCGCCCGATGCGTCCGGCGTCGATGACCTCACGGGCCGTCTGGATACCCGCGCCGAGCACGGTGTCCGGCGCGCAGCCGACCCGCAGGCCCTTGGCCTTGGCCAGATCCATGATGGCCTGCCCGTCCTCGCGCTCCACAGCCAGGGGTTTTTCGGAGTACACGTGCTTCCCGGCGTTCAGGGCGGCCAGAGACACGGCAGCGTGCGCGCCGGGCGGCGTGAGGTTCACGACCGCCACGATCTCCGGGTCGGCCAGCAACTCGTCGAGCGTCATGGCCTGGATGCCGTACTCGGCGGCCACGCTGGCGGCGCGGGCGGCGTCCATATCCGAAACCGCTTTCACCCTGAAGAGGTTCAGGTCTCGGGCGATCTTGAGATAGGCGGCGCTGATGTTCCCGGTTCCGATAATGCCGATCACTTGCGGGGTTACTGCCATGTGGAGAGGCCCTCCTGAATGAGTTTCTGGGCGCTCTGGCCCACTTCGGCGAAGACGTCACCGGCCGTGCGATCCATCTCCAGCACGTGCCAGCGGACGGACGGAGCGGCGGCGACGGCGGCAGCGTAATCGACCTGGCCGGTGCCCAGGGGCGTCTGGTCGGCCTCGGGCGTGGCGGGGCCGTCCTTGAGGTGCAGGGCCTTCACGCGGTCTCCCAGGCGCCGGATCAGGGCCGGCATGTCCTGCCCGCCGGTGTGGGCCCAGTACGTGTCGATTTCCAGGAACACGGCCGGATCCAGGCGCGCGAGCAGCAGGTCGTAGGCGTACTGCCCGCCGAACTGCTCCCACTCCCACCAGTGGTTGTGGTACCCGAGGCTCAGGCCACGCGACTGGGCGTGGCGGGACGCCTCGTTCAGCGCGTCTGCGAAGCGCTCCGTGCCATCCTGGGTGTCCATCACATTGCGCTCGAAGCCCGGCACCTCGCCCGGCCAGGAAATCACCGGCAGCGTGGTGCCCAGGGCCTGGATCGCGTCGAGGACGGCGTCGGCGTTCTCACCCATCGGGGCGGCCGTGTGCGCGGTGGGGGCCTGGATGCCGTTGGCGTCCAGCAGCGCCCGGAGCTTCTGCGCGCCCGCGACCTTGTCGGCATTGCTCAGGCCGTGGTTGCCGATGCCGAAGGGTTCGATGTACTTGAAGCCCAGCCCGGCGATGCGGGCGATGGTGCCCTCCGCATCGGCGGCGTAGGCGTCACGGAAAGTGTAGAGCTGAACAGAGAGGGTTCCTGGGGTCATGACGTGGGTTCCTTCCAGTCGGTGCTGAGCGAGAGGCGGAGGGTGTGGGGCAGGTCGGCGCTGCTCTGCCCGATCAAGACGTCGAAGTCGCCGGCCTCCGCGATCCAGGCGTGCGCGGCGTCGTCATAGTAGGCGAGGTCGCGCATGCCCAGAGGCAGGGTGACGGTTTCGATCTGGCCGGGCGCGAGCTGAACCTTGGCGTAGGCCTTGAGTTCCTTCGCGGGGCGGTCGAGCCGGCTGACCCGGTCATGCACGTACAGCTGCACGACCGTACTGCCGGCGCGGGAACCGGTGTTCTTCACCTGCACGCTGGCGGTCACGCTCTCCCCCGCTCCGATGGTCGCGGCGCTGAGCCGAGGATTCGACACGTCGAAGGTCGTGTAGCTCAGCCCGAAGCCGAAGGGGAACAGCGGAGCGAGGCCCGACTGATCCACGTGACGGTACCCGGTGTACAGGCCCTCCAGGTACTCCACGCGTCCGCCTTCGCCCGGATACTGCACGTCCGGGTTCAGAGGGTGCGTGGGGTCGTCCTTGAGGCTCATGGGGAAGGTCTGGGGCAGGCGGCCGCCGGGTTCCGCGCGTCCATACAGCACGTCCGCGATGGCGTGCCCGGCTTCCTGACCGGGGAACCACGCCTGGAGCACGGCGGGTACGCCGCCCAGCCACGGCATGGTGACCGGTCCGCCCGTCTGGAGCAGCACGATGGTGTTGGGATTGGCCGCCAGCACGGCCTCCACCAGCTCGTTCTGGCGACCCGGCAGATCCAGGCCCCAGCGGTCGACGCCCTCGGTCTCCCAGTCGCCGTTGGTGCCGATGCACACCACGGCGTAGTCGGCCTGCGCGGCCAGAGCGGCGGCCTGGGACACGCTGTCCGCGTCCGGCTCTGCCCGGAAGCCCACGCGCACGGCGTTGAAGCCCGCGAACAGCACGCCCTCGCCCGCCGGCTTGGTGGCGTACTCAACTCTGAGCTGGTGGGCACCGGCACTCAGGGTGCGGCGCCCGCGCACCTCGTCCGAGCCGAAGCCGAAGTAGGTCTCGCCCTGCGTCCACGCCGTCCAGTTGTCCACCACCTCCTGGCCGTCCACCGTCAGGCGGCTCAGGCCCGCGCTGGCCAGGCTGAACTCGTATTCGGCGTCCTGTGGGGCCTGCACGGTCAGCGTGAGCGTGCCGTGGAACTCCATGGGGTTCACGCCCTCGGGGTACGAGAACCACATGACCTCCGCCTGTCCCTTCTCCTCGCGGGCAATCACGTCCCCGCCGTCCTGCGCGCGGTACTCGATCTGCACCGGCACCTGCGGTACCGGCAGGAACTTGTCGTTGTCACAGCCGACGGCGGTGGAGATTGACCCGGCCCCCTGGGCCTCGCGCAGGCCGTCCAGCGGGGAGACCTGGCGGTGCGCGTTCATCTGGGCGCTGCCGCCGCCCATGACCTGGGCCTTCGCCGCGTTCGGCCCGACCACCGCGATCGTCTTGCCCGCCGGGAGCGGCAGGATGCCGGTGTTTTTCAGCAGCACCATGCCCTCGGCCCCGGCGCGGCGGATCAGGGCGCGGGTGTCCGGGTACTCGGTGTCCTTCTCGGCCTCGTCGCGCACGTCGCGGGGGGTTGCGAAGGTGCCGGTGCGTTCGATCAGCCTGAGCACCTCGCGGGCGCGTTCCTTCACGGCGGCAGCGGTGGCCGGGTCATGCTGCGCTTCCTCCAGCAGGCCGGAGCGGGCGCGGGCGGGGCCGGGCATCTCCAAGTCGAGCCCGGCGCGGACGCTGGGGCCGGCGCTGTGGGTGCCGCCCCAGTCGCTCATGACCAGGCCGTCGAAGCCCCATTCTCCGCGCAGCACCGTCTGGAGCAGCCAGGGGTGCTCGGAGCAGAAGGTGCCGTCCAGCTTGTTGTACGCGGTCATGATCGCCCAGGGCCGGGCCGCTTTGACCACCATCTCGAAGGGCCGCAGGTACAGTTCCCGCATGGCCCGCGCGGGGATGTTGCTGGAGATCGAATTGCGCTGGTACTCGCTCTCGTTCCCAGCGTAATGCTTGGGCGTGGCGGCCACGCCATTGTCCTGGAGGCCATGCACGTAGGCGGTGGCGAGCGTGCCGGTCAGGATGGGGTCTTCGGCGTAGTTCTCGAAGTTGCGGCCGTTCAGACTGCTGCGGAACACGTTGATGGTCGGGGCGAGCAGCACGCCCGCGCCCTTGTCCAGCGCCTCTCTGGCCAGAGACGCGCCGACCTCGCGCACCAGCGCCGGGTTCCACGTGCTGCCCAGGGCGATTCCCACCGGATACGCGGCGGTCTTCATGCCGCCGACCAGGGGGCCGCCGCCGCGCACGCCGGCCGGGCCGTCGCTGACCTTCAGCGGCGGAATGTTCAGGCGCGGGATGGGCACAGTGCGCCAGAAGTCCGCGCCGGCCAGCAGGGACACCTGTTCGTCCAGTGTGAGCTGGTCGAGCAGCGCGTCGAGATCGACGGCCGGGGCGGGGGTGTTCGGGGTGTCGGTCATGCGGAGTACCTCGGGACAGGGTGCAGGGTCGATCGCTGCAGACTGAATCGGTTCAGATCCGTCGGGATGATACACGTCTCCGGTTCACCCCGCCGGACGGATGGCCAGATCAGTGTCAGCTCAGTTCAGCGCAAGGTCCGGGCGTAGTGGCGGCGAGGCGGCCAGCGCCGGATCGTGCAGGATGCAGCGCGCGTGGTGTCCGGGGCCGACCTCGTACATCTTCGGCAGGCCGTCACGGCACGCCGCGCGGGCGTGCGGGCAACGTGGCTCGAAGGGACAGCCGGGCGGCAGGTTCTTGAGATCCGGAATCTCGCCGCGCGCGTCGAGCGGCCCCGCCGCGAGGTTGCCCGATGGTTTCGGGGCCGCACTCTTCAGGAGCTGCGTGTACGGCATCTGCGGGGAACCGATCACGTCCGCCGCCGGGCCGATCTCCACGAGGTAACCGGCGTACATCACGGCGACCCGATCACTCATGTAGCGCGCCCCGGCCAGGTCGTGGGTGATGAACAGCATGCTCAACCCCTCCTGCTCCGTCAGGTCGATCAGCAGGTTCATGATGTCCAAGCGGATCGACACGTCCAGGGCACTGGTGGGCTCATCGGCCAGGATCAGGGTGGGATTGGCGGCCAGGGCGCGGGCGACGACCACGCGCTGACGCTGCCCACCCGACAGCTCGTGGGGCTTTTTCGCCGCGTAGTCCGCGCCGGGCGACAGGCCAACCCGATCGAGCAGGGCGTTAATCCGCACCGGCAGGTCGCGGCCGCGCGCCATGCCATGGATCTGGAGCGGCCGCCCCACGATGTACCCGATGGTGTGCAGCGGGTTCAGGCTCGCGAAGGGATCCTGGAAGATCATCTGCACGTTGCGCCGGAAGGTGCGCAGGGTCTGGCCGCGCAGGTGCAGCGGGATCTCCTTGCCGTCCATGCGCATGCTGCCGGCGGTCGGGTCGTGCAGGCGGCAGATCAGCCGGGCGATGGTGCTCTTGCCGGAGCCGGACTCGCCCACCAGGCCGAGCACCTCGCCCCGCGCGATGGTCAGCGACACGTCGCTCACGGCCGGCACTTTCGTGCCGCTGCGGCCCACCGTGAACACCTTGCTCAGGTTCTCCAGCTCCAGGGCCAGGGGCGCGCTTCCAGCTTCAATCGGCGGCATGGGCCACGTCTCCTTCCTTGATCAGCGGCGAGTGCAGGAAGCACGCCACGCGGTGCCCCGGCAGGATCTCCACGCTGGCCGGCTTGTGCTCGTCGCAGCGGCCGGGCATGCGGCTGGGGCAGCGGTCGAAGAACGGACAGCCCCGCTGTTCCAGAGTCAGTGGGGGCGGCCGCCCCGGAATGCCCTCACGGCGCTCGTTCGGGCCCTCCAGTTCCGGGAAGGCGTTCATCAGCCGGGCCGTGTACGGGTGCTTGGGATCGGCGTACAGCGCCTTGGCCGGCGCCTCCTCGATGATCTCGCCCGCGTACATGATGGCGATGCGGTCGCTCATCTCGACCAGCAGCGAGAGGTCGTGCGTGATGAAGATGATGCTGATGCCCAGCCGCCGCCGCACCGCGTCGATCTCCTGAAGGATCTGGCGCTGCACCACCACGTCGAGCGCCGTGGTCGGCTCGTCCATCACGACGAGCTTGGGCTCCAGCGCCAGCGCGATGGCGATGATCACGCGCTGCTTCATGCCGCCCGAAAGCTGGTGCGGGTAGGCGTCCAGGTAGCCCTCGCGGATGCCCACCAGCCGGAACAGTTCGCGGGCGCGGGCGTCCAGCGCCGCCGGATCCGTGATGCCGTGTGCCTGCATGGCGTCGTACACCTGCTCACGGATCTTGATGACCGGGTTGAGGATGTTCATGCTGGCCTGGAAGACCATCGAGTAGTCCTTCCAGCGCACCTTGCGCAGCTCCTCGTTGGAGAGTTCCAGCAGGTCTGTTCCAGCCAGCCGGGCCTCGCCCCCGAAGACCGCGCCGGGCGCGTCGAGCAGGCGGGTCGCGGCGAAGGCGAGGGTCGATTTGCCACACCCCGATTCGCCGGCCAGCCCGACGAATTCGCCCGGGGCCACGTCCAGGCTCACGTCCCGCACCGCACGCACGTTGCCGCGCGGAGTCACGTACCCGGCGTCCAGGTGGGCGATGCTCATCAGTGGAGCCACCCCGCCAGGAGCCACGGAGGGGGCCGCGCCCGACTTCCGGCCGCGCCGCAGCACGCGGGTGGCCCGGATCGAGTGCACGATCTTGGGATTGGTGACCTCGTCGATGCCGAAGTTCAGCAGCGCGAAGGCCGTGCCCAGGAGCGCGATCAGCAGGCCCGGCGCGGCGATCCACCACCACGCGCCCTGGAGCAGCGCACCGCGCGCCTGCGCCCAGTACAGCATGGTGCCCCAGGTGACGCTGCTCACGTCGCCGAAGCCCAGGAACGACAGGCCCGCTTCCGAGAGCACCGCGTACAGGGCGGTGGAGAAGAAGTTCGCGGCAATCAGGCCCGCCATGTTCGGCAGCATCTCCGCAAAGATGATGCGGCCGGGACGTTCGCCCGACACGATGGCCGCCTGGACGAAGTCACGGTTGCGGATGGCCAGCGCCTGTGAGCGCAGCACCCGCGCTCCCCACGCCCAGCCGGTGAAGGCGATCACGAAGATGATCGACCACACCCCCGCGCCCCGCACGAAGGCGCTCACGATGATCAGGAGCGGCAGCCCAGGCAGCACCAGGAACACGTTGGTGATGACGTTCAGGACGTCCTCCACCCGGCCGCCGAAGTAGGCCCCCGCCACGCCGATGGTGGTGCCGATCATGGTGGCGATCAGGCCCGCCATCAGGCCGATCAGCAGGGTCTTTCTCGCACCGTACAGGATCTGCGCCCACACGTCCTGCCCGAGCGCGGTGGTGCCGAGCAGGTGCTCGCGGCCCGGCGCGATCCACGTGCTGAAGTCCTGCGACGTGGGCGAGTAGGGCGTCAGGAGGGGGGCGAACAGCGCCATCAGGAACATCACCAGCAGGATTCCGGCCCCCGCGGCGGCCCGCGGCGACCGCCGCAGGATCGTCCACACGCCGTTCATCCGGCCTTCCCGTCACGCACGCGGGGATCGATGTAGACGTAGAGCATGTCCACGATGAAGTTGGCGATCAGCACAGCCAACGCGATGAACAGGAAGAGCGCCTGCATCAGGGGGTAGTCCAGCGTCTGCACGGCGTTGTTCAACTGCAAGCCCAGGCCGGGGTACGAGAACACGACCTCAGTCAGGATGGAGCCGCCGATGACGAAGCCGATGGCCATCCCGAAGGCCGTGAAGCTGGGCAGCAGGGCGTTGCGCAGCACGTAGCGGTTCAGCAGCCGCCGCTCCGAGAGGCCCTTGGCGCGCGCGAAGGCGATGTAGTCCTCGCCCATGACACTCATGACGTTGTTGCGCATGGTGATCAGCCAGCCGCCCGCCGAGGTGATCAGGATGGTCAGCGCTGGCAGGATGGCATGCCGCAGCATGCTGCTCCACCACTCGGGCGTGAAGGTCTTCATGAATGGATCGAGGGCGTTGCCCAGCGGAAAGATGCTGTTCTTGAAGGCCAGCAGGTACAACAGCACCAGCCCGAACCACATGTACGGCATGGAGTTCAGGAACAGCGCAATGGGCGGCATGGCGTCGGCCAGCGGCTTGCCGCGGCGCCACGCGCTGTACAAGCCCAGTGAGCTGCCCAGCAGGAACGACAGGATGGTGGTCACGCCGACCAGCCCGATCGTCCAGGGCGCGGCCATCTTCACGATGTCGAGAACCGGCGTGGGGAACTGGCTGATCGAGCGCCCGAAGTCACCATGGATCAGGTTGCCCAGGTACTTCACGTACTGGCTGAACACGCTGCCCTGGTCGTTCAGGCCATAGGCGATCTTGAGCGCGTCCACGGCCGACGGGTCGAGTTTGCCCTGGTACTTGGCGAGCATGGCCCCGACCGGGTCGCCCGGCACGAGGCGCGGCAGGATGAAGTTGAGGGTGGCGGCCACCCACAGGGTGAACACCAGGAAGCCCAGTTTTCGCAGGATGTACGCCATTAGAAACCTCTTGCTGAGGGTCTAAAGTCGAAGGCCTAACCGCACAAAGATTGTCAGAGACACGCTTTTGCGGTTAGACCGTTTGACCGTGAGACCGCCGCTGCGCGCGAGCTGCGCAGCCGCCTTACTTGGGCTTGACGTTCAGGTACATCAGGCGCGCGCCGATAGAATCATCGGGGTTGCCGTAGTTATACGGGTTTTCCGCGCTGGGGAAGCCCGTGAACTTGCTGGTGTTGAAGTCGGCGAACTCGCTGCGGTCGGTCAACGGCAAGAAGGGCATGTCCTGCATGACGATCTTCGCGATGTCCCCGATGGCCTTTTTCTGCACGGCCATGTCGCTGCTGCTGCGGTAGGTTTCGAGCGCTTTGGTGATGACCGGGTTGGTGTAGTGCGCCAGGTTCGAGGGCGCGGTCTTGCCGACCGGCGCGCTGAAGTCCGGGTCGAAGCTCTTGTAGTACAGCAGGTAGGGCGTCGGGCCGTTGCCCCAGCCCCAGCTGATGCCCATGTCGTAGGTGGCCGATTGCAGGCCGCCGGAGTAGCTGCTCCACTGCTGCTGATCCACGCTGGTGGCGATGCCGACCTTTTTCAGGTTCTCGCTGATGGTCGTCGCCATGGTGATGTAGTCAGTCCAGCCGGCCCCCACCAGGATCTTGAAGGTGGGCAGGGCCTTGCCGTCCTTGCCCAGGCGGGTGCCATTGCCGTCCTTCTTGTAACCGGCGTCCGTGAGGGCCTTATCGGCGGCGGCGGGGTCGAACTTCATCGAGCTGAGGCCGGCCGGCAGCCAGGACTTGAGCTGCGCGGGAATGATGCCGCTGCTGTGCGAGCCCTTGGCCACACCCGAGTAGGCCTTGAGGGCCACGTCAGCGGTGTTGACCGCCTGCGAGAGGCCCCGGCGGAAGGCCGCGTCGTTGAAGGGGGCCTTGGTGGTGTTGAAGTACAGGTAGTTGCCGTTGTCGACCGGCCAGTAGAACGCATTGTTTGCGCCCTTCTTCTGGAAGCCGCCGACGGGATCGGACAGGCCGATGTAGCCGAAGTCCGCCTCGCCCTTCATCAGTTTCAGCTGCGCGGCGTCGTTGCTGTTGGTGGCGACCCACACGACCGCGTCGATGTACGGCTTATCCTTCATCCAGTAGTTGGGATTCTTCACGACGCGCACGGCCTGCTGGCTGTACTGGTCGAAGACGAAGGGCCCGGTACCCACGGGCTTGGCGTTCTGTTCGGTGATGGGGGCCGTAATCTTGCTCCAGATGTGCTCGGGCACGATCAGCTGGCCGGCAAGATCCGTGAAGATCGGCGTGTTGGTCTTGTTGAAGGTCAGCACCAGCGTGGTGTCGTTGGTTGCCTTGGCCGAAGCCAGTCCGTTCTTCCACAGCGCAGAGAGGTCAAGCGCCGGGTACTGCTTGATGTAGTTGAAGGTGAAGGCGGCGTCCTTGGCGGTGAAGGGCGTGCCATCCGTCCACTTCGCGCCAGAACGGGTGGTGATGGTCAGGGTGCGGTTGTCCTTGCTCCAGGCATACTTGGTGCCCAGCACCTCGGTCACCTTCCCGTCGAGCATGTTCACGAAGAACAGCGACTCGTAAATGGTGGAGGCGGTGGCCCCCAGGCGCTGATCGTTCGGCGCGAAGGGGTTCATGTTCTGTGCCCCCCACTGCGTGGGCCGTACCACGGTGAAGGTCTTCTGCGCATAGGCGGTGCTGAGCAGCAGGGTCGAGACCAGGGCGGTGAGCGTCAGGGCTTTCTTCATGGTGACCTCCGGAACAGCGCCATCGCTATAGCGCTAAAAACCGTGATGGAAGACGAAAAACGACGTGCTGGAGCGGATCTGAGGACGCAAGTCCAGTTGACGGATTGTAAGTGCAGGGGTAGTGTAACGCTATAAACTCCAGAAAGTAAAGGGGCGTTCACCCATGACCGTTGTCACAGGCTGCTCATGACCCAGGCGCACAGACCCATCACCATCGCGGACGTCGCCCATCAGGCACGGGTCTCGGCCATGACCGTCTCGAACGTCATCAACAACAAACCCAACGTCCGCCCGCAGACCCGCCAGCGCGTACTGGACGCCATCGAGGAGACCGGCTACCGTGTCAACCCGATGGCCCGCGCGCTGGCCGGCGGGCGGGGCCGGATGCTCAGCGTCGTCACCCGGCAGCTGAACCTGCCGTATGTCAGCGAGGTGCTGATGGGCGCCGCTGAGGCCGCCGACACGCTCGCCTACGACTTGGTGGTGCTGATGGCCGGTCAACGGCCCTCCTCCGACCTGTCGGTGATGAGCCGACTGGCGGTGGGCGCACTCCTGATCCAGCCCGACCACCACACCCGGCTCTCGCCCGCCGAACTCCCCGAACACGTGGTCAGTGTCGACGGGCCGAGCGGGCGTCCGCTCGGCGTCGACAACTACGGAGGGGCGCGGCAGGCCATGACCCATCTGCTCGGCCTGGGCCACACGCGGATCGCCACCATCACCGGCCTGGGCGCACACCTCCCGGATCCCACGACCGGACGCCCCACCAGGGACACCGCGCGGGACGACGGTCAGGAGCGCCTGCGCGCCTACCACGACGCCATGCACGCGGCGGGCCTGCGGGTGCCGCGCGGCTACGTGCAGCAGGGGGACTACACCAAGGCCAGCGGCGAGGCCGCCACCCGGCGCCTGCTGCACCTGACACGGCCGCCTACCGCGATCTTCGCCGCCTGCGACGCCATGGCCGTCGGCGCGATCCACGTGGCGCAGGATCTGGGCCTGCGGGTGCCGGACGACCTCTCGGTGGTGGGCTTCGACGGCCTGCCCATCGCCAGCGAGAGCAACCCTCAGCTCACCACCGTACGCCAGCCCCTGCACGAGATCGGCGCGGCGGCCGTGCATCTGCTCGTGCAGCTCGCCGAAGGGGGGACGCCGCCCCAGCCCCCCCTGTTCACCACCGAACTGATCGTGCGTGGCTCCACGGCCCCACCTGGCCTTTCCCTGACCACACGCGCGCTGGCTGCACCGACCGATTCCAGGGTTCCCATGGTGCCTGGAGGCTGAACGATCCGTTCAAGGGCTTCCCTTGCCGAACCCTGCGGCCACAGCAGATCGAACCGGCGCGCTCGACCTCACGCCTGCACCCCAGCACCTCGGGAGTCTCATGATCACGGATCTCGCGCATCTCGCCTTCCTGGTACACGACCTGGACGCCAGCCTCGCCTTCTACGCCCGCCTGGGCATTCACGAGGCCTTCCGGATCCACCACGACGACGGCACGCTGATGCTCGTGTACCTGCATGTGGGTGGTGACCGCTTCATCGAGCTGTTCCCCGCCGAAGACGGTGCTCCCGCTCCGGCCCAGGACGACGCTTCACCGTCCAGCAGCTTCGGGCCGCCCACCGGGTACTTTCACCTGTGCCTGCGCAGTGATGATCTGCGGGGCGACGTCGAGGCGCTGCGGGCCGGGGGCGTGCCGATCCTGATCGAGCCGCAGGTGGGCAAGGATCACAACCTCCAGGCCTGGATCCGCGATGCCGACGGGCACCTGATCGAACTGATGCAACTGTCCGAGGACTCACCGCAGCGCCGGATCGCGCGGGGCGAGCGCTAGGTGACCATGTTCAGATCGGCTCAGCCCCTGGGGCCGATCTCGTACACGGCGCGCCAGGGTTTGTAGATCGTCTTGGTCACGTCGGTGCGTACTCCGGCGCCGTCCTTAATGGTGCGGGTGATGTACAGGTTGAAGCCGTCGGCGGCCCAGTCCACCTGATTCATGGCGCCGGGACGCAGCTTCGGGTTCACGATGTACTGCGCGGGTGGGTGGGGCGTGCGCGCCAGGATGGTCGCCGGGCTGATGTACACGCTACGCGCGGGTTTGATGCCCCAGACCTGAACCTGAAGCGTGCTGCGCGCGTTGTCGTTCACGGTCTTGATCAGGATGGGGGCGCCCGTGTCGTTCCTGAATTTCAGGTCGACGCCCGGATCGTACACGGCGGCCTCGAAGCCCACCTGCGGCTCGTAGTAGCCCACGCGGTAGGAATGCTGGTTGCGCTCCACCACGGGCAGGCCGGCCTGGTACAGCGCGCGGAAGGTGGTCGTGCTGACCTGGCAGACCCCGCCGCCCAGGCCGTCCACCGTGCGACCGCCGCTGATGATCAGACCGCTGACGAAGCCGTTCCCGGCACTGATGCCGCCCAGGGTGTTCAGGAAACTGAAGACCTCGCCGGCCGGAACGACCGCGCCATTGATCTTCGCGGCGGCGTTCGCGACGTTCGTGCGCCGCGCCACGCTGGAGTGGTAGTACGTGCTCTTGCCGACCGTGATCAGCTCCAGCTTGCCAGGATCCGGCAGCTGCGCCAGCGTCAGGGTCGGGGTGCTGGCCTTGCTGGGCAGCAGGAGCTGCGCCTTCGTGCTGTCCAGCACCGCCGCCTTGAACGCAGCGTACGCGGCGGGGCGATCCGTCACGGTACCGGCCTTCTCGGGCACCTTGACGAGCTGCGTCCCCTTGAGCGCGTAGCGGGCGTCCTGCGCGGGCAGGTCGATGTAGCCCGTCAGCTGTCCGAAGGCGACCTTCATGGCAGACTCGTCGGCCTCAATGCCGTCCGGGCGAACCCAGTACAGGTTCGCGACCTGCAGGGCACTCAGGATGCCCGTGCGGGTGGTGCCGGCCAGTTGTACCTTGAATGGCCGCACCAGCGCGTTGCCCTGGTCGACCAGGGGCTGCACCAGGGCCGCCGGGCGCTCGGCCGCCTGCACCCGCAGCGGGATGTTCAACGTCGTGCTGACGGGCGCGGCCGTGTAGGCACTCACGGCGGCGTCCACATCGGGCTGCTGCCCGGCCGTGTCGGGCTTCACGGCGTAGCGCTTGGTGGTCTTGTCGAAGATCACGCTGGCATTCCGGGGTGACACGCCCACGCCGCGCACCAGGGTGCTCAGGGTGGAATGCGCCCGGTCGGCGTTCACGGTGGTCACGAGCGGGAAGTCCTGCATCTTCGCCTGACCGACCAGGGCCTGGAGGCGCTCGATGATGCCCCGACCCGCGCTGGCCAGTTCGGCGGGTTTCAGGCTGGCCTCCGCGTCGGCGTGCCAGCCGAGCTGCTCTGCGGGCAGCGTCCACGTGCTGGTGCCGGCCGTGACGGTCACCTGCGGCGCCGCTGGGGCCTGTTGCGCGACGGCCGCCAGCGCCTGCGCCCGGGTCATTCCGCCCACATCCACGCCGCCCACGTGCAGGCCCGGCGCGAGCGTCCCGCTCGGTTGCGACGCCACACCCATCGCCAGCGCCGTACCCAGCAGCGCGACTCCCAGAGCTCCCCCAATCCAGACCTTCATCCCCTTCAGTGTAGGGAATAACGCGCGCGAATGGGTCACAGGTCATCACAGTCCGGGCGGTGTGGGGGTGCCCGACGGGTAGGGCGGCCGGTGGGTATCCCCCGCCCGGCCGCCCTACCCATCCTGCACTTACTCGGTCTGCTTGTCTTCTGCACCCTGCGCGAGTTCGGCCTGCCGCTCGGCGCGAGGATTGACGCTGCCGAGGACACGCTCGAAGGCCGCGACGACCGTGTCAATCTGCTCCCTGCTGATGGTGATGGGCGGCAGGAACCGCACGACCAGCGGCGTCGCCTGGAGGCTCAGGACGCCCTCATCGTGTTCCAGCGCGTGAATGTATGGCGCGCTCTTCTCCTTGAGCTCCACGCCGATCATCAGGCCCAGGCCGCGCACCTCGCGGATCTTGGGGCTCTGGATGGCGCGCAGTTTCTCCATGAAGTACGCGCCCTTCTCGCGGGCCTGTTCGGCCATGCCCTCGCGCTTCATGGCGCGGATCGCGGCCACGCCCGCCGCCATGGTCAGGGGGTTCCCGCCGAAGGTCGTGCCGTGCCCACCAGCGGGCATGCGGTCGGCGACCTCGGCGGTCATGGCCAGTGCGCCGACGGGCAGGCCGCCGGCCATGGCCTTGGCGAGCGTCATGGCGTCCGGGATCACGCCGGAGTGCTCGCAGGCGAAGAACTTGCCGGTGCGGCAGAAACCCGTCTGGATCTCGTCGAGGATCAGGAGCGCGCCCTTCTCCTTGGTCAGGCGGCGGGCCTCCTGCATGAACTCGATGCTGGCCGGACGCACCCCCCCCTCGCCCTGCACGGGTTCCATGATCACGGCGGCCGTCTGGTCGGTGATGGCGGCGCGCAATTCCTCGATATTCCCGTAGGTCACGAAGTCCACGTTCTTGTTGTCCACGGCGTCGCCGAAGGGCTCGCGGTACTTGGGTTCCCACGTGAAGGCCAGCGCGCCCAGCGACCGTCCGGAGAAGCCCCGCCGGAACGACACGAACCGCTTGCGGCCGGTGCCCGTGATGGCGAACTTCTTGGCCGCCTCCATCGCCTCCGTGCCGCTGTTGCACAGGAACACGCGGTCGAGGCCCTGCGGCAGCACGCCGACCAATTCGGTCAGGAACTCGGCACGTTTGTCGTTCGGCAGGGTCTGGGGCATCACGATCAGCCGGTCGGCCTGATCCTTGATGGCCTTCACCACGTCCGGGTGGCTGTGCCCGATGTTCGCCACGCCGTAGCCCGCCACGCAGTCGATGTACGAACGTCCGGTCTCGTCCCACACGGTGGCGCTCAGACCGCGTGTCATGACCACATGGTGCTTGTTGTACACGCCGCTGTCGTACTTCAGTTCGGCGTCCAGCCACTTGCTCTGGGTTGCTGCCTCTGGGGTTGTCATAGGGAAGTCCTCCTCAGGTCGTCCGTCCAGTGTAGGCGTTCGGGTTCTGCGCGTCATGGCCGGTGTCCAGCCCGGCCGATCTCAGGTGGACGGCGCGGGCCGGGGCCGGCGGGGCGGCAGATTGATCAGCCCCAGCCCCGCCAGCACCACGATCACGCCCACCAGGGAGATCACGCCCACGGGTTCTCCGGCCAGCGCGGCCCAGCCCAGGCCCCACACGGGCAGCGCGTACGTGACGGCCGTGAGCTGGGTGGGCGACACGCGCGCCAGCAGGCCGTAATACAGCAGGTACGCCAGACCGCTGCCGACCACGCCCAGGAAGATCACGGACACCACCGCACGGGTCGTCAGCGTGGCCGGGTGCGCTCCGCCGAGCGCGATGGGCAGCAGCATCAGGGCACTCAGACCGAGTTGCGTGGTCGCCAATCCCACCGAATCGAGGCCCGCCAGCGTGCGCTTGGCGATGGTCGTGGCGACCGCGTACCCGAGCGAGGCGATCAGCAGCACGATCGCGCCCTGCACGGTGGCGTGCCCGCCACCCAGCCCACCCGACACGGTGAGCGCCACGCCCCCCAGACCCAGGAATACTCCGGCAATTATGGGACTGCGCAGCCGCGATTCGCGCAGGGTCAGGCCGATCAGCAGGGCAAACAGCGGCGTGGTCGCGTTGATGATCGCAGCGATGTTGGAGCTGACCGTCTGCTCGCCCCACGCGAAGAACGTCCACGGCAGGACGTTGTTGAACAGGGCCACCAGCAGCAGCGGCCGCCACAGCCGCACTGGGGGCAGCGAATGACGGCCCAGCCGCAGGGCCGCGAACAGCACCAGCGCTCCGCACACCGACCGGAGCAGCGCCACCCACACGGGCGGGAACACCTCGCCCGAGTAGCGGATCAGCAGAAACGACACACCCCAGAAGGCCGAGAGCAGGAACATGTCCAGGGCGTCGCGGCGGGTCATGCCTGGACTCCGTGGTGGGGGACGTGTCGCTTGCTCATGGGTGAACCTCCTGCGCGGGGCGCAGCCGCGCCTGCTCGGGCGTCAGCGCGCGCCAGCCGTCGTCCTGAAGGGCGGCGGCCGGCCAGTTCTCCTTGCCGCTCCAGCGCTCGATCTTCAGCGAGTACACGGACGTGCGGGCCAGATCACTGTCCAGGATCGGCCGGGTCTCGCGGCCCACCGTCAGGTCCGGGAAGAGGCGTTCCGACAGCGTGGTGAGCGCCCTGCGCTTGCCGTCTACATCGTCGATGAGGTGGGCGGTGCCGAACACGATCACGCTGCGGTACTGCACGGACAGTTCCAGGGGAGACGAGCTGGGCAGTAGCCCACCGATCTCGGACGCCTCGAAGGTCGCCGGGTGGCCCTGACCCGTGTTGGCCCGCAGGCGTCCGGTGATGTTCGTGTGGTACACGAGATCGTGCTCCTGCGGGCGGTACGCGAAGGCCAGCGGCGTGATGAACAGCGTGGCGTGCCCGTCTGCCGACTGCCACACGGTCGCCACCCGCCCGATCCGGACGCGCAGGAGGAGCGCCTGAATCCACGCGTCGTCCCGGCGGTTCTGGGGTCGGCGGCTGAGCGACGGGTCTCGGACGGCGGGATCATAGTGATCCGTCATGCGCCCGCCTCGTTCCACCTGCCATCCATCCAGGAATAGGCCATCTGCCGGGCTGTGCGCTCGGCCAGGGCGCGGGAGTGCAGCCGCTCGACGAGATGCAATGTCATGTCGATGCCCGCGCTGATCCCGCCCGAGGTCACCACGTCGCCCGTATCCACCCAGGACACGTCCGGCACGACGGTCAGGGCGGGAAACTGCCGCGCCAGATCGGCCTGATCCTCCCAGTGGGTGGTCACACGGCGGTCGTCCAGCACGCCGGCCTGGGCGAGCACGAAGGCACCTGTACAGACCGAGGCCGTCAGTTCCGCCCTGGCGGCCTGGGCCCGTACCCACGCCACGACCAGCGGGTCGGCCTGCACGGCATCCACCACACCGCCCGGCACGAGCAGCACGTCCAGCGGCGGGTGATCCGTCAGCGTGAACTGCGGCAGCACGCGCAGCCCGCCCCGCGCCGAGACGGGCTGGAGGTCACGGGCGATCAGCAGCGGCTGGAACGGCGCGTCTTCGCCACTCCGCACGGCGAGGCGCGAGGCGACGCTCAACACCTCGAAGGGGCCGCCCAGATCGAGCACCTCGATGTCGTCGAAGATCAGGAGGCCGACGATCCGGGTCATGTCGGCTCCCCGCTCCCCAGCGCCTTGCTGAAGTGGTGGGCGCTGATGGTCAGGCCGTGTGCGTGGTACAGCCGGTGCGCTGCGAAGCGAGTCGCTCCGGTGCCGGAGTCCAGATGCAGCGCCACGCAGTCCAGGCGGCGGGCCTCGACGTCCAGCCAGTCCAGCAGCGCCCCGGCGTGCCCGCGCCCACGCGCGTCTGGGACGGTGCTCAGGTCGTCGAGGTAGAGGGTGCGGCCCTCCCACAGGTTCGTGATGACGCGGTAGCCGGCAATCGCGGCGGCCTCCGGGCGGCCCGCCTCGAAGGCTCCGGTCAGCCGATACCCCTCGGGCTCCACGGCGCGAAGATGGGTCTGCAGGCCCTCGGCGCTCGCGGTCGCGGGCGAATGCGGTCGCAGTGCCCGCAGCGCGGGCAGGGCCAGGGCAGCGTCCGCGATGGCCACCGGGCGAAGGGAGCGCAGATCGGTCATGGTCGTACACTAGCCGCATGGTGGACTCCGAGACAGCTCCACTTCGGCATCTTTCAAGCAGTCCACTTCGTGGCGCGCGGATCGACGGCCTGCCCTTCCCGGTGACGCTGGAACGCGGCACAGGCGAATCCTTGCACGCGCAGCTGAGCGGGCGGCTCCGCGCGGCGGTGCTGTCCGGCACCCTGCCGGGAGGATCGGCGTTGCCCGGCACGCGCACGCTGGCCGCGTCGCTGGGCGTCACGCGGGGCGTGGTCGCGGACGCGTACGCCACCCTGGTCGCGGACGGCACGCTGGAGGCCAGCGTGGGCCGGGGCACGCTGGTGCCGGACGGCGCCGCGCAGGCTCCTCAGGGACAGGTGATACGCCCACCCCCCTGGGTCACATCGTTCCTGGCCCCGCCAGTCGACGGGCCGCTGCCGTCGGACGGCGTGGTCTTCCAGTCGGGCGTGACGACCACCCGCATGCTCGATCTGCGGGCGTGGCGGCAGGCATGGGCGGTCGCCGCACGCCTTCCCGTGGGCGGTCAGTACGGCGATCCGGCGGGGGAGCGTGACCTGCGGGTGGCCCTGGCCGCCTTCGTGGCCCGGCAGCGTGGCCTGGCCGTGACGCCGGACGCCGTGGTCGTCACGGCTGGCACGCTGCACGCCCTGAATCTGATCGTGCGCGCCCTGCTGCCGCCCGGCTCGGCGGTGGTGTTCGAGGAGCCCGGCTACCGCGCGGCGCGGCAGGTGCTGCTCGACGCCGGGCACACGGTTATTCCGATACCGGTGGACGAGGGCGGCCTGAGGATCGGCCCGGATTCGCCCCCGGCGCGGCTGGTGTTTGTGACGCCCAGCCACCAGTTCCCGCTGGGCGGCCGGATGAGCCTGCCCCGCCGGCTGGCGCTGCTGGAGTGGGCCAGACGCCACGACGCCCTGATCGTCGAGGACGATTACGACGGCGAATTCCGCTACGACGCTCCACCCCTGCCGACCCTGGCCAGTCTGGACGCGGGAGGCGGGCGCGTGCTGTACCTGGGCAGCCTGAGCAAGGTGCTGATGCCGGGCGTGCGCACCGGCTTCCTGACGGCCCCTCTGGCCCTGATTCCGGCCCTGGTGCGCGCCCGCACGTTGCTCGACTTCGGGCATCCGCTCCCTATGCAACAGGCCGTGACGTGGCTCCTCACGGGCGGGCACATCGACCGGCACATCCGCCGGGCGCGGCGCTGGCACGCCCAGGTGCGGGAGGCCCTCACGCAGGAACTGGCGCCTCTGGCGCCGCTCGCCACCCTGGGCGGCATCGAGGCGGGCCTGCACGTGTGCTTGCACCTGCACGGCGATCTGGACGCGCAGGAGGCCGCGGCGGCCCTGGCCGGACGGGGAGTCCATGTCACGACGCTGGACACCTACGCCCTGACCCCAGATTGTCCGCAAGCGCTGGTTCTGGGCTTCGGTGCCCTGACAGTGGAGGAGGCGCGGCGTGGGGCACGTGTGATTGCCGCTGTCATCCGCAAAGGCTCATCGGGTGTCCAACAGGAACAGAGGTCGTCAGGGCAAAGCGGATGAAGTGAGAGAAAGGAGCGATTACAAAACTGTTGCCATGATCGCTCTCTGAGAAGTCCTCCCCTACCGGCGACCCTTCACGAGCCACGCGTGTTCCTCGATCCCGGCCGCCTGGTTCGCGGCGCGGGCCATCACGAACAGCAGGTCCGAGAGGCGGTTGAGGTAGACCTGCACCTGCGCGTTGGCGTCTTCCTCGTGCAGCAGGCGGATCACCTCGCGTTCGGCGCGGCGGGCCACCGTGCGCGCCACGTGCAGCGCGGCGGCGGCGGGCGTGCCCCCCGGATGGACGAAGCCTGTGAAGGGTGGAGCGGCCTCCTGGTAGCGGTCGATCATGGCCTCGACGAAGGTCACGTCCTGCCCGTCCAGGCGTGTGATCTTCGACTCGTAGGTGGTGCCGCTGCGGGTGGCAAGGTCGGCACCCACGTCGAACAGCGCGTTCTGGAGGTACTCCAGGTCAGCGTCGAGGGCGGGATCGGGCTTGTGGCTGCGCGTGTTGTGCGCACGTGCGAGGCCGATGGCCGAGTTCAGTTCATCCACCGTGCCGTAGGCCTCGACGCGGATGTTCGCCTTGCTGACCCGGTCTGCGCCGTACAGGCCCGTGGTGCCGCCGTCGCCGGTCTTCGTGTAGAGCTTCATGGACTGAGGGTAATGCAGGCAGCACGCCCGAGCGGGCTGGCCGCCTCCCGGTCTGTTACGCCCGGCGGGTCTCCTCGGTCAGCTTCCGCAGGCTGGTCGCCAGATCCGGCCGCAGGTCGGCGGCGTTGTAGCGCCATGTCCAGTTGTGGTCGCCGGTCGTGCCGGGCAGGTTCATGCGGGCGTCGGTGCCCAGGTTGAAGATGTCCTGGAGGGGCACCACGGCGAGGTTCGCGCGCGTCTCGAAGGCAATCCGGGTCAGGAGGGGCGCGAAGGTCTCCTCGGTGGGGTCGGAGTTCGTGTAGGTGCGGAAGTTGTGTTTCTCCTGCTCGTCGGCGTGTGCCCACCAGCCGCGCGTGGTGTCGTTGTCGTGGGTACCGGTGTACACGATCTGGTTCTCACGCAGGTTGTGCGGCAGGAAGTCGTTCACGCTGAAGTCCCCGCCGCCGAACGCGAACTGCAGAACCGCCATGCCGGGGAACTCGAAGTCGTCCCGCAGGGCCTCCACGTCCGGCGTGATCACGCCCAGATCCTCGGCGATGATCGGGAGGACGCCCAGCGCCGTGCGGACGGCCTCGAACATCTCATGGCCGGGGGCGGGCACCCAGCGGCCGTGGATGGCGGTCTCGGCGGGGAAGGGAATTTCCCAGTACGCGGCGAAGCCCCGGAAGTGGTCGATGCGGATCACGTCGTACAGCTTCAGGCTGCCCTTGAAGCGCTCGATCCACCACGCGTACCCGTCCTCACGCATGACGTCCCAGTGGTACAGCGGATTGCCCCACAGCTGCCCGGTCTCGCTGAAGTAGTCCGGCGGCACCCCGGCCACCACGGTCGGCTGGCCCTGGTCGTCGAAGTAGAACTGCGCGCGGTTGGCCCAGGCGTCGCTGGAGTCCATCGCCACGAAGATCGGGATGTCCCCGATGATCTGGATGCCCCGATCGTGCGCGTAGGCGCGGGCCGCGTTCCACTGCCGGAAGAACAGGAACTGCGTGAACTTCACACGATCCAGCGCCTGTCCCAGCGACTCGGCGGCCGTGGCCAGCGCCTGCGGCTCACGGTCGCGCACCGCCGGCTCCCATGCGTTCCATGGGAGGCCCCCGTACAGCCGCTTGAGGGCCATGAACAGCGCGTAATCGTCGAGCCACGAGGCCTCCGCGACCTTGAAGGCCTCGAACTCCTCGGCGAGTTCGGGACGCGCACCCTCGCCGAACGCGAAGTGGGCAAAGGCGCGTTCCAGCATCTGGTTGCGCCAGATGAACTGCTGTCCGAAATCCACCTTGCCCGGATTGAAGTCCGGTACGGCCAGGAAATCCGCGTCGTGCAGCAGGCCCTCGGCACGCAGTTCGGTCAGGTCGATCAGGTAGGGGTTGCCGGCGAAGGCCGAGAACGCCTGGTACGGGCTGTCGCCATAGCCGGTCGGCCCCAGCGGCATGACCTGCCAGTACTTCTGGCCGGCGGCAGTGAGCCAGTCGATGAAGGTGCGGGTCTGCGCGCCCAGTTCCCCGATGCCATACGGGCCGGGAAGGCTGGTGGGGTGCAGCAGGACGCCACTGGAACGGGAGATGGTCATGGGGAACCTCCGGGAACGGGGGCGAAAAGGACGCGGACGGTGGAAGTGATTCCAGACAGTCTGAGGATAGTACACCGCCCTACACCCGCGTCCGGGCTCCGGCAGACGATCAGAAAACGGTGAGATACCGCGTGCTACACCGGGCGATGTGCTCCGCCCTGCCCCTGCCCTGCTGGCCCTGCTGCTGAGCGGTGTTCCCAGTGTCCGTGCCCTCCCTCCCGCGCCAGCTCCGGACAGCGCTCTCCTTGGCGGCCTGCGGAGCTTCAAGAACGCCTTCACGCCCGTGTCCGGCGAGACGTCGCTGCTCGCCTACGCCGCCCGGGAACACCTGGACTGGACGGCCTTCCAGAACCTGTTCAGCCTCCAGGTCACGGACACCCGCGCCGGCTACCTGGACTGGCGCGGTCACTCGGCCACCACCGCCGGCAGTGTCTTTACTACCCTGCGTGCCGCCACGTACCGTGCAGGCGCTCGCACGCTGCTGGTCGTGAACCGCGAGTGGTGCGCGTCCGGCAGTTGTCAGACCCGAACGGCCTTCAGCTGGCTTGATGGAAGCACCCTGAAACCCGTGAAGGACGCCACCGTGATCCCCCTGATCCGGGACACGGACTTCTACCTCGGCCCAGTGCCCGCCTGCCTCAGGGGCGTGACCCTGAACGTCAGCTACCTTCCGTCTCGGCAGGGCGGCACGCTGTCCGCCGTGGCCGTCGCGCCGCGCGCCGCGCAGCAGGCCTGCCTGCTGTCCGGGCTCCTGCCGGAAGCGGTGACGCGCCCCCTGACCTTGCACTGGACGTCCAGCGCGGGCAAATTTCGCAGGGGCTGGTAGGGCTCAGCGCGTGGCGATCTTCACGCGGCGTTCGAGCTGGTCCGTGAAGATCGTCATGACGCTCGTCAGGGCCAGGTACACGATCGCCACCGTGGTCAGCACCGGGATCGGCTGGAAGCTCTCCGAAGACACGCGGGAGCCCGCCAGCGTGAGTTCCAGCAGCGCGATGCTCGAGGCCAGCGAGGAATCCTTCAGCAGCGCCACGAGGTTGTTCACCAGCGGAGGCACCACGATCCGCAGGGCCTGCGGCAGCACGACCGTGCGCATGGTCTGCGCGCCGCTCAGGCCCAGGCTGCGGGCCGCCTCCGTCTGGCCGCGCGGAATGGCCAGGATGCCCGCGCGGATCACCTCGGCGTTGTACGCGCCGACGTTCAGGGCCAGGGCGATCACGGCGGACCAGAACTCGTCGAGCTGCACCTTGATGCCGATCGCGGCCAGCAGGGGCGGCAGGGCGTTGTACACGAACAGGATCTGCACCAGCAGCGGCGTGCCGCGCACCAGCCACACGAAGAAGTTCGCCGGGGCGCGCACCCACAGGCTGGCGCTCGTCTTCTGGATGCCCGCGATCATCCCCACGATCAGGCCGATGAACCCGCTCACGACCGTGAGTTTCAGGGTCATCTGCGCGCCCTCGACGAACAGGTCGGCGCGCGGCCCGATGGGATCGGGCATCTGCCGCAGGATCACGGTGATCACGAAGAACAGCGCCAGAAAGGCCAGCACCGCGCCGACCAGCCACAGCAGCAGCGAGCCCCCGCCGGGGGGTCGGGCCGGTTTCGTGGCGGTCACGCCTGATCCCACGGAGACCGGTGGCCGGATGCGGACAGTGATCGCATGGACATTTGGTGGATGATGCCACACCGGCGACCCGGTGGGCAGGCCGAACGGCGCCAGCCCGGCCCATGGCAACGGGACGACCCCACTGGAGCCGTCCCGCCGGGTCAGGGGGCGCTTACTTGCAGCGCACGTCCTCGCCGAAGTAGCTCTTGCTGAGCTTGGCGTAGGTACCGTCCTTCATGCTCTGGGCCAGGGCCGTATTGAGCTGCGTCAGCAGGGAGCTGTTGCCCTTCTTGACGGCCATGCCGATCCGCTCGTTGAACAGCAGCGCGCCCTGCACCAGCTTGCCCTTCTGCGCCTTCACGAGGTCGATCCCGGTGAACTTGTCGCCCACCCAGGCGTCCACGCGGCCCGCCATCAGCGCGGCCTGTGCATCCGTGTCCTTGGGGAAGGTCTTGACGGCGCCCACGCCCGGCACCTTGCTCACGTTCTCCAGGTACGTGGTGCCGACCTGCACGGCCACCGACTTGCCCTTTAGCGCGGCGGCCGTCATGGGACCGCCGGGCTTGGTGACGATGGCGCCGCCCGTGCAGTAGTGCGGGTTGGCGAAATCCACAGCTTTCTGTCGCTCGGGCGTGATGCCGTGGCTGGCGATCACGAAATCGTAGCGATCCTGGCCCAGGCCGATCAGCAAATTGTCGAAGGGCTGCGTGATCCACTCGACCTTCACGCCCAGATCTTTGGCGAGCTGGTTGGCAAGGTCGACTTCGAAGCCCGTGAGTTCCTTGCCCTTGAGCAGGTTGAAGGGCGGGAACGCGCCCTCGGTGGCGATCTTGATGGTGCCGGATTTCTTGATGTCGTCCCAGGTGCGGGCCTGGGCGGTCGTGGCGAGCAGCGCGAGGGCGGTCAGGGTCAGTATCACTTTGTTCATGGAAGCTCCTTGGGGCTGGTTCTTTCTTGGCCTGCAGTGGATGCCGAGGAGTCTAGCGGCCTGTCCGGGCACGGTAAAGGGCGACCGCAGGGTAAACCGGCGATCTTGCATGCCACATGAAAACGCCGCCCACGGGGGCGGCGTGCGGCGAAGCTGGGTTCAGTCCGCGCTGACAGCGGTGCTGGCGTACTCGTAGCCCAGGCCGGGCGTGTCGGCCTGCCCACGGGTTCCGGCCGGCGTGCCCCGGTCGATGGCCAGCTCGGTGGCCGGATCGAAGGCATGCAGGCGGGTCTGGTCGAGCAGGATGTCGATGTGGTCGCCAGGCTGCACGAGCGCCTGACCTTCGACCTTCACGGTCATATCCTGACCGGCCACGTTGATGATCAGGTCGGTCTGCGCGCCGAGCGGCTCGACCACCACGACCGTGCCTTTGAGCTGGTTGGTGCCGACGGGCAGGTCAGAAATGCCGGGCAGGCCGACATGCTCGGGGCGGATGCCCAGGACGACGTCCTTGCCCTCGTAGGCCTTCAGGCTCTGGCCAAGGCGACCCATCGGCGCGACCTGTCCGTCACCCACCACGACGTTGCCGTTCTGCACGCGGCCCGTCAGGAAGTTCATGCTGGGGCTGCCGATGAATCCGGCCACGAATTTGTTCTGCGGGAAATCGTAGAGGTTCATGGGCGTGTCGACCTGCATGATCACGCCGTCGCGCATGACGACGATGCGGTTGCCGAGCGTCATGGCTTCCACCTGGTCGTGCGTCACGTACACGATCGTGGCGCCCAGGCGGCGGTGCAGCTGGGAGATCTGGGAGCGCATCTCGACGCGCAGCTTGGCGTCCAGGTTCGAGAGCGGCTCGTCCATCAGGAACACTTTCGGTTCGCGCACGATGGCGCGGCCCATGGCCACGCGCTGGCGCTGCCCGCCGGAGAGCTCCTTGGGCTTGCGGCCCAGCAGGTGCTCGATCTGGAGGATCTTCGCGGCGTCACGGACGCGGCGGTCGATCTCTTCCTTGGGGGTCTTGCGGAGCTTCAGGCCGAAGGCCATGTTCTCGTACACGTTCATGTGCGGGTACAGCGCGTAGTTCTGGAAGACCATGGCGATGTCGCGGTCTTTGGGCGGCACGTCGTTCACGACGCGATCCCCGATCTTCAGGATGCCGTCGCTGATGTCCTCCAGGCCCGCGATCATGCGCAGGGTGGTGGACTTGCCACAGCCGGACGGCCCGACGAACACCATCAGTTCCCGGTCGGCAATGTGAAGGTTGAAGTCCTTCACCGCGTGGTGCTTGGTGCCGTAACGCTTGTTGATGTGCTCCAGAATGACTTCTGCCATGCTCTTTCGCCTGCCTCTTCGCCCCTACTCTTGCCCGTGAATGGGCTCCACGCGGGGTGGAGCGGATCGGGCAACCGGGGTACGTGAACGAGAAACCCGGACTTCCACTGACGCCTGTCTGACAGTGCGAAGTTTACCACGCCATAACACGCAGGTTGGAATCAGGCTGGACAATCTGGAGAGGCGGGCGGGGGCCGTTCAGAAGGCGATGCCGCTGCGCGTGACCATGAGCTTCAGTTCGTGCGGGCTGGTGGCCGACGCGAGGGCCTCGTCCATGGTGATCAGGTGGTTGCGGTACAGCTGCACGAGGTGCTGGTCGAAGGTGTGCATGCCACGAATGTTGTCCTCGATCAGGGCGTCCTTGATCAGCGGCGTCTTCTCCTCGTCCTTGATGTAATCCTGCACCAGGGGCGTGTTCAGCATGATCTCCAGCGCCAGCACCCGCCCCACACCGTCCGAGCGCTTCAGGAGCCGCTGGCTGATGATGCCGACCAGCGATTCGGACAGGTGGATGCGGATCTGGTCGCGCTCGTAGGGCGGGAAGAAATCGATGATGCGGTTGACGCTTCTCACGGCGTCCTGCGTGTGCAGGGTCGAGAGCACGAGGTGGCCGGTCTGCGCGGCCGAGAGCGCGGCCTCGACGGTCTCCTTGTCGCGCATCTCGCCGATCATGATCACGTCCGGATCCTGACGCATGGCGTACTTCAGCGCCGAGCGAAAGTCGCGGGTGTCGCTGCCGATCTCGCGCTGCACCACAATGCTCTTCTTGTTCTTGTGCAGGATCTCGATGGGGTCTTCCACCGTGATCACGTTGTAAGCGAACGTCCGGTTGATGTGGTCGAGCAGGGAGGCCAGCGTGGTGCTCTTGCCGCTCCCGGTCGGGCCGGTCACCAGGATCAGGCCGCGCGGCGAGTCCGCGAGGCTGCGCATCAGGTCGGCCGGAAGGCCCAGGGATTCGAAGCCCGGAATGGCGTCCGAGACGATCCGCATGACGATCCCGACCGCGCCGCGCTGGCGGAACACGTTACAACGGAATCGGCCCAGCCCCGAGACCGAGTACGCCAGGTCCAGCTCGTGCCGGTACTCGAAATCGTCCCACTGCTCGGCCGGCATCAACGCCTGGGCCAGGGCCAGCGTGTCGGGCGGCATCAGCGCCTGCGAGCCGAAAGGCACCAGCTGCCCATCCACGCGGCCCATCGGTGGACTGCCCGCCTGGAGGTGCACGTCCGAGGCGCGGCGGGTCACCATCTCGCGGAGCAGTTCGTCCAGGGTCATGCGTCGCCTCCAGGGGCAGTCCCCACGTCCAAGGGCAGGTTGTCGATCAGGCGCACGCCGTACATGCGGGCGGCCACGAGCACGCGGGTCATGGGATCATTGTCCACACGGTTCCTTTCCGCCGTGTCACGGACCAGGGAATCAGGGGCCCGCAGGTCACCGCCCACCACGTCCAGGTACTCCACCTCGGCGTCGGGCTCGTGCGCCAGCACGTCCAGTCCCGCCTGGCGCAGGGCGGACGTCCGGCGCTCCCCGCCCGCGTACGCCGCCTGCACGGCCCGCAGGGCCTGAACCAGCACCACCGCACGCTGTTTCTGGGGGGCGCTCAGATACGAGTTGCGGCTGCTCATGGCCAGCCCGGACGGCTCGCGCACGGTCGGCACGCCCACGACTTCCACCGGCACGTTCAAGTCCGTGACCATGCGCCGCAGCACCGCCAGCTGCTGCCAGTCCTTCTCTCCCAGGAACACCCGGTCCGGACGCACCAGATTCAGGAGTTTCAGCACCACGGTGGCCACGCCCACGAAATGCCCCGGCCGGGAGGCGCCATCCAGCGGCTCACTCACGCCGGACACCACCACCCGCGTGTCGAAGCCCGGCGGGTACATTGTCCCGACCTCCGGGTAGAACACCGCGTCCACTCCAGCCTCAGCTGCCACGTGCAGGTCCCGTTCCAGGTCACGCGGGTACTTGGCGAGGTCTTCCTTCGGCCCGAACTGCAACGGATTTACGAAGATGCTCAGCACCACCACGTCGCATGCCCGGCGCGCCTGTCGGATCAGGGTCGCGTGCCCCTCGTGCAGGTAGCCCATGGTCGGCACGAACCCCACCACGCCCCGGCCGCTCAGCGCCGCGCGCAGCAGCAGCGGATCGAGGTACAGGGGCGGCGTCGCCGCGTCGGAGGTCAGCGTTTCCTGCTGCGGCGCGGCCGGTCCACCGGTCACCCGTCCCGACCCTCCAGCCCGGCCGCACCCACGATGGCGTCCAGCACCCACGAGATGATGGTGAGGATCAGCGCGCCGATGACTGCCGCACCGAAGCCGTTCACGTTCAGGGCGGTGACCGCCGCCACGAGGTACAGCACCACGCCGTTCACCACCAGCGTGAACAGGCCCAGCGTGAGCACGTTCACGGGCAGTGACAGCAGCAGCAACACCGGCCGGATCAGCGCATTCACGATCCCCATGACCAGCGCCGCGATCAGGATGCTGACCACGTCGGCGCCGGGGGCGAAGCTCACGCCGCCGTACACCCGCGTGAGCAGGTACAGGGCCAGCGCATTGACCAGGAGTCTGATGACAAATCCCATACGCGCAGGATAAGGGATCCCGCCCTTGACGCATGAATGCCGCTTTCCCTTCCCTGAATCCGAACCTGGGAGACACCTGAGCGTCCCTAAACCACGACCACCGGCGCTGCCCGACGGATCGGACAGCGCGACAGCGCGCGAGGTCAGGCTTCCAGCAATCTCCCGGCAACCGTCAGAAACGGAACCGCCAGCTCGGGCAGGCCGTGCCGGGCCAGGTACAGGCCGCTCGTGACGCGCTCCAGGTACGCCCACTGCCAGATGGCTTGCGCGTCGGTGCCGGTGGCGCGCGCCAGCAGGTCGCACCACGAGCGCACCTCCGTCCGCGCGTCGGCAGCGGCCAGCAGCCGGGCATTCCAGCCACGCACCGCGACACCGAGGTCGTACTCCGGTTCGCACCGGAAGCCCTCGGGATCGACGAAGACGTAGCCGGTCTCGGCACCGGGCCGACGGCCGGACACCGGCAGCAGGTTGCCGAGGTGGGCATCGCCATGAACGAGAACCTGCCGCGCAGGATCACGATCGTCCAGGCGCTCGGCGGCATATCGGAGGGCCTGGGTGACCACGTCCGGGGCGGTGATGGAAGGCGCGTAAGGGACGCACCCGTGGATCAGCGCCGTCAGGCCAGCGGCCTTATGTTCTGTCGAACCGCCCGGACTGGCAACGGACTCGGCAGGCACTTTCCAGGCACGGGCAAGGGTTCCGGCGGTGATGGTCAGCGCGTTGTGAACGTCTGCGCTGTCCTCGTCCAGCGGTGCCCCCAGGGCTTCCATGAGGAGGGCTCCGCGCTGGAGGTCGTGGGCGAGCACCTCCACGTAGCCCTGGCCGCGCGCGGCGATCAGGGTGGCCATCTGCGTGCTCAGCATGGGTTCAGGCAGCGCGACCTTGAGGACAGCCGACTGCCCGCCCGTGGTCGTGACGCGGCAGACGTAGGAACGGCTCCCACCGGGCAGGGCCGCTTCCCGGCGCAGGCCCCAGTCCTGGCAGAGCCCGTCGACGGTGCCGGGAAGCGCGTTCAGCCAGCCGAGGCCAAATTCTCCGAGACTACCGCCATAGGCGCGAACGGTGTCGGGCACGGCGACGGCGTCCATGCGCGTCATCGTATGTGTTCCGAGACCCTACAGTCCGAACCGCGCGTAGATGTCGTCCACGTGGCGCAGGTACCACTGCAGATCGAAGGCGGCGTCGAGGTGGGCATCGTCCAGCGGATTCTCGGGATCGGCCTTCAGCAGGTCGCGCAGGCCCTCGCCGGTTTCCCAGCTTCTCAGGGCGTTGCGCTGCACCAGGCCGTACGCGGCCTCGCGGCTCATGCCCTGCTCGTCGATCAGGGCGTGCAGGACGCGCTGGCTGAACACCAGGCCGCCCAGGTCGTTCAGGTTCTTCATCATCCGCTCGGGGAACACGACCAGGTCGCGCAGGACGCCAGTCAGGCGGCGGGTGGCGTAACTGGCGGCGGCCGTGGCATCGGGCAGGATGACGCGCTCGGCGCTCGAATGGCTGATGTCGCGCTCGTGCCACAGGGCCACGTTCTCCAGACCGGTGGTCAGGAAGCCGCGCAGCAGCCGGGCAAAACCGGTCACGTTCTCGGTCAGGATGGGGTTTTTCTTGTGCGGCATGGACGAGGAGCCGGTCTGGCCCTTGCCGAAGGGTTCCATGGCCTCGCGCACCTCGCTGCGCTGCAGGTGGCGGATTTCCACGGAAATGCGTTCCAGGGTGGTGCCCAGAATGGCCAGGGCGCTCAGCACCTCGGCATGCCGATCGCGGGCGAGCGTCTGGTTGGTGATCGGGGCGGCCTGCCAGCCCCACGCGGCGGCGACCTCCTCCTCGACTTTGGGGGACACGTGCGCGTAGGTGCCCACGCTGCCCGACAGCATGACGACCTGCACGCGCTTGCGGGCGGCGTTCAGCCGTTCCAGGTCGCGGTCGAGGGTCGCCATCCAGTTCAGGAACTTCAGCCCGAAGGTCATGGGCTCGGCGTGGATACCGTGTGTGCGGCCCACCGTAGGCGTGTGCCGGTACGCGACGGCCTGGGCGCGGCACACCTCGCGCAGCCCCTGCACGTCCGTGACGATCAGGCCCAGCGCCTCGTCGAGCAGCAGGTTCTGGGCGGTGTCGACGACGTCGGTGCTGGTCAGGCCGTGGTGGATGAAGCGGGCCTCGTCGCCGTAGCGGTCGGTCAGGGCGCGGGTGAAGGCCACGATGTCGTGGCGGGTCACGGCCTCGATCTCCGCGACCTTCTCGGCGAAGGCGTCGTCCAGCGGATCGTCCTGGCTCTGCTGCACCAGGGCCGTGTGGGCGCGGCGGGGCACCTCGCCGTGGTTCGCCTGGGCGTCCATGGCGGCCAGTTCGACCTTCAGCCACGCGCGGTACTTGCTGGCCTCGCTCCACAGGGCCTTCATCTCGGGGGTCAGGTAACGGTCGATCACGCCCCGGAGGGTAGCACCCCCCCGTCAGGGCCCCCGAACGTGGGGCACGGCGGTCAGGTCTCTCACAGCGCCGCTGGGGCACCTCCCCACATACTCTGTTCACCCCCCCATGGAGGTGTCGTTGAAAACCCGCTTGCTCCCGGTTCTCGGCTGAACTCCCGTCCACTCCTCGTGTCTGTCCGCAGCGGCCCATCGTGTGATGTGGGCCGCTGCGGACGTGTGGCTTCGCGTTGCCGGACGACCGGTCAGTGCTGGTCTGCACCGCCGGTGGTGGCCGCCGTGCCCAGGCCATGCACGGCCCCCAGGTCACGCACGCCCACCCAGAGCAGGTGGTTGGTCGGGACGGCCAGGACATCGCCGGGTAGATGGGCATTCCAGCGGGGATTGAGGGGCCCGACGTCCGGGAGGCCCAGGGCGCGTTGCAGGGCGTTCTGGTAGGTCACGCAGTCGAAGCCGTCGGTCTCGCCGTTGAGCAGATAGGCGCTGCCGGTCAGGGCGTCGGCGCGGGCCTGCAGCGCCAGAAGCTGGCCGGGCTGGACGCCGGTGTCCAGCACGAACACCACGTCACGGCCCAGCAGGCTGTTCACGGGACGGGTGCGGGACGTGCTGCCGGGCGGGCCGGGTTCCTCGCTGAGCAGGTTCGGGCCGACCTTGCGCGTCACGTGGCTACACAGGCCCCATAGAGAGCCGCGGGTCTGACACGCCACGATCACGCTTCCCAACGGGGCGAGTTCCAGGGTATCCGGCAGGGAGCGCAGCAGGTGCCGGGGCACGCGGCCGGCCGTGAGCAGGTCCTGGATCGTCCAGGGGGCGTCGTCGGCAATGGCCGTGAGCGCGAGGCTGCGTGGGCCGACCGAGATGGGCAGGCAACTGCTCAGGCCGACGGCCAGCAGGGGAAGCAGCAGGAACCGCAGGGCGGATGGCATGGCCCTCAGTCTGCCCGGAAACAGGGGACGTGAGTGTGGGCGCCCGACGCGTCCGCCCACCGTGACACGCGACCGGTGGAGTCGGCAGGTCAGGCGCTGTCGGGCTGCCTACACCCGCGTGAGGGGCACGTCCACGTCCGCGCGCAGGTCCGTGACGGGCACGTGCCGGGTGGTCAGCAGGTCGCCGGGCGTGATCTGCCCGCTGCCGTCGAGATCCACGTGCACCTGCACCGCCACCTGCCGGCCGGTCAGGTCCGGCACGTCCGGCACGCGGTACGCGACCCGTCCACCCGCGAGATCCACGTTCTGCCACTGCGCGGCGGCGAGCAGCGGGGCGGGCGCGTCCTGCACGCCCACGTCCCGCAGTTCCACGCGCACCCGCGCGGCCTGCGCCGGCAGCGGCCCGGCCGGCAGCAGCAGGTGCCCGCGCAGGGTGCCGCTCACCGGCGCACGACCTCCGGCGCGCCTGTATCGGCCATGACGGTCAGGTGATCCGCGACCGCCTGGCTGATCGGCAGGCCTGTGCGCTCCTCGACGAACATCCACTGCCCGGCGGGGTTCACCTCGAAGAACACGTACTCGCCGTCCGGCGTGCGGCGCATGTCGATCGCGCCGTACACCAGGCCCAGGCGGCGCTGCAGCTCCAGCAGGCGGTCTTCGAGCGCGCGGGGCAGCTCGGCGGACCTGACCTTCGCCTCGCCGATCACCATGCGCATGTCCACCGGGTACGAGGTGTCCTGCGCATCGAGTTCCGCCGTGTACAGCCGGTCGCCGACCGCGATGATGCGCAGGTCCACGCCCGGCACGTACTCCTGGAAGATGACCGGCGCGAAGCGCACCGAGTCGAGCTGATCCAGATCCTGCCGCTCGACCAGCCGCGTCTCCCGCCACGCCTCGAGGATGGCGATGAAGGCCTTGAACACCACCTTCCCCACCCCGAGATCCTGGATGAACGCCCGGGCGTCGTCGGGGCGGGTGGTGACCAGGGTGCGCGGCAGGGTCAGGCCGACCTGCCGGGCCACCGACCACTGCAGCGGCTTGTGGTGCGCGGCGGCGTCGGCCTCGCGGGGGTTCATCCACGGGCAGCCCAGGGCGTCGAGCATGCCGCTGACCGCCTCGTTCGTCTCGGACAGCGCGAAGGCCACGGCGTCCGGATCCTGCACCAGCGGGTCGAGGGTGTGGGCGCGCACGCGCCGCCACCACCCGGCGCGGGCGTCCGCCAGGTTCACCTCGCCGGCGGCGGTGTGCACGCGGTACGCGTCGGGCGCGCCCGGCTCCCACGAGCAGCTCAGGCCCGACGCGGCCGGGAAATCCGCGAGGTCGAGGCGCACCACATCCCGCCCGGCGCGGTGCAGGCGGGCCACGACGTCGTCCGTGTGCTCCTCGCCCGGGTAGGAGACGACCGCGATCACGCTTCAGCCCTGCCCGAGGGTCTGCACGGTCTGCACGGCGGCCTCGTACGCCTCGAGCACCTGCGCGTAGTGGGCCTCAGCCTCGGCCAGCATCTCCTCGAGTTCCTGCAGCTGCTGCGCGGCCATGTCGTAGTCGCTCAGGAGCTGGGCCTGCTCGTCGGCCTGCTGGGTGAAGGCGTCCATCTGGCCGTAATTCGGCACGCGGCTGGGCGTGGCAAGCACGAAGGGCGTCATGCCCGCGCCTGCGCCCAGGTCACGGCCGGGCAGCACCGGCCCCACGGGCGGCCCGATGGGATCGGCGGCCGGGCCCTTGGGCATGCGGTCGAAGATCGGATCCTTGCGGACTTCCTTGATGGTGTCCCGGATGGGATCCTTGCGGATTTCCTTGATGGTGTCGCGGATCGGATCCTTGTGCCCGTCCTTGACCGGGTCTTTGCGGATCTCCTTGATGGTGTCCCGGATCGGGTCCTTGATGGGTTCCTTGATGCCGTCCTTAGGAGCGTCCTTGATGGGATCCTTGCGGATGTCCTTGAGGCCCTCCTTGACCGGCTCTTTGCGGATGTCCTTGATGGGATCCTTGCGGATATCCTTGATGCCTTCTTTGATGGGCTTGACCTGCGGGTACATGGCGCGCACGCCCGCGATGTCCCCGGTCGACAGGCCCGTGCGCTGCCCCATGACCACCCCGGCCGGGAGGGGCTGGCGCGGCACGATGGTGGGCTGCCCATTGATGCTGAAGGCGTCGGCCGGGTAGTGCATGATCGAGCCGTAGTCATACGCGCCGAGGTCGTCGCCGTCCTGGATGTGCTGCGTGAAGTTGTGCTGCGTGCTGGGATCGACGTTCGCAAAGTTGATGGTGATGAAGGTGTCGCGATCCTCGCGGCTCTGCTCGTGCCACAGGCCCACGGTGTGCCCGATCTCGTGGATGGCGTTCCCGGCCGAACAGCCGTTGCCGAGCGTGATGTCCTGCCGCCCGCCCCGCATGCCGACCATGGACGAGCACCCGTTGCCGCCCGTGAAGTGCACGAAGTTCATGTCCGACGCCGCCTTCGGCGCGAAGCGGATCGAGGTGTGCGCGTGCCAGTGCGCGATCGCGTCCGTCACGCGCTGCTGGTTGGGCATGGCCGGGTCGATCTCGTAGGGAATGCGTCCGCCGGGCCAGCGGAAGCTCTGGCCGGTGATCCCGATCGACTCGGCCCGTCCGGTGCCCTCGTCGCCCTGCGCGGCGGCCAGGTCGGCGGCGCTGCCGAGGACGATGTCCCCCTCGAAGATCGCCTGGCCGTCCACATCGGCCCACGGCAGGCCGCGTTGCGGGACGTGCGGGCCGGTCATGATCGCCGTGCCGGCCAGCGGGCCGGAGCGGAATTCGCCGCGCGTCTCGCCCGGCTGGTCGGCGTTGTTCCTGCGTCGAGAGTTCGTCATGGTGCGCTCCTTCAGGGAATGGGGCAGGCCCGCACGGCCGATCCGTGCTCGGCTGGCGCAGTCCTGCAGGCGTGGGTGGAGACGCTGGGCCGACCGCCTGCCCGGCGGTGACGGCCGGGCCGTTAGGGCCGGGCGACCGGCACGGGGTGGGAACGGCGGGGGCAGGCCCGGATGGCCCCCGGTCTGATCAGCTGTGGCGGATCCCCGATGACTTCCCTCCTTCCGACACGGCCGCTCCCCGAGGCTCCGGGAACGGGGCCGCATCCTGGGACAAGTGTCCACACCGGCCATGACCGGGGCATGATCGGCGGGCACGGCCCTCTGCGCGCAGCGTTCCAGCACGCCAGCGTGGACCTTTCACCTGCCACCGGGCCGATCCGGCCCAGTACAGTGAGACCATGCGAAAACGTGTGAGCGCGGTTCCGGGGGAGGGACGGACGTGATCATGGGCCTACTGATCCTGGTGCTGGTGAGCGTGAACCTGGGAGGGATCTTCAGCATGGTCATGCAGTCGGGGCGGGGCGACTGGCTGGCCGGGATCGGCTCGCTGCTGTTCCTGGCGGTGCTGGACGTGGCCGGCTTCTGGATTCTGCGGGCCCTGCGTGAGGACAGCTGAGCGGCCCTTTGTCGGCGGGCACGCTCTCGGAGGCCACGTCTCCGGGCAGACTCGGCGGATGACTGCGCCCACCGGACGGTTCCGTGCGTACACGCCCGCCGCGTACGACTTCCCTCTGCCGGAAGGCCACCGGTTTCCGTCTTACAAGTACGCCGGCGTTCGGGATCGGCTGTCTCCTCTGCTGCCGGTGCTGGACACGCCCGCGCTGCCCTGGGCGGACGCCGGGCGGGTGCACGATCCGCTGTGGCTGCGGCGCTGGCGGCGGGGCGAGGTGACGCGGGCCGAGGAACGCGCCTTCGGGCTGCCGTGGTCGCCGGGCGTGGTCGAGCGGGCACGCCGGGCGGCGGGCGGATCGCTGGCCGCGCTGCACGATGCGCGGCGGGTGGGCTGGGGCGCGAATCTGGCGGGCGGCACGCACCACGCCTTCCGCGACCGCGCCGAGGGCCTCTGTCTGGTGAACGACGCGGCGCTCCTGACCCGCATGGCGCTGAACGGTGGACTGGCACGGCGGGTCGCGGTGCTCGACCTGGACGTGCACCAGGGCAACGGCACGGCGGCGCTGCTGGGGGCCGAGTCCCGGGCCTTCACGCTCAGCATCCACGGCGAGCGCAACTATCCCTTCCGCAAGGAGCACAGTTCGCTCGACCTGGGCCTGGGCGACGGCGTGACGGACGCGGCGTACCTGGCCGTGCTGCGCGGCCAGGCCCTCCCGGCGCTGGACGCCTTCCGGCCGGACCTGCTGCTGTATCTGGCGGGCGTGGACGTGCTGGCGGGCGACCGGTTCGGGCGGTTCGCCCTGACCCTGGACGGCGTGCGCGAGCGGAATCGGGCGGTGCTGACGTGGGCACGGAAGGCCGATGTGCCGGTGGTGACAATGATGGCCGGCGGGTACAACCGCGATCACGCACTGACCGTCGAGGCACACGCGAGTGTCGTGCTGGACGGCCTGGACGTCTTCAGCTGAAGGGCCCGCTCCAGAACCTTGAGGCAGTGTTCAGGCTTGCTCTCACAGGTTGACCAGGGTTGTACAAAGGTTATACAGTCGCATCTACAAGCGACCCGTCCCCTGGGGCGGTGACCGGCGTCCAGCCACGGACCCACCGGATCAGGAGCGGATATGACGTATACGAGCCCCACGGCCCCCGCCCACCCCCACCACACCGACGCCACCCGCACCGTCCGCCGGGGCCAGACCCTGTACTACGCCGGCGACAGCGCCCCCAGCCTGTACCGCCTCGAATCCGGACTGATGCGCGCCGTCCGGCTCACGCCCCAGGGCCGCAACCTGACGGTTCGCCACATCCATCCCGGTGATGTCTTTGGTGAGGAGACGCTGCATGGTCAGACACGGGCGCATCAGGTCGTGGCCCTCACCGACGCCGTGCTGACGCCCATCCACCCACAGCACCTCAGCCCCGCCGACGTGTGGGACGTGACCCGCAGTCTGTCGGCACAGCTCCAGCGCATGATGACCGACGGCGTACACATTCAGGACGGCGACCTGCGCGAACGCATCGCGCGGTACCTGCTGAACCTCGCGGATTCCACCCTGGGCGGCCAGCACGCCGACGGCGTCCGGTACGTCCGGGCCACGCACGAACTGATCGCCGAGGGCACCGGCGCTACCCGGGAGAGCGTGAGCAAGTTGATCGGCGAGATGCGCGACGACGGCCTCCTGACACCCGCGTACCGCTGCCTGACCCTGACCGACGAGGAGCGCCTGCGGTTCCTGAGCGGCTACCACAGCTGACCCCACCAGCCCCCCCGGCCAACCCGCCCCACACGGCGGGTTGTTGTCTTTGCAGCCACCCTGTCGGGCGACCACGGAGACGCCGCTCTAGAATGTCCGGGTGAAAATCCGCCTTGACCCCTGGCCCGTGGATTTCGAGGGCGGGCAGCTGGGCCTGAATGCCTTCGACGGGCAACTGATCGACATCGAGACCGAACGCTGGGCCGCCATCCCGCCCCGCCCTATTCCGGAGCGACTGCACACCGTGTACGTCGTGGACGGCAAACCCCGCATGGAATCGCGCGTGTTCATCGAGGATCAGCGGGGTGAGGCAGGAGTGGGCGGCTTCGGGGCCTTCGTGGTGGGCGCCGTGAACCTCTGCCCGCACGGCTCGCGGGCCGCCGAGCTGAGTGACGTGCTGGCCTCGCGGGTGCTGGCGCACGCGCCGGGCCTGCGCCTCGACCCGTGCGACCTCTCGCCGCGCGACCCGCACACCGGGCGCCTGCACTACCCCCCGGTGGCCGCCGCCTCGGCCGATCCGCTCGCGCCGCAGCACAAGGTGCAGGCCCTCATGCTCGACGCCGAGCAGGAACTGTCTCACCGCTACGCCTCCGCCGTGCCCCTCGACGAGCACGACCCCCGTGAGCCGCTGAGCACCCTGACCCTGCAGGACGGCACCCTGCGCCGCAGCGGCGTGAATCTGGGCGGCGCGGTGGTCGGCTATGTCAAGACCATGCAGACGCAGTACCTTCCGGCAGATCGCGTGGGCCTGCTGAGCGCGCTGAAGCCCGGCGAGCGGACGCCGATCATGCACCTGACGTCCGAGACTGGAAAGACCACGCGCTTCACGTGGTATGTCCGGCTGTGCGAGGCGGCCTTCTACCAGCACCCCATGAGCGGCGTGATGCGGCTGGAGATGTACGCGCCGGAGGAACCGGACTTCCTCCCGCCGGCGGTGCGCGCGGTCGCCAGCCTGTCCGGCGCGCTGCTGCTGAAACTGGGCAGCAAGGCCCACAAAGACCCCCGCGCGCCGCAGAACCTGATCCCGACCGCGGCCCTGGAACACGCCATGGGCCGCGCCATGGGCAGCCCGGAGCTCGTCACCCGCCGCATCCGCGCGCACATCGCGCAGACCTTCGGGCCGGAGGCGGTGGCGTGACGCACAGAGCACCAAACCGGCGGTGGCGACCCCCGGCCCCCAGCGGCGGGCAACCGTGACTGCGGCCCCATCGCCCCGGATCGGCATGGTGCTGGGCACCGAGGACGTGACCCCCACTGTCTTCTGGTTCGCGGTGAGCAGCGGCGCGAGCGTGCAGCTCGACGATCTGGTGACCGTCCGGACTCTGCGTCCCGACGGGAAGGCCGTGACCTTCTACGGTCTGGTGGACAACGTCCGCAAACGGCACGAGGGCGTGACCTTCGAGTCGGACGTGGAAGATGTGGTCGCGGGCGTGCTGCCCGCCAGCGTCAGCTACGCCGCGCGGGTGCTGGTCACGCGGGTCGATCCCGAGCACTTCATTCCGCCACAGCCGGGCGACCTCGTGCGACACGCGCGCGGCAATGACCTGAAGATGGCCCTGAGCGCGGACAAGATGCAGGAGGCCGCCTTCCCCGTCGGGCTGCTGGCTGACGGGCAGGCGCTGCCGCTGAACTTCCGCTTCGTGAACGGCGAGAGCGGCGGGCACATCAACATCTCGGGGATTTCCGGGGTGGCCACCAAGACCAGTTACGCGCTGTTCCTGCTGCACTCGATCTTCCGCAGCGGGGTCATGGACCGAGTGGCGCAGGCCAGCGGCGGACAGATGACCGGCAGCGCGGGCGGCAAGGCCATCATCTTCAACGTGAAGGGCGAGGACCTCATGTTCCTCGACAAGCCCAACCGGAAGCTGGACGAGAAGGAACGCACGGCCCAGACGGAAAAGGGCCTCGCGGCCGACCGCTACACCATCATGGACTTGCCGCGCACGCCGTTCCGGGACACGCAGTTCCTGGCGCCGCCGCGCCCCGGTTCGGTCAGCGGCGCGATCACGCCGCACACGGATCAGCGCTCGGCGGGCGTCACCCCCTTCGTGTTCACGCTGCGGGAATTCTGCGAACGCCGCATGCTGCCCTTCGTGTTCAGCGACGCGGGCAGCAGCCTGAACCTGGGCTTCGTGATCGGGAACGTCGAGGAGAAACTCGCGCGGCTGGCGCAGGGGCAGACCGGGCCGGGCCTGACGGTCGAGGACTGGACGCCCGAGGACGGCGCCGAACTGGGAAGCGGGCCGCTGGAGGAACTGAGCTTCACAGAGATGGGCGGCGTCACGCTGCGCACCTTCGAGCAGCTCATCAGCTATATGGAATTCAAACTGCTCGAAGACCGGGAGGGCGAGGGCGACCCGAAGTGGGTGCTCAAGCAGTCGCCGGGCACGCTGCGGGCCTTCACGCGGCGGCTGCGGGGCGTCCAGAAGCACCTGAACCCGCTCGTCCGGGGTGACCTGACGCCCGCTGAGGCCGAGCGGTTCCGCCCGAACCTGCTGCGTGGCGCGCAACTGAGCGTGGTGGACATCCACAACCTGTCCGGCCCGGCCCAGATGTTCGTGGTGGGCGTGCTGCTGCGCGAGGTGTTCGAGCACAAGGAGAAATACGGGCGGCAGGACACCGTGTTCGTGGTGCTGGACGAGTTGAACAAGTACGCCCCGCGCGACGACAGCAGCCCCATCAAGGACATCCTGCTGGAGATCGCGGAACGCGGGCGCAGCCTGGGCATCATCCTGATCGGCGCGCAGCAGACCGCCAGCGAGGTCGAACGCCGCATCGTGTCGAACGCCGCCATCCGGGTGGTCGGGCGGCTCGATCTGGCCGAAGCGGAGCGGCCCGAATACCGCTTCCTGCCGCAGAGCTTCCGCGCCCGCGCCGGCATCCTGCAACCCGGCACCATGCTCGTGTCGCAGCCGGACGTGCCCAACCCCGTGCTCATCAACTACCCCTTCCCCGCGTGGGCCACCCGCAAGGACGAGGTGGATGACTTGGAGGGCAAGAAGGTCGAGGAAGTCGGCGGAGACTGGCTGCGCTGATGCACGGCAGACTGGTGCCATGACGACCTCTTCCCCACCGGCCGAGGCGCTGGCCGTGCGCTTCGCCTCCCTGCTGCTCGACCGCCAGTACGGGGAGGCCCACGCCATGCTCACGCCGGAGGTGCGAAACACGCTGAGCGTGAAAGAACTGGCCGGGCAGTTCGAGGCCTGCGTGCCGCTCGACTGGGAGGAGGGTCGCATCGAACGGCCGATGTTCATGAACCCGACCCTCCTGCCGGACGCGCGGCCCGGCGACCTGGGCTGGTACTACGTGCCCATCGGGGGGAATATCGCCAGCGAGGGCATGACGGTGGTCGTCGGTGCTGGGGACGGAGGGCTCGCCATCCGCGCCGTGGAGTTCGGCCGCCCGTGATGGCCCCGCGCCTCCTGATCACCGGCATGTCCGGCACGGGCAAATCCTCTGTGCTGGTGGTCTTGCAGCACCGAGGATACGAGGTCGTCGAGACGGACGTGGACGACTGGTGCGTGTGGGGTGCCCTGCCGGGCTCCGAGGACGCGGGCTGGCTGTGGCGGGAAGACCGGATGGCGGAACTGCTGGAACGCCCGCGCACCCGGCCACTGTTCGTGAGCGGCTGCGTGGCGAACCAGGGAACGTTCTACCCACGGTTCGAGCAGGTCGTGCTGCTCAGTGCTCCGGCAGAGGTGATCCTGGCGCGCGTGGCAGGCCGGACAACCAATCCATATGGGAAGACCCCGGAGGAGCGGGCGGACATCCTCGGCTTCCTGCGGGACGTTGAGCCGCTGCTGCGCCGTGGCGCAGATGTGGAATTCGATACCTCCCGGCGAACGGTGACGGAGCTGGCGGAAGCGTTGATCGCACTGACGGAGGCCACTCCTTAAAGACCGGATGAAGCTTCTGCCCCGGGTTTCTCTCACTTCACTCATGGACGATAGAGCCGTCGGCGCAGAACCTCACGTCCCTTCTTCCCATCCAGGACGCTGTCCCTGGCATTCGAGGAGCCGCTATGGATCAGGCCGAATTGCTGGCACACCTCCGCCACCTCTACCCGGGCGCCGAGTTCCTGGAACATGGCGGCACGGTGTTTGTGATGTACGACCCGGACGGTCGCCTGCCGCCTGAGCGGAAGCAGCCCTTCGTGACGGTGGTGCCGGATGACGCCCACGATCAGGTGTCGAACCTATCCCGGCCGGGCGTGTACCGTCTGAACATGGGGGTGCGGCCCGAGACGTACAGGGCACACTTCGGGCCGCACCCCCGGTCCGGCGCGGATGGCTTGGTGGACACCGAGCATGATTTCACGGTGCTGGACACGCTGCTGCCGCACCCGATGTACGCGCCGATGTCGTGGGTGTGCGTGCTGAGCCCCAGTGAGGCGACCGTGGCCACGTTGCGGCCCCTGCTGGACGAGGCGTATACGGTGGCCGTGCGGCGGCACGCGCAGGCCGGGAAACCACGCGGAGCAGCGGGTACACTGCCCGGATGACCGATGCCTCCGCCCCGCTGACGTTCACGGCCACGCCCGGCCGTCTGGACGCGGTGCTGTCGGCGCTAAGCGGGCAGAGCCGCTCGCAGGTGGCCGGATGGATCGCGGGGGGCTTCGTGCTGGTGGGCGGCGTACCTGCCCTGAAACCCAGTTCGAAGCTGCGGGGCGGCGAACCGTTGAGCGTGCAGGTTCCCGCTCCTCCTGACTCTCACGTCGCCCCGGAGGACGTGCCGCTGGAGATCCTGTTCGAGGACGAGCACCTGATCGCCGTGAACAAGCCCGCCGGAATGATCACCCACCCCGCTCCCGGCGTGAGCACCGGCACCCTGGTGAACGCCCTGCTGGGCCGCACGACCCTGCCCGAACAGGAGGGCTTCGACGGCCCGGACGGCTTCCGGCCCGGCATCGTCCACCGGCTGGACCGGGACACCAGCGGCGTGATCGTGGTGGCCAAGACCGTGCAGGCACACGCCCGGCTGGCCGCCGCCTTCAAGAACCGCGACACCCGCAAGACCTACCTGGCGATTGCCGCCGGCACCTGGAAGGCCGACGCGCCCGTACAGGTCGACGCACCCATCGGGAGGCATCCCGTGCAGCGCCAGCGCATGACGGTGGGCGGCAGTCAATCCCGCGACGCGCAGACCCTGTTCACGCCGTTGACCGCGCATAAGGACGGGCATGGCCGCACGCTGGCGCTCGTCCGTGCGCAGCCCCGCACGGGCCGGACGCACCAGATCCGCGTGCACCTGCTGCATCTCGGATCGCCGCTGCTGGGTGACCCCGTCTACGGACGCAGCAGCGAGATCATGCCCCGGCACGCGCTCCACGCGCAGTTCCTCGATATTCCGCACCCGGTCACGCGCGACATGCTGCATCTGCACGCGCCCGCGCCGGACGACCTGCTGGAAGCCTGGGTGGCGCTGGGCGGCAGCGTTCCGACGGGGCTGGAGGAGCCGTAACCGTTGATGAAGCCGCCGCTTCCCGACAGGGAACCCGCGGCGCGTAGGGTTCAGGCATGACCAAAAATCACGATGAGCAGGGCGGCCTGCCGCCAGACGCCGGCAACGGGATGAGCGACCGCGCCGGATACTATGACGACTCCGAGACCGGCTCGACCGACACGCCCGTCGGCTCGTCCACGGCGGGGGACGGAAACGCAGTGCCGGGCGTGGATGGCGACCGCCCGGTCATGGACACCGGCACCAGCTTCGGAACCGATCCGAACGACGACGACCGCCAGGGCGGCTGAGTGCTGCGACCAGGGCACGTTCCGCAGGCGGGGCGTGCCCTACACTGTGCGGCTGATGGCCGCTTCCCTCCTGCCCACGCCACTGCCGCCCCACCGGCTGTCCGTCGCGCCGATGATGGACTGGACGGATCGGCACTGCCGCGTGTTCCACCGCACGCTGACGCGCCGGGCGCTGCTGTACACCGAGATGGTCACGACCGGCGCGATCATTCACGGCGACCGGGAACGGCACCTGGGCTTCGACGCCGTGGAGCATCCGGTGGCCCTGCAACTGGGCGGCAGCGACGCAGCCGCGCTGGCCGAGTGCGCCCGCATTGCACAGGGCATGGGGTACGACGAGGTGAACCTGAACTGCGGCTGCCCCAGCGACCGCGTGAGCAGCGGCAGGTTCGGCGCCTGCCTGATGGGTACGCCCGACGTGGTGGCCCGCGCGGTGGAGGCGATGCGCGGCGCGACCACCCTGCCGGTCACGGTCAAGCACCGCATCGGCATCGACGATCTGGACAGCTACGACCACCTGACGGCCTTCGTGCGGACGGTCGAGGCGGCCGGCTGCGACACCTTCATCGTGCACGCGCGCAAGGCGTGGCTCTCGGGCCTGTCGCCCAAGGAGAACCGCGAGATTCCTCCGCTGCGGCACGACGTGGTGCGGCAATTGAAGGCCGACTTCCCGCACCTGACGGTCATCCTGAACGGCGGCCTCCTGAGCCTGGATGCCGCGCAGGACGCGCTGGCCTGGGCCGACGGCGCCATGATCGGCCGCGCCGCGTACGGCGACCCCTTCATCCTGGCGCGGGTGGATCAGGACGTGTTCGGCGAGCAGGGTCTCCCGGTCACGCGCCGGGAGGCGATCGAGGCGTTCCTGCCGTATGTGGAAACGCACCTCGCCCAGGGCCAGCCCCTGAACCGCATGATGAAGCACACCCTGGGGCTGTTCACGGGTCAGCCCGGAGCGCGCCACTGGAAACGCACGCTCAGCGAGCACGGGCACCGGCCCGGCGCCGGACTGGACGTCGTCCGGGCCGCGCTGGACGGGGTGCCGGACGCGGTCCTGGACGCCCGGCCCGGCACGAGCGAAGTCCAGCCGGCCTGAGCGCCCCGCGGCGCCTCAGCTCCGGCGGGTGAAGTCCGGTTCGGCCTCCAGTTCCCGGATCCACGCGGCGATGAGGTCGATGCAGGCCCGGACGTCGCGCGCGTCGACCATCTCGTTCGGGGAGTGCATGTACCGGTTGGGGACGCTGACCACCGCGCTGGGCACCCCGGAGCGGCTCAGCACCATGGTGTCGGCATCGGTGTAGGTGTAGCGGGGGTTGGCGCTGAGGGTGTAGGGAATGGCGTCCTTCTTCGCGGCGGCCTGCATCTGCCGGAAGATCGTGGGGCTGGTCATGGCCCCCACGCTGAGGTTCGCGCCGCTGCCGAAGGGCGCCACGCCGTACTTCTCGGGCTTCACGCCGGGCTGGCTGGTCTCGTGCGTGACGTCCACAGCGACGCCGGCGATGGGATCGACGCGGTGCGTGGCGAGTTTCGAACCGAAGGATCCGATCTCCTCCTGGCTGGTGCCCACGGCGACCACGCGGTGCTTCAGGTCAGGGCCCTTCAACGCGCGCAACGCCTCCAGGACGATGAACGCGCCCACGCGGTTGTCCAGGGCGCGGCTGACGATCTTCGTGCCGACCCGCAGGGTGGGCTGTTCGATCACGCCGACCGTGCCCACGGGAACGCGCTCCTTCACGTCGGCGGCGTCCAGGCCCAGGTCGATCCACAGGTCTTCCAGTTTGCTGGCCTTGCGCTTGTCGTCGTCGTCCATGACATGCACGGCCTTCTTGCCGATTACGCCGATCACGTCACCGCCGGGCGCTAGCAGGCGGATGCGCTGCCCGACAAGCACCTGCGGATCCCACCCACCCAGGTTCATGACGTGCACGAATCCCTGGTCATTCACGTGGCTGACCATCAGGCCGATCTCGTCGAGATGCCCGGTGAGGATGACGGCCGGGGCGTCCTCGGGGCCGAGTTCGGCGTACACATTGCCGTAGTGATCCTCGCTGGTGCGGGCGAAGGTGGCGGCCTCCGCGAGCCAGACGTCGGCGGCGCGGCGCTCGAATCCGCTCGGGGCGGCCTGTTCCAGCAGGGCGGTCAGGAAGGTTTCATTGATGACGGAGGAGTCGGCGATCACGCGCGCGAGTCTATGCCAGCCCCGGCTATGCTGACCGTATGAGCCGTCCCACCCTGCCGGACAACCAGCACCTGAATCCGGACATCGACGTGGTCGTGGCCGTCCAGCACCTGCCCGCGCACAGCAGCCCAGAGCGGCAGCTGTTCACGTATGTCATCACCGTGCACAACCGCAGCGACCAGACGTGGCAGCTGATTGCCCGGCACTGGGACATCGTGGACGCCACGGGCCGCGCGACCGTCGTGGACGGCGAGGGTGTGGTGGGAGAACAGCCGGTGCTGCCGCCGGGCGGGTCGTTCACCTACGATTCCTTCGTGACGGTGGAGGCCACGCCGGGCCGCATGGGCGGCCACTACGTGATGCAGGATGCCTGGGGCGTCCGTGCCCAGGTGCCGATTCCGGCCTTTGTGCTGGACGTGCCGGGAACCCGTGTCCTGAACTGAACCAGGACCGTTCAGGCCTGCGGCATCTCGGCCTCGATGACGGTGCCGTGGCCGGGCGCGGACAGGATGCGGTACTGGCCGCCGCGCGCCTGGATGCGTTCACGCATCTGCATCAGGCCCAGGCCGCCCGCCGAGGAGACCCGGCCGCTCACGTGCTCGGGGTCGAAGCCCACGCCGTCGTCCTGCACGCGCAGGGTCACGATCATCCCGCCGTGCAGGGTCACGCTCACTTCGCGGGCGCGGGCGTGTTTGGCGACGTTGTTCAGGCTCTCCTGCAGAATGCGAAAGATCACGGCCTCGTCGCCGGGCGACAGGTGAATCTCGCCGCTGACGTCCAGGTTGGCGCGCACGCCGTTCTGCTCGCCGAAATCCAGCACGTAGCGCCGCGCGGTCTCCAGCAGGCCGTAGCGTTCCAGGTCGATGGGCCGCAGCGCGAAGATCGACCGCCGGACCTCGCGGATCTGCTCGCGCAGCAGGGCGCTGGCGTCCTTGACCTCGCTCTCGGCCCGCACCGGGTCGCTGTGGAGCTGGCGGGCGACCACGTCCAGCTTCAGGGCTGCGAAGGCCAGGGACTGGGCCACGCCGTCGTGAATCTCGCGGGCGATCCGGGCGCGTTCGTCCCCGATGGCGAGTTCCTCGGAGTACAGGTACGCGCGGGCGTTGCGGACCGCCAGGGTGGCCTGCCCGGCCATCAGGGCGAGCAGCGGCAGGCGGGCGTCGTCGAAGGCGCCGGCGTCGTGGTGGCCGAAGACGAGCACGCCCACGAGGCCCTCCTCGTCGCGCATGGAGAGGCCCAGCACGCTCCGGACGTCCGGGAAGACCTCGCTGGCCGGCAGGCCGTCCGTGATCAGCGGCAGGGTGGACGCGGCCACCTCGGCGGCGAAGGGGGGCGCGGGCATGCCGCCCTGCGCCTCGCCCCGCCGGTCCTGCGCGTATTCCAGGCGCAGCACGCCGTCCTGGTCGCTGAGGTACGCGGCGCGGGCATCGGCTCCAACCCGCTCGGCCATGGTGCGCGTGACGCGTGACAGCAGGCGGCGCATGTTGCGCTCCGCGCGGATGCTCTGATCCACCGAGTACAGCGTCATGAGGTCCAGGGTGCGTTGCCGCGCGGCCTCGATCCCGGTCGTGACCTCGGAGGCGAGCGCCTGCGCCAGCGCGTGCGTGTCGGGGCTGGGCGGCGTCTCGAAGTGCAGCAGGAGCTCCCCACCGCCGGGCAGACGGACGGCCAGCGGGTGCAGGGCGGCGCTGGGCGCCGAGAGCAGCGTGTCGCCGCGCGCGCTGCCGCTCAGGCCGCCCGGCACGCTGAGGGTGGCGTGCGTGGCCCCCGTGACCCGCACCGCGCCCCTCGCCGCCACCTCCAGCACCGCGCCCATGTCCGGGGCGCCGCCCAGGTCGCGCATGAGTTCCTGCACGGCCTGGAGCCGCGCGTGCGAGATGCTCAGCTGGCCGTACAGGTCGCGCAGTTCTCGCTCGGCGCGCTCGCGGGCGCGGGTGCCCTCCGCGATCCACTCGACGCTGTAGTACGTGACGGCCGGGCCGACCAGCCCGTAGAACAGCAGGTGCGCCCACTGCTCGCCCTGGACGCTGTTCAGCCGCGAGATCAGGAACTCGACCAGGCCCACCACCAGGATGATCAGCGGCGGCAGCACATTGCGCACCAGCCGCACCCGATCCGACAGCCGGACGCGCGGGGGCGCGGCGGGTGGGCGTGGCGACGAGGGAAGGGAGACGGGCACCTGCATAGTCGAGGTCAGTCTAGGCCACGCCGGTCAAGCTCACCGGTATCCCGGACGCTTCCTGGCCGGGCGCCCGGTCTTCAGCCGTCCGAGGGCGGTTCCGCCTGCCCGGCCTGCAGCGCGTCCCGACCACGCCGGGCGGCGTCCTGCACCTTCCAGTGCACCTGCCGCAGGAACCCCCGGTAGAGCCGGGACTCGGCCGAACTCATCAGGGCGCGGTCCAGCAGCGCCCGCCACAGCCGCAGCGTATGCCGGGCACGCACCGCGTCGGTGTAGCCGATGAGTTCCATGGTCTCGCGCAGGTGGCCGTACACGGCCTCCATCTCCTCACGGGTGGCGGTCTTGCGCTCGCTGGCACTGATATCCTCGCCGCCCTGAAGGAACTCGTAGCACACCAGCAGCACGGCCTGCGCGAGGTTCAGGCTGGCGTAATCGCCGGTGGGAATCCGCACGGTGACCTGACACTGCTCCAGGTCGGAGTTGATCAGCCCGGTCTCCTCCGGCCCGAACACCAGGGCGGGCGCGGCGGCGGCGCGTACCAGGGGGCGCAGCGTGGCCGGATGGCGACCCGGCGGCAGGTCCGCGCGCACGCGGGCGCTGGTGCCCACGCTCAGGTCGCGGTCGGCCAGCGCCTCGCGCAGCGTGGGGTACACGCGGGCCGAGCGCAGCAGATCGGCGGCGTGCACGGCCATCGCCACGCTCTGCGGGTCGAGGTAATCGCAGCGCGGCGCGACCAGGCGCAGGTCGGCGGCCCCCATGTTCAGCATGGCGCGCGCCGCCGAACCGATGTTGCCGGGAGTTTTGGGAGACACGAGCACGACGGCGAGGTTCACGGGCCGGATGCTACCGCGCCGCGCTCCCGCCTACCCCAGGGCGAGGATCGGCGTTTCGTCCACCACGCTCAGCCCCAGCCCGAGGTCGTGCGCGAGTTCGGCAGGCGTGTCGCCCCAGGAATCCACACTCACGCGCGTGATGCCCTGGTGGCGCAGGCGGCCGTTCACGGCGTTCAGCAGCGCGGCGCGCAGGCCCGTGTGCCGCCACGCCGGGTGGACGCCGGGCGAGTCCATCCGGCCCGTGTTTCCTTCCAGCGCCACGCGGCAGATCCCGATGCCCTGCCCCTGCCCATCCAGGGCGATGGCGCTCAGGTGCGAGTCGAAGCCGCCCACACCATCCCGCGCCGCTTCCGGAGCCACGGCATGGTGCCCGATCCGGTCCTCGTAGGTGCCCAGGGCCTGAAGGCGCACGCCCGCGTCCGGCACGTCCGCGAGCACGCGCACGGTCACGCCGTCCGGAACGTCCGCGTGGCGGTAGGGCACGCGGCCCTCCAGGCGGCGGTACGCCCCCACCTCGCGGAAGCCGGCGGCCAGGAGTTCCACCGGCGGGAACAGCGTGCCGTCCGCGAAGGCATACACGCGCCCCACCGCCTCGTGCGCGGACTCGGTGACCGCCAGGGCCGCGGGAACCTGCGCGGCACCCGCGAAGGCCCCACCCAGCAGTTCCGCACCATGCCGGGGGCTGGGCCGCGCTCCCACCGCCGCGAGTAGAACCTCCGTTTCATCCAGCACGATCCAGCCCGCCGTGCAGGCCATTGCCATCCAGGCCATGTCCTCCTCGGCCGCGCCGTACAGGGCGGCCAGGCCGGGCAGCAGCGCGTCTGGCGTGACGGCCCGCACGGTCAGGCCCGCAGGGAGCCCCGCTTCAGGCACGCGTCAGCCGCTCGTACAGCTCCAGGTACTGGCCAGCCGGGCCGGACCAGCTGAAGTCGAGCTGCATGGCCCGCTCGATCCGCGCTCCCCACGCGTCCGGGCGGCCATACTCCGCGAGGGCCTCGCCACACGCCGCCGCCAGGGCCTCGGCCGTCGCTCCGGCGAAGCGGAAGCCGATGTCCTCGGGCACCGTGTCCACCAAACCGCCCGTCTCGCGCACCACGGGCAGCGTGCCGTAGCGCATGGAGATCATCTGCGACAGCCCGCACGGCTCGAAACGGCTGGGCATCGCGAAGGCGTCCGCCCCGGCGTAAATGCGGTGGGCGAGCGGCTCGTTCAGGCCCTGCTTGAACACCACCCGCGCGTGCTGCGACCAGCCGAGGAGCGCGCCCGTCAGCAGCGGATCGCCGCCGCCCAGCACGACCACGTTCCAGTCCTGCACGAGTTCCGGCAGCGCCTCCACCAGCAGGTCGATGCCCTTCTGATCCGCCAGCCGGCTCACGGTCGCGAGGATGGGCGCGCCATCCAGGTCGAACTCGGCCCTCAGGGCCTCCGTGGCCGCCCCCTTGCCCGCCCTGTCTGAGAAAGCCGGGATGTCCGGATCGGTGCGCGGATTCCAGCGCTCCTGATCGAGGCCGTTGATGATCCCGCTCACGCGCCCCTCGCGGGTCAGGCGAACCAGCAGGCCCTCCAGCCCTTCCCCGTACTGCGGGGTGGTGATCTCCAGGGCATAGGTCGGACTCACGGTCGTCACGTGGTCGGCAAAGCTCAGCCCGCCCTTCATCAGGCTGATGTCCCCATGGAATTCCAGCGCGTCCGGCCCCAGCGTCCAGCCCGGCAGACCCGTCCAGTGGGACGCCTCCGCCAGGTTCCAGCGGCCCTGGTATTGCAGGTTGTGCACCGAGAACACCGTGCGGATACCCGCCAGATGCGCGTACGCCACCACCAGCCCCGCCTGCCAGTCATGCCCGTGCACCACGTCCGGCACCACGCCCAGCACGGCCAGAGCGGGCAGCACCGCCCGCCCGAACAGGGAGTACCGCCACACGTCATCGTCGTGGTACAGGCCCGGCCGCTCGAACACGCCCATGCCGATAAACACGTACCGCACTCCACCCTCGACAATCTCCCCCAGCCGCACGACCGGATTCCCCAACGCGCCGGACACCTCCGGCATCCGCCCCTCCCACACCGGCGCCGGCGTGCCCGCCAGTCCCGCGTACCACGGGGACACGACCGTCACCTGCGCCCCCAGGCGCGCCTGCTCGGCCGGCAGGGCCCCCAGCACATCGCCAAGGCCGCCGGACCTCGAGTAGGGAAAGACCTCCGAGCCCACGTGTACAACTTGCATACCCGCACTCTACCTGCCTGCCCCCCACCCAGCGAGAACACGTTTGACAAGGCGGGCACCCAGTGGGTACACTTCCCCTCGCCTTGAAGGCGGGCACCTCGGCAGTCCGGGCTCTTAGCTCAACGGTCAGAGCAGTCGGCTCATAACCGATTGGTTGCCGGTTCAAATCCGGCAGGGCCCACCACACCATTCAGGCAGCACGGCCGGGCGGTTAGCTCAGTGGTAGAGCATTCGCTTCACACGCGAGAGGTCGTAGGTTCAAGTCCTATACCGCCCACCAACAGAAACCTCGACTCAGTCGAGGTTTTTTCTTTGCGTTGTCACCGTAGGGACAAGCGCTTTGACCGACAGTTGACCGACAAGCACTCAAAAAGCAATGGTTTATACACGGCGGTGGATAGCGCGGCACGGCCCTTACCCACTGTCGGATGTCCTCAGAGCAGCTGCAGCAAGCGCGCGCGCAGCGACTCACGGCCACACACGGCCGCGTACTCGCATGCGTCCCAGCGCCCAGCGGCGATCCGCGCTGGAAGTGCATCCAGCGGGCTGCAGTCGGCGCGGCCGAGTGGGTGCGGCAGGGCGGCGGACGGACGTGGCCTGTGGCGGCGTACCGGGCACAGGTAGGGCTACCGACTTTAGGGTGAGCATCGGGGATGGCGGGCCAACCCCTCACCGCAGCTGTTCCAGAATCGTCGGATCCTGAATCCGGCGGTCTTCGGCCAGGAGCAGCACCTTGCTGATCACCTCGGCCGTGCGCGGATCCGGGTCGGCGAAGGGCAAGAAGAGGCGGCCCTGTTGCTGGTTGTGCACGGGGATGATGCACAGGAACCCGCCGGGCTGCCGGTGAACCGTGCCACTGCCCAGGTGGACGGTGTAACGGGCGTGGTGGCCGTCGATCAGGGCGTGGTCGTTCATCACACGGACGTTGTCGAGGGTCAGCAGGCGCAGGGTCTCGCGCAGCAGGGCCGCGCGCATCTCGACGGTGCTCTGGCTGGCCTCGGGATCGACGCCGCCGACGTGGGCCACGGACACGACCAGATCGAGGTCACGCAGGGTCTCGCTGTACACGCGGGGCGGCACCTGCGACAGCGGCATGGCCTCCTGCCCGTCGCGCGGCACGAAGTACGCGGCGGTCAGGGGGGTACCCTCGACCTCGTTGGGAGTGCCGTAGCCCAGGCTGGTGTCGATCCAGACGTTGATGCCCTCGGCGTGCCAGGTCTTGCGCACCCCCTCCTCGGGAACGGCGACCCAGCCACGGGTCTTGAGCAGGGCGGCGGCCTTCGCGGGCTGGACGTGGTGGCCGTCGAAGCGGGTACTGCGGCGGGCCTCCAGTTCGGCGGCGGTGGGCGGGTAGTACTCGCGGAAGACCTGCTTGAACGGCTGCGCGAGGCCACGATCCATGACCTGCGCCTGGAACGCCGTCCAGTGCCCGCCCATGAACAGGTCGTGCGGGTGTGCGAGCCGCAGGGCATGATCCCCGATGGGCTGGGGGCCGTCTGGCGTGTGCAGCGTGTCGCCGTCCCACCAGCCGGCGTGCGCCTCGTTCACGATCCACACCAGGCCGCGCAGCATGGGCGCGATGACCGGGTGCAAGGCCAGATCGCGCAGTTCCTGCGGCTGGAGGTGGTCGCCCCGGATCATCGCCTCTTCCAGGGCGGCACGCATGCGCTTGCGGGCGGCGTTCAGCTCGGTCACGCTGTCGCGCAGGGCGACGACCTCCGGCACCTTCTTCAGGGCGGGCGGCAGGGTCTTGAGGATCTTCTCGCCGCGCCGGATGGTCACGCTGGCCTCGCCGCCGGGGGTCAGGGCGATGCCCAGGGTCACGCCATCCACCGTGACGGTCTGCGTCCAGTCGGGCGCGGTGCGGGCCTCCATGGCCCACACGAGGCGCTGCGGGTCGGTATAGCCGGCCGTGCGGGCCAGGTTCTGAAGGCCGATGTCGGCGGCGAGGCGCTCGCTGGCCTGCCGCTGCGCCCCGAACTGCCGGGCCTCGCGCCGGAAGTCGCTGAGCACGCGGTAGCGCTCTTCCAGTTCCTTCAGGGCCTTCGCCTTTGCGCGGGCCAGCGGCAACAGCCCCAGCGAGCGGACGGCGTCCTGGGTGCGTTTCTCGCGGATGCGGGCGCGAAGGTCGGTCTCGTCCAGCTCACCCAGGATGGCGCGGGCGTACAGTTCGGCGCGTTTGTGACCGCCGCTGCTGCTCGCGTACTTGGCGGCGTCCAGCAGGGCGGCGAAGCGCTCTTTGCCCAGTGCTTTATACGTGCGGTGGAACCACGCGACATCGACCGCGCCCTCGGTAAGGTCAGTGGCGCTCAGGGGCGTGCGCTCGCTGATCTCGGCCTCCCACGCCTCGCGGACGTCGGCGGGCACACTCCAGTTGCTGTCGCGGGTGTGGGCGTGCAGCCAGTACACACCGTCGTGCAGGCCGGGCCAGCCCAGCGCACCGGCCACCAGCGTGGCCCACTGCGGCGCGAACATCGCCAGATCCAGCAGGCGTGAATCCGGGATCTTCAGCGCCTGGGCCTGGGCGCGCAGGCTCGCAGCCGTGTCGGCGGGCTGCGGGAACGACACGCGGATCAGGTGGCTGAAGGTCACGTCGCGGCCCTCGCTGCTCCCCTGGTAGCCGCGTTTCAGGGGATTTTTCCCCAGACCCGCCAGCAGGCGCAGGGTCAGCGCCGCGCCGTGGACGCCCTGGAGGGCCAGCGCCGGCCGGGTAGCGGGGGTCTCCAGATCGCCGCGCCCCAGTTCGACCTCCAGCACGCGGTCACGGACGGCCTTCACGGCGGCCAGCCAGTCCGGGTGGGTGGGCAACTCGGCCTTCACGGCGCGGCGGGTGTAGGTGCCCAGGTCATCGAAATCGTTGCCGTAATAGTGTCCCTGCCGTTCCGGGCGTGCCCCGATCAGCTGGTCGTACAGGTCGTCGCGGGTCGCCCAGCCGTGCGCATAGGCGTGCAGTAGCAGGGCAGTGTTAGGCCGCTGACGGGGCAGCTTCGGAAAGGCCGTGCCCTGGGACAGGCTCAGATTCCACAGGCGCTGCATCTGCTGTGGCGCCCACGTCGTCCACGCGCCAGAGGGGCGCAGCGGCGACAGCAGGTCGCGGGGATCCTGGGTGCGCCACGCGTACTGCGGATCGATGTGGAGCTCGACGTCATGCGGCAGGTATGACAGCGCGGTTTCCCACGCGTCCAGCGCCATATCTGTATCGGTGGGCGTGGCGTGCTCGCCGTGCAGGAAGCTGACCACGGCCTGCACCAGATCGGCATGCTCCAGCCGCAGGGCGACCAGCGGCCCCAGCGTGCGGTGCAGCGTCTGCCGGCGCAGGGTCTGGAGGATCTGCGCAGACGTCACGGCCGACTGGTGCTCGGCCTGATCGTCGGCACCTTCCAGCACTTCGAGATCGTCCTGATCGAGTCCCAGGATCTCCAGCAGTTCCGCATCCAGTTCGCCGGCCGTGGTGTCCGTCCGCGCCACGAAATGCGACAGTGTCCAGCGCATGCGGGTCAGGTCGCCGTCCTGGGCGTCCGGACGGACCTGCCACCAGCCCTGCCACAGCTCGAGCAGCGGCATGGGCCGGTGGTCGCGGGGCCGCAGGTTCCAGCCGTCCAGGTTGCCCAGCAGGATGGTCTGCTGCCCGTCCCAGCCCACGCCGATCAGGGGCGTTTCCCGGTGGGCGACGATCACGGCGTCCAGGGAACGCAGCAGCGCTGCGCCGCGCTGCAGGTCGGCCGGATAGTCGCGCTCCTGCACGGTCGGCGGCGTGGGCCGCGTGAGGCCGGCCGGGTCGAACAGGCCCAGGCCGTCGCGCAGCGTGACCTGTGAGCCGGGGTCGGTCAGGCGGGCCAGCAGCGTCTGCTCGGTGACGTTCTTCGGGGTGAAGCCCTGGGGGGCGGGGCGGCCGGTCTCCAGCAGCAGTTGCAGGCCCGCCTGCCGCTGCTCGGCGTTCGTGGTGCCCAGCAGCGCCGTGGCGCTGGTCTGCGCGATCTCCGGGTCGGCGGCCAGCAGTCGGATCAGGCCCCGGCGCAGGTCGCCGCTCTTGCGCTTGAGCAGAGTGTGCACCACGGCGACCTCGTCCGGGTGGGGCGTGAAGTGGGCCATGACGGTCACGGCCTCCTGCGACACGCTGCTGTTGCGATCCTGGAGCAGCGTGAGCAGCAGGGTTCGGGTGGGCGCGTCCAGCAGGTGCGACTTCGCATGTTCGCCCAGCTGACGCAGCAGCACGCTCTTGCCATAACTGCTCATCCCGCCCAGGTGCGGGGCCAGCGCCGAGAAGGGCCGCTCGCCACGCAGGATGGGCAGGGTGTCGAGCGCGTCACTGCGGGCGGGAACGTGCCCCAGCCACGGGAACAGCAGCGGGTCGTGCCGCGGGGCGTCTGGCAGGCGCAGGGCGTAAGTTTCGTACTCCTCGAAGGTGAACAGGGGGCTGCCGGTTCCCCAGCGGTTTACCGCCGTTCCGGCCAGCGCGCCGAGGCGCAGGTCGGCGTCCCGCAGCAGCGTGCGGCGATCCTCGTCCGTCAGGAGGTCGGCCGCGATCAGGTACTGGGCGGCGCCCATGCGGTGGGCCGCGTCCGGGTCGGTCAGCAGGGGGCGGGCCAGATCGGCGGCCTGCACGGCGGCGCGCATGCCCAGCACGAACAGGGCGAGGTAGGCGTCCACCGCCGGGCCGGAGGTCACGGCCGTGCGGGCGGCGTCTTCATCCTCCAGGTACGTCAGGGCCTGGGTCAGCAGCGCCCGCACGATCTTCACGTCGGTCACGTCGTAGTTCAGGCCGAACCACACGCACGCGGCCCGCAGCGTGGCGGCGAAGCGCAGCAGATCTTCCTTCAGGATCACGCGCAGCGTCCGCGTGAAGGCGTCCACGCTGGCCTCGTCCACCGCTTCCAGGATCACCTGCCGCAGTCCTTCCTGGCGCTGGGCGGCGAGCAGCAGGCCCTCGGCCAGGGCCCAGGCGTCCTCGCGGGTGCTCGACAGCAGGGCGGCGGGCACGTGGCGGCCCATGCGGGCGACCGGGTGCTGCGTGCCGGCGGTGTCGCGCAGGATCTGGAAGACCTCCTCGTGGCCGTCGCTGATCGCCTGCGCCAGCAGCAGGCCCAGGCCCTGCGCCTGCCACGCGTTCAGCAGGCCCGCGTGCACCGCGAACCACTCGATGGGCTGCGGGTACTCGCGGGTCACGTGCCACGTCTGCCACAGCCACGCCTGCGCGTGCGCTGCCGCCAGCCTATGGCCGGGGGCGCGGAAGGCGCGGCGGGCGTAGCCCTGCGGATAGGGGTGCCGGGTCAGCAGGGCGTCCAGCGTGCCGGCGGCCACATCCGGGAAGTGCGGGAAGAACACGGCGGCGATGGCGTAGCGGGCGGCGGCGTCGCTGGTATGGAGGAGATCAGTGAACGCCTGATCCGCTGCGGAGAGTCCGTTCAGCTTGTCTCGAATGATCGTGACGATGCCCGGCGGCAGGGTGCCCAGCCGCGTCTCGAAGTCGGCCTTCCACGGCTGCTCATACGAGCGCAACAGTTCCTGAACGTCCATGGTCAGCCCCCGGCCAGCGCGGTCAGGCGCACGATCAGCAGGGTGCTGTCGGGGCGCAGGGCCACGGGCGCGTCGAGATCGGAGACCTGCCGGTCGTCGATGAACACGTAGTACAGCCCATCTCCGAAGGCGGTCAGGGCGGTTCGGGTGGCGTCGTCGGCATTCACAGCCACGCCGCGTTCCTGCGGGGCCACCGCCACGCGGCCCCCGGCCACGGCGTCCTGCAACTCGCGCTCGGTCATGATGCGTAGCACGCCCACGCTGGCCTGCCGCTCGTGGTACGCGGCGACCTCGTGGTGAACCAGATGCGTCAGCAGTCCACGCAGCGTGTGCGGCCCGTCCGGCAGGTCGATGGGGCGGCGTTCGAACGGAGTGCGGCGGCCGATGAGCTTGGTTTCGACGATCATGCAGGAACCTCGTGTGGGTAGGATGGTGGGGCGCTTCACCTTTCAGCTTAACTGGAAGAATGAGATATGTAAATAGCGTAATTCGAGACTGGATTTTGCTGGTGGGTTGGTGGCCTGGCTTGACGCCGGAGATCGGCGGAGGTGGTGAAAGTCTCCTGTGCCCGTCTCTGGCACAGGGTGCTCATCTTGACGCTCGTGAACGCGGCGAGGCCACCTGACGCTGGTGGCCCGGTTCAGCAGCGCGGTCACGATGCTGAGCGCTAGGGTGGAGGTGCGTGGCATGGTCACTTCGCATGAAGGCCCACGAGACCGGGGAAAGTCAATCCCCTACCGCGTGGGCCTTCGAGGTCATCACGCTTCTTGCCCGCCTGGAAACTCTTGATCTGGAGTCCGTTGGCGTCGAGGTTCATGCGCTATCTGGCGCATGTGCGCCGCCCCCTGCGAGCCATACCATCGCTTCGAGGCCCACCATGGAACGCCACTACAAGTACCCCCGCACCTCCCACCTGCCGTGGTCGCCGGGCCTCACCTCCGACGACCAGGTGCTGGGCAGCGCGGATCAGTTCCACGGCCGCGAGGTCGTCATCACCGAGAAGCTCGACGGCGAGTCCACCTCGGTCTACCCGAAACATGTCCACGCCCGCTCGCTCGACCCCCGACCCCATCCCTCACGCGACTTGATGAAGGCCCTGCAGGCCGAGCTCGGCTACCGCATCCCCGAGGGCTGGCGGCTGTGCGGCGAGTACCTCTATGCCCGACATTCCATTGCCTACGACGACCTCGAGGGCTACTTTTACCTCTTTTCCGTGTGGGACGAGCACAACCGTGCCCTGTCCTGGGACGAGACCCGAATGTGGGCCGAGGAGCTCGCCCTGCCCACGCCGCGCGAGCTGTACCGCGGCCCCTGGGACGAGGCCTTGACCCGCGCCCTCGAGATCAACTTCGACACCACCGAGGGCTACGTCGTGCGGGTCACCGACAGCTTCGCCTACGAGGACTTTGGCACATCGCTCGCCAAGTACGTGCGGCGCGGGCACGTGCAGACCGATCAGCACTGGATGCACGGGGAGGTCGTTCCCAACCGGCTGAGGACGCGGCCATGATCACGACCACCCCCCTGCATCCGGCACTCGCGGCGCTGAAGGCCGGCGCCACCCCGGACGCGGCACAGCTCATCGTCGCGCTCGGCGCCGCGCTGCCCCTGCTGCCCCGGCTGGCCGGCACGCCCCAAGAGCCCGAGTGGCACGGCGAGGGCGACGTGGCCGTCCACACCGCGCTGGTGCTCCGGGAAGCCGACACACTGGCCGCGAAACACGGCCTCTCCCCGGAGCGCCGCCTCATCCTGCTGCTCGGCGCGCTGCTCCATGACGTGGGCAAGGTTCTCACCACCCGAGAAGAGCAGGATGATCACGGCCAGACGCGGATCGTCTCGCCCCGCCACGCCGAGCGGGGACGGTCGGAGCTCGCGTACCGGCTGAGCGCGCTCGGCCTCGACTGGCCGACGACTTGGGGCGTCCTGGGCCTGGTGGGCCACCATCACCAGCTCACCCGCACGGTGGAGAACGGCAGCGCCGCCGCGTACTGGCGCCTCGCGCGGCAGGTCGACCTTGAACTGCTCACGCTGCTCGAGCGAGCGGACCTGCGGGGCCGGATCACGGCGGATCAGCAGGAGAAGCTCGAGTGGGTGGAACTGTTTGCCCTCGGTGCGCAGGAGCATGGGGTCTACGGAGACGCGCCCTATGCCGGCTGGGCCGAGCACATTGCCGGGCACGTCCCGGGCACGGATAATCTCCGTGACCTCACGCTGGGCCGTGGCATCCAGGCGTTCGAGGAGGGCCTGATCACCACGCCGGATGAGGCTGTCGCCCGCAGCCACCCGGCCCGGGCCGGCTTCCCCGAGCTGGTGGTGACGGTGGCGCCGAGCGGCAGTGGGAAGAGCACCTTCGTGCGGGAACACCTGCCGGAGCACGAGATCATCTCGCTCGACGCGCTGCGACTGGAACTCGGCGGGGACGCGGGCAGCCAGAAGCTCAACGGGCAGGTAATGCAGCTCGCCCGGGAGCGCCTGAAGGAGGCCCTGCGCCGGCATCGGAAGGTGGTGTGGGACGCGACGTCGCTGCGCAAGGACTTCCGCCGGGCGGTGCTGGGTCTCGGCCACGATTACGGCGCGTTGACCACGCTGCTGGTGTGGACGACGCCCGAACATGTCGCCCAGCGGCGCAACGCCGCCAGAACACGCTCAGTGCCGGCCGCGGCCATCGCAGCGCAGTACGACAGTGCCGAGTTCCCACACCTCACCGAGGCGCACCGCACACGCTGGCTCGATGCTGAGGGGAGCGCGCTCGGCGAGGTGGGCTTCGGCGATCTGGGAGGGTAGATCAGCCAGCGGCGCGCGCCAAGTTCAGCGCCAGCAGCCGCGCCAGAACCTCGTCGTCGGCCAGCGGCCACTCCCAGCCGTAGGCCGCGGCCACAGCCTGGTCGAGGCGAGCGTGGGCGGTCACCAGCGACGCGACAGGATGCGTCGCGTTCGGCGTCACGCGCAGCCGCTCGACGTCGTTGTAAACCCCGGTCAGGGTCACCTTCCGCGCTTGCTGCGCGTCACGTCGTCCAGCGAGTTCTCGAAGAGCGTCTCGAAGATCTCGGGCTCTACCTGCGCCCAGTCGAGCGTCACCGCCTGTAACAGCGCCCGCGCGTCCCCCTCGGTGATCGGCAGCGCCGCGCCATCGTCGAACAGCCCTCCGTTGAAGTGCCGGACATCCTCGCCCCAGAAGTCCCCGCCGCCCTGCATGGCCGCGAACAGCTCCTGGAAGTTACTTTCGCTGCGATCTGGGGGCAGCTGAGCGCGTTTGAGGACTCGCGTCATCAGGCCACGTGGCAGCAGGCCAACGTCCTCGGCGAACACGGCGAAGACCTCGCGCATCAGGAAGTGCGCCGCGCGGGTCTGGTCGACGCCGCGCGCGGTCAATGCCTGCGCGACCTGGCCCACCTGGGCGGTGGCGTCCTGCGTGACGCGCTCGCGCAGCTGGCGGGGATCGAGCAGCCCTGGGTCGCGGAACAGGGCACGCAGGGCGCTCAGGGCCGTCAGGTCGCCGCCGACGGGGGCGTCGCGCTCGATGTCGTCCAGGGTCAGGGCGATGGTACGCGGGGACGACCCAGTGAAGTTGGTGTGGATCTCGATGCGGTTGAGGTCGCACACGACGAGCAGGGGCGGGTTGCCGAGCTCGGACGCGTAGAGCAGGGCCTGCTGCCACGCCTTGCCGAGGCTCTTGCCCTGGGCCTTGTACTCGACGATGAAGTGCCCCCGCTTAAACACATCGGCGAAGCCGGTCTCGCCAGTACCGACCTTCTTCACGTGGCGCTCGAACGCGTAGTCGTCGCCGAGGCCGGCCTGGGTGGGCGTGGGCTCGCCGAGCAGGGCACACAGGTCGCGCCAGTGGTCCTGGTAGCCGGCGCGCTCGCTCAGGCGGCCGGCCTCGATACGCCACTTCTCGGCGAATTCATGGGGTGCAGTGGTACGCAGGATAGTGTGCTGGCGCGCCGCGAGTGGGTTGAATTGGGGTCACTCCGCGCTGACGCTGGCGCGCCCACCAACAGATCAAAGACACGGCGCCGACTGGTCAGTCGGCGCCGTCCTCAGACCGGATGGCTCAGGGCTTGCGCTTCTTCAGGATGCCGGCGAGGCCGAGCTGCGCCGCCATCCGCTTGGCGGCCGTGCTCTGTTTGGGCCGGTGTGAATACAGCAGCGTCATGACCGGCGAGGCGTGACCCACCATCGCCTGAATCTCGTTGAGGGGAACCTTGGCCTCCAGAGCAGCGGTGATGCACGTCGCGCGTACGGTGTGGAAGACGCGGTGCTCCATGCCCGCCGTCTGCAGGATTCGGCGCCACCGCCGCCCAATGTTGTTCTTGTGGTCGCGCGTGCCCCTCGGGGTGGGGAACAGCCATTCATGCGTTTCAGTCGGTACGGGCTTGGCCGGCTTCAAGGTCTGGTCAAAGCCACGGCCCCACTGCTTCAACGCGGCCTGGCGCTTCTTTTCACGCGTCTCCTCGGTACACACGCGCTTGATGCCCCAGGCGGGCCCGAGATCCGCCCGCAGACGGCCCAGCCGCTCCAGATGATCCTTCAACACGTCCTGAACCTCGTCGGGAAGCAGGATTTCACGGTGCGACCGGACATTTTTGCCCTTGCCTCGCCCCCCACCTTCCTTGGCGGTGCCGAAGGCCCTGAAGGTGTTGTTGACCGGATCGTAGTCCGACAGCCGTGCACCAACGAGTTCGCCGATGCGGACGCCGCTGGCAAATGCCAGCACGATCAGCGGAAACAGCTTCGGATCGAGTTCCGCGGCCGTCCGGAGAACGTTCTGGACGTCCTCGGTGGTCCAGGCGTCCGTCCACGGTTTGCTCGACAGGGTCGGCCGGAGATCCTTATCGAGCAGGCGCGCGACATTTTGGTGGACAGCCCCTTCGTGCACCGCAACGTCAAGGACGCGGCACAGGCGCTGGTAGACCTTACACTGCGTGCTCTCCGAATACCGCGGTGTGCCATCACCATCCGTCTCACCGAGGGTGGTCAGCACGTTGTGCACGTCGTCGCTCGTCAGCTGAGACACAAGCCGCTGACCCACCTGCTGGTCGATGATCTGATGCAGCCAGGCGAGGTTGCTCTGCGTGCTGTATTCGCCGGTAGACCCGCGGCGCTCCATGATCCGTCCGATCAGCATGGACACCGTAAGTACGGGCGCGGCGGCACGCAGCGCCGACGGGCCCGCGAGGTAGACCCTAATCGCTTCGCGCCAGGCTTTCTCCTCCGTATTCCGCGTGCTGCACGTACGATGACGCTCACCTGTGGCATGCACACCGAAGTCGACGGTGTAGGTCCAGCGGCCGTCTTTGCGCATCGACACCGAGATCGGTAGCTTAAAGTCCGGATCGAACTTAAACAGCTGTTCCGTACTTTCGGGGCCCTCAGCACCCGTCTGATCAGTGGGGCTAACGTCAGGCTGCGGAAGCATCGTGCTGGCAGGCGTGCGAGTGGGAATCTTCTTGCCGGGTTGTTTCGTGGTGCTCGTCTTCTTGCTCATGCTCCGTCTCCTGCAGGTCTGGGGTGTAGGCCTCGGGCTGACGGGAAGGTGCTCAATCGTTAAATGGTGTGCCCCACGTGCACAACGCGGCCCAGCACCTGGATGTCGGCCACCGTGCGGTCGTTGACCAGCAGCTGCCGGCCACCGACGTCCACGGCGCGCCCGCGCACAACCCGGTCACCGGCGAGGGCCAGGTACTCGCGGCCCACCTCGAGCTCGCGCTGCTCGTGGTCAACCACAAGCACGTCGCGTTCCACCAGGTAGGCACGGGCGCCCGTTCCCTCGGCAGCAGCACGGATCGGCAGGGGGTAGCGCACGTCCGGCCCGGTCGTGACACCCGCCTTCCGCCCTTCGATCATCGCCGCGTCGGACGCGGTGAGCTCGAGGGCCCGTTGCAGCGCCGGCCAGTACTGCGAGTGGGCGGGGTGCACCACGCCGCGCTCCAGATGGCTGAGGTACTGCACGCGTGGCATGCCGGTCGCGTCGACCACGTCCTGGGCGCTGAGGCCGAGGGCCTTGCGGCGAAGACGCAGCCACATCCCCGCCTTAACAGCATCCAGACCGGGCCGCGGCGACGGCACCGCAAGCTCGACCGTGACGTGATCTGGGATCCAGATCACGTCCTCATCCGGCTGATCCGGGGGCGCCGTGGCCGCAAAAGCCACCGCACCAAGCCAGGCCGTGGCTGGGGGGTCTTGATCCATGCGGATGATCTTGATTGACCTTGGGATGAGATATATGGGAGACGAATACGTCCCCACCCCCCCCACCTGCCAGCGTCCCGCGGGTGCAACTCGACGAACTGACCCAGGCTATCAACACCACCCTCCCCGCGCTCCTTGACCGCGTGACCGCCCTGCAGCAGGGCTCGGGGCAGGCGGACACCATCCTGAACACCGCGGAAGCGGCGAAGCTGCTGCGGATCGGCCAGCCGGTGCTCATTGAGCTGGTCAAACAGGGCATGATTCCCGGCTGGTACGTCGGCAACGGGTGGCGGTTTTCCCGCGCCCAGGTGCTCGCCGCGTTCCATGCCCAGGCGCAGCGCGCGGCCGACGCGGCGCGGGGCGGCGCCGATGACTGAACCGGCGAACGCCCTGACGCCCCACCTGCAGGCCGTGGAGCCCGGGCGCGGCTACGTGGCGGTGCCGCTGCAGACGGTCATGGATCCGCGCATGAGCGCCAAGGCCCTTGGACTGCTCACCTACGCGCTCGCGCGCCAGACGATTCCTGGAATTGAATGGCGGTTTTACGTGACCGAGATCGCCGACAACTTCGCCACGGGCGTCGAGGCCGTCGAGACCGGCCTGAAGGAGCTTGAGCGGCTGGGCTACGCCACGTATGTCCAGAACCCGCGCATCCGCGGGCGGTTTACCGGGGGGCGGTACGTGTTCCGCGCCACCTCACCCTCGGCGCCCGCGTGGCCGCGCGCTGGCAGTGGGGGCGGCCGTCCGGCGTCCACCGCCACCGGGAAACCCGCCCGCGGCCGGGCCGGTCGCGGTGAATCGCCTTCTATCCAGCCAGAGGCTGAGGCCCGGCCCGCGCCGGGCGCGGGCGGTATGGAACCCGAGGCCGGGTGCGGGCCTGCAGCGCCTGTGGCCTGGGAACCGGGGTGCAGCCCGCAGGCCGGGGACAGCGCACAGGGTGCAGCTCACCCCCCGGCAGGCGATGGGGCGGCCCCGATCCGGCGCGACCTGCAGACCGTGCTTGCCCGCAGTCAGGTGGATGCGGCGTCCGATCAGGGCCAGGCGGTGATCATGGCCGTCGAGGCTGCGCTGGCGACCCACGGCGCGGCACGGGTGCGGCGCGCTGTCCGGGCGGCCCTGGGGGCGGGTGTGCGCCACCCGGTGAGCTATCTCAGCCGCGTGCTGGCCCGGGTGGAACCGCCACCCCAGGTCGACGCTGCCCCCACCGAATCCCGCGGGGAGCTCGACCTCGCCGCCCTGCGCGCCCGGGTGCTGGACCATCAGCTGCGCATCGCCGGCGAGACCACGGCGCGGGTACAGGACGTCTTGAGCGGCCGATGGCCCACCCTGCTGCTCGAAGACGGCCGCGAAATCTTGCTGAAGGATCTGATGGACTTCGAGGTGATCGCGTGACGGTGCGCCGCCCACCCCCCCGAGCCGAGCGCGCGACGGCCACGCCGCCCTCCCCCACCCCGCCGCCCCACGACGCCGCCGAGCTCGCGGGAGCGGCCCTGCTCGGCGCCGCGTTGACGAGTCCCGCCGCCCTGGGCCGCCTGCGCGCGCTCGGCGTGCAGGCTGAAGAGTTCGGGGGGGCCCAGCAGCGCGTGTGGCGCACCATCGAGGAGCTCGGCGGCGGGGTGGTGGACGTGGTGACCGTCGCGGCCGCCCTGGGAACAGATCCGCTGGCTGCCCTCGGGGGCCCCGCGTACCTCACGGCCCTCGCGACCCAGGCCTCGACCGTCGACACCCTGGACGCCCACCGGGCCGCCCTGGGCCAGGCCGTCCACCAGCGCCGCGTCAGCCAGGCCCTGCAGACGCTGACCCGCCGCCACGCGCAGGCGCCCCACGACTTCGGCGCCGCGCTCCATGAGCTCACCGCCCTGGCGGGCCAGCCCATCGGGCGCCCCACCACCGGTCTGGCCCTCGGCGCGCTCGCGCGCACGGTGATCACCCAGATCCATCACCCCGAGCCCACTGCCACCCTGATCCCCACCGGGCTGCCGGCGCTGGACGCGGCGCTCACGGTGCTGCCCTGCCACCTGGTCGTGCTGGCCGGTCGCCCTGCGATGGGCAAGAGCCTGACGGGGCTGTGGATCGCGCTGCAGGCGGCCAAAGCCGGAATCCCGGGCCTGGTGATCAGCCTGGAAATGGCCGCGAGCGAGCTCGCCATGCGCGCGCTCGCGTGTGAGGCCCGGTGTGACGTCACCGGCGTGATGCGCGCTGCCCATGGAGCGCCACACGACCTCGGCGAACGTGGCCTGCAACGCCTCGACGCGGCGGCGACGCGGCTGGACGCGCTGCCCCTGCACATAGTGGATCAACTTCAGACCCCAGAACAGCTTGAGCAGGCGATCGCCCACGCCGCCTCGACCGGCGTGCGGCTGGTGGTGGTGGATCACCTGCACTGCATCGTTGCTGATGACGGCCGCAGCAACGAGACGGTGGTGCTGGGGCGAATCACGGCCCAGCTCAAGGCGGCGGCGCGCCGGCATGGCGTGGCGATCTGGCTGCTTGCTCAGCTGTCGCGCGCCGCCGAGTACCGTGCCGACCACCGACCCGTGCTCAGTGACCTGCGCCAGAGCGGTGAAATTGAGGCCTTTGCCGACACCGTGGTCATGGCCTACCGGGATGAGTACTACCACCCCTACACGCCAGACGCCGGGATCTTGGAACTGATCATTGCCAAGCAGCGCCACGGCACGGTCACCACGGTTCGGGCCGGGTGGGACGGGAGCTGTCAGCGGCTGGTTCCGCTCTGAATACTCGAACCCGCCGAGACCCCGCTGCTACGGTGAAGCCATGGACAAGCTCACCCAAGCCCGCAGTTTCGCCCTGGCCGCTGTGCACTTCGGATCTCAGCAGATTCGCCTGCAGGTGCTCACCGGAGATCGGCTGACGGGCGCGCTCAAGGAGCTCGGGCTGTCTGGCCAGGCCGCGGCCGACGCCGCGGCCGCCCTGGTGGCCCAGCATCAGCTGACCGTCGGGGCCACCACGCTGCTGCTGCGGGAGATCGCGCCCGGTGATCTGGTGCCCCTGGAGCGCCTGACCTTCGCCGACGCGCTGGACGCCGCCGGCCTGAACCGCTCTGACGTCAAGGTCGCCACCGGCCGGCCCACCAAGACCGTCACCGAGTGGCGGCTGCGACGCCTGCAGCCTTCGGCCTATGAGGCCTGCCGAGTGGCCGCCAAACTGCGCCTGTCTGTTGAGGCCATCGACTGGCGCACCGACTTCGCCGCCAAGGCCGATAAGGCGGCCAAGGAAGCCGCAACCCGTCAAGCCCGCGCATCCCGAGCCTGACCACCACGGTCATGGCCCGAACCGGCCCACCGTGGCCCCTGGAGATGACCATGACCCTGGAAACCCTCGCCCGCGCCCTTCGCCTCGACCTCGCCCTGACCGTGGGGCAGGCGTGTCGCCTCACGGGCCACGACGTGCCCACCATCCTGAACCACGCCGCCACCGCCGGGTGGCCCCTCGCCGAGCGCCGCCTCGGGCTCACCCGCCACAGCACCCCGCACCACGTCACCTTTCTCTGCCGGGACGCCCGGGTGGCCGCCTACGACGGGGATCTGCTTCGCCAGCTGGCCGGCACCGCGGCGCTGCGGCACCACTGTGGGGCCGGGTGGGGCACCTGGACGGTGCGCGCGCACGACGGCGCCGTACAACTTTCGCCCGACCGCTGGCTGAGCCTTCCCACCCCCGACGCCGTGTGGACGTGCTGGGCGGATGGGGAGGTTGACCACTGGTGGGTCGAGTATGACGCGGGCTCGCACACGACCGCTGTGCTGGCCGAGCGCCTCCTGAGCTACGCCCAGCCCCAGCGCCGCGGCGACGTTCCCCGGCCCCAGCTGTGGGGCACGGGCTCAGAGGCCCGCACCCGGAGGATCCTCACCCTGGCGCGCCGCGTCCTGCCCGACACCGCCGTGGTCGTCGTCCGCACGGTGGACTGGTGCCCCCCCCGGCCCCACGACGGTGGCGTGGGGGAACGGCTCCGTATCCCAGATCTGGGGGCGGCGCAGTGATCCCCACCCCGGACGGTGGGGACACGGAGGCCGAGGCGACCCTGTACGACCGCATGCTGGAGGGCGAGTTCGGCCCCCTCATCCCAACCGCCAGCGCCCGCGCGCGCCTGCAACTGTCCGACGAGGCCCTGCGGCGGTTCGGCGACGAGGCCGAGGGGCTGCTCGGCGGCGCCCTGCCCACGGGGTCGTCGGGTGGGCGGATGTACCCGGAAGAACTCCTGGTGTTGATGGCCCTCGCGCGCGCCCACCGGGAGTCCGGGCGCGCCCGCAGCCGGCGCGCCGCCCTGGCCGCGCTGCTCACGGCCCGCGGATGGGTGGCTGCGGCCCCGGATGAGGAACCGGCCGATCCGGCGCCGCTGGGCGAGATGGTCGCGGATCTGCGCGCCGTCAGCTGGCGCCTGACCGAGGTGGCCCCCCAGCTCGGTGGCGTCGTCGAGGAGCACCGGGATGTCCTCGCGGATCTGTACGCGGCCCTGAACCGCATGACGCTGGAACTGCCCCAGGTGCTCCCCCACCTTGAGCGAATCCGGCAGGCCAACAACACGGTGACGGCCAGCGCGCGCGACCTCAGGCAGCGGACCGATCACCTGAGCGCGCTCACCGCCGCCCTGGATGCCTGGGTCGCGGCCCACCACCGGCTGGCCACCCAGTCACGTTCGGCGTCGTGGGCGGCGCTGTGGCCTGTGGCCGTGGTGTCCGGCGCCAGCAGTCTGGTCGGCGCCGTGATCGCGCGGCTGCTAGGGAGCTGAACGGCCGCAAGGCCACAGCGTCTTGGTAGTCAACGGAAGAACTGAGCACGGGGAGGGGGGATAGAAGCAGCAGGGGTGGAACCACGTAAACAGCCCCGAACCACACCCATCTTGAAACGTCAATGAGGTGTTGGCTGCGTGCGACGGTAGACCGCGCCAGGCACGCCGATCTCAGAGGAGACCCATTGACGGATCGACATGTTGATTTTTCCCAGCCCCTTCACCCGACCCCCGGCCAGCTCCGGGGGTTGCGCCGTATGGCCAGCGCCGTGCGCGCGGCGCAGCTCACCGTGCATACGGCCCTGCTGCACCACGCTGCGGGCCACCCGCTCAGCCTGGTCGACGCCGCGCCGGGCCGGGCGGCGCCGCTCCCCCGCCTGGCGCCCGATGCGCGGGTGTGGCCGCCCACGGTGACCCAGCAGCGCCTCGTGGGTGAGCTCCAGCACCTGCGCGGGAGCCTCGGCTGGCCGTCCATGCCGGCGAGCGCGCTTGGGTGGGCGGTCAGCAGCGTGGCGCAGGTGTGGCGCGCCCCCGCCCTGCGGCCGCGCCGCGTCAGCGATCTGACGACCCTAGATGCCCTCCCACCGCCTGTCATCGCGCTGCGCAACGTGCTGCCGGTCGATGAGGTCACCCTGGAGATTCTCGGCCTCGGTGACCACGCCCTGGTGGAGGCCGACCTGTACCTGCTGCCGACGCCCTTTGCCCAGGCCCTGTGGCACCGCCATCACGCTCGGCTGGGGCGGGAAGCCGAGCGGCTGACGCAGGCAGAAGCCGCGTTCTTTAGCGGTGGTGCGCCCCAGCCGGCGGCTGACGCGTTGCGCCTGCGGGCCCGGTACGCCTCCGTGGGGCTGCTACTGGACGGCCGCAGCGCGCCACCGGCGCCGCCACCGGGCGCTCCGACCTGCCGCGACCAGGTCGTCCTGCGTGACGTAGGCACCCCCACGGCGCCGCGCTGGGAAGTGGTGTGGTCGTTTCACGTCCCGGCGCCCAGCAGGTGGCTCGTTGATGACGTCCTGGGCGTCGACCCTGGTCAGCGCCACACCTGGGCGTACGCGTCAGCGGCCATGCACGGGGTGATCCCGCGGCCACACGCCGGGGCGTGGGTCTGGCCTGCCCTGGATCCTGGCCCAGGCATCACCCCTCACGGCGAGCGGCGCGCCCGGGCGTGGGCACGGCGGGCCCTGTTTGAACGCATGCGGCCAGGGCATGAGCAGCTGATCGCCCTCGCGCTGATGCACCGGGTGTGCGCGGTGGAAGACGTCGCCTGGGGCGGCTTCCGCTGGCACGGCAGCTACGCGGACTACGCCGGCGATCCCGGAATCGGCATCCGCGCCGCGTTGGACTGGTTGACGGCGCTGGCCCCGGTGCACGGTGTGGAGCTCATCCGCACCCCGCCGGCGTACTCCACGCGCACCTGCTCACGGTGCGGCCGGGTTCGGCCGCGGCCGGGGAGCGGGCGGCCGTTCACGTGCCCGTGCGGCCAGCGGGAAGCGGCGGACATCAACGCGGCGCGCAACCACCGGCAGCGCGCCCTGCAGATGCTGGCGGCCCGCCGTGACGGGTGAGGCGCCGCCGGGCCCGTGGGACGTTCTGGAGTGCCACTGGCCGGCGGCGCTGCGCGCAGTCAACGCCTACCTGCCGTTCCGCCTGGAGCCGCGCCGCACTGGCCGCCTAGGCAAACGGCCGTGCCGCGTGGCCGGTGGGCGGCTGTACCCGGTGGATTCCGGTGATCCCCGGTGGCGCCTGCCGTTTGGCGACGCCCTGGCGCTGTGGCGCGCCGGGCGCTGCGCGGGCATTGGGCTCGCCCTCGACGCGGGCCGCGCGGTGATCGGTGGACTGCCGCTGGTTGCGGTCGACATCGACGACGCGCTGGTGAACGGCACCGTCGACCCGGTCGCGCAGCGGCTGCTGGATACGCTTGGCCCGACCTACACGGAGGTGAGCGTGTCGGGCAGCGGCCTCCACGCCCTGGCGCTGGGCACGCTCCCGGTGGCCGGGCGGCGCGGCGCCGGGCTGGAGCTGATCAGCGCGGGGTACGTGACCTGCAGCGGCCGCCACCTGCCAGGGAGCCCCAGCACCGTGGAACCGCGCCGAGCTGGGCTGCGCGCGCTGCATGCCCTGGTCACGCCGCACTCAGGAGCGCCCGGGCGTTCTGAACCTCAGCCACCTCAGCGCGCCGACGCCGAGGTGCTGCGCCTCGCGCGGCATACCCACGGCGCGTATTTCGCATACCTGTACGACGCCGGCGATCTCACGCTTCACCTCGGCGACCACTCCCGCGCCGACCTCGCCCTCGCGCGGCTGCTTGCCCAGCACACGGCCGACCCGGCGCAGCTCGAGCGGCTGTTACACGGTGCGGCCCTCTACCGCCCGGCGCGCTGGATTCAGCGTGTCAGCCGCACCGGCTTGACGTACGGCGCGCGCACCATCGCCACCGCGCTGCAGCCGCTGCCCCCCACCTACCACACCCCAAGGACGCCACGATGACCCCACGACTTCGCCTCCACGAACTGCCCCTGCACCCCACCCCCGAACAGCTCCACCACCTGCGCCAGCTGCGCGCCGCCTGCGGCCTGGTCGCCCTCGCCACCGCCGAGCAGGCGTACTGGCAGGCGGCCGGACAGGACGTCTCGGTCGCCGCGCTACTGGGCGGTGCTGACCACCCTGACCGCACGCCCGAAGGTGAAGCCCAGGAACTGCGCCGAGGAGGCGACGTGGCCGGCGTGCCCGTCACGCTGCTGGTCAACGCCATCGCCAGCCAGCGCGCTCAGATGGGTGAGCCGGCGCTCGGCGGGGCCGGCGCGCCGCACGTGCGGTTACCGATCCCGCTGGGCGGCGCACAATGGATCACCCACGCAGCCCCCGATGGCCTGCTCCTCGCGGGCGTGCCGGGCATCGTCGCCGCGCCGGTGTGGCAGGCGCAGCGCGCGTACGGCGACGTGCCACCGACCGCCAGCAGGCGGGTCATCCTGACTGGCGCGGCGTGGGCGGATCGCGGCCATGGTGACCACGGCTGGATGGTGGACGTCGAGCTCGACGTCGCCGGAATATGAACCTACGGGTTGGTGAAGTACAACTCCGAGCGCGTGCACGCCGGGCAGTCCCGGTAGAACTGCGGCCCAACCTTGCGGGTGCGCGCCGCCGCCCCGCACGCCGGGCACGTCAGCCGGATCGCGGTGTTCCCGTCGCAGGCCCGGCAGTGGAAGTAGTAGCTGCGCCCAAACTTGATCTCCAGGTCGCCGCCACCGCACTTGCCGCACTGGAACGCCGCTACAGGGTCGGCCCTGGTGGGCGAAGAAATCGACGGCGCCGGGGCCAGGCGCGGGGTTCCAACCGACGGCGCCGGCACCGAGGTGGGGCGCTCTGGAGCGTGCCGGCCCACCGCCGCCGGCGCGGTAGCGGGAGGCTCGGTACCCAACGGCGCCGGCGCGGCGTGCCGCTCGGTGTGCCTGGCCCGCAGGAACGCGCTGACCTTGGTGAACTCCTCTGGAGTGAGGTTGAAGCCCCACTGCTCGCTGCGCTTGTCGCGCGAGAACGGGTGCGCGAGCGCGCTGTGCTCCGCCATCAGCTCCTTCACGCGATCCGGCACCTGGTCGGCCTTCTTGACCTCGGGGAGCGCCTGGTGGGTCTGCACCACGCCGCTGTCGCTGATCGCCACCACGACGTCGATGAGGAATCCCTGGAAGCCACCCTGCTTCATGCCGAACAGGATCTTGTTGCGCAGCTCCTCCCGGTGGGCCTGCAGCAGCGCCCGCAGCAGATCCCCCTGCCGCCGCGCCTGCAGCACCGGCGAGGGCATGCCGCGCTTCTGGCCCTTCCACTCCCGTGCCCACTCCTCGCGGTCGTTGATGCTCACGGAACTGGTCACGCTCTTGCTTTCGATAATGATGAACCCAGCCTTGTGCAGCACCAGGTGGTCGATCTGGGCCGCCTCGCCACCGTGTTCCAGGCGCAGGTCGTTGAAGACGTGGATGGCAGGATCGGCCCCGAACGCGCGGCGCAGGTAGTGGGCCATCTGCTTCTCGGCCTCGTCGCCGGCGCGCTGGAAGCGGTCGGTGGTCGGGGCCGGCGTGGACTCCTTCAGGATCATGGGGTTCCCAGGGTAGCGGGTGGCGCACCAGCGCGGCGCCTTAACTCAGCGGGGGTGCGCCCAGGCCCGCGAAAATCTCGCGCATCATGACCGCGTCCAACAGCGCCAGCACCGCGTATGGCAGCAGATCACGGGCTTCACGGTTCCAGATCGCCAGAGCGCAGCTCCCCACCACGACGAGCACGCACAGCGGCACCAGCAGCCACGCCATCACCCAGTGCCCATCATCGACCAGGGCCTGCAGCAGCGGCGACAGCGCCCTGGTCGCGGCGGGGAGCTGCAGCAGCACCCACAGCGGCACCGTCCAGGCGGTGGCCCACAGGCATTCATGGCGGAGCCGCGCGGTGGTGGGCACGGCGCGCTCGAATCCATCCAGCAGCTTTTGACGCATGGACCTGCAGCATAGGACAGTGCGCCGTCTGGCGCCTTCCCGCCTCCGTCGTGGAGAGCTTCAGCCCTGGAAGCCCCTGAACTCTGGCCGCCCCCCCTGGCGCATCATTGTGAACGGATCGCGGTGGAGATTCTGACTCAGGCCGGCTGCGTGATCCTCTGCGAGATCGGCGTGCGCCACCTTCAGCACCCAATGGGTGGTCGAGGCGATGAGCGGCAGCAGGCGCGACCCATCGAAGAACCTGGCCGCCCGGCTGTCGTCGAGTTCTCTGACTTGAGGCGCGGTCGTCAGCCTGTGCGCCAACCGGGGCCAGGCCATCGCGCAGCTGCACCTCGATGCGGCCCAGAGCGCCATCAAGCGCGCGCGAGCTGGTGGAGTGGTCCGGACAGTAAGGCATGTTCAGGTCGATGACACGCGCCGCGTGAGCACTGCTCGCCACGCCGGGACTGGGGCTCATCCAGGTCGGGGCGCCGCCGATCGTCCGGGTCACGGAGCCAAGACGCACCAATCCCGTGTCCTGGATCGTCGGCGACCGGGTGTCCGGCTGGGTGGTGACGACGCTGGCTACTGGAAACCGCGACGCGGCGCGGGACGTCACGCTGATTAGGGCCCAGCCCACCCGAAACGGGGTGACCGTTCGCCGGTTCGAATGGCGCCTGGTCATGACACGCCTTCAGAGCGTGAGATTGTTGGAGACGCCTGAATCTCTGAAGCCGACTGGTCAGCTCCGACGATCGTTCACCACCGTCAGGTGGGCGCCGCCTGCTTCCCGGGCATACAGCAGCGCGGCCGCGACCCGGGCATTGACCTGTGGATCGCGCGTGTCGATGCCCAGCGCCGCGTACAGTCCACCCAACGCGTTTTCGATCCATTTTGGGCTCAGGTTCAGCCGCTGCGCCATCGCCGAGTTCGAATATCCCTGGGTGATCAGGCTCCACAACTCCAGCTGACGCGGCGTCAAGGGCGCGGCGCGTGACCCGCCCGGCAGGCCCTGCGCCAGCTGCGGATCGAGCACCACCTGCCCCCGGCGCACCCCCTCGATCGCTCGCAAGACGGTCTGGACATCCTGCACAGACTTTTTCAGCAGGTAAGCCCACCCCGTCAGGTTCGCGGCGATGAGTTCGCGCGCGAACGCCAGATGCGCGTGGTTCGACAGCAGGACAATCCCCAGGTTGGGATACCGCTCCCGCAGCTGCCGGCCCAGCGTGATGCCGTCCTCTCCACCCAGGTCGATATCGAGCAGCGCTACCTCCGCGCGATCTAGGTGGTCGCTGGCAAGCACCGCCTCGGACGTTCCGTAGGCCCCAAGGCACCGCACCTGGCCGGTCTGCTCGAGCGCGTGGCACAGCAGGTCGCGGAACAGCTTCTCGTCCTCGATCAGCACCACGCGGAAGTCCGTGTGTGGGCTCACGTGGGCACCTCCGCCCACAGGCGCGTGGGGCCACCCGCCCGGCTCTCGATGCCCCAGCGTCCCCCCGCACTCTCAACCCGCGCCCCCAGGCTCAGGAGCCCCAGGCCCGGCAGGCGGTGGGTGGGCGAGAACCCGCAGCCATCGTCCATGATGTCGAGCCGCAGGGTACCCGCCTCCTGCTCCAGCCACACGGTCGCGGAATCCGCTTCCGCGTGCTTGAGGACGTTCCCGAGCGCCTCCTCGATCACGCGGAAAGCGACCAGCCGCAGATCCATCGGGAGCGTGCGTTCCGCGTCGATTACAGCGTCATTCGCCACCAGCCGCACATCCAGTACGCCCTGCAGGCGGGCAGCCATGAGCTGCAGCGCGGTCACCAGACCGATGCGCAGCGCCTCCGGGTGCAACTGATGGCTGGCCTGGCGCACATCGTGCTCGCGCAGGTTCTCGAGATCGGCGCGCACGGCGTCGATCTGGGCGCGGGCGTCCGCGCTGATCTCCCCGATCTCCCCCAGGCGGTACTCGGCGACGAGCAGGCGGGACTGCACGTGGGAGTGCAGGAATTCGCTGATGTCCCGCCGGGTGCGTTCCTCCGAGTCACTCACCAGGCGGCGGGACGCGTCCAGGGCCGCCGCTGTGCGCCGGCCCTCCTCGAGGAGTTCGGCGTTGTGGATGCTGAGGGCCACCTGCCGGGCGAAGGCCTGTGCCGTGCGGATCTGGGTGGGGCTGAAGTGAGGATCCCGCTGGTACACGGACAGGCAGCCGAGCACGCGGTGCTCGACGCACAGCGGCAGCGTCAGGCATTCCCCGGCGCCGGCGAGATGACGGGCAATGCGGGCCACCAGGGGGGAAGTTACGCCCCGAGTGAAGTCCTCGATGGAGCCGATCACCGGGCCGCGGCCATCCAGGACGGCGCGCAGCAGTGGGTTGGCGTCCAGGTCGTTGACCAGGTGCAGATCGAAATTGGGCACATGCTGCTGGGCGAAGCGTAGTGCGCGCTGGACGTTGCGCCCGTGGAGACCGCCGAAGCACACGGGCTGCGAGGTGCGCGCCTCCACGTCAAAGCGGGCGAGCACGATGAACGCGAAGCCGAGGGCCGCCTCGGCATCCTCAACGATCTGCGGCGCGTAGACGGACCAATCCAGGGGGGCAGGCACAGCCCGGGGCCGCGTGGCGCTCATGCGTGATGCTGGCACGCTCTACAGGGATCACCTAGGGGGCAATCCCTACCAAACGCTGACGATCTCCTGCTGTTGTTACCGTTTGCAATTCGGCCCGATGGGCCGGGGGTTTCCCCCCTATGGTCTGCCTGAACCTGCGCTCAGACTGCCTTCATCCAGGACACCATGCCCAGCCGCGCCCCTAAAGGGATGCGCCTCCGACTCCTGGTGTGCCGCCCGCTGCGCCTTGTGTGGTCATCCTCCCCTCTATCGGATCGGCATTCACGCCTCATTCACGCCCCTCCGCATAGGGTGCGCGGGATCCAGAGAAACGCAGACCACACCGAACGAACCTGCCAAGTTACGCCGTCCACTCACGTGCTTACCACGCGCCGAGGTTCCACATGACCCGACATCTTCCCTTCCTCCTGACCCTGCTGGCACTGACCGCCTGTGGAAGCGTCTCCAAGCCAGAGCCGCAAACCGGCGCCGACACCCCGTGGCTCACCCTGGTGGCCGATCAGGCTCCGGACGTCAGCACCCTCGACGGCCAGGCCCTCAGCGACCTGCGGGCCGTGATCCTCACCGGCACCACCGGCAAGACCACCACGACCGGCTTCCTGCTCACCCTGACGGGCGCCGCGGCCTACAGCATCACCGGCCCCAGTTGGGTCACCGTCAAGCCCGCCAGCGGCACGCTGAAATCCGGTCAGGCCGCCCTGACCATGACCACCACCTGCCCAAAGACGCCCCAGAATTATCTCGGCACGCTGACCATCACCGGCACCGCACCGGGCAGCAGCAAGACCACCACCCAGCCCATCATTCTGATCTGCAACGCGCCGGGGAGCCCCCTGCCGTACCTGTACCCGCCCGTGACCAGCGCCGAGCTGGGCAGCACCGTGAGCAGCCTCAGCGGCAAGCTCGCCAATCTCAGCGGCGGGAAAGGTACGGTTAGCACGCTGGGCGGCACGGCCATCGTCAATGGGCTGCCCGTCGCCGGCGGCGCCACGGTCCGGAACGGCGACCTGCTCGCGCTGCGGGTCACGACCAGCACGCAGGGGCTCACCACCGTAGCGGCCGTGACCCGGATCGAGCCGTTCACCGCGATCTTCCTGGCCTCGACCCGCGCCGTCAGCGCCCCCAGCGTGCTGTACGCCACGCCCACCAGCCTCGACTTCCTGAACGCGGTGACGCCGCAGACGGTTACGGTCACGCGCAGCAGCACGCTCGCGGCGCCGACGGTCACCGGCACCTGCGCGGGGATCGCCACGGTCACGGCGGGCGCCTCGACCAGCACCACCACCAGCTACACGGTGCAGCCGCTTGCGGCCGGGAGTTGCATGGTCACGTTCACGTCGGGCGCCCTGCACACTGACCTTCCCCTCACGGTGACGACCACGACCGTCACTGCGCACTGACAGGAGCCGCCATGACCGTTCCCCGACGTCTCCTGCTGGCCGGTCTGCTCGCCCTGAGCGCGTGCAGCCAGCCCACCGCCCCACAGGCCGCCAGCCCCACGGCGACCACCACCCCGACCATCGGCACACCCGGCCCAGAGCAGTCCCTGGTACGGCTGGTGCTGCCCAACCTCAAGGCCATCAGCGGCCAGTACCTGAACGCCAGCAAGACCACCAGCCTGACCGTGGCCGTGGACAGCGCCGCGCCGACCACGATTGCCCTGTCGAGCCTGACCTGCACGGCCAGCGGCTGCCCGGTCAAGCTGTATGTCAGCGCGGGCGCACACACCTTCACCGTGAAGGCGTACAGCGCCACGAGCGTGTTGATCTCGCAGGGCAGCCAGGGCCTGACGGTGGTCAAGGGTCAGGACAACGCCCTGGACATGACGCTCGACGCCGTGAACGTGACATACAGCCTTCGATCTGCGGTGCAGCAGTTCGATCCGGCGACCAAAGTCATCGGCAACTACGCGCGCTTCCGCTTTAGCGGCGGGCACAGCCTGGTTGCGTACTACGACATCCTGGCCAAAGATGCGGTGGGTGACACCGTCAACCACGCTCCCGCAGATGCCACCCTGTGCGGCGACAGTAACGTGAGAGTCACGAACATCAGCGATGCAACCTTCCCCAACCGCTACCGGGTGGAGCTGACCACGGCCGGAACGCATACCCTGACCGCCTACTCGGGCCTGACATGTGGAATGGGCAGCGTGCTGGCCACCCAGAGTCTAAAAACGATCTCGGCGCGTGACGCTATAAGCGGTGGTGACAGTCACAGTCTGGCCCTGCTGGCGGACGGCACGGTGCGCGCCTGGGGGAACAACAGCAGCGGACGGCTCGGCAACCCCAGCCCCTTGGACAGCACCACCCCCATGACCGTCAGCGGCATCACCACCAGCAACCCGGCCGTTGAGGTCGCCGCCGGAAACGGTCACAGTCTGGCGATTCTGGCGGACGGCACCGTGCGCGCCTGGGGGTACAACGGCTACGGCCAGCTCGGCAACGGCACCACCACACAGAGCACCACCCCCGTCACCGTCAGCGGCATCACCACCAGCAACCCGGCCGTTGAGATCGCCGCCGGATACAGTCACAGCCTGGCGATTCTGGCGGACGGCACGGTGCGGGCCTGGGGCTACAACAACGTCGGCCAGCTCGGCAACGGCACCACCACGAAGAGCACCACCCCCGTCACCGTCAGCGGCATCACGGCCAGCAACCCAGCGGTCGAGGTCGCGGGCGGCAACTACCACAGTCTGGCGATTCTGGCGGACGGCACCGTGCGCGCCTGGGGCTACAGCAACTTCGGTCAGCTCGGCAACGGCGCCACCACGGGCAGCACCACACCCGTGACCGTCAGCGGCATCACGGCCAGCAACCCGGCCGTTGAGATCGCGGGCGGTCTCTACCACAGCCTGGCGATTCTGGCGGACGGCACCGTGCGCGCCTGGGGCTACAACAGCAACGGTCAGCTCGGCAACGGCACCACCACGAGCAGCACCACCCCCGTGACCGTCAGCGGCATCACCACAGCTGCCGTCCCCACCCCATGATCTCCACCACCGCACGCCTCGCCCTTCGCCCTCTCACCCTTCAAGGTAGGTTCCCCATGATGACCAACCGCGCTGTCCTGCTCGTCTCCGCCCTCCTTCTCGCCGGCTGCTCCAGCGTCACCCCCGCCCCCACCGCCAGCACGCCCGTAGCGTCCACCCCAGTGCCGGCCACCGCCACCCTGAGCGTCTTCATCCCCAGCGCCAGCGGCTTCCACGCCCAGTACGTGCCCACCACCACCACGGGCCTGCGCGTGCGCCTGGGCACCTACGACAAGACCTTCCCGGTCGGGGCCGCCCAGCCCGGCTGCACAGCCGTCACGGGGGGCGTGTCGTGCACCTTCACGCTGACCGTTAGCGCCGGCGCGGATCAGACCCTGCGCCTCGACGCCCTGGACGCCGCCAACCACGTGCTGTCCACCTCCACCCAGACCGTCACGGTCGTGAAGGGCCAGAACAACGCCTTCGACGTGCTGCTCACCGGGGTCGCGGCGGCTGGGCTGGGCAGCCTCACGCCCACCAGCCGTCCCGCAGAGGTCACGGCGGCCACCGGCAGCGCGATCCTCGACCGCGGCGGCGCGTTCAGCTTCGGCGTGGCCCTGCGCGACGCGAGCGGGCAGATCATCGTGAACCCCGGCCTGCCCACCTTCACGGTGTGCAGCACCAACGCCGCCTTCACGGTGGCGGGCGCCGCGACCACCACCCCAGTCGTGACAGCCCCCGAACCGACCGGCGCGGCGCAGACGACCACGCTGTTCATCCCCGCCGACGGCAACTGCTCGACGACCGCCAACCCCCTGGCCAGCACGGCGCTGACGGTGCCCGCCTTCACCCTGGAGGCGAGCGTCCCGGCGACCATCGTGGCCGGCTCCAGCGCGGTCACCACGGCGCAGCTGTACACGGCGAAGCACAACCTGCTGACGGTGGCCGGGCGCACCGTGGGCTTCAGCACCTCGGCCGGCTCGGTCAGCGCGGCGTCGGACGTCACGGACTCGACCGGTCAGGCATCGGTGAACGTGATCGCCCCCACCACCATCACGACCGGCACCGTCACCGCCAGCAGCGCGGGCGTGAGTGGCACCGCGTCCTTCACGACTGTCGCGGGCACGGCGAACGCGACGACCTCCACCCTGACCGTCACGCCGGACACCGTGTTCGTGGGCGGCAGCAGCACCGTCACCGTGACCCTGAAGGACGCCAACGGCAACCCGGTGACCACGGCGCCGACGCTGACCGGCACGAACGGCGTGACCATCGGCGCGGCCATGGGCGGTGCCGCCGTGAACAACGTGTTCACCTTCCCGGTCACCGCGCCGACGAGCATCACGGCCAACCCGACCACGGTGGTCTTCACGGCGAAGGTCGGCGGGAACACGGTGGGCACCGGCACGCTGACCGTCAATGCCAACCCGGTCGTGATCACGGTGGGCGGCCAGCCGATCCCGCCGGTGTTCGACTTCAGCAGCGGGGGCGCGCAGACCTTCACCCTCAGCCAGCCGGGGTCGACGGGCGTGTTCACGTCCGCGTCCAGCAACCCGGGCGTCGCCACGGCGACCATCACGAACGGGGTGCTGACCGTCACGCCGATCGGCGCGGGCGTGAGCACCATCACGATCACCGACCAGTACGGTCAGACCGTGACCTTCGACGTGACGGTCACCACCGTCAGCATCACCGTGCACTGAGGCTGGGCACCCCAAAGCGAGCTGGGATGGCGCCACGCGGCGTCGCCCTCCCAGCTCGCGCTCTTCGACGACCGATTCACCGCTGGTGAGCCGACACCTTCACGTCATCCCTTCAAAGGACGGTTTCTATGCACCTCAGACTGGCTTCTCTGCTCTCGCTCACCCTGCTGCTCGCCGCGTGCTCCCAGTCGACAGCGCCCACCACGACCCCTGACCCCACCTCGTCCGCACCCTCGACGCCGGTGAAGGCCACCGGCAGCGCCACCTTGAAGCTCTTCATCCCGGCGGTCAAGGCCAGCGGGCTGGGGGCACAGTTCCTGTCTGCCGGCACCACGGCCGTCCGCGTGCGGATCGGCACGGTCGACCAGACCTTCGGAGTCGGCGCCAACGCCCCCGGCTGCGCAGCGGTCAGCGGGGGCGTCAGCTGCACCTTCTCGCTCGTCGTCCCCGCGGGATCGCAGACCCTGGTGATCGACGCACTGGACGTGCACGGCGCAGTGTTGTCCACATCCACTCAGCAGATCACGGTCACGGCCGGCGCCAACACCCCGCTGACGGTGACCCTGACGGGCGTGGCGGCCGCCGGGAGCGGCACCCTCAGCGTGACCAGCCGTCTGGGCGACCTCTACGACTACGATTCATACGGGAATGGCCCGCACCAGGTGGGTCTCGACCAGGGCGGGGCGTATACCCTCGCGGTGACGCTCAAGGATGCGAGCGGCCAGGTGATCCTCGATCCTGGTCTGCCAGCGTTCAGGGTCTGCAGCAGCAATCCGGCCTTCACGCTGACGGGTGGCACCACCAGCGCGCCGGTTCTGACGGCGCCGGAGCCCACAAACACGGGCGATCAGATCACCACGGTGTTCATTCCGCCAGATGGGAACTGCGCCACCACGACAGGTTCGCTCGCGAGTGCCGACTACGCCGTGAGTGCGCTTCACTCAGCAAGTGTTGCCATTGATTACAACACATATACGGGGATTCCCGGCTCCATCATGCACGTCACTGGCAAACTGTTCTCCTACCTGGGCAGGCCCGTGCATGCGAGCGGCGTGCGGGTGACGGCCGACTCCGGCGGTCTTGGCTCCTTCAACCCAGAGAGCACTGTGACCGATGCCAACGGCGAGGCCCATTTCCTCTTCACCACCCCGATGAGTGTGCCGCGAGGCCCCTATCCCTGGTACACGTTCGCGCTCAACTTCGAGGGCGTAGTCGGCGCGCCAGTCAGCTACGCTCCCAAAAACGGGCCGGTCAGTCTCGACAACTCGGTTATCAACCTGTCGCCGGACACGGTGAACACGGGTCAGACGAGCACCCTGTATGTGACGCTGCAGGACATCTACGGCATCGAGATCGCCTCAGAACCTACGGTGACAGCCACAGGTGGAGCAGTGGTCGGAGAGCTCTCCTATGACGACTCGGACAACGCCTACTTCCCGATCACGGCGCCGAACACATCGGGGCCGGTGACCATCACGGTGGCCAGCGGTGGTGTGACCGTCAAGACCCTGACCTTGACAGTCAAAGGCAACCCGGTGACGGTGCTGGACGGCACGCAGCCGGTTCCGGCGCTGTACGACTTCCCCAGTGGCGCCGCGAAGGCCTTCACTCTTCAGGAAGCTGGGTACAGCGGCGCCTTCACCGTGACGGCCAACAACAGCAATGTGACGGCGAGCGTGTCAGGGACAACCCTGACCGTGACGCCGGTGAGTGCCGGCACGACGACGCTGACGGTGAGCGACGCCCGCGGGCAGAGCATGCACTTCGACGTGCGGGTGTCGACCCTCGACCTCGTGGTGCAGTGAGGTTGCCGTCCTCGCCTCATTTCGGGCGCGGTACCTTCCTCGCCACGAACCACTGACACCGTGGTCGGGAAGGACGGCGCTGACGAGGTGATGTGCGTGGCCCGTGTCAATCGCCCACCTCAAACGCTGATCGACAGTGACCGACAGACAGCGAGTGAATACGGGGTGAGATAGCGTGAGCGGCCCCAATACCCGCAGGCCAGATTGCGAGTTAGAGCGAATTTAAGCGTCCTAGACGGCAAATCTCGCGCTTCACACGCGAGAGGTCGTAGGTTCGAGTCCTCTACCACCCACCAACGTAAACCTCGACTCAGTCGAGGTCTTTTCTTTTGTTGTCCGTGCGGGGACAGTGCCGCGGTCGCCGACACGGTGCGGGCGACCGCCCGTCAGGCGGTAAGCGCCCTGCATGACGCGGGCGTGCGCACCGTGATGCTCACCGGCGACAACGGCCGCACCGCCGGCGCCGTGGCCTGTGACCTCGGCATCGACACCGTGATCGCCGATGTGCTCCCGGAGGACAAGGCAGCGAAGGGGCAGGAACTCCAGGCCCAGGGCCGCATGGTTGCGATGTCGGTGACGGCGTGAACGACGCGCCCGCGCTCGCGCAGGCCGACGTGGGCATCGCCATCGGTGCCGGTACCGATGTGGCCGTCGAGACCGCCGACGTGATCCTGGTGCGAAACGACCGGGCCGCGGTCGCGGGCGCCGTGGTGCTCGCCCGGCGCGTGCAGTCGAAGATCCGGCAGAACCTGTTCTGGGCGGCGGCGTACAACGTCCTGGCGATCCCCATCGCGGCAGGCGTGCTGTACCCGAGCTACGGCCTGCTGCTGCGCCCCGAGTGGGCGGCGCTGCTGATGAGCGCCAGCACCGTCATCGTGACCGTCAACGCCCTGCTGCTGAACCGTCTCGCAGGGACAGGTGCCACCCCACGCCCAGGACGTACGCCCACCCCTGCTTGACGGCCGGCCATGATGCCGCCTGCCATGGTGTCTGATGCTCGGCGGCGTGATCCTCAGGGGGACAGCTGTTCCAGCTGTCCCCACGGGACATCAAGGGCGAGGGTCTTGATGGCGAGCAGCACCACGGTCACCACGAACACGCGGCGCACGACAGCCTCGGGGAGCCGCAACGTCCAGCGGGCCCCGAGCGTCGCCCCCACGTACATCATCACGGCCAGCACCGCGCCCAGACGCCAGTCGATGACGCCGCGCCACGCGAAGATCACTGTGGCCACCAGCGACGAGGCCACGTTTACCACCTTGGTGGTCGCCACCGCCCGCAGAAAGGGCATCTGGAACGCCGTGACGAAGGCCGCCGTCAGTAGGGTCACGTACCCGCCGCTGAAAAACCCCCCGTAGACGGCGAGCAGCAGCGTGAGCACGTAGCCGACAAATGGGCCGTGCTGCGGGGAGGGAAGCTCCGGTGTGGCGCGGCGGGCCGACCGCAGGACAACGACTGCCACCACCAGCATGGCGACCGCGATGATCAGGGGCAGGATGGTCGGCGGCACCCTGAAGACCAGCAGCGCGCCGGCGATGGAGCCGATCAGGGTCAGGCCGATCAGGGCAGGCAGGCGGGACCGATCCAGGGTGTCACCACCCAGGAACGGAACTGAGGCGCCGACGCTGAGCGCAGTCAGGGCCAGCATGTTGGTGCCGAGCGCGACGGTGGGCGGGACGCCAAAGGCGAGCAGGGCGGGCACGGTGATCAAAGAGGTGGCGCCGGTCACGACGCTGATGACGCTCGTCGCGAAGAAAATCACGACGAGTGCCAGCAGATCGAGGGACGACATGCCGAGGCATTCTACGGAAGGTGCAGCGCAGCAGCACCGATGACGTAGGGCGAAACAATCCCGACCAAGTCCATGTATGAGCGACCGCTCAGCTACAGTGAGGGATGACTTCCGCGCGCTCGGCAGCCCCGCACTGTGAGACGGCCCGACTGATCTCCCTCAGGTCTGGTGCAGCTCGCGCGCGACGCGTTGACCATTCGGGCACTGTCGACACTCAGCGCCCCCAGATGGCCACTGGGTGCCCACGCTCTTGAGTGCGCCGCTGGGTCAGATCCTGACCCTGACGCTGATCCCGGTGGCGGCCACCATCCTGGGCGGCACAGTCGCCACCTTCAGGACGCCCAGCGATCAGCTGCGCAGCCTCGTCCAGCACTTCGCCGCAGGCGTGGTGTTCGCGGCCGCCGCCGGCGAACTGCTCCCCGAGATCACGCGCAATCACCAGCCTGTCGGCGTGGTGATCGGTTTCGCGCTCGGCGTCATCGTGATGCTCCTCATCCGGCATTTCGCCGAGCGGCTGGAGGGCGTCGGCCCCCAGACCACCGGCAAGGAGGCAAGCAACGTCGGGCTGATCACAGTGGTCGGCATCGACGTCCTGATCGACGGCCTGCTGATCGGCGTGGGCTTCGCGGCGGGCGCGCGGGTGGGGACGCTGCTGGTGGTGGCCCTGACGCTGGAACTGCTGTTCCTCGGGGTGTCGGTGGCATCCAGTCTGGGGCAGGCGGGCACATCCCGCGGCCGAACCATCGCCACGGTGACGGGCCTGAGTCTGCTGGTGATCCTGGGGGCGCTGCTCGGGGGCACGCTCTTGCAGGGCCTGTCGGGGCTGGCGCTGGAAATCGTGTTGTCCTTCGGCGCCGCGGCGCTGCTGTTCCTGGTCACCGAGGAACTCCTGACCGAGGCACACGAGGTCAAGGAGACGCCGCTGATCACCGCCGCGTTCTTTGCGGGGTTCGTGGCCCTGTACCTGCTGGAACTCATGGGCTGAAGGCGGTTCTGCTGTGACCACGACCACGTGGCTCATGCCCACCATGCCTGGTCGAGTACGGCCGCGCATTCCCGATCGGTACCCTGCTATCACCGCCTTCGTGGTCGCGGTAGTGGTGCATGGCGCGCCGGCCAAATCGCTCGCCCTGGTGGCCGACCCGGCGCGCTGGGCGACCAAACCGCGACCGGGGCGTCGTGGGGGATCGTGCCGACCAGCATCAGTGCTCAAGGGCACGCGACGCCGTTGTGATTCATGATGAAGGCGACATGGAGCGTGGTTCCCTAAGGTCTGATCCCCCACATTGGGGAGCGGCTTCGGCGCGGAGGGCGGGAGGCCGTGCGATGGCAGTGTGTTCTGACTTTGAACGCGTCCAGGGATGGTCAGGATGAATCGTGCCCACACGGAGATCGCTGCGTCTGCCTACCGAACGCTGGCCACCTTCCGGGACGCGGTGGTGCGCTATGACCGGGCCAGCCTGCAGCACATTCAGGCGGCCGACCTGACGTCACAACAGTACGCGCTGCTGGTGCACGTGGCCGGGCATCTCACCGGCACCCCCAGCGTTGGTGAGCTGGCCGAGTCCATGCTGCTGGGCCACAACAGCGTGGTGGAGCTCTCCCAGCGGGCGGAGCGCAATGGGCTGCTGCAGCGCGCGGTGGATCCAGCCCGGGGGAACCGCACCCTGCTGATCCTGACGGCTGAGGGCGCGCGCCGCGTCGATGAAGTGACGCGCGCGCTCGTGCTGCAGCTCGGCCAGGAGCGGACGGATGTGCGCGCCTCCCTGTCGCGGTGGGAGGCGACCTTACGGTCTCAGGCGGTGCAGGCGGCCTTCCTGAACCCGCAGGGGCCGGCGGCGCTGGTGCCGGACTATGCCCTCCGGCCAGCGGCGGCCAGGCACCAGGCCCTCACCTGGACGCTCCTTCAACACCACCTGCATGCCCTCAGTCCATACCACCATGTCCCCATGACGGCCAGCGGGGAGTACCGGTATCCCCCCTTCAAGCGGTATTGGCAGGGCGGCCCGGATCACGCCCAGTTGCTGTGGGTAAACCAGCGGCCTGCCGGCTTCGTGCTGCTGCGGCAGGGCCGGGATGCCACGCGGTTCGCGCTGTCGGAATTGAGCGTCGTGCCTGCGTGGCAGGGGCGCGGCCTGGGCCGGTCGCTGGCGCGTGATCTGCTTGGCGCCCGCCGCGGAACGTGGACTGTGGACTTCCACCGGGAGAATGGAGGGGCTCGGCGGTTCTGGGAACGCGTCCTGGACGACCTCCACCTCGAAGTCACCAGCGTGATCCCGGTGCGCCTGCCGTTGGGCGGGGGGGAACGCTGGCAGTTCACGGTGCCGCCGTCCGGGTGAGCCCACGCTCGCCCGGTGATTTCATGAACCAACCCTCAATTGGTGGTGCACTGAAGGGACGCGTACGCTGAGCCAGTCAAAGTCGTGACACGACATTGCCGTCCGAGCGGCCCTGACCGCTCCAGCCAGAGCGCCATGGTCGCCACTCCGATCTCCAGCCGAGGTGAGTGTGTCGAGTTCCTTCCCCGTCTTCGATCCCGCGTCGACCCTCGCGCAGCCCCTGTTCGAGGTCACGCGCCTGACGTTCTGGCTGGGAGGCGCCGTTTTCCTGGCCGTGGCCGGACTGTTGTGGTACCTGATGTGGCGCTACCGCCACCGCGGCGCGGACGGTGAACCCGCCCAGGTGTTCGGGAATGCCGCCGACGAGTGGGGCTGGATCGCCGGTGCGGCGCTGCTTGTGGTGGGGCTGCTGGTGGCTACCGTACGCGCGGCGGCGGCGGCGTCCCCAGCCACCGGCAGCGGGGCGCCGGACGTGTACGTGACGGCGCACCAGTGGTACTGGTCGTTCCGCACCCCGGACGGTGCGCAGTCCACCGGCGAGCTGCACATCCCGGCCGGACGCCGCGTCCTGCTCGACCTGACCAGCATGGACGTGATCCACGATTTCTCCGCGCCGCAGCTGGGCCGCAAGATCGATGTGATTCCTGGCCAGCACGCGCGGCTGTGGATCGAGGCGGGCGCGCCGGGCCGGTACAGTGGTGCCTGCAACGAGTTCTGCGGCGCGCAGCACGCGTGGATGCGCTTCACGGTGGTCGCTGAGGATCCCGCCGCCTATGCCGGTGGCGCCGCGAAGCGCGCCGCTCCCGCCATGGCCGTCGCGGACACAGGCGCCCGGCGTGGAGAGGCCACCTTCCGACAGGTGCAGTGTGGCGCGTGTCACCTGGTGCGTGGACTGTCGTCCAGCTTTCCGCACGCCGGCGCCCTTGGCCCTGAACTCACGCATTTCGCATCGAGCCCGACCATCGCCGGGGGCGTCCTGACGAACACCCCCGCGCACCTGCGCCACTGGCTGGCTGACACCCAGGGCATCAAGCCCGGCGTGCACATGCCCACCCTGCCCCTCACGGACGCCGAGATCGGCGATCTCACCACCTATCTGGAGGCCCTCAAGTGACCGACGCCCCCGCCGTGTCCCGCCCGCTCGCCCGCTCCGCGCGACCGTGGGACGTGCTGACCTCCACGGATCACAAGAGTATCGGCCTGACGTACATGGGCGCGGCCGCCGTGTTCCTGGGGCTGGGCGGCCTGGAAGCGCTGGTCATGCGCGTGCAGCTCGCCGTGCCCGGCAACCGCCTGTTGTCTGGCGAGACCTACGACCGCTTCCTGACCATGCACGGCACCACCATGATCTTCTTCGTGCTGCTACCGTTGCTGCTGGGCTTCACGAACTACCTTCTGCCCCTGCAACTCGGCGCGCGCGACATGGCCTTCCCGCGCCTGAACGCCCTGAGCCTGTGGTTGTTCGTCGGCGGCGGCGTCCTCCTGTACCTCAGTCCCTTCACCGGCGCGCCCTCGCAGGGCTGGTTCAGCTACGCGCCCCTGAGCGAGACGGGCTTCACGCCGCAACGAGGCGTGGATCTGTGGTCCGCCGCGCTGATCGTCAGCGGCTACGGCACCACCCTGACCGGTGTGAACGTCCTGGTGACCGGGGCGCGGCTGCGGGCCCGGGGCATGCTGTTCAAGCGCATGCCCATGTTCGCCTGGATGACGTGGGTCAACGGCTTCATCATTCTGTTCGCGCTGCCGTGCCTGACCGCCGTGCTGCTGATGCTGGAGGTCGACCGCCTGCTCGGAGCCGGGCTGTTCACGCGCGGCGATCCGGTGCTGTGGCAGCACTACTTCTGGTTGTTCGGCCACCCCGAGATCTACCTGCTGATCCTGCCGGCGTGGGGCCTGATCAGCGAGATCATCCCGGTCTTCTCACGCAAGCCGATTTTCGGCTACGAGTTCGTGGCGTGGTCGACCGTTGCCATCGCCTTCCTGAGTTTCGCTGTGTACGCCCACCACATGTTCGCCGTCGGCCTGGCGTGGCCGGTGGAACTCGCCTTCGGCATGAGTTCGATGTTGATTGCCATTCCGACCGGGATCAAGGTCTTCAACTGGCTGGCGACCATGTGGAAGGGCTCGGTGCGCTACACGCTGCCGATGCTGTACGCCGCGGCGTTCATCGTGCAGTTCACCTTCGGTGGCGTGACCGGCGTGAGCTTCGCCGTGGTGCCCATCGACTGGCAGCTGACCGACACCTACTACGTGGTCGCGCACTTCCACTACGTGCTGTTCGGCGGGTCGCTGTTCGCGGCGCTCGCGGGGCTGCACTACCTGTACCCGAAGATCACCGGCCGCTTCCTAAACGAGCGGCTCGGCCGCTGGGGCTTCTGGCTGAATGTGGTCGGCTTCAACGGCGTGTTCCTGGTGCAGCATCTGCTGGGCCTGATGGGCATGCCCCGGCGCGTGTACACCTACCCGGATCTGCCCGGCTGGGGGATCCTGAACCTGATCTCCACCGTGGGCGGGTTCATCCTCGGGATCGGCCTGTTGGTGCTGCTCGTGAACCTGATCCGCTCGCGCACGCACGGCGAGGTGGCCGGACGCGATCCGTGGAACGGCTGGACGCTGGAGTGGCTCACGCAGAGCCCCCCTGCGGAGGGGAATTTCGCCCTGCTTCCGCCGCTGCACTCGCGCCGCCCGCTGTGGGATCTCAAGCACCCCGACGACATGGATCACGTGCGGCCAAGGCGACATGACAAGCAGGGCCACGGACACATCCGCGAGGAGGAGCGTGGTCACCGGTGACCGGCGCCCCTGCGACCGCCATCCCGTCCGACCGGATGTCACGCTCCCACCTGGGCATGATCGCCTTCCTGGCGAGCGATACCGTCATGTTCCTGCTTCTGATTATCTCGAACGTGTACCTGCGCCGCACGGGCGCGGCCAGCGGACAGGACCTGCTCGACCCGGCGCGCATGCTGGTGTTCAGCGCGCTGCTGTGGGGCTCGAGTGGCACGCTGCTCCTGGCCGAGCGCGAGCGTCAGGCGGGACGCCGTGGCGGCGCGGCGGCGCTGTACGTCGTGACTGCCCTGCTGGGCGCGGTCTTCGCCATCTCCCAGGGCCTGGAGTGGCGGCATCTGAACGCGGTCGGCGGCACGGTCGGGGCCAGCCTGTTCTACGCCACCTTTTACACCGCGACTGGCCTGCACGGCCTGCACGTGCTGCTGGGCCTGCCGGTGCTGCTGGGCCTGGGCGTGCTCAGTGCGCGCGGCCTGATCGGGCCCCGCGCGCCGGGTGTCGCCGCCGCCGCGCTGTACTGGCATTTCGTGGACGCCGTGTGGGTCGTGCTGTACCTAGTGTTCTACGTCTGGAGGATGACATGATCGTGTGGCGGGTAGCGGCGCCGCTGCTGTCCCTGACCGCGGCGGCACTGTACGCCATGGGACGCATGCCGGGTCACATGCTGGCGCACCTGATCCTCTCGCTGCTGGTGCCGGCCGCACTGCTCGCTGCGCGGCCCGACTGGCGGCCCCGCGTGCCCGCCCTGGCGGGGTTCCTGGCGCTGGCGACCGTGACGGTCGTGGCCCACCTGCCCCGCGTCATGATGGGTGCTCAGGCGGCCCCCGCCCTCCTCGCGGTCGAAGGCGGGCTGTTCTTTGCGGCCGGCCTGCCCTTCGCGCTGGTGGTGTGGCGCGCGGACGTGGCCGCCCTGGTGGTCGTGGTCGCACAGATGGCGGTGTGCGCCCTAACTGGCGCGTGGGTCGCCTACGGCGGGATGGGTTCAGGCGCCGCCGCCGCCGGCACGTTGATGTGGGTGGGCGGCGGCCTGCTGTACATGACCGCCGGCCTGATTGTGGTGGCCCGGTTGGTGGGTCGCGAAGGGGACGAGACTCCTCCGGAGGTGCGGCATGTCGCGTGACCTGAACACCACCACGCCCACACAGCCCGACGATGCCGATCCCCGTCAGCATCCAGCGCAACCGTCCAGCCCGGCCCTGCGGCCCGGTGACGACTGGCACCCCCCAGAGGAGTTGCCGCACGTCCGCCACACCTCCGCACCGCTGATCACGGCGACGGGAATCACGCTGATCGCGCTGGGCACCGTATGGCCCAGCTGGGGCGTTGCGGTGTTGGGTGCGCTCGCCGTCCTGGTGGGGGTGTGGCTGTGGGTGCGTGAGGGCGTGGCCTCCTGGCGGGCGTGGCTGGACGCCTCGGCGGGAGAGCGGCCATGACGCGCCTGTGGATCTGGTGCAGCGTGACGGCGATCCTGGGCGGCGGCGTTGTGCTCGGGGCGCTCGGCCAGGCACCGGCGTCAGTTCCGACGCCCGCGCCGCGTCCGGTGCCGGCCGCCGTGCCGGCGACGACCCGCATGGACGCTGGCGACCTGCAGGTTCGGCTGGGGTGCGCCACCTGTCACGGCGCCCAGGGACGCTCCCCACTGTCGAACATCCCGGTGCTGGCCGGGCAGCGTCCGGAGTGGCTGGAGGCGCGCCTGAAGGCCTTCCGCAGGCAGGGTGCACGGAACGGCAGCGGGATCATGCCGCGGTATGCCGCGAACCTGAAGGACGCGCAGATTACCGCGCTGGCACGCATGTACGCGGCCGACCCGACCCCCCCCGCGACCCGCCCGCCGGCTGACAGTGACCTGGTGGCCGGTCAGACCCTCTACGTGCGCGGCCGCCCAAGGGATCGGGTGATCGCGTGCGGAACCTGCCACACCGACGCGGGGACCGGCACGGCCACGCCGCTGATTCCTGCGCTGCGTGGACAACACGCTGGATACGTCACCTACCGCTTGAACGGGTACCGGGCGCTACCGGTCACCACCGCCGACGGACAGGCAGGCCCGCAGGCCATGCGCACCGTCGCGCGGAGCTTGAGCGACGCGGACATCCGTGCGGTCGCCGCGTATGTCGAGGCGATGCCCGCCCGGAGTCTGCCGTGACGCGCTGGACGGCCCCTGCGGCCCTGCTCGGCGTGCTCGCCGCAGCCGGTGGCCTGATGTACGCGCTGCGGCCCGCCACGGTGCCGGAGCAGCCCATGCCCGCCGGGGAGCCCACGCGCGGCAAGACGCTGATCGGCGCGTACTACTGCGAGAGCTGTCACGGAGGAAAAGGGCAGCCGACCAACGCGGACATTCCCAACCTCGCCGGGCAGCAGGTGGCCCTGCTGTACAAGAACATGCTGCGCTTCCACCATGGGCAGGGCAACATCCCGGATGTCCGCGTGACCAGCATGATCAATGTGTTCCAGAAACTCGACGTGCAGCAGATCGCCGATATGGCCGTGTACCTCGCCGCGCAGAAGCCCGTGGGCGCGTGGCCGTCGGTGGGCAGCGCGGACGTGGCCGCCGGGCAGCGCCTGTACGACCACGGTGAGCCGGCGCGCGGCGTGATCGCGTGCGCGGTCTGCCACGGCGACACAGCACGCGGCGACCCGCAGCGCGGCACGCCCTCGCTGTTCCATCAGAGTCCCGGCTACGCGATGTCGTACCTGCGCACGGTACGGGCTGCCCCGCCGGGCGACCAGCCTGGTCAGAACGCCATGCACGTCATCACACAGCCGCTCACCGACGACGAGCTCAAGAACGTCTCCGCCTACGTCGCCTCCCTGACCCCGCAGAAGGACACGCCATGATCCGATCCTCCACCCGCCTGACCCGCAGCGTGTTCATGCTGACGCTGTGTACCGTTGCCCTGGCGCAGGGAGACCCGCAGCACGCGCCTCCCTTCACGCCCAGTACGCAGACCTTCAGCGCGGTGGCCAGCACGTCCACGCCCACCGACGCGCAGCTCACCGATCCGGCCACCACGGACTGGCCCACCACCGGACGCGATCCGGGCAGCCAGCGGCACTCCCCGCTGAAGCAGATCACGACGGCGAACGTCGCCACGCTGAAGAAGCTCTGCACGCTCGACCTGCACCTCTCCACGACCTTCGAGACCAGCCTGGTCGAGGTGGGCGGCACGCTGTACTTCACGACGCCCAGCGGCACGTACGCGGCTGACGCCACAAACTGCAAGGTCATCTGGCACGAGGAGTACAGGTACCAGGATCCCATCGTGTACCCCGCGCAGCGCGGGGTGGCCGTGTCGCAGGGCCGTGTGATGCGCGGCGCGCCCGACGGGCACGTCCTCGCCTACGACGCGAAGACCGGCAAGCTTCTGTGGAACGCGCACCTCGTCGATTCGACCAGCGGGGCCTTCGTTCCCGCCGCGCCCATCGCGTTCGACGGCAAGCTGCTGATCGGCACGGCCGGCGGCGACTGGGCCGCGAACGGCTACATCACGGCCCTGGACATCCGCACCGGCAAGGAACTGTGGCGCTTCAATGCCATCCCACAGGCCGGCGAATTCGGTGCGGACACGTGGCCCAATGACCAGGCGCGCGAACACGGCGGCGGCGCCAACTGGACGTCCGTCAGCCTGGATGCGGCGACCCGGACGCTGTACGTCCCGCTCGGGAACCCGCAGGCGGATCTCAACGGCGGGAACCGCGCAGGCGCGAACCTCTTCAGCGATTCCGTCGTCGCCCTGGACATCGACACCGGCAAGCTCAAATGGTACGTGCAGCAGCTCGCGCACGACGTGCATGACTGGGACACCAGTGCCGCCCCCGCCCTCTACAGCCGTGCCGGCAAACCCTATATGACGCTGGGCACCAAGGCCGCCGACCTCTTCATCTACGACCGCGCCACACACAAGTTGGTGTCGAAGACCCCGGTGTCCACGCAGCTGAACACCGGCACGCCGCCCGTCGAGAAAAACCCGCAACGCACCTGCCCCGGCATGAACGGCGGCGTGGAATGGAATGGCCCGGCCTACCACCCGGGGCTGGCACTGATCTACATCAACACCGTCGACTTCTGCGCCGCATACACACTCAAACCGGGAAAACTGATTCCCGGGATGTTCTACTTCGATGGCAGCGCCACCTTCGATCCACCCGGCAAGGCCAGCGGCTGGACCTACGCCGTCAACGCCGCAGACGGCTCGGTTGCCTGGAAGGTGCACCAGAAGACCCCGATGCTCTCGGGCCTCGCCTCCACGGATGGCGGCCTGCTCTTTACCGGCGACATGAACGGCGAAGTGCAGGCCCTCGACGCGAAGACCGGCAAGGTGCTGTACCGCGACCAGACGAAGGTCGCCATCCTGGGCGGCATCATCACGTACCTTGCCGGCGGCAGGCAGTACGTCGCCGTCGCCGCCGGTGGCACGTGGACTGGGCCGCTCCCGAAGCCCAGTGGGAACCGTGTCGTGCTGTACCGCCTGCCGTGACGATCCATGGCATTCCTGCCGCGCTCCTTGTAAGGGAACCTGACCACCCATTCGGAGGACCGACATGAATGGGCCCATGAACGCCCCGACATCTGGCGAGCAGTCGATGAAGCGGAGCATGCCGATGAAGAACCACTACGGGCGGTTTGTCGCCATGATCGTCACGTCCACGGTGGTCATGTACGGCCTGATGTACCTCAACACCTATCAGCTCGACCACGTGTACTTCAGTCAGACCCGGATGTGGATGGCGCTGTACATGGGCGCGGTGATGGCCGTGATCATGCTGGCGTTCATGCAGGGGATGTACCGCAACCGGCGTGTGAACGCCGGCATCTTCGCGGCGAGCGCCGTCCTGTTTGGACTGGGGCTCTACCTGGTGCGGTCGCAGGCGACGGTAGGCGACGTGGCCTACATGAAGGCGATGATCCCGCACCACTCGATCGCGATCCTGACGAGCTCGCGGGCGCACATCAGCGATCCCCGGGTTCGGAAGCTGGCCGACGGCATCATCGCCACGCAGGAGCGCGAGATGAAGGCATTGATCACCGACCTGAACCGCAGGTAACGGCCGGGATGCAGTCAGCGGTCGGCGTCCATGACGCCGCGCCTGCTGGCACACGTCTGATGTCATGGGCATCGCGCCGGCAGGGCACTGGCCACGTGCAGAGGCTGGCCGCCCGACCCTACGGCGTCGCGTGGGCGAGCACGCTCATCTGTGGGGTTGAAGGAAGCCAAAGGCGTCTGCACACGCCGCATCCCCGCGTACGGCGCCGACGGCCACATCTCGGCGCCGTCTCAAACCCGATGACTCCTCCGGCGCCCAGGTCGATGTCTCAGCACGCCGAATACCGGCGCCCTGGCGTCACGAGAGTGATCGCATCGCTGCTCGGCACGGCGCTGAGGACGTGAGTGGAACTAGATCCCTTGAATGCCCAGTCCTCCTTCACCCGGCTGGCGCCCTGGCACGTCCGCGGCGCCGCGCGGCAGAACCTATGACGCGATCGGCCCGTTGGGTGGAGGGCAGTGGTGCATGGGGACTGTGGTTAGCCTTTGCCGCTGACCGGCGCCAGCCCACCAGACGATGGCACCCGATGGCCTGACGAATCACTCCGGCGGAAGCCCCAGATCGGCGTGCAGGCACTTGCTGTACAGGTGCTCGACGCAGTCGTCGATGGAGTCAAAGTAGCGGCGCTGGCCGTGGGCGCCGTGCATGACCGAGGCGCGCCACACCGGGGTGTGTGGCAGCGTGGCCGGCTCGTGCCACACGCGCAGGACGAATATGCGCCCGCCGCGCTCCGGAATGGGCGGAAACGGCGATGTAGGATCGGGACTGGTCACAGGAATTCCTCCAAGGCGGGTCAGGCTGCCGGACTGGGCTCCTCGCCCAGACGGTGCGTTCGTTCTCCGCAGCGCGTGCCGAGGAACGTGCCCCGAGTCTGCCCGGCTGGGCATGGCCACAGGATGATGCCGCTTGTGCGGAAGTGGCCCTCACGCCCCCAGAGAGCCGGGGCTCGCAGCGTGGTTGTGCCACAGGGCGGCGAGTTCCGCCTGGCCGGTTTGCTCGTACGCGGCCGCAGCCTCCAGGGCGTACCCGGCGGCCTCGGCGGGGCGGTACGCGTGGTGGGCGGCCTCGGCGGCGCGGGCGAAATATGGCGCGGCCTCGCGTACGTCCCCGCCAGCGTGCCAGTGGCGGGCGACGCGGGCCGGGGGGGCGTGCTGGGCGGAGAGCGTGCGGGCGGCCGCGCGATGCAGCAGTCGCCGGATCGGGCCAGGCGTTGCCGCGAGCACCGCGTCGGCCACGAGGTCGTGCTCGAAGGCGGCGCCGCGCATGACCTGCGCGCCTTCCAGTTCCTCCCACGCGTCCATGGTCGCCAGCAGCGGCGTACCGAGCACCTGCGCGACAAGATCCACGTCGAAGTCACTGCCGAGCACCGCGGCGGCCCGCGCGGCGTGCAGGGCCGCCGGTGACAGCCGGGCGAGCCGGGCGGCTGTGATCCTGCCCGCAGCGGGCGGCAGGGGCAGCGAACCGTCTGGGGTGGCGGGCACGCCGTGCAGGCTGCGGGCGGCCTCCAACAGCAGCTGGGGGTTGCCGCCGGTGTAGCGACCCAGCGTGTCGGCCAGGGAATCCGTGTGAGCACCGGGGGCGGGCAGGTCGAGGGCCGCCACGAGCGCTTGCACGGCCTCCCCGGACAGGGGGGCAAGCTCGATCACGCGGATCAGGCCGCTGCCGACCATCGCGTGCAGCACGCCCTGCTGCGCGGGATTCAGGCCGCCCGGCCGCGCACAGTGGATGGTGCGATACGGCGCGTCCGGCCGGCCCCAGCCGAGGTGGGCGAACACGAAGGCCCCCGCCTCGATGCTCGCGTCGTCCATGAACTGTACGTCGTCGAACACCATGCGGCGCAGGCCCGCCGCGATGGCCGCACCCAGCACCTCGGTCTTCGCGTGCCAGAAGTGGTGGGTCTGCACCTCGTCCGTCAGCGGTGGCGGCGCGTCGCCCAGCTCCGGGAGGATGCGGGCGAGTTCCGGGCGCACCCACGCGGGCAGGGTGACGTCTGGGAAGGCGTGCAGCACCTGCCGGTACGTGCGGGCGTGCGTGGCGTACGGCAGGCCGCGGTCGCCCACGCAGCCGCGAAAGCGCATGCCTCCCCCATGCGCCTCCAGGAACTCCAGCGCGAGGCGCGTTTTGCCCACGCCTGCCTCGCCGAGCAGCACGACGCCCTGACCTGCGGCCCATGCGGCCTCCATCTGCGCCCACTCCGCCTCCCGGCCGACCAGGGGGGGCCGGCCCACCCGCTGCGCAAGGGACGGCACCGGTGTGGGCGGCGCCGCGCTGACCGTGCCGCGCTCGATGGCGTGGGCGAGGGCCTGCGTCTCGGGGAGCGGCTCGTGCTCCAGCGCGGCCCGCAGGCGCGCCCGGCCCTCCCCGTACACGGCCAGGGCGTGAGCCGGGTCGCCGAGCAGATAGCGCAGGCGCATCTCGCGGCGCAGGGCGTCCTCGGAGAGGGGATCGACGGTGCGCAGTTGGGCGACCACGTCCAGCGCCGCCGCCCACGCGCCCCCGTCTTCCAGGCGCTGCGCTTCGGCGCGCCAGCGGGCGGCACGTTCCCCATCCAGCCGCTCGCGCCAGGCGAGCAGCCAGTCGTGCAGTTCCGGCAGCTCGGGCCACGTGACGCCGGCCAGCAGTTCCCCCACCCCCAAGTCCGCCGTGGCGTCCACGCGCACGTCCGGGCTCAGCGTGAGAGGATCACCCGACACCACCACCTCCGCGCCGAGCGCGGTGTGCAAACGGCGCAGCGCGTGCACGAGGTTATTACGGGCGGTGCCCTCAACGGTGTCGGGCCACAGCAGGCCGGCGAGCCGGCTGCGCGGGGCCGCGCCCTCCAGCGCCACGTACGCGACGAGGGCGAGGGCCTTGCCGCCCAGGGGGTGTGCGCGTCCGTCTGGGCCGCGCAGTGTGGGTGGCCCGAGCAGGTTCAGCCGCCACGCGCCGGGAAGAGAATCCTCACGCATGGCTCATGCTACCCGGAGGTCGGGGCGCGATTCAGGGCAAGGGCGGCGCGGCGGGCCGCCTCCCGCCCGGGTTCGTCGCCGATCGAAGCGTAGGCCGTGGCCGCGGCTTCAAAGGCGGCCACAGCTTCCCCGGGCCGGAGGGATGCGCCAGCGGCCTCGCCGGCACGCATCCACCACACGGCCGTCTGCGAGGCGTCGCCAGCCGCCTGCCAGTGTCGCGCCACCCGCCCCGGATGCCCGCCGTACCGGGCCAGAGTGCGCGCCGCCGCTCGGTGCAGCACCGTCCGGACGGTGTCCGGCAGGCCTGCGAGCACCGCCTCGCGCACCAGGTCGTGACTGAAGCGCTCTCCGACGACCACCTGCGCGGCCTCCAATTCCTCCCACGCGCCCGCGAGGTCCGGGAGGCCAAGGCCCAGCAGCTCGCCGAGCAGTTCCAGCGTGAACTGGTCGCCCAGCACCGCCGCGCCGCGCGCCACCTGGAGCGCCGCGCCCGACAGGCCCGCAAGACGCTTCTCCACCAGCGGAAATACCCCCTCAGGGCGACTCAGGTGGTCGTCCACCCGGAACTCGCCGCTGCGGAACATATGGCGCAGGGCCTCCAGTACAAACTGCGGGTTGCCGCCCGTGACCTCGTGTAGGGCGGCCGCGAGCGCCGGGTCGCCGGCAGGCACGTCCAGCGTGGCGAGCAGCTCGCGCGTGGCGTCCACGTCGAGTCCGTCCAGCTCCACGCGCGCGGCCACGCCGGCGTCGACCAGGGCGTCAATGCGCGCCTGCGTGTGCGCGCTCAGCGTGCCGCTCCGGTATGTGATGACGTGCCGGGGCACCTCGCCCGGCTCGCCCGGCGCCCGGCTCTGGGTCAGGAAGAACGCGCCCAGCTCGACGGTCGCCGCATCGTAGTACTGCACGTCGTCGGTGATCACCGCCGCGAACCCCGGCGCGGTCAGCCGCACGAGTTCCAGGTGCGCCAGGTAGTAGTGCAGGCGCGCCGCCTCCGAGTCGATGGGCGAGGGGGGCGCGCCCGACCAGAGTTCTGGCAGCACGCGCGACAGTTCCCGCCGCGCCCAGTCCGGCAGCGCCGCGTCTGGGGTCGCTGCGAGGCGCGCGCGGGCGTTGTGCGCCGCCGCCGCGAAGGGCACGTCCTGCGCGCCCGCATGGCCTGGCAGGAACAGCGCCCGGCCGCGGCTCGCCACAAATTCCTGCGCCAGCCTCGTCTTGCCGACCCCCGCGTCGCCTGTCACGTAGATCGTCTGGCCCGCCGACCACGCGGCCTCCAACTGTGCCCAGGCGTCCGCGCGGCCCACCAGCACCGGCGGGCGCAGCACCCCCAGCGGCAGCGCCGCTGCCGGCCGCGCTCCCGCCAGGGCCTCGCCACGCTCGATCTGGCCAGCCAGCTCCAGCGTCGGGGCGTCCGGGCGAGTGCCCAGCTCGCGCGCCAGGATCTCACGGCCACGTGCAAAGGCCGCCAGGGCCGCTGGACGGTCACCTGCCAGGGCGTACAGGCGCATTACCCGCCGCAGCGCGTCCTCGGACACCGGGTCGAGATCAAGCAGCTGCCCGGCCATGCGCAGCGCCGCCGTCCACTCGCCGCCATCCTCTGCCGCCTGCGCCGCGTGCGCGAGCCGCGCCCGCCGCCGCGCGTCGAGTTCCTCCCGCCACGCCTCCAGCCACTCCTCGACTTCCGGCAGATCGTCCACGTCCACGCCGTCGAGCAGGGTTCCCGCCGGCACCCCGGCGTCCGTGCTCGACGGTTCCAGCAGCGCGCGGGCGTCCACGCGCAGGCCGTGCAGGGCCAGCACCTCCTGGCCGTCGATCACGGCCACGCCGCAGCGACGGGCGGCGCGCCGCAGCAGGTGCACCAGGTTGTTGCGCCTCGCACCGCCGGGCGTGTCCGGCCACAGCAGCGCGGCCAACGTGGCGCGGGGAGTGGGGCCCTCCAGCGCCACGTACGCCAACAGCAGCAGGGTCTTGCGCTCGGGCCGCCACGTGCGCCCGTCCGGCGCGCGCAGCGCCGGAGGGCCGAGCAGCGTCAGCGCCCAGGGCAACTCATCCGACATGGGTGCGGGCAGTCTATCAAGCCACAGACACGGATCGCGACATCCTTGGGTTGCCCTCCGTTTGTGGTCACGATGATCTCCGTGCGCTCGGAGCCGGCCTGGGCGGTCGCTTCGGGGATCCCGCTGCTCCTGCCCACCTCGGCGCCGGTAATCGGATCGCAGTACTCGATGGGCAACACTGACGTGGTGGGCGACTCGCCCAGGAATTCGGCGAGCAGCGCCTCCCCGACCGCGCTGCCGGGGTCCGGAGCGCCGCCCTGCGCGGGGCTGACATGTCGCCGCAGGCGGCCAGGCCGAGGATCACGGCGAGAGCGGACAGGGTGACTTTCAGGGCGTGCAGGATGGGCTTCTTCCACTCCGTACTCGGGCGTGCTGACACGCAAGAGGGGGCATGGCTGCGGCATGGCACCCCGCAGGAGCGCCGGCGGAAAGCCCGCACTGCCCACCGCCTCAGCGGCGCCGGGCTCGTGCATCCACCCACCCCGCCAGCGACCACACCAAGCCGGCCAGGCTCAGCAGGGCGCACCCCGCGACCGCCCAGACGGACCAGCCGCAGCCCACGCCGTACAGGGCCACCAGAACGAGCAGCAGCCCGCGTGGCAGGGGATGAAGGAGAACCAGCAGCAGGGCTCGCAGGCCCAGGTCGATCAGGACGTCCATGACGCCACGGTGCGCCGGAGGGCGTGACTCCTGCGTGACGCGGCCTCGCCACTGCAGGGCGTGCCATCCGTCAGCCATTCACCCCCGGCTACGGTTCGCTCCAAGCCAGCCCACAGGTGGCGAAGGAGACCCCCATGAACACGCGTACCCGCACTGCCATCGCCGCCCTCGTCCTGACCGCCCTGCTCGCCGCCTGCGGTGGCAGTCAGGCGGGCACCAACACCCCCCCGCCCGGCCAGACCGGAGGAGGTCAACCCGATCAGGGTACGCCCTACACCATGACGGGTACCGTGAAGAACGCTGCCGGCCAGCCCATTGCCGGAGCTGAAGTCTGGGCGGACAACACGCTGTACTACAACATGAACGCGCTGGGCACCACCGACGCGCAAGGCCGCTACACCGTTGCGCTTCCCAGAGATCAGATCGGCACTTGGCGGGCCGGAGGGCGAGTGCGGACGAAATACGCGGGGCAGTGGTATGACCTGACCCTGGTGCCCGACACCGAGGCGGCCTTCGCCACTGACGCCGGTGCCATCCGCAACTTCACCCTGAAAATCTCCGGCGAGATCGCGGGTGGCGGCACGTACGGCGGCAAGCTCTACCCCTATGCCGGCGGCGACGGGGACTTTGACCTGAACCGGGTGGAATTCACCCTGACGCCCGACGGCCCGCTGATCGACGGCAGCGCTGGGTCGGTGATCAGGCGTTTCCTCGACGACCGTATGGTGCGCGACATCCCGATCGGGAAGTACGTCGTGACAGCACGCTATGTCCCGCCGAGCGGCCCCTCCCGCCCGATGGTACTGATGGGCCGCGACGAGGACGTGTATTCCTCCAAGACCACGATCACCTTCCACGAGACCCCGGATTACGGCCTGTTCGCCGATCTCACCGTGAGCCTCGCGCCATGAGCGCGCCTCAACTCTGGCGCGTCGCAGTTGATCCCCGCCCCGCCTGGATGACCAGGCCGACAGGAGTTCCCATGAAACGATTTGGTATCCACCACCAAGCCGCCGTCACACTCGCCGCTGCGCTCCTCGCAGTCACCCTGGGCGCGTGCGGTGGAAGTTCAGCCGCTGGCGGTACCCCGCCGCCCACACCCCTCCCGACGCCGGGCGGCACGTCGACCATGCCCGCGGCACTCCAGGGCGAGTGGCAGGCCGGCGAGGCCTCCCCCATCGGGTACTACGATCCCTCGAGCGGGGCGTGGCAGGGCGCGACCGGCAGCAGCTTCATCCTGAAGCTGCACGCGGACGGCACCTACGCGTACACCGGGCTGTTGGCCGTGGGGGGCGGTTCCTGCCAGAGCAGGATCCTGAGCACCGAGCGGGGGAACGCCACCTTCAGCGGGACCCGCATGACGTTCACGCCGACGGAGGGGGACGTGCAGTCCACCGTGTGCGGCGGGCCCGTCAAGCACGCCCCGGTCACGCCCTCGGTGCGCCGCTGGGCACTGAGCATCGACGACGACGGCAAGGAGGCCCTGTACACGCAGACCGAGGACGGCTCAGGGAGTCCGACGGCCTTCCACCGCACGGACCGGCCGGGCACGACCTTCCCCAGGATCGGGATCAGCGGCACCGTCACCGCCCCGGCCGGCCACAGCGTCGCCGGCACCCTGATCGTCGCGTGCTACGCCGAGGATCCCGAGTGCACCAGTCCCGCCACGAAGACCCGGCCGGTGACCGGCAGCGGCGCCTTCACCTTCCCGGCGCTGGAAGACCGCCCGTACCTGCTGAGTGCGATCCAAGACACCAACAACAACGGCGTGCTCGATTCAGGGGATCTGGTGGACATCTACAGCACCACCGACGCTCCCGGCCCCCGGCCCGGCGTGCGACCCCCGGCGCAGGACGTCCGCATGGCACTCGTGACCGTGGACTGACCAGCGTGCACCGCTCTGCCAGAAGGTGGCCTGGGATGGTGGCTCGCCCTGGCGGAGCGGATCACCGGCCGGGTGGTGGGACAACCTGATGCCCACAGGGCCGTGCTCCCCTCCCTGGCATGGAAGACGGCGGCGACGGCCGGTCGCCACCCCCACCCTCTCCCCGGGCCCGCCCGAATCCTCATAGGAGGCCCCATGAACGTCCGTACCCTCGGGATCATCACCATGCTCGGCGCGCCCGCCATGCTCATCAACGCGTTCCGGCACAACTTCGCACGCGTCCTCAATGGGCAGGACGACGTGGTCGGCAACCTTACGTACGTCGTGTTCGCGGTCGGCTGGTTCTGCGCCATGCTGGGCCTGCGCGAGTTGCGCGCGACCGGCACCGGAAGGCTCGGCCGCCTCATCGTCACGCTGCCGCTCGTCACGATCGCGCTCGCCGCCCTCCAGGGGCCGCTCGACATCCTGAACGTGGATAGAGACAGCCCGCTGTACATGGTGACGGATCTCACATGGCCTCTGGGTATGCTGCTGACCTTCGTGGTAAGTGTCGCCGTGTTGATCGCCCGCGTCCTCCCGCTGCCGCACCGCCTCGCGCCGCTGGTGTGCGGGATATCGCTGCCCGTCGGACTCGCGTACATGATCCTCGCGCGGCTCGAAGACCTACCGCAGGCGGAGTTCGCGTGGCACACGGCCATCGGCTGGTTCCTGCTGGGCCTGAGCCTGGCTCGGCCCCGAACGGTACAGCGCCCGGCCCTGCTGGGCACCTGAGCGCCAGAAACACAACGCCGCGCGAACGGGACCCCAGAGTCACTGGGGTCCCGTTCGCGCGGTGAGATGACGCGCAGATCATTGCGCGCCGCGCGTGATAGGAAGTGCCGCAGCGCCGTTTCCCAGATCACGCCTTCGTGGTCGGCGACGGCTGGCGCTGGTGGTGGGCGTATGGCTCGCTCACCGGGGAAGCGGGCAATGCACCGACCACGACGGCGTGGCCTGTGAGTAGTCGGGCAACACACCCGCAGCGAACCCAGTGAGCTCCAGAAGGCGGTTCTCCTCTGACCTACGACCGCGCCGCGGCTCACGCCCTCCACCATGCCCAGTCGAGTTTGGCTGGGCGTTCCCGACCAGCAACCTGCTGAACGACGCCTTCGCGATCGCACAGGCGGTAGCAGGCGAAGCGCGCTTCGCCTGCCCCGTTGCCCTTGACCGACAGTGACCGACAACAAGCGAGTGAATATGGGGCTGAGATAGGGCGAGATGCCGTTGCGGCTCTGCTCACTAACGCGAGATAATGCGACTTAGCGCGAGCTGGACGGTAAATCTCGCGCTTCACACGCGAGAGGTCGTAGGTTCAAGTCCTATACCGCCCACCAACAGGAACCTCGACTGAGTCGAGGTTTTTTCATTGTGTTGTCTATGTCGTGACCGGACCCTTGACCGACATGAGCTGACGGCAGACCTCCAGCTCCCGGTTGCCGCCGGTCACCAGCGCAATTCTCGTCTCGGTCATGGCGTCCTCCCCTGTGAGGTCGGGCCGTCACAGCGTGCCGAGCTGTGGGCCGCCCGGTTCGCGTAGGCGGGCAATGTCCCGCGAGGGCGCGCTGCCGAACAGCCGGCTGTACTCGCGGGAGAACTGCGACGCGCTCTGGTAGCCCACCTGCCGGCTGGCCGTCGTGGCGTCCACCGGGGACGACAGCATCAGCTGCCGCGCTTCCTGGAGCCGCACCTGTTTCTGGAATTGAAGGGGGCTCATGGACGTCACCGCTTTGAAGTGCGCGTGGAAGGTGGACACGCCCATGTGCACGAAGTCCGCCAAAACCTCGACTTCCAGCGGCTCGTCGTAGTGGGCGTGAATCCAGTCGATGGCGCGGGCGATGCGGCCCACTCTGGACTCCACCTGTCCGAGCTGGGCGACCTGCGCGCCGATGGGACTCAGCAGGAGCCGGGTGAGCAGTTCATCCACGATCAGCGGGCCGATGAACGCTGCCTCTCGGTCTTCCCGCATCACGTCCAACAGTCGGGCCGCCGCGTTCATGACAGCGGCGTTCGAGGGCGTCAGATGCACGCCACGCTGATGGTGCACGGGCGGCAGACCGTGCGGGAAGAGCTTGAGGCTCAGCGCCGCGATGCGCGGCGGATCCAGGTCGAGCTTGAAGGTGAGAAACGGCTCGGCCACACTGGCGCGCGTCACACGGAAGGCGATGGGCAGGTTGACGGCGTACACCATCAGGCGTTGCGGATCGTATTCGTAGGTGTCCGGGCCGACCTGCACGCTCTTGTTGCCTTGCGCCACCAGACACAGGGCCGGGCGCTGCACATTGTGCTGGAGGTGCTCGTGCACCCGCGCCCTGCGCGCCACCGACACGCCGGGTACACGCAGGGGAAAGTCCCCGTCGTATGGGGCGTGGAGCCGGATCAGCCCGGCCAGCCGGGACAGGTCGTCGGACGGTGTCACCTGGCCCGCTCCCGGGAGCCGTGCGGCAGGGGTCGTCATGCGGCGGCCTTCCTCACGTGCCGTGGTACTGCTGGTCGGTGACGTGTTCCAGCCACACCACGGCGGTGCCGTCCTGCGCTTCCTGGATGGCGAGGTGCGTCATGGCTGTGGTCGGCGCCGCGCCGTGCCAGTGCTTCTCGCCCGGCGCGAACCACACCACGTCTCCCGGCCGGATTTCCTCGATGGCACTGCCCTCGCGCTGAGCGCGCCCCGCGCCGCTCAGCACGATCAGGGTCTGGCCCAGGGGGTGGGTGTGCCACGCGGTGCGGGCGCCCGGCTCGAACGTGACGTTGCTCCCGGCGGCGCGGGCGGGAGCGGGAGCCGTGAACTGCGGATCCAGACGCACCGTGCCCGTGAACCACTCGGCGGGTCCCGGGGTCGACGGCCGCGTGCCTGCTCGTGTGATCTCCATGACTGATCCTCCTTGAAAGACTTAGGTCTCTGGTGAGCGGGCGTTCACATCGCGACGCCCGCCAGGGGTCGTTACGGGCGCAGCAGCGTCTTGATGGCGCGGCGCTCGTCCATCGCGCGGTAGCCCTCGGCCACCCGGTCGAGCGGCAGCGTCAGGTCGAACACCCGGCCTGGATCGATCGTGCCACCCAGCACCAGGTCGATCAGGTGCGGCAGGTAGCGACGCACGGGCGCGGGGCCACCATGCAGATGCACACCGGAGAAGAACAGTTCCAGGCCGGGCAGGGCCACGCCGTGCGATACCCCGACGTACCCGACGTGTCCACCGGGGCGGGTAGAGCGCACGGCCTGCATCATCGACTCCTGCGTCCCGACCGCCTCGATCACCGAGTGGGCACCCAGGCCGCCCGTCATCTCCTTGATGCGGGCCACGCCCTCGTCGCCGCGTTCGGTCACGATGTCCGTCGCGCCAAACGTCAGGGCGAGGCGTTGCCGATCCCCGTGGCGGCCCATCATGATGATGCGCTCGGCGCCCATCTCCTTTGCGGACAGCACGCCCAGCAGGCCGACTGCGCCGTCCCCGACGACCACCACCGTCTTGCCCGGCCGCACCTTGGCCGCGGCGGCGGCGAACCAGCCGGTGCCCAGCACGTCGGAGGTCGCGAGCAGGCTGGCAATCAGGTCGTCCGACGGCACGTCCGGGGTGGCGATCAGGGTGCCGTCCGCGAGCGGCACCCGCAGGTAGGGGGCCTGCGCGCCCTCAGCACCGATGGGACGGGCATCGACGCAGCGGCTCTGGTACCCGTCTTTACAGATGGGACAGGTGTTGTCGGACGCGAAGAACGAGCCGACCACGAACTGGCCGGGCTTCACCGTGCGGACATCGCGGCCGACCTCCTCCACGATGCCGCAGTACTCGTGGCCCATCGGCACGGGCTGGGCGTGGACGTCGTCGCCGCGGTAGGGCCACAGGTCAGAGCCGCACACGCAGGTGGCGACCATCCGGATGATCGCGTCGGTCGGTTCGAGGATGGCCGGATCTGGACGCTCCTCGTACCGGATGTCGTGGGGGCCGTACAGCATGGTTCCTTTCATGGGTGGTCTCCCTGGTGATGGGGTCGGGCGAGGTGCCGACATGGCGCCCGGCGGAGGTAGGGACATCGGCGGCGGCCCTGTGTCGCGGCCTTACGGCGCGGTGAACGTGACGGTGACCTGGCCGTCCCCCACGGCAGCCGCCAGCCCCGCCGGATCATCAACGCGCCCGAGTCGGGTGTAGGCATACGTCGTGGGAAACGAGCGGTAGAAGAGCACCAGCGTGCGGGGGCCGTACAGCATCAGGTCGCCCGCACGGATGGTGCCGGGGTTCGTCGCGCGGGCGGGCAGGGCCGTCTGGAAGTCGAAGAATTTCTCGTTGCCGTTCAGCTCGGTCATCGACACGGTGAGCGGGAGCCGGTCGGCGAAAGCCTGGGCCGCGGGCGTGGTCTCGAGCGTGGCTGTGAACGTCGCGGTGCCGATGGTGATCTTCACGTGTGGCCTCCCGGTGGTGGATCGGCTGGCCCCGGCGGAACCACCAGCCGCCGCGGCGACGAGGGCGGCCAGCAGGATGGACTTCCCCCTGTGTAGTGTTCCTCCTGCGGGCCTCACGTGCCGTGCCGTTCCGGGGCATGGCCCGTCGTGACGACTGCGACGCCGCCGGGACGCCTCGCCCTCCAGCCCACCCAGGCGAGTGCTGCCGACACGCACAGCAGCGCCGCGCTGAGGGCGAAGGTGCTGCGGTATCCGCTGCCGTCGTACAGCCACCCGCCGGCGGCCCCACCCAGGGCGATCGCCAGCTGGATCACGGCCACCATCAGGCCGCCGCCGGCCTCGGCGTCGTCGGGCAGCACCCGGCTGAGCCAGGTCCACCACGCGACGGGCGCAGCCGTACTGATCAGGCCCCACCCAGCCAGCAGCGCGCCAACCGGCACGGGCGCGCTGCCGAACACCGTCAGGGCCACGGCGATGACGGCCATGGCGAGCGGCATGGCGATCAGGAGGCTATAGAACCGCGTCCGGAGCAGGACGCCGACCACGACGTTGCCCACCAGACCCGCGCCGCCCGTCATCAATAGGATCAGCGAGAGCGCCGACACCCCGACCTGGGTCACAGACTCCAGGAACGGGCGCAGGTAGGTGTACAGCGTGAACTGTCCCAGGAAGAACAGGGTGACCGCCAGGATACCGACCGGCACGTGCGGCCGGCGCAGGACGCGGAACACCGAAGCGCCCCCGGCACCCCGCGCGGAGGGCAGGGCGGGCAGGCTCACAAACAGCCAGACCACGGTGAACGCCGCGAGGGGCACCACCGCGCTGAACGCGCCGCGCCACCCGATGTACTGGCCCAGGAAGCTGCCCAGGGGCGCGGCGATGGTGGTGGCCAGGGCTCCCCCACCATTGAGCATGCCCAGGGCCCGCGGCACGTCCGGCGCCGGTACGAGGCGCATGACCGTGGCGGCCGACATCGACCAGAAGCCGCCGATCACGATGCCGATCAGCGCCCGCCCGGCCATGAAGACGGCGGCGTTCGGCGCGAGAGCCACCAGTACGCCGGCAACGCCCATCAGGACGGTCAGTGCCAGCAGCACGGCGCGGCGATCGATCCCGCGCGTGGCCGAGGCGATGACGAGACTGGTGAGCACCGCGAAGAGGCCGGACACGGAGATGGCCTGCCCGACCTGCCCCTCGCTCAGGTGCAGGTCGGCGGCGATCGGCGTCAGCAGACTGACAGGCATGAACTCGGAGGCGATCAGGGTGGCGACGCACAGCGTCAGAGCGAGGACGGCGCTCCATCTGGCGACCGTCGGCGCCGGCGTTCCTGCGGTCGCGGGCAGACTGGGTGTGCCTGCGCTCACGATGCCTGCTCGTGGTCGAGCGTGGTGGAGAGCTCTGGAAAGGCGTTCGCCTGCGCGCGGAGCGCTTCGGCTTTCTGCGTCACGCCCTGCACGGCGTCCTTCCCGGCGACCCAGCGCTCGGGCGGCTTCGGGGAGTCGAGCAGTGTGACCAGGGCGCGGGCCAGCTTCGCCGGGTCGCCCGCCTGCCGGCCGTTCATCTCGGCCCACGCGGGGAGGATCTGCCGGGTGCGCTCGGCGTAATCGTCGAGCGACAGCGCAGGCAGGATGGTCGATTCCTTCTCCAGCAGCTGCGTGCGGAAAAAGCCCGGTTCGACGACTGTGATGGTGATCCCGTAGGGGGCGACCTCGGGGCGAAGCGCCTCCATCCAGCCTTCTAGCGCGAACTTGGATGCCGCGTAGGCCGAGGTGAATTCCCCGGCGACCACCCCGGCGGTCGAGGACATCGTGACGACCTGACCGCGGCGCTGCCGGCGCAACACCGGAAGCACCGCGCGGGTGACGTTGAGCGCGCCGAAGAAGTTCACCTCGAGCTGCGCGCGGAACTGCTCGGGGCTGACCTCCTCGAAGAAGCCCGCCTGGAAGCTGGCCGCGTTGTTGATGAGCACATCGATCCGGCCAAAGCGGTCGAGTGCGGCCTGCACCGCCGCCTCGGCTTCCGAGGGCACCGTGATGTCCAACTGCAGGGCCAGCAGGTGCTCGTGCGCCCCGACGGCGGCGGCGACGGCGGCCGGCTGGCGACCGGTGGCGACCACCTGGTGCCCGGCGGCCAGTGCCACGCGGGCGATATCGACGCCCATGCCGCGGCTGCTGCCCGTGATGAAATAGACCTTGCTCATGTGTGTCCTCCTGCTGGTTAGGGCGGTGACTGCTGGTTAGGGCGGTGATGGATTCTTACGTCGCTGCGCGGTGAACCCGTTGCAGTTCTCTCGAGGGTGGGAGCGAGGCCCGCCGGGGCGCTGGCCCTGACGAAGCATGCTGAAGGGGTGAATCACGCTTGAGCGCTGTCGTGATGCGCTGCGCTGCGGTGTCCAGGAGTCGGACACGTGCAGCAAGTGTAGTGGCCCGGACGGACGCCGACTTGCCCAAAGCTCTCGATTACATCCCTGATGCTCTTGACCATTGCTGCGGCGTCAAGCGGAGGAGCAGGTGTTCAGGGACGACGATCGAGCTGATCTGCCCCCCTCGAGACGCTGCGTCAAGACCGGCCCGATCACCATCAGCTCATGGGCATGGGGATTGACGAGGTTGCCGATCACCAGTTCGATGTCGCCGCACAATCTTGGGGTGCAGGCTGTCCTGCGCCGCGGCATCGGCTATGAGCGTTAATACCGCGACTCGTGCGAGTGGATGGCCAGCGCGCTGGAGGCCGCCGACCACGCCCTACCCGCTCCTTGAGGCCCACCCACGCGTCCGGTCACCGCTTTGAGGTGGGGCTGACAGGCCTCCAGCCGTCCTCAACCGCGGGAAGCGGCGCTGGGGTCGATGATCTCTGTCGCGATCTTCCGGAGCGCAGGGCGTATGCCGGAACTCGGGCACGCGAGAGTAGCGGCCGGTGGTTCCCCATCGATCCAGATGCGAACCTGCGGTGCACCCTCCCGTCGAGATCCGGTTCTGACCGGGCGGAGCGGGGTGTAATCGCCTCCGGACGCCCTTCGGTGCAGGGGCATGCAGCGACGGCACTGTTCGTCACAGTCAGCTCCCTCACGCCCTGTTCCGCACTCGGGCCGGACTGGTTCTGCTCACCCCCTGCACTCCGCAGGACGCCACCAGCCACTGGCCACCCACACCTGAACATGCCCTGACATTCGGCGCCTACGGTTCCGTGAGATATGTCACGCTGCTGCTCCCACCTCACCGGCCAGGCGGTTCCATGAACGACCTGCAGCGCCTGGGGCTCGCGGTCATGCAGCCCGCCCTGGAACGGCACGCCGAGTGGCTGATGCAAGGCGCCCGTGACATCGAGTTGCAGGATCTGTGCGAGAGCACCGAACTCATGGAGGGCGACTGGCCGGCCCTCGCCCGGCAACAGGCCGCGCTGCTCCAGCACCATCCGGGCCGCATCGGCGTGCACGCTCCGTTCTGGAACATGCACCTGGACGCCCTCGACCCGCAGATCCGCCGCGTCGTGCAGGGCCGGTACGCCCAGGCACTCGATTTTGCCGAAGTGGTGGGCGGCGAGTGGATCGTCGTGCACTCGCCGTTCTATTTCTGGGGCCACCCGATGGTGCAACACCGCCGCACGCTGAGCCAGGAGATCGGGCTGGCACAGCTCACGCTGGAGCCGGTGGTGGAGCGCGCCGCGACGCAGGGCGTGACCGTCGTCATCGAGAACATCCTCGACCGCGACCCGGCACCGCTGCTGGCGCTGGTGGCATCGTTCGACTCGCTGCACGTGCGCCTGAGCGTGGACACCGGACACGCGCATGTGGGCGCCCAGCACGGCGGCCTGAGCGCGCAGGGCTGGTTGACCCAGACCGCGCCGCTGCTGGGCCATGTCCACGTGCAGGACAACGACGGCAGCGCCGACGAACATCTCGCTCCCGGCGAGGGCACGCTGCACTGGCCCGGCGTGCTGCGCGCCCTGCAGTCCACGACCACCGATCCCTATCTGGTGCTGGAAGTCGTGCCGGATCACGTGGACGCAGCCGTCCGCTGGATCCAGTCGCTGCCCGCACCGAACCCCGTCCCTGAACCTGCCCTCTGACAAGGAGTCCGAAATGAAGAAACTGCCCGTCCTGTCCGCCCTGCTGGTCACCGGTGTCGCCGTTGCGGCCATCGCCCAGAACGCCATTCCTGCCATGATCGTGACCAACGCCAAGAAGGACGCGGGCCTGAACACCATCGCGCTGCCCGAAGACTGGGCGAACTACGGCGAGATCATGAGCACCTTCCAGAAGAAGTACGGCCTGAAGATCACCAACGCCTCCCCGCAGGCGAGCAGCGCCGAGGAACTGACGGCCATGAAGTCCCTGAAAGGCCAGAAGCGCGGCCCGGACGTGATCGACGTCGGCCCGTCGTTCGCCATCCAGGGTGTGCAGGAAAAGCTGCTGACCCCCTACAAGCCGTCCACCTGGGCCAGCATCCCCGACAGCGCCAAGGACAAGGACGGCAACTGGATGGGCAACTACTTCGGCGTGATCTCCTTCGGCGTGAACACCGACGTCGTGAAGAACGTGCCCAAGAGCTTCGCGGACCTGCTCAAGCCCGAGTACAAGGGCATGGTGGCCCTGAACGGCAACCCGACCACCGCCGCCGCCGCGTTCAGCGGCGTGTGGGCCGCCGCGCTCGCCAGTGGTGGGTCGCTCGACAACATCCAGCCGGGCATCGACTTCTTCGCGAAACTCAAGGCCGCCGGGAACTTCAGTCCGGTCGCCGCGTCGCCCGCCACGGTGCAGTCCGGCCAGACGCCCATCGTGATCGACTGGGACTACCTGAACCTCGCGCAGACCAAGGCCATGGCCGGCAAGATCAACTACAAGACCGTGGTGCCCACCGACGGCGTGTATGGCAGCCACTACGCCACCGCCATCAGCGCCTACTCGCCCAACCCCAACGCCGCCAAACTGTGGATGGAATTCATCGCCTCCGACGAGGGCCAGCTGCTGTTCCTCAAGGGCTACGCGCACCCGATCCGCTTTACCGACATGGTCAAGCGCGGCGTGATCCCGCAGGCCATGCTCAATGAATTGCCCGACGCGGCCGTGTACAGCAAGGTGAAGTTCGCCACGCCGGCCCAGACCACCAAGGCCAAGGAAACCCTGTCGGCCAGCTGGCCCAAGCAGATGCAGTAAGCCGCCAGGTCGCTGACCTGCCGCGCCACTGAACGCCGGGCTACCTCCCTCCCGTGGGGAGGTAGCCCGCCCGCTTCATAACCGGCGCATGCTGGAGGAGCAAGCTGGCCTGCCCTTCCCCTGCGTCAAGGAGACCGCCGATGACCCAGTCCGTTCATTCGTTCCCGGAAGACGCCCATGACTGAACTCGACCCCGCCGAGCAGCGGGCCTTCGCGCAGGCGGTCGGGCCGGTTGCCACCCTGCGCCGCCTGTCCCTGCCGCACCTGGACGGCCTCACCTGGCTGTTCGTGGGACCGCTGTTTCTGGTGCTGCTCGCCTTCATGGTGCTGCCCGCGTTCAGTGTGCTGGTCGGCGCGGTGCGCGGCGAGGGCGGCCACTTCACGACGAAGTACCTCGCCATGCTGGGCCAGGCCCAGTACGTGACAGCCCTGAAGAACACCGTCCTCGTCTCGTTCTGGTCGGCGGTGCTGGGTGCCGTGCTGGGCGCGCTGCTCGCGTGGGTGGCACTGGGGCCGCACAGTCCTCCGTGGATCCGCCGGCCCCTGATGTCTTTTTCCGGCGTGGCGTCGAACTTCGCGGGAATTCCGCTGGCACTGGCCTTCCTGATGACCCTCAGCGGCACCGGCGTGATCACCAAGCTGCTGCTGGCCGTGGGCATCAACCTCCAGGCGCTGGGGTTCAGCCTGTTCAGCCTGAGCGGGCTGGTGCTGGTGTACCTGTACTTCCAGATTCCGCTGATGGTGATCCTGTTCACACCTGCCATCAACGGCCTGCGTCAGGAATGGCAGGAGGCCGCCGAGAACCTGGGCGCGGGCCCGTGGCTGTACTGGCGGCGGGTAGGCCTCCCGATCCTGATGCCCTCGCTGCTCGCCTGCGCGACCATGCTGTTCGGGAACGCGTTTGCCACCTACGCCACGCCCTATGCGCTGACGTCGGGGAACATTCCGCTGCTGCCACTGCAGATCTCGGCGGTCATGAGCGGCAACGTGCTCAGCGACCCGCAGCTGGGTCAGGCGCTGGCGCTGCTGATCATCGTGATCATGCTCATCACGACCGGACTGTACGTGTGGTTCGACAAGCAGAGCAGCCGGTGGCGGGTATGACCCGGCGGCCCGGCCTCGGGATCGGCGGGGGCCTCGTCATCCTGCTGTTCGCGCTGTACTTCTTCGCGCCGCTGGTGTCGCTGGTCGTGGCGAGCATGTGGCAGGGGGGCAACCGCTACGACCTCAGCGCATACGGCGGCGTGGTGCAGGAGGAGAACTTCATCGCGTCGTTCAAGCTCTCACTGATGCTGGCCGTCGAGACCATCGCCTTGACGCTGCTTGTCGTGTTCCCGGCGGTGTTCTGGGTGAACCTGCGCGCCCAGCACCTGCGCAGCTTCTTCAACGTGCTGTCGGTGATTGCCTTCATCGTGCCGCCGATCGTGCTGGTGAGCGGCATCAGCGGGCTGTACCGGGGGCCGGAGTGGTTCGTGGGCACGCCGCACTTTCTGGTGGTCGGCTACACCGTGCTGGCGATTCCGTACACCTACCGCACGCTCGACAACGGCATGCGCGCCCTGAATCTCCAGACACTCAGCGAGGCCGCCCAGAGCTGCGGCGCCGGCTGGGGCACCCTGATCCGCCGCATCATCCTCCCGAACGTCCGCGGCGCCGTGCTGGGGGCGATCCTGCTGATCCTGACCCTGGCGCTGGGCGAGTTCACCTTCGCCAACGTCCTGCTGTACCAGACCCTGCCCGTGTACATGAGCTACATCGCGTCCACCCGCGCGAACGAGTCCTCGGCGCTGGCGATCATGGCTTTGCTGTTCACGTGGCTGGCCATGTACATCCTGCTGAACGTGGAATCCCGCGCCGCCCGGAAGACCTGAGGAACCCCATGAGCGAACTGCACCTCTCGAACATCACCAAGACCTACGGCGCCAGCGTGGCCCTGCATCCCCTCGACCTGAGCCTGGAACGCGGCGAACTCGTGACGCTGCTCGGTCCGTCCGGGTGCGGCAAGACCACGCTGCTGCGGATCGTGGCGGGCTTCCTCGCGCCGGACACGGGAAAGATCGTGCTGGGCGGCCGTGACCTGACGCGCACGCCCGCCCGGCAGCGCGACATGGGCATGGTCTTCCAGGCCTACAGCCTGTTTCCGAACCTCACGGCGAGCGAGAACGTCGACTTCGGGCTCGACGTGCGCCGCCTGGGTGCCGACGAGAAAAAACAGCGGGTGAACGAGCTGTTCGAGCTGATCGGCCTGCCCGGCCTGCAGGGCCGCTACCCGGCGCAGCTCTCGGGAGGGCAGCAACAGCGCATCGCCCTGGCGCGCGCCCTGGCCATCCGGCCGCAGGTGCTGCTGCTCGACGAGCCCCTCTCGGCGCTCGACGCCCAGGTGCGCCTGAGCCTGCGCGACGAGATCCGGCGTGTGCAGCAGGAGACCGGAATCACGACCATCTTCGTCACGCACGATCAGGAGGAGGCGCTGGCCATCTCGGATCGCGTGGTGGTCATGGACAAGGGGCTGATCGCGCAGGTGGGCACGCCGGCCGAGATCTACCGCCAGCCGGCTACGCCCTTCGTCGCGGAGTTCATCGGGTCGTCGAGCGGCCTGAGCGGACAGGTCAGCGACCCCGCGAGCGGCGCGGTGCACGTGCCGGGCCTGAACGCACCCATGACCGTGGGCCGCCCTCTGACCGGCTTCGTGGCCGGCGACCCCGTGCGGATCTACCTGCGGCCCGAGGAACTGCGCCTGACGGACACCGCCGGCCGTCTTCCCGGCGACCTGGACGTGCTGGTGCGCCAGATGCGCTTCATGGGGGCCGTGACCCGCGTCAGCGTGGGGGCCGGGGAGCACGAGCTGGATATCGACCTCCAGGGCGCGCAGGCGGAGCGCCTGCACCTGGGCGCGGCGGCGGCGCTGTCCATTCCGCCGCAGGCGGTGCATGTCGTCCGCGACACCCGCTGAAGCGCCGCGCCTGCTGGCCTTCGATCTGGACGGCACGGTGGTCGAGGACGGCGGCCTGCTCGTCCCGGCGCGGACACGGGCGGCCGTCGCCCGGCTGAGGGCACGCGGGGTCAAGGTCGCGGTGATCACCGGTCGGGACGATGTGCCGCCGAACGTCATGGACGCGCTGATACCCGACGCCGTGGCCCTGCATACGGGCTCGCTGATTCTGCGGGGCCAGGAGGTCGTCTATCAGGTTAGTCTCACGGAAGCGGAGATCGCGGCCGTGCGTGCCCTGCGGCCTCCCGGCGGACACCTGCTGGCCCTGACGCGGGAGCGCGTACACGCCGAACTGTCTCCCCTGCCGGATGAAGCAGTATGGCGCGAGCGCTGGGCCCTGGCCCACCGGCCCTTTGTGCCCTTCGAGCCGCTGCCAGCCGATGGTGTAATGGGCCTGTGGTGCTTTCACGATGACATAGGCACATGGAAGGCGAACGTACAGGCGGCCTGCCCGCACCTGGTCATCGTGGGCGCGCAGCCACCGTACGCGGACAACATGAACGTCTCACCGACCGGCGTGGATAAGGGAGCGGCGCTGGCGCGCATCGCCGCAGCGCTGGACGTACCCCTCCGGCACACCTGGGCCTTCGGGGACAGCGACAACGACCTGCCCATGTTCGCCAGGGCCGGGCACGCCGTGCAGGTCGGCACGCTGCCACTGCTGGTGGGACATGCCGGGACGCAGGTCGCGTCACCTGCGGCCCTCGGCGCGTGGATGGAGGGCCTCGCGCCGATGACGTGAAGGAGCGGTTCCCGCTCTGGCTGACAGGTCCCAGCTGGCCATCACCGTCGTCTCGCCGGAAATCTCGTCGAAGCCGGAGGTGCGGATATGCACGGGGCTGTCGTTCATGCCCTGCACGGTCGCCAACGCGTAATCGCGGTCGACTGGGGTGCTGTCACCGGGCCGGGCCTCGCAAGGGCTGCCGCCGGAGCCGACGATGACCTCCCACGCCTTGCCGCCCGCAAGAATCAGGGCGGCAAGGCGTGGGAGATGTGCTTATGTCCGGCGAAGGATGTCGCGCCAGCTCTCCAGATCGGCGCGGTCGGCTGCTGGGACCCCTGCCCTCCCGCCACGTGAAGCAGCCCGCGGTTCTCGTTGCGCTCAGGGCCGCTCCAGTGTGTGCCTTTCGCCCTGTCCTGGTCGCAGGGTCAGGCGCTCGAGGATCAGGTGTTCGAGCACCTGGAGCCGGGCGAGCTGCTGGCGGATCGCCGCGAGCTGTACCCCGGCGGCCCAATCGTCCCCGGGCCACCACAGGATGTGCTTGATGGCGTCCAGCGAGAAGCCCGCCTGTTTGGCCACCCGCAGGAAGCGCACTTCAGCCACAGCATCGGGGCCGTAGCCCCGGTGACCGTGGGCCCGCCGGGTGTGCCGCACCAGACCGGCATCCGTCCAGAACCGCACCACTCGGATCTCCTCACCCGTTTCTGCGGCCAGGCGCCCGATCGTCCACAGACCGTCCGGGTCGTCCGTTCCTGGATCCATCCGCGCTCACGCTCTCAGCGGTCGCGGGATGGAGTCAGGCCAGGTGGCCAGCACCACTGTCGGCGCCCGGTTCGAGGAGCGGGTCACCGCCAGCGCGGCCAGCCGGTCACGGGCCCGCTGGATCAGGGGGGCGAGCGTGCCCTGGGGCTGCGAGCTCTGCACGGCGCGGCCGACGCTGGTCAGGGCGTCCTGGGCGGCGCGCACCTCGGCGGGTCTGACCTGCGGCAGCACCTTCACCTGTCCGAGTTCGCTCTGCGCCTGTTGCGCCGCCCGCCGGCTGGCCGCCACGCTCTCGGCGCTGCCCGCCAGCCCCCGGGCGTACTCCAGTTCCACGATGTCCAGCGCCCCAGAGGCCTGCCGCAGGTGCTGCTCATCGGGCGCCAGCAGGATCGACAGGGTGGCGGGCGGCGCGCTGCTTCGCCCACCCAGAAAGCCGAGGGCGAAGGCCACCACGACGAGCAGGCCGGTGAGCCACACAGGGAGGGACGTGCGCTGCTTGCGGTAAAGCACGGTTACTCCTGGCGCACGATCAGGGCCACCTGGGGTTCCAGGCGCAGGCTGTCGTGCAGTTGTCGTGTGAGCGCGGCGCGGTCATGCAGATGAGCATAGTCGCGCAGTCGCGTGGGCGTCAGAACGGCCACCTGGGGCGCGGTGGTGCCGGCCACGCCCGCGCCGAAGCGGGCCAAGACGTCCGCCGGCGAACCGACCAGCACCTCCGCATCGTCGAAGCGCAGCAGACGCCCACCGTACTGGTCGAGCACCAGCGCCGGGTGCTGTGCCTTCCGGCGCCACAGGATGCGGGTTTCCCGCGCGGCCGTGAACAGGCTGTGGTACTGCCCCCCGAAGACCAGCCGGGCGGTGTCGCCCAGCACCAGCCGGGCCTGGGCGTTGAGCTGGTCGTGGTCGAGCACGCGGGTCTGCGCGCTCAGCGCGTGTGCGCCCACCGCCACGGCCCGCAGCCGCCCCTCCTGCGGCAGGTACGCCGTCTCCACGCGCAGGCTGGCTGGATCGGCCCCCAGCCGCACCGCCTCGTCGCCGACCTCCCGCTCGAGCAGGTCGAGGACGGTCGGATCCTGGCGGGTGACCGTGCGCTCGCGCTCGACCCGGATCACCGCCAGCGCGGCACCGATTGAGGAGATGACGTCCGCCTGCGGCACCGCCTGGAAGGGGACGCCCAGCCGCCGGGCCATGACGGGGCCGAGCACGCTGGCCGCGCCGCCGCCGCCATACAGCGGCAGTCCCTGCAGGCCGTGTTCCCGCGCGAGATCCCGCACCAGGGTGACGAGTTTCTCGGCGCTGGCCTCGAGCACGGCGCTGGCCGCGTCCTCCATGCTGGCGCCCAGCCGCTTCCCGAGCAGGCCCAGCGCCAGCCGGGCACTCTCGGGTTCCCCGAAGGCCCGGCCGTCCTCACCGATGGCCCCCAGCGCGTTGGCAGCGCAGGTGGGGGTGATGGCGAAGCGCTGGCCCGTGGGGGTGCTCAGCAGGGCGTAGCGGCGGCCGTCGTCTGGCTCCAGGGGAAGCTCGACCAGCTGCGCGCCGGCGAGCTGGGCCGGCGGCGTGAAACTGGCATACGGCAGCCCGGCGATGTGCGCGCTGCGCGGGCCGACGTCCTCGATGCGGCGCTTTCCCAGGCGGACCAGGCTGCCCCCGGCCACGCCGGCGATGCGGATGTCGACGGCCCGCAGACCGGTCGGGGCGCCGAGGACGGTCATGTACTTCAGAACCGGCTGGCCGTCCTTGATGGCGCCGATGTTGGTGCTCGTGCCGCCCACCTCGAAGAACACCCCGTCCATCAGGCCTTCGCGCAGGATGCCGCCCGCGAGCGAGGCCGCCGGGCCGCTCACGACCGTGTGCAGCGGGGTTTCCTCGAAGGCCTCCAGGCTCGCGGCGCCGCCGTCGCCACGCACGATCAGCAGCGGCACGCCGGGCAGACGCTGCTCGACCACCGCGCGGACGTGCCGGGCAGTGCGCAGCATGGTGGGCAGGATGCTGGCGTTGATGGCAGCGCTGAGCGTGCGCATCTCCAGGCCGTAGCTGCCGCTCAGCTCGCTCCCGAGGGTGACGGGAAGTCCGAGACTCCGGGCCTGGGCACCGGCCAGCCGTTCTCCGGCCGGGTCGTCCACACCGAAGGCCTCGCTGACCGCCACGGCCTCGATGCCGGCCGCCTGCCAGCCGCGCAGCACGGCGTCGACGCGCGCCTGAAGATCCTCCTGGTCGGATGCCACGAAGGCCCACTGCGCCTTCAGGGCCGCGGGCGCCTGGGTCACTTTCCGGATGCGGCTCTCGTCGCGCCGTTCGCCCAGGGCCAGGACGCCGATCCGGGCGGTGTCGCCCTCGAGCAGGGCGTTGGTCGCCTGCGTCGTGGAGTGGGCGACCAGGATGACCGGCGTGGCCTCGGGCAGCGCGTCGAGCAGCCGGTTCAGGGCGTCCAGCACCCCGGCCGACACGCCGTGGTCGTGATCGTGGGTGGTCGGCACGTGCGAGACGGCCAGAATCTCCCCCGTCATGCCCAGGGCAACCCCCTTGGTGAAGGTGCCGCCGACGTCGATGCCAATCCGGACGGCCGGGGGGGACTCAGTGCCGCTCAAGGCGACCCGCCACCTGTGGGCTGTGGCGCTGGCTCGACCAGCGGACATAGCCGTACCCGGCGGCGTAGACCAGCACCATCAGGGCCTGTGCGGCGAGCGTCTCCACCGTCGGGTGCAGGCCCGTCAGGGCCGAGACGTTGGGATCCAGCGTGGGCAGGCGCCCATAGAGGTTGGTCACGCCGATCCAGCCGGCTTCCTGGAAGGCACGCACGCCGTTGCCGACGAAGGCGACGGCGAACAGGGCGGTCACGCCCACGAGCGCCGGGAAGAGCTTCGCGGTCGGCAGGCGCCGACCGAAGCGAAACAGCAGCATGAAGGTCACCGCGAGGGCCAGGGCGGCCAGACCGATGCCGAGGTACATGTAGTTCAGCACCGGGCCGCTCGCGACGGCCAGCGCCTGATAGAACAGCACGGTCTCGAAGCCCTCACGGTAGATGGTCGTGAAGGTCACCAGACCCAGCGCCAGCAGACTCCCGCTCTGCACGGCCTGGCCCAGGCGCGCCCGCATGAACTCCGCGCTGCGGCGGCGATCCGTCTGCTGGAGCAGGAAGAACGACAGCGAGAAAAGAATCACCACCGCGATGACGCTGGTCACGGCGCTGATCAGTTCACGCGACACCGGGGCGATCGACAGCACGTAGGTCGCCAGCGCCCACGTCACCATCGTGGCCAGGAGCGCGGCCGCCCCCCCCCACCACACCGCGCGGCGCAGGCGACCGTTGCGGCTGCTCTCCAGGTACGAGAAGATCGCGGCCAGCAGCAGCGCGGCCTCCAGGCCCTCGCGGAAGAGGATGGTGAAGCCCCCGGTGGCCGCCAGGGTCGGCGCCAGAACGCCGGTGCCGCTGACGATGCCCTCGGCCTTTCGCAGGCTGTCATTGATGTCGCCGGCGACGCGCTGCAGCTCGGCGACCGGTTGCCCGTCACGCATTCCGTTGCGCAGGTCCGAGAAGCGGTACTCCATCTCGAGGATCAGGTCTGGGTTCAGCACCCGCAGCGGCGGCTCGGCGTACTCGAAGTGGTCGAGGTAGGCGCTGCGGGCCGTGCGGAAGGCCTGCTCCGTGTGCCCCTGAGCGTATTCACGCAGCGACTGCGCGACGAGGTCATGTGCCGTTCGCAACTGCTGAGGGACGTCCACGGCGCCCTGGGCACCGGCGCCGGTGGCGGTGAGCAGCACCAGCAGCAGGGCCACCAGACGCCGGATCACTGGAGCAGGCCCCGCGCGCGGCGCAGGTCGGCCAGGGCCGCGTCCACGGCCGCCGTGAACTGCGCCGGCGTGACCTTGCGGGTGATCAGCTGCCGCAGGGCGTTCTTGAGGGTCTCCTCGAGCTTCAGTTCCAGCGGTTTGTCCTTCACGGCCAGCGGCGCCTCGAGCTGCTCGTAGTGGTCGAGGTAGGCGCTGATGACGGCCTCGTTGGCCGCGTCGGTCATGCCGCCCTGGTAGTGGCTTTTCGCCTGGGCGAGCAGCGCATCGATCGCGTCGAACTCCGCCATGGGTCCGCTGGTGGGGGTCAGGGGATCGCCGCTGATCTCGGCCAGTTCCGTGCGGGCGCGGTCGAGTTGGGCACTGAACGCGGTGGGCTCAGCCTTCGCGGCATGCAGGGTCTTCGCCTGGGCCAGGGCCGCCGCCGCCTGCCCGCCCTGGTCGGCCGGGAAGAGGCGCTGGGCGCGGGTCAGCCAGCCGCTGGCCCGCGCCAGGTAGAACTGGGCGTCCTGATACTCGGCGGGATTGATGATCTGGCCGGCGCGCACGCCTTCGCCATACTCGGTTTTGGTATTGCCGAGGATGGTGGAGATCACGCGCGCGATGTATTTGGGATCCTGTCGGGTGGCCGCCGGCACGGTCGCCAGCGCAGCGTCGACATCTTTGGAAAAGGTGTTCAGGGCGGCCTGCACGGTCGCCGGCACGCGGGTCTTCAGGGCGGCGTCGATCGCCTTGTAGTCCGCGAGGAAGCGGGCGCGCAGGGAGGCGTTCAGATCGGCCTGCACGGCGGCATACAGCTCGTTGGCGGGGTGACCGGCATGCTTGAGCGCCAGGGTCTGGTTGCCCGCTTTGACGTTCAGGAGCATGGCGTCGTAGTGGCCGCGCATCTGTTCGAGGACACCGGCGAACTGCACCGGATCGCGGGGCGCGGCGCTCGCGGTGCTGGCAAGGGCGAGGGTCAGGACAAGGGCGGAGCGGACGGTCATGCCTGGAGCATACGGAATAAATCCGACCAAGGCAATCAGGATAGTATGGATTGTGTAGCGTGGGGTGCTCCGCCTGGACGGAAGGTGGCCAGCGTCGGGTTGAGACTGGCCCTTTGACCGATAGTGACCGACAACCAAGAGGTGAATACGGGGGTGAGATAGGGCGAGATGCCAGTGCAGCCCCGCCCAAGAACGCGAGATAACGCGACCTAGACGGCAAATCTCGCGCTTCACACGCGAGAGGTCATAGGTTCAAGTCCTATACTGCCCAGCAAGGAAACTCCGATCTAGGCGGCGTTTTTCCTTTTACTCCTGCTCGATTCGGCTTGCGTTGTCAGTGGTGGAGCGATTTGTGTACCTGCTTTGAGTGTGGATTCAGAGGTTACCGTTCCTATACGCCCCGGTTGCTGCGCGGCACACGATGAAAGCTGTCACCCTCCTCTCCTCTACCCGTCCCAGCCGAACGTCGCCGCGGTTCACGGCACCAGACGACAGTTCTGTCCATCTACTCTCAGAGTCCACCTGGCGAGCTGGCCCGTGTCCAGGTCAACGGTTGCCGAGCTCCTTGCGCACATCTGACCCGGCGATCCGCCTTCTACACTCTCGGCATGAACTTGCAGACTGGGGACACGGTGCCGACCTTCACGGCCATTCAGGATTCGGGCGCGGCCTACCAGCCGACGTCGGGCCGCTGGCGGGTGCTGTTCTTCTTTCCAAAGACGGCGACGACGCACTGCCAGTTGCAGGCCCGGCGCTACCAGCAGGTCTATTCCGAGTTTCAGGCCCTGGGCGTGGATCTCGTGGGGATCAACGGCGATCCGAGGCAGGATCAGCTCGCGTTCCGCGATCTCTGCGTCCTGGAGTACCCGCTGCTGGACGATGGTCAACAGCAGCTCAGCACGTTGTTCGGAGTGCTGGGCGAGCCGTGGCCTGACGAGGACGTGCGTCGGCCACGGCGCTGCACCTTTCTGCTGAATCCAGAGAACGTGATCGTGCGCGAATGGATCGATGTGGATCCAGCGCTGGACGCGCAGACCGTCCTGGCCGAGGTGCGGAATCTGAGGGCCTGACGGCACTCCGTCTTGACCCGCTGGAGCGCTGCTCACTGCACTCATCGCGTCAGAACACCGACCACCCCTCTGGTCTTGGGATCACACCGGTGGTATCGACCCTCGCCAGCGACCCATACCAGAGCGCTGGTGCAGGCGCCGGTGGGACTGGCTGATTGACCGGGTACCGTGAGGACGGGGCGTTCCCTGGGACGGCCAGCCCCTACACTGCCGGAATGCGCAGCGGTAGGCCAGAGCGGGCAGCGTGGCGGGACACGCTCGCGAACGTCATCGACAACTCGGATACCCGGGCCGGTCGGGTGTTCGACGTCCTGCTGATCCTCGCCATCGTGCTCAGCGTCCTCGCGGTCATGCTCGACAGTGTCGGGATCTACCGTGCCCGCTTCGGGTCGGTGTTGCGCACCCTGGAGTGGATCCTGACGGTGCTGTTCACCGTGGAGTACGTGCTGCGCCTGATCGCGGCCCGCACCGTCCGGCGCTACGCGTTCAGTTTCTTCGGCCTGGTTGATGTGCTCTCGATCCTGCCCGCATATGTGGCGTTGCTGGTGCCGGGCGCTCAATTCCTGCTGATCATCCGGGTGCTGCGGCTGTTGCGGATCTTCCGCATCTTCAAGCTGGTGCGCTACATCTCCGAGGCGAGCGTGCTGACCCTGGCCTTGCGGGCCAGCCTCGCGAAGATCACGGTGTTCCTCGCCGTCGTCCTGACCATGATCGTCGTGATCGGCACGCTGATGTACGTGATCGAGGGGCCACAGTACGGCTTCACCAGCATTCCGACCAGCATCTACTGGGCGGTCGTGACCCTCACCACCGTAGGGTATGGGGACATCGCCCCGAAAACGCCGGTCGGCAAGACCCTCGCTTCGGTGGCCATGATCATGGGGTACGGGATCATCGCGGTGCCGACTGGCATCGTGACGGTGGGACTGGCGCAGGCGCAGGCCAATCGCCGCAGTGACCGGCCGTGTCCACGCTGCGGCCTGGAGCGCCACGAGACGGATGCCCGGTACTGTCGCCGCTGCGGTCAGGCGTTACCAGGGATACAGGAACCGGCGGCCACGCCCTGACGGGGCCGGGACGATCCTTGGGAGGCGCGACACGTAAGACTTTGGACAGCCGTACCCTGCTCTACTGCCCGGACAGCCGCAATGCATCGTGATTCGGGAGGAGTGGCGTGGCGTACGAATGGACTGCAGATCCTGGCATGGTCGTGATGGCCGGCACCGTGTGGGGCGTGACGACCCTGGTCTCACTGCTCACGGTGGCGCTGGCATACCTTCGGCCGTCGTACCCAGGATGGCGGTGCTGGGCCGTCGGGCACGCCGCCATCGTGCTGGGGATGCTGGTCAGCGCGCTGCGCACCCCCGAGACCCAGACGGTATCGATCCTCCTGGGCAACGGGCTGGTCATGACCGGATCGGCGGTGTTCCTGCTGGCGTTCCACCGGTTCGGGCGACGACCACCGACCCGCCCACAGGTGCTGCGGCAGGCTCTGGTGATCGCCGGGACGCTGGTCACACTCGCGGCCCTGACGGTGCTGGGGGATCAGTTCACCGCCCGGTTCGTACTGGTGTGTGGCTACCTGGGGGCGGTGCATGTGGCTCTGACGCGCCTGATCGTCCAGCTGGTGCACGCGGAGCCGGCGCTGCGCACCGCTTACCTGCTGAATATGGGGGTACTGGTTCTGGCGGCGATGTTGACGGTGCCCCGCACGGTGCTGCTGGCGACGGGGCACGGCGAGGCGATGGCGTTCGCCCTCAACGGGCCGAACGTGCTGATGTACCTGGGCGTGACCCTGCTCTCCGTGGGCGGCACCTTCGCGTTCTGGATCCTGCACGCCGACCGTCGGCGCCACGAGGTGCAGTCGCTCCAGGGAGAACTGTGGCGGCAGGCGCAGCACGATCCCCTGACAGCGCTGCTGAACCGTCGGGGACTGTGGTCGGCGTTCTCGGCATGGGAGGCGGGGCCAGCAACCCGCGTCGCGACCCTGCTGGTGTGCGACATCAACGAGTTCAAACGCATCAATGACACGCGGGGGCACGCGGCGGGTGACGAGTGTCTGCGGCAACTGAGCGCGGCTTTGCGTGCCGTGGCGCAGCCGGAGGACGTGGCGGGCCGCTGGGGCGGAGACGAGTTCGTGCTCCTATTGACCGGGTCTGAAGCGGCCGTGGAGGCGCAGGTCAGCACCCTGACCACCCAGCTGGCCGGGGAGGCGCTGGGCTGCACCGTCAGCGTGGGCCGCACGCTGGTGCGGGCGGGAGAAGCGCTGGAGGACGCGGTCGCCCGCGCAGACAGGGCCATGTACGCCTCCAAGGCGAACCACCCCGCGCGGGCGCCAAGCTGGCAGGAGCGCACCCTGACTCATGAGAGGCCACGGGGACGTGAGGGCATTCCCTCCTGACGAGGCGACGCTGGATTGGCCCCCATCCCGTCCGACTCCCGACTGGCCGCACAACTTGCGCGAAGCATCTATGGCGCTGACTGAGGTGACGGGGCGGTTCTGACACGGCCCTGAACACAGAGTCGGCTGCTGGGTACAGGGCAGGGTTCAGTTGTCGCTGGTTCTGTAGACGACTTCATTGGGGCGGACAAAGCAGCGGGGCGGCCGAATCCACTGGCCGCCCCGCTGGAGTCAGGTGACGCTCAGGCAGCGCCGCCGAACTGCATGCGGAAGATGAACTTGGTGACCTCGCCCTTGAGGGTATCGATCATCTCGTTGAACATATTCGTCGCCTCGAACTTGTATTCCGTGAACGGGTCGCGCTGGCCGTAGCCGCGCAGGCCGATGCCCTGGCGCAGCACGTCCATACCGTGCAGGTGCTCCTTCCAGTGCTGATCCACGACCTGCAGGAGCACGTAGCGCGAGAGGGAGTTGAGCATGGTGGGGCTGAGTTCTTCTCGGCGGGCGTCGAAGGAGTCCGCGACGGCCTTCAGCAGGGCATTCTGCGCGTCGGCGGGGCTCAGGGCGCGCAGGGCCTCGAAGTCGAAGCCTTCCAGTTGCGGCACGGCATCGACCACGGCCGTCCGCAGGCCCTCGATGTCCCAGGCTTCGGCGTTCTGGTCGATGGGCAGGTACGTGGCGAGCTGCATGTCCACGAAGTCCGCGATCATCCCCTCAGTCGATTCCTCGACGTCCTCGTCTGGCCCGAGCAGCACCTCGCGGCGCTGGGCGTACACGGTGTCGCGCTGCTTGCTCATGACGTTGTCGAACTCCAGCAGCTGTTTGCGGGTGCTGAAATTGCGGTCTTCCACGCGCGCCTGGGCCTTCTCGATGGCGCCCGTGACCATCTTCGCCTCGATGGGCTGCGAGTCGTCCATGCCCAGGCGATCCATCATGGCGACCACGCGGTCGTTGGCGAACAGGCGCATCAGGTCGTCCTCGAAGGACACGTAAAAACGGCTGCTGCCGGGGTCGCCCTGGCGGCCAGCGCGGCCACGCAGCTGGTTGTCGATGCGGCGCGATTCGTGGCGTTCGGTGCCTACGATGTGCAGCCCGCCGAGTTCCTTCACCCGCACGGCGTCGGCCTTCATGTCGGTGTGCAGCTGTTGGGCCTGCGTGATGAACTCGGGGGTGATTCCGGGGATCAGCATGCCGAGTTCCATGGCCTGCGGGTCTTCGCGGCTCACGGCCTTGATGAAGTTCTCTGCCTCGGGCGAGAAGCGGCTGATGCCGAGCTGCTGCTCGATGGCCTCGCCGATCACGAATTCGCTGTTCCCGCCGAGCTGGATGTCCGTGCCGCGCCCGGCCATGTTCGTGGCGATGGTCACGGTGCCGCTGCGGCCAGCCTGCGCGATGATGCTCGCTTCCTGCGCCTCGAACTTCGCGTTCAGCACCGAGTGCGGAATCTGCGCGTCTGTGAGCAGGCCGCTGAGCTGCTCGCTGGTCACGATGCTGGCCGTGCCGATCAGGATCGGGCGGCCCGAGGCGTGCATCTCCTTGACCTCCTCCACGACGGCCGCGTACTTGCCCATCTTGGTGCGGTACACCAGATCCTCACTGTCCTTGCGGATCACCGGGCGGTTGGTGGGGATCACGAGCACGTCGCTGCCGTAGATGTCGAGGAATTCCTTTTCCTCGGTCTTGGCGGTGCCGGTCATGCCGCTGAACTTCTTGTACAGACGGAAGAAGTTCTGGTACGTGATGGTGGCGAGCGTCTGGTTCTCGTTCTCGATCTTCACGCCTTCCTTGGCCTCGATCGCCTGGTGCAGCCCCTCGCCGTAGCGGCGGCCGGGCATGCTGCGGCCCGTGAATTCATCGATGATGATGACCTCGCCCTCGGCGTTCACGATGTAGTCCTTCTCGCGGTGGTACAGCTCGGCGGCGCGGATGGCCTGGGTGATCATGTGCGCCTTGTCCATGTTCTCGGGGCTGTACAGGTCGTTCAGCGAGAGCAGCCGCTCGATCTTGGCGATGCCCGACTCGTTGATGTGCACCTGCTTGCCCTTCTCGTCGATGGTGTAGTCCTCGGTCGCCTCGGTGCGCACGCCGGGTTCGGCAGGCAGGCCCTTCTTCAGGCGGCGGATCAGCTTGGCGTACACGTAGTACAGGTCCGTGGCCTTCTCGGCCGCGCCGGAGATGATCAGCGGCGTGCGGGCCTCGTCGATCAGGATCGAGTCCACCTCGTCCACGATGGCGAAATTCAGGGGGCTGTCGGCGCGCAGGGCGAGCGCCTCGCGGCTCTGGGCCATGTTGTCGCGCAGGTAGTCGAAGCCCAGTTCGCTGTTGGTCACGTAGGTGATGTCGCAGGCGTAGGCGGCCTGCTTCTCGTGGGGCTGCAGCTCGCGGTTGGCGAGGCCCACGGTGAGGCCCAGCGTGCGGAACAGCAGCGAGTTCTCCTCGGCCCCCACCCGCGCGAGGTAATCGTTCACGGTCACGAGGTGGCAGCCCTTGCCTTCCAGGGCGTTCAGCGCCAGGGCCAGCGTGGCGACCAGGGTCTTGCCCTCGCCCGTGCGCATCTCGGCAATGCGGCCCTTGTGCAGGGCGTACCCGCCGATCAACTGCACGTCGTAGTGACGCTTGCCGATGGAGCGGCGGCCGGCCTCGCGGATCAGCGCGAAGGCCCGGACGACCACGTCGTCCAGGGTTTTCCCTTCCTCCTGCACCTGGCGGCGCAATTCCATGAACGCCGAGGCGAGATCCTCGACCTGCTTCATCTCGTCTTCCAGGGCGTTCACGGGCTGCACGATCGTCTTCACGATCTGCGCGACGTCGCGCTGGTTGGTATCAAACATTTTGTTCAGGACACGGAACATGACACGCGAGTATACCGCCCTGACCCTGACTGGAACCTCACGACTTCAGTGAGAGGGGCGAAGGCAACCTGAGCGGCCCAGACTCAGGCTGAATGTGAAGACCGATGCCGTCCTTCACAGGCGCGGCGGATCATGTGTGCCCGCTCATCTGCGGCCCGTATGCTGCCTCCATGCGCTCCCCTGCCCTGCTGCCCCTGGTCCTGACCCTGCCGCTCCTGGGCGCCTGCGCCCCCCTGTACTCCATGCTCGCCGAACGTGACGCGAATGGCCCCTCGCCCCGCCGGGCAGGTCCGCTGACGGTGGGACAGACGTGGACGGTCAGCGGGCTGGTCGATGGCCGCGCCGTCACCAGCACGGTGTCCATCAAGGATCTGGTGGGCGTCCCGAACGGCAGCGGCAGCGTGAACGCCCGCGACCAGATCAACGCCTTCGAGAACAGCCAGGCCGGTTTCGCAGTCGCGGACTATACGCCCTCGACCCGTGTGGCCCGCTTCCGCTGGGTGGGCGAATCGGAGGGCGTCAGCTACACCTGCCGCGTCGAGAGCGCGGTGGCCAGCCCGCTGCGCGGCGTCCTCACCTACGAGCGGGCCGGGAAGGTCGTGGCCACCGGCACGTGTGACGCAATCACCAGCCAGACCCCCTGACCTCCCACGATGCCGGACTACACGGGTTCTTAACACGCCCCTGTCAGCCTCTGGGCATGAACGCCCTGGAACGTCTGGCCCGAACGAGCTTCCCGGAACTGGTCCTGGCTGGCTGCGCGCTGGCCTTCGCCGGTGTGCTCTATGAACTCATCGGCTACCAGCATTACGAGAAGGGCACACAGATCATCGGCTTCGTCGCCACCATCGCGGGCCTGATTTTCACGCTGCTGGGCTTCGTGCGCGCCGCGGCCGTGCGCACCACCACCCTGATCGTTCTGCCCCTGCTGGCCGTCGTGGGGGTCGTCGGCGTGTTCGAGCACAGCGAGACGCGTAGGGAGGACGCCGCGAAGTTCGCCGCGCGGCAGGCCCAGGTCACGACCACAGGCACAGTGGCTGGTGCAACCCCCTCCGAGCCGGCGGCACCCGCAGGCGCTCCGGCCGGTGGCCCCCAGGGCGGCCCTCCCGGCGGCGGGCCGTTCCGCTCGAACATCCCGGTGCTGGCTCCGCTGGCCGTGAGCGGGTTGTCAGCCCTGGCGTTCCTGACCGTGCTGGCCCGCCGCCGTGACCTCGGCGCGGACGCCGTGCATTCCCGCGAGTGGCCGACAACCACCTGATCCCGGCCGCGCAGTTCAGGCCCACTCACAGCACCGGGGATGGGCCTGCCTTCATTAGAAAGGCGCCCGATCACCACCGGTAGGCGTCGCTCCACGCCTCCCCCCGCCGGATGAACGGCGCTCGGCTGCCCAGCACCCGGTGGCCGCCCTTCACGGCGGCGCGCACCAACACGCGCGGATCGAGATCGGGGTACAGCGTGCGGGCAAAGGCCACGTCGTCCCTCACGTCCAGGGAGCCCCCGCTGGCCACCGAATCCGTGCCGATCGCGACTTCCACGCCGGCCGCCGCGAAGGCCGTCCACGGAAAGACGCCGCAGTCCAGGTGGCGGTTGCTGCGCGGGCAGGTCACCACCGCGCAGCCGGCGCGGCCCACGCGGGCGATGTCGTCCGGCGTGACGTTCACCATATGGATCAGGGTGGGCTGCCGGTCGAGGACGCCGAGCTCGTCCAGGTAGCGCACCGGCGTCTGGCCGGGTTCCGGGTCGCGGCCGATGACCTCGGCGAAGGTCGCGGGCGTGAATGGCTTCAGACGGTGCTCCCACAGCGGCCCGCCACCCGTGGCGAACAGTTCGGGTTCGCTGGGGTGCTCGGCCACGTGAATCTGCAGCGGGAGGCCCTCGCCCTGCGCGTACTCCGCGACGAGCCGCATCAGCCGGTGGCTGACCGTGAAGGGCGTGTGGGGCGTGATTCCCAGACGCAGGCCCTCCGGCAACCCGCGCGCGCGCCAGCCCTCAATCCGTTCCCGCAGGGCCGCGAAGCGCTCCGGGGCCTGTTCGGGAAACGCGCCCAGCACCTCGAAGTACAGCACGCCGCTCAGATCCGCGCGGGCCAGCAGGGTGTCCATCACGTCCGGTGCCCACACGATGTCGCCCACACCGCCCGCGCCGAGCCGCGCCAGCGTGTCCGCTCCAGCCTGCGCCCCGGCCACGCCACGCAGGTCGCGCTGCGCCACCACGACCTCCGGCAGCCAGCGGAAGTACGGCAGTGCCTGGAATTCGTAGGCGCTCATATCCAGGTGGGTGTGCGCGTTCACCGGCGGCGGGGCGATGATGCCGCCCACGTTCTCCTCGCGGGCGTGCGGGTAGGCGCGGCGCAGGTCGTCCGGCCTCCCGGTGGCGGCGATGGTCTCCCCCACCACGACCACGCCGCCCGGTGCATGACCGCCGCCCATGCCGGTGTACAGCACGTCACAGGTGAGGAGGCGGGGCGTGAAGGGCTCGGCGGGCACGGTCATGCCGGCATGCTAGGGCACGGCGCCGGCAGCCGCCCGCCGGTCTACTTCTTCGCCTTGGGTGCGATCCGGGCGGGCGCCTTCTTCGCCGTGGCCTTCTTTACGGCGGCCTTCTTGGGGGGCTGGATCGGATCGGCCTTCAGCTTGCGGGGCACCGTGGCCTGCCCGACCACCGGGCCGGCGGGGCGAGGCACCCGGACGCGATCCTGCGCGGCCATCATGGCGGCACCCACAATCCCGGCCTCGTTCTGAAGCTGGGCGGGCACCGCCTTGCTGCGGGCCAGCTGCAGGTGCGGCAGCCATTTCTCCGGGCGTTTGCTGACGCCTCCGCCGATGATGAACAGGTCCGGGCTGAACAGCAGTTCCAGGTGCTGCAGGTAGGTGCTGACCCGCTTGCTCCACTGCTTCCAGTTCAGGTCGTCGATCTCGCGGGCCCGGTCCGATGCCCAGGTCTCGGCGTGCCTGTCGCGCAGCCACAGGTGCCCGAGTTCGGTGTTGGGGATCAGGGTGCCGTTCAGGATCAGGGCGCTGCCGATCCCGGTGCCGAAGGTCAGCACCATGACCGTGCCGTGGACGCCGGCCCCCGCGCCGAATTTCGCCTCGGCCACGCCGGCGGCGTCGGCGTCGTTGATCAGGTGGACGTCATGGCCGGTGGCGTCGGTGAACAGGGTGTCGGCGTCCAGGCCGATCCAGCCCTTGTCGACGTTCGCGGCGCTCAGGGTATGCCCGTGCTGCACGATGCCGGGGAAGGTCACGCCGACCGCGCCGGGCAGGGCGAAGTGCTCGACGAGCTGCCGCACGACGTCCCGGACGTCCTCGGGCCGCGCGCCCTCGGGGGTGGGGATGCGGACACGCTCGGCCAGCAGCGCTCCGGTGGTGGTGTCCACGGGTGCGCCCTTGATGCCACTGCCGCCGATGTCGATGCCGAGGATCACGCTCATGAACCCAGCCTAAAGCACGCGGGCGGGGGGAATGTCAGGGCGTCTTCATGGCACGGCCCGGTTGACCGGATCTTTGTTGGACGTGGTGCAATTTTGAACCCTTCGGTATAGTGTGAGGGCAATGGATTCCACCTCGCTGCGCGAACGCCAGAAGGAACGACGCCGGGCCCGGATCTACGGCGTGGCCATCGAGCTGTTCAAGCGCGGCGGCTTCCAGGCGACCACCGCGACCGACATCGCCCGCGCCAGCAACGTGTCCAGGGGGACGTTCTTCAACTACTACCCCTACAAGGAAGCGGTGCTGCTCGATTACGGCAGCGAGGTCATGGATCGCCTGCGCGACCACGCCTCCGAGCGCCTTCAGGCGGGCGTCGCGCCGCTGAGCGTGCTGTACGAGGTGTGGGATCGCCTGGCCGATCACAACACCAGCGAGCGCGACCTGTTCCCCCCGCTGGCCTACGAGGTGCTGAACCCCAACCCGGAACGCGCCCGCACGGCGTACCAGGCGCTGCCGCTGAGCAAGGTGATCGAGATGATCCTCACGCCCCTGCACCAGGGCGGCCAGCTGAGAACCGACCTGAGCCTGCAACGCATCAGCAACCTGATCGCCGACACCTACCTGATGGTCGCGCTGCGCTGGGCGGCCTACGGCACAGACCGTCCGCTGAAAGAAGAGATGCGGCTTGCGCTGAACCTGCTGCTGGACGGGGCCGTAAGCCGCGAGACCGCGCGCCGCTGATCCCCGGTCAGGTGCAGGGCAAACGTCGCTCCCGACAGGGTTCTGTCAGCCCTGGAGGGTAGACTGCCCCCGAGGGACGCGTCCGCCGTTTCATCCCACCCTGGAGGTCACCGGCCATCACCCAGCCTGACTTGCGCATCGGCACGACCCGCCACGCCTTCCCGTTCAGCCGCGGACTGGTCGTGGAATCGCTGGTCAACGCCGGCGCCCCCACGGGCGAGGCGGCGGCGGCAGCGCGGCGCGTGGAGCAGCAGCTGCGCCTGGCGCGCCGCACGCTGGTGTCGCCCGACGAACTTCAGGCCCTGATGGTCGAGGTGGCCCAGAGCGTATGCGGCGACACCGTGGCCGCCGAGGCCGCGCGGCAGACCCCAGCCTTCGTGGACATCCTGGTCACCGCGAAAAAAGGCCACCTGCCGTTCAGCCGGGGCGTCCTGGCCCGCACGCTGGAAGACGCCGGACTGACTGGCCGGGAGGCCTACGCGACCGCGAGCGCCGTGGACGTGCAGCTGCGCCGGGCGGGCGTGCGAACCCTCAGCGCCGAGGAGATCGACAACCGCACCGAGGAGGTGCTGGAAGCCACCTACGGCGAGCATCTGCGCCAGACTTACCGGTACCTGCGCCGCAACCGCGGGAAACTGGGTGTGCAGGGCAGCGGGAGTTCCGCCCCGGCGCCCTTCTCGAAGGGTCTCCTGGTGCAGTCCATGCTGGCCGCCGGGGTGGCCCCGGACGTGGCGCGCCGGGTGGCGCGCGTCACGCAACGCGACCTGCGCGGCTCGGAGGACCGGGTGGTTCGCAGCCACGTCATCCGTGAGAAGGTCGAGCGGCTCCTGAGGGACGAGGTCGGCCCAGATGTCAGCGCCCGCTACCGACTGCTGCGCGTGATCCGCCGCCCGCCACGCCCGGTGATCGTGCTGCTGGGGGGCGTGAGTGGCACCGGCAAGAGCTTCCTGGCCGCCGAGATCGCCTACCGCCTGGGAATCGCCCGCGTGGTCAGCACCGATTCCATCCGCGAGGTCATGCGCGCCATGGTGTCCCCCGCCCTGCTGCCCACCCTGCATGCCAGCACCTTCAGCGCGTGGGAGGCCCTGGTGCCGCCCGGCGCGGACCGTCCGGAGCAGCCGGGCCGGGCGGCCCTGCTGGCCGGGTTCCGGGATCAGGTGCAGCAGGTCAGCGTCGGCCTGCAGGCCGTGGTGCAGCGCAGCGTGCAGGAGGGCAGTTCGCTGGTGCTGGAGGGCGTCCATCTGGTGCCCGGCTACCTGCGGGCCGAGGCCTTCGCAGGCGCGCTGGTGGTGCCCATGCTGGTCAGCCTGCCCGACGAGCAGGAACACCGCCGGCACTTCCAGTCCCGCGACGAGGAAACGGCCGCGAGCCGCCCCATGCACCGCTACATGAAGTACTTCCGCGAGATCCGCATGATGCAGGAGGAACTCGAGGACGTGGCCCGCAAGCAGGACGTGCCGCTGCTCGACGGCCTGACCCTGGACGAGAGCGCGGATCAGGCGGTGGATGTGGTGCTGAGGCGCGTGATGGTGGCTCTCACGGCGCAGGAGCGGGCAGATCTCCTGGGTGATGACCTGTCCGAATTTGCCCTGGATGCCCGCGACGTGGCGGGCAGTCCCGGCACCTGAGGCGCAGCCGCGCGGGGAAGCATCCTTCCACCCGCACGGATACGGGCGATCAGACTGCGCGGAGGCGCACGTCCACGTTGCCGCGCGTGGCGACCGAGTACGGGCAGACCTGATGCGCCGCGTGCATGAGTTCCAGGCCCTGCTCGGGGGTCAGGCCGGGGAAGTGGCCTTCCAGTTCCACGTCCATCCCGAAGGCCAGGCCGCTACGCTGCAACCCCACGCGGGCAGTGATGGTCGAGTCGGCCGACAGCTCGAGCTTCTGGCGGCGCGCGATCACACCCAACGCGCCCTGGAAGCAGGCGGCGTACCCAGCCGCGAAGAGCTGCTCGGGGTTGGTGCCGGGGCCGTCGTCGCCCCCCATGCCGGCGGGCACGCTGAGGGGCACGTCCAGACGGCCATCGCTGCTTCTGGAATGGCCGGCCCGGCCACCGGTGGCGGTTGCTTCTGCGGTGTAGTGGTTACTCACAGGGGGCAGGATGGCACTGAATGGCGTGGGCGAATGTCGGGTGCGCGTACATCGACCTGGTGCCTGGGTGGGGAACAGGGTTCAGGGCATCAGGCGGTCGATCTGCCAGTCCGTACCCTGCCGGGCGTAGCGGAAGCGGTCGTGCAGGCGGCCCTCGCGGCCCTGCCAGAATTCCCACTCCTGCACGTCCAGGCGGTAGCCGCCCCAGAAGGCCGGGCGCGGAATGACCGTCCCCGCCGGGTAGATCCCCTCGAGCGCGGTGAACTTCTCCTCCAGCGCCCTGCGGTCGACAATCGGGGCGCTCTGCGGGTCGCTGGCGTGCGCGGCCAGTTGCGAGTCGCGCGGCCGGACATGGAAGTACGCGTCGGCCTCGGCGTCAGGCACGCGGGTCACCGGACCGGAGGCGCGCACCTGCCGTTCCAGCGCCGCCCAGTAGAACAGCATCTCCGCCTGCGGGTTCTGCGACAAGTCCCGGCCCTTGTAGGACTCGAAGTTCGTGTAGAAAGTCAGGCCGTCCGGGGTCGCGCCGCGCAGCAGCACCGTGCGCACCGAGGGCCGGCCCGAGGCGTCCGCCGTGGCGAGGTGCAGGGCGTACGGTTCGGGCACCTTCTCGCGCAGGGCCTCGTCCAGCCAGCCCTGGAACTGCGCCAGCGGATCGGCCTTCAGGTCGGCGCGACGCAGTTCGTCGCGGGTGTACGAGACGCGCATGGAGGTCAGATCCGTCACGACCTGCTCCTCAGCACCTGGCATGTCGGGCAGTAGTGCGTGCCGCGCTGGGCGAGCACGGTCTTGACGATCTCCGTGCCGCAGCGGGGGCAGGGCCGACCGTCCTGGCCGTAGGCGTGGTGCTCGTGCTGGTACGCGCCGGGAGCGCCGTCGTGCTGGCGGTAGTTGCCCACCCCGTTGCCCAGCGAGCTGCCCCCGGCCTCCACCGCCCGGCCCATCACGTCGCGGACCGCGTGGTACAGGCGTCTGGCCTCGGCAGGAGTCAGGCGAGTCTGGGCAGGATGAATCCGCGCCTCCCACAGCGCCTCATCGGCGTAGATGTTGCCCACGCCGCTGACGGGTTTCTGCGACAGCAGCCAGGGTTTCACGGCTCCCGCCTCACGTGCCAGCGCGATGAAATCCTTCTTGCGGAACTCATCCGAGAGGGGCTCCGGGCCCATGGCCGCCAGGGTCGGCATGCCCGCGTAGTCACCGGGCCGCACGACGGCCATCTTCCCGAAGCGCCGGGCATCGTCGAAGTGCAGCAGGCCGGCGTCGGTTTCCACGGTTACGCGGGTGTGCTTGCCGGGCTCCAGCCGGAAGCCGCCGGTCATGCCCAGGTGCACGATGAACTCCAGGTCATGCGGATCGCCGTCGGCCGCGTCGGCGGCGGCAAGGTTCAGCAGCAGGTACTTGCCGCGGCGCGACAGTCCCTGCACGCGCCGCCCCACGGCGAGGTGCGTGTCGCGGTACTTGTGCGGCGCGTCGTGCTCAACACGGAGGATGGTGCAGCCACGCATGAGCGGCTCAATCTTGCGGCGGGTGGTTTCGACTTCCGGCAGTTCCGGCATGGGGGCAGCATAGGCCGCGTGGAGCCGGGCTGCCGGGTGCGACGTGACGGTTGGGCCGCTATGCTCCGCGCATGCGCACGCTGCTGCTCACCGGCTTCGAGCCCTTCCACACGCATCCAGACAATCCCAGTGCGCGGGCCGCGCAAGCCTTGGGCGGCCTGGAGATCGGGGAAGTGCGCGTGATCTCGGCCCTGCTTCCGGTGGAACCCCACGCCGCCGGACGGTCGCTGGATGCGCTGCTGGACGCGCACCGCCCGGACGCCGTGCTGATGACCGGACTGGCCGCCGGTCGCCCGCAGATGACGCTGGAACGCGTGGGCGTGAACGTCATGGACTTCGACATTCCGGATAACGCCGGGCAGGTGTACCGGGATACGCCCATCCGTCCGGACGACGGCGCCCCGCCCGCGTACCTGAGCACGCTGCCCCTGCGCGACCTCCTGGCCGCGTGGCGGGATGAGGGCATTCCCGGCCACATCAGCAACACGGCCGGACTGTACGTCTGCAATTTCGTGCTGTACCACGCGCGGCACCGGCTGACGCAGGCCGGGCGGGCGGACGTCCCCTGCGGCTTCCTGCACGTGCCCGCAAACGCGGCGGTGGCCCTGGCGTGGCCCGGCGACCGCCCTCCCCTGCCCTACCTGCCGCAGGACGAGATCACGCGGGCCGTGGAGGTCGCCGTCCGCACCATCACTGCGGCGCTGGAGGTCACGGAAACGGAGCGCGGCCCGGCACCCACGCACCCTGGGGGCCACCTTGCCAGTGCCACTCGCCGGAACCGGGGTGGAGACCCAGAGACGCCCTGACCGCGTCGAGCGGCACCCGCCTCGCGAAGCGCGTCCGGGCATGCCACGCGGCCAGCGCGTCCGGGCGGCCCACGCCGCGCACCACCAGCCATGCCCGGTTCACGGCGAGGTCGTACAGCGCGTCCGGGACGGCGCCCGCCGGGGCTGCGCCCTGTGGGCTGGGGTCGGTCAGGAAGGGCCGCTCGCGGGGCATGTCAGGCGCGGCGTTCGGAAGGGGCCAGCGCCGCGATCTGCCCGGCATGCCACGCGGTGTGGCGGGCGTTCAGGCGCAGCAGGCCGGCCACCGTGAAGGAGCGGCCCGCGTGCTCGACCGGCGCGTCCAGTGAAGCCAGTGGCAGGGCACGCGACGCCTCGACCTCCCACACCATCAGGCGGGTCAGGCCCGCGTCGTCCGGGGGGGCGGGGGTGGCGGTCGCAGCCGCGATCACCGTCCAGTACTCGTGTTTCGTGGCGCGCAGGTGCGTGGTGAGCCAGCCCACGCGCGGGTGCGGCTGCCACTCGATGCGGGCCAGGGCGGCCTGCACGCTCTCCCAGGCATCGTGATCCACCTCGTCGAGCAGCGTGGCCAGGTCGTTGGGAGTCATGACCCGCGGCTCCTCATGACAGGCGGCCTCTCATGACAGACGGTACGTCTCGCCGTCGCGGGTCAGGCGGCCCAGGTCAGCCATGCGGGCGGTCACGGTGCGCGCCTGCTCACCCGTCAGCGGACTCCGTTCGCTGAGGTCACCCAGCGTGAAACGCCCCCCGTTGCGGCGCGCGAACCGCTCCACCATGCGTTCCTGGGCGCTCAGGGCCGGGCGGGACGACTGCCGGTCGAACAGCCGCCAGACGAGCGCACCCACGACCACGGCCACGAGCAGGGCCACGGGAATCAGCCGCGCCGCGAGGGCCGGATCGGCCACCTGGGTTCCGACCGCCTGGAGGTGCTCGCGGGCAGCCTGGATGGCGGCTGGGCCCGCGCCTCCCTCACGCAGGTGGCGCAGCGCGGCGCGGGCGTGCAGGTAGGTCATGACGCCGCCCAGGTCACCCCGCACGAAGGCCGCCGCGTAGGCGATCAACGCGGCCGAGCACCCGGCGATCACGGATAGGAAGACGCGCGGTACGTTCACGCACCCATGCTACGGGATGTGGGCGTTCGGAACTGGAAGCAGGTGGGCAGGACTCAGGTTGAGCGGGGAGGCCGCCGGACACGCCGGACGGCAGCCCGCAGCGCGACCTGCGGGTCGCCCCCGTCACCCGGAGCGTAGCGGGCCGCGTGGTAGGCCTGCACCACAGCGTCCAGGGCCGGGGCGAGGGACGGCCACAGGCTCCGGGCGCGCTCCGCGTAGGCCGTGGGGGTCTCGCCGGGATGGCGGGGCAGATGCAGACGCACGGTCAGGTCGTGCAGGGCGCGGGCCGCCGGATCGCGGGGTCGGGTGGCGCGGCGTCGCCACAGGGCGGCCGGGAGCAGGGCCAGCGTCACCAGCGCCAGCACCGCAACGAGGTACCGGGCGCCGCCCACGCTGCCCAGCCCGGCGCGGGTCAGCAGGGTCTGTTGCTGCTCGTCGCCGTAGCCGATGACCAGATCGTCCCAGCGGTTCTGGATAGAGTCCAGGCGCAGCCGCATGCGTTCCAGGGCGGTGGGGGCGGGAGCGGCCGTGGCCTGCGGGCTGCCCAGCGCGGTCTGCACCCCCGCATTCACTCGGGCCGGGGCGATCAGGGCCGTGGGATCCACGCGCACCCAGCCCTGACCGGCGAGCCACACCTCGCTCCAGGCGTGCGCGTCCTGCTGCCGGACGATCAGGTACCCGCCGTCCGGGTTGAGTTCCCCGCCCAGGTACCCGCCCACGATCCGGGCAGGAATCCCGGCGGCGCGCATCAGGAAGGTGAACGCGCTGGCGTAGTGTTCGCAGAAGCCCTGCTTCGAGCCCCACAGGAAGGCGTCCACCCGGTCGTGACGGGGCAGGGTGGGCGGCGAGAGTGTATAGGTGAAGCCCCCCTGGCCGAAGAAGCTCAGGGCGGCGCGGACGCGATCCTCGGGTTCCAGCGTCTTCCAGCTGGCGGCCAGGGCCACGGCACGCGGGCTTTCTCCGGCGGGGAGCGTCTGGTCGAAGCGCAGGCGCTCGTCGTACTCACGCACGCCCAGGCGCGCCACGCGGCTCTGCACGGTCACGCGCTCGCGGGTGCTGGGGGGCCGCAGCATGTACGCCTGGAAGTTCGTGGTCATGAAGGTGCCGGCGGGCAGGGTGGCGGGTGCGTCGATCACGGGCAGCCACGGACTGCTGCTCGGTTCCATGGTCATGGTGTACGTCCAGGAGGGCCCGCTGAAGTCCACGCTGGCCGACGCACTGCTCTGCCGGATCTGCGTCCAGCGCTGCCCGTCGTAGGCCTCGTAGACCGGGCCGCGCCAGTAGCGTTCGGAGGCGGGCGGCACCGGCCCCTGGAAGTCCGCGCGGAAGGCCACCGCACGGTTCTGCGCGAGGTCGCTGTACTCACCCGCCGTGATCTCGCTGGCCAGTCCGGTCGACGCCTTGCCCTGGACTGCCAGGTGCCACAGCGGCCCGGAGGGGCGGGGAAACAGCACGAACAGCGTGAGGGCCAGAGGAATTGCCAGGGCCAGGGCCATGCCGGCCTGCACGGCGCTGCGGTTCTCGGTGAGCGGGGGTTCGTCCGGCGCGGTCACGGTCCAGCGGGCGGCGGCGGCCAGCAGCGTCCACGCGGCCAGCACCGAGTGCAGCGCGGTCAGCGGCCCCTGGCCGAAGAAGTAGTGGGTACTCGCCACGAACAGGGCCAGCAGGATCAGCAGGTTCGCGTCGCGGCGGGTGCGGCTCTCGGCGGTCTTGAGGGCGGCCAGCAGGGCCAGCAGGGCCGTACCCGCGTCGCGGCCCAGCAGGGTGCCGTAACTGCCCGCCAGCAGCGCGGCGCTGATCCCAGCGACCACACCCAGCACCCACGTGGGGATGGGCGCGCGCGCACGGTGCACCCGCCAGTCGGTGTGCACCAGCAGACCGGCGATGAGGGCGGTGATCCACACGGGTTCGCGCAGAACGGCGGGTGCCAGCGCGAAGGCCAGGGCGATCAGGGTGGAGCGCATGGCGAAGGCGTTCAGGCCCACAGGAGCCGACGTGCGGCCGACCTTGCCCGCCGGAGCGTCCGGCAACGGGGTCACGCGGGCCAGGGCGTCCAGCGCTTGGGTCGCGTGCGCTTCCCCGGTACCGGCCGCCAGCGACTGGCCGGGCAGGTTCAGCGAGAACGCGTGCCCGGACGCGCGCAGTCCCGCGATCCACGCGGCCAGGCGGGACAGGCGGTCTTCGGTGGAACCGGCGCCGGCCGTATCGTGCCAGTCGAGGTGTACGGCGGAGCCCAGTGGAGCGTCCGTCTCGCGGGTCAGCAGGGTGCCCGTGCGGGCCACGTGGCGCCACGACACCTGTCGGGGCGAATCGCCGGGCACGTAGGGGCGCAGGCTCGCGAACTCCTGATCCCCTCGGGTGCGCCGTGTCCCATCACCCCCACCGACGTCCACCCGCGCCGGGAACGGTGGAGGAGCCGCTTCCGGAGTGGGCTGCACCGTCACGTCCCAGGCCTCGCCGGCGGCGGGCACCGGGCGGAGGGTGGCCTGCCAGATCGCCAGCGGATCGAGCGCCCCCACCCGCACGGAGGTCAGGGTCAGGCGGCCGCGCACGCGGGCGGGCACCGCCACCCCGATGGTGCGCGCTTCTCCAGCCTGCACGCGCGCGTTCACGTAGCGCGTGTCTCCCTGGGAGGTCGTGACGATCACGGCCAGCGGAATGTCCCGGTCGGGCGCGCCCACCTGCACGGTGTACACGGCCTCGCCGCCCGCCACGCTCGCCTGGGGCGGGCTCACGCGGACGTTCAGGCGGCGGGCGGCGCGCATGGCCTGCCCAGCCGCGACCGCCCAGACGCCCGCCAGCAGGAAGGTCAGGCCGTAGCCGAGGCTGAGGTCGTAGTTCACGCAGCCGATCAGAGTGAGCATGACCAGCAGCAGGTACGACGTGCCGAACTGCGTGAGGCCCAGCCGCACCCCCACCGGCCGGCCGGGCGTGAAGACGGCGCGAAGGTCAGTGCGGCTGGGAGCGGCCATGACGGAGCGGGTCAGGGAATCGGCGTGTCGATCAGCACGCCGCGCAGCAGGGCGGGCAGGTCGTGCGCGTGCCCTTCGCGCAGCGGCAGGCGGTGGGCCGCCTGGGCCGGAAACACGGCCTGCACGTCCTCGGGCAGCACCATGCTCCGGCCGTGCAGGTACGCCCACGCCCGCGACGCCGCCAGCAGGGCCAGCAGGGCGCGCGGGCTGAGGCCCGCCGTGAAGGCCGGATGCTGGCGCGTGGCGCGGGCCAGCAGCTGCAGGTAATCCAGCAGCGGCGCGGCGGCGTACACGTGATCGACTTCGGCCTGCATGCGGAGCAGCGTGGGGGCGTCCAGCACCGGTGGCAGGTCGCGCACGGTCACGCTGCGGCCCCCCGTTTCCAGCAGTTGCCGTTCGGCGGCCGGATCCGGGTAGCCGAGCGTGACGGTCATCAGGAACCGGTCGAGTTGCGCTTCAGGCAGCGGGGACGTGCCCACGAACGCGGCCGGGTTCTGCGTGGCGATCACGAAGAACGGGCGCGGCAGCAGGCGCGTGATCCCGCCCTCGGACACCTGTCCTTCCTCCATGGCTTCCAGCAGCGCGCCCTGGGTGCGGGGGGTGGCGCGGTTGATCTCGTCGGCAAGCAGCACCTCGCTGAAGACCGGGCCTTCATGGAAGCGGAAGGTAGAGGCGGCGGCGTCCCACACGCTGACTCCGGTCAGGTCGGCGGGGAGCAGATCCGCCGTGAACTGCACGCGCCGGAAGTGCAGGCCGGCCGTGCGCGCCAGGGCGTGGGCAAGCGTGGTCTTCCCCACCCCCGGCTGATCCTCGATCAGCAGGTGCCCGCGCGCGAGCAGGCAGGCCAGGGCCAGTCGCACTTGTCCGGGTTTGCCCAGGATCACCTGGTCGAGCTGCGCGAGGACGGTGCTCAGCAGGGACGCGTGGTGACCAACCGGGGAGTGGGCGGAGGTCACGGCGGTCATCGAGCGCAGCCTAGCGTGAGAACTCTGACAAAACTGCAACCGGTCGGCCCTTGTTCGCCCTGGACGCGGCGCGCGCGGGCCGCGCCACCAGCCATCCTCCCAGCGACGCGGCCAGCACGTCGGGCAGCCAGACGTTCACGCCGACCTCGTGACCTGGCACGAAGGCCAAGTGCCATTGCAGGGCCGCGCTCCACCACGCGCACAGGGCCAGCGGCCAGCCCCGCCGCCCGGCCGCGCGCGTCAGCGCGAAGCCCAGCAGGGCCAGCAGCAGCAGGTGCAGCGCCCGGTCTGGCAGGCCACCCAGCAGTCCGGCCGTCGACAGGTGCCCGTCCAGGCCGAGCAGCGCGAGGGCCGTCAGGTACCAGCGGCCGCAGTTTCGGGTCACTGGGGGGCTCCAGCCGGCGCGGTTCCGGTCGTCCGGTCGGCGGGATGCTCGACGAGTTCGATCAGCGTGCCCTGGCCCCATTTCGGGTGCAGGAAGGTCACGCGCGTTCCGGCCCGGCCGGGTGTTGGCCGGTCACCCAGGAAGCGGCCTCCCTGGCCCTGCAGGCTGGCCATCTCGGCGTCCAGGTCGGTCACGCGGTAGGCGGTGTGGTGCAGGCCGGGGCCGCGTTTCTCCAGGTACGCGGCAATGGGGCTGTCCGGGCGGGTGGGCATCAGCAGTTCGATCAGCGTGTCGCCGACCTGAAAGGCCCGCACGCGCACGCCCTGGGTCTCGACGTCTTCATCGGGCCCTTCGGGGTGCAGGCCCAGTGCCCTGTACGGGGCGCTGCCCTCGTCGAGATCCGGGGTGGCGATGGCGACGTGGTCGAGCTGCGTGACCGGCATGAGCGCAGGCTAAAGCATTTTTCAGGGCTCTGTGTCTTAATTTGCGCGCAGGGACGCCATCGAGCGCAGGTACCAGCGGGCGACCGCCCGCATCACATCCTTGTTTTCCGCGTCCTGCACGGTCACCTTCACGATCAGGCGGGCCTTGCCGTCCGCCGCATAGGTGGCATGCGCGACCGCGATGCTGGCCAGCTCGATCTCCGCGCGGGCCGTGATGCTGCCCACTGCACGCCCCACATAATGCGTTTCCAGCTTCTCGATCAGCGGGACAGCCTGCGCCAGCTGCACCGCGAAGGCCCCGGCAAAGGCCGCGCCGCTCACCGCCTCGGCCAGCAGGAACTGCGCTCCAGCGTGGATGGTGCCCAGGTGGTTGCGGTAGGCCGCCGTGTCCGGGCATTCCCCGGTGGCCCAGCCCACGCCGACATCGGTGATCCGCACGCCCACCGTGGCGTTCATGGGGATGGCGTGCAGCGCGTGCTGGACGGCCGTGACGGCGGGGGCGGGCAGGGTACGGGACTCGGACATGGCGAACCTCCGGAACTTGAACTGAGTCCAAGTCTACAGGGCGCGCCGCCCACCGAGATCAGGTGTATGGATCGCTCAGGTACCGCCGCAGCACGTCCAGCGGCGCATAGGTGTCCGCCAGCAGTTCCGCGCTCACCTGCTCCGCTCGCGCCCACACGGCCCGCGCCTGCTGCGGGGTGGCCCTTCCCTCGCGCACGGCCGCCGCCAGATCCTCAGCGTCGATGACGTGCGCCTCGGTCACGCGGGCGCCCTGCCCATCCTCCACATGCCAGTTTCCGATCACGTCCAGGTACGCGTCGTCCGTCCACGGCAGACCGTCCTCGCCGACGCCCTCACCCAGGTGGATGTCCACGTACACCTGCACGGGCTGGCCGGAGGCGTCCAGCTGCGCGGTCAGGGCGCTGCCCAGCGTTCCCTCCCCGCTGCCGGTCGGATGGAAGCGCACCCAGCGGTACCCGACGTCCAGCACGCGCAGGGGGCGGCCACCGAAATCCACGTCCAGCGGCCGGGTGACCTCGTGCGCCTCGAAGTCCACGATCACGTAGCCCGGCAGGGTCAGCACCGTCTGCGTGTGCCGCGCCACACGGCCCCAGGAGCGCAGATCGAAGACCTTGCGTTTCACGCGCCCGACACCCGCGTTGCGAGATCACGCACAGCCCGCAGCATCAGGTCGCCCTCGACCACTTGCACGCGTGCCTTCAAGGTGTCCAGCGTGTCGCCGGGCAGGACGGGCACCCTCGCCTGGGCCAGCACCGGCCCCTCGTCGATGCCCTGCGTGACCAGGTGCACGGTCGCGCCGGATTCGGAGTCTCCGGCGGCCAGCACGGCCTCGTGCACGCGGTCACCGTACATGCCCCGGCCGCCGTGACGGGGCAGCAGGCTGGGGTGGATGTTCACGACCCGCCCCGCGTAGTGGCCCAGCACGCGCGGCCCGAGTTCGCGCATATATCCGCTGAGGACGAGGGTATCGGCGCCCGCGGCGGTCAGAACATCCAGGATGGCGCGGTCGAGGTCGTCCGGATCGGGATGGGTCGCGCTGCTCAGGTGCGCGGTGCTGAGGCCCGCCCCCTGCGCCCAAGCCAGGGCGGGCGAGCGGCTGTTGTTGCTGATCAGCACGGCGGCCGTGGCGTCCAGCCGCCCGTCCTGGCACGCGGCCGTCAGGTGCCGCGCGGCGCTGCCGCCGTGCGAGGCGAGAAAGCCCAGCCGCACGTTACGCGCGGTCCGGATCCGCGCCGAGTTCCTGAAGCAGGTAGGCACTGGTCAGGATGCCGTTCTCGAAGTCCTGCACGGCGAAACTCTCGTTCGGACTGTGCGGAGCGTCCTCGTTCAGGCCCAGATCAACAAACAGCACCTCGGTGTGCAGGATATCCGCGAAGGAGGCCACGATGGGAATGCTGCCCCCCGTGCGCGCGAACACCGCGTCGCGGCCGTACACGCGCTTCAGGGCGCGGTTGGCGGCGCGGATGTACGGGCTGTCGGTGCTGAACTTCATAGGCTGGCCGCCGTGGTGGTCTATCACCTCGACCGTCACTCCGGGCGGCGCGATGCGCGGCACGTACTCCTGGATCAGGCCCGTGATGCGCCCCGGATCCTGGCCCGGCACCAGGCGCATGGAGACCTTCGCGCCGGCCTTCGCGGCGATCACGGTCTTGCTGCCCTCGCCCTGGTAGCCGCCCCAGATGCCGTTCACGTCCAGCGTCGGGCGGCCCCACAGGCGTTCCAGCACGGAGTACCCGGCCTCGCCTGGCAGAGAGGCCACGCCGATGCTCCCGGCGAACTCGGCGTCGCTGTGCGGCAGCGAGGCCCACATCTGCCGTTCCTGGTCGGTCAGGGGTTCGACGTTGTCGTAGAAGCCGGGAATGGTCACGCGGCCCTGGTCATCCTTGAGCCCGGCGATGATCTGGCACAGCGCGTTGATGGGATTGGGGGCCGCCCCACCGTACGCGCCGCTGTGCAGATCCCGGTTGGCGCCCTGCACATGGATTTCCACGTAGCTCAGGCCCCGCAGGCCGTAGGTGATGGTCGGCACGTCGGCGGCGAAACGGCTGCCGTCGCTGATCAGGATCACGTCGGCCTTCAGTTCCTCCGCGTGGGCCTGAAGGTAGGGCACGATGCTTGGGCTGCCGATCTCCTCCTCGCCTTCGAGCAGGAACTTCACGTTCACCGGCAGCGGTGCTCCATTCTCCTGGCCCTGCGCCAGCAGCAGTTCCACGCCGCGCACGTGCGCGAAGGCCTGCCCCTTGTCGTCGGTGCTGCCCCGCGCGTAGATACGGCCGTTCCGCACCTCCGGCTCGAAGGGCGGCGAGATCCATTCCGAGAGCGGCGCTTCGGGCTGCACGTCGTAATGGCCGTAGATGAGCACGGTGGGCTTGCCGGGGGCATCCAGACGTTCGGCGTACACGACCGGGTGCTTCGGCGTGGCGTCCACGCGGGCCGTGAAGCCCAGCGAGGCCAGTTTCGTGCGGAACCACTCGGCGGCCCGCACGACGTCGTCGGCGTACGCAGGGTCGGCACTCACGCTGGGAATCCGCAGCAGGTCGAACAGTTCCTCGCGGGCTCCGTCGCGGTCGAGGTGGGTGGAGAGATCGGCAGTCGTCATGCGCGGATGATAGTGCCCCCGCCGGGCCGCGTCCGATCCGGCGTCCTCCGGATTCCCTTCAGGTTCTGCCGCCCATCCTCGCTCGTGCCACAGGGGAGGACAGACCGTGTGGAACGTCCGGTTCGTCCTCGTGGGCGCAGCGCTAGACTTCCGCCCATGACCACCCGCCCGGCTCCTGCGCCCGAGACCGGCGCATCGGCTCCCGGTGACCTGGGCCTGTCCGGGGTGTTCGAGGCGGAATCCCGCTTCCTGAGCCGTGACGGGCGCTTCAACTCCCGCCGGGTGGGCCTGGGCCTGGGCGCGTACAACCCGTACACCATGCTGCTGGCCATGTCGTGGCCGCGCTTTTTCGCGGTGGCGCTGGCGCTGTACCTGCTGCTCAACGCGCTGTTCGCCGCCGGGTATTTCGCGCTCGGAGCCGGGGCGCTGAGCCAACAGCCCGACCAGGCCGGCCCGCGCCTGCTGGGGGCCTTCTTCTTCTCGGTGCAGACCTTCGGCACCATCGGCTTCGGGCACGTGTACCCGGTGTCCGTGGCCGCCGACGTGCTCGTCACGCTGGAGGCCTTCGTGGGCCTGATGGCCGTGGCCCTCGTGACCGGCATGCTGTTCGCGCGGTTTTCCCGGCCCACGCACCGCATCCTGTTCAGCGACCACGCGGTCGTCGCGCCGTACCGGGGCGGGCGCGGCCTGATGCTGCGGCTCGTGAACGGCCGGCGGGGCGACCTGACGGACATCACGGCCGAGGTCGTCCTGTCGCTGCGTGCCCCTGGCCCCCTGAGCGCCGGCCCACAACGGCAGTTCCATCCGTTGACCCTGGAACGCTCCCGGGTGACGTTCTTCCCGCTGGCGTGGACGGTCGTGCATCCCATCGACGACCGCAGTCCCCTGCGCGACCTGAGCGAGGCCGAGCTGGCGCGGCGTGAGGCCGAGGTGCTGGTCGTCCTGCGGGCGGTCGACGAGATTTCGCAGCAGCCGGTACAGGCCCGGATCAGCTACCACGCCAGCGAGATCCGCTGGGGCCAGGCGTTCGCCAGCATGTACGTCCGTGACGGCGGGTTGCTCGCCGTGGACGCGCGGCGGCTGCATGACATGCACCCTGCTCCCCTGCCAGAAGGCTCATAGCGCCCGTTGCATCAATCCTGCCTCCCGTATACTCACGTCAGGTTATGGCCTCGGACTCTAAACATCGCCCTGTGTACGTAATTTCCGTGGCGGCGGAATTGGTGGATATGCATCCCCAGACGCTGCGGCTGTACGAGCGCAAGGGCCTGATCCGGCCGGGCCGCAGCAGTGGCAAGACCCGGCTGTATTCCGAGCGCGACATCGACCACCTGCGCGAGATCCGCCGCCTGACCCAGGAACTCGGCGTGAACCTCGCCGGCGTCGAGGAGGTCATGCGGCTCCAGCATGAACTCGATGACCTCCAGGGCGAATTCGAGGCCGAGATCGAACGGCTGGAGGGTGAACTGCGCGGTCAGGCCCAGGCCCTGCCCGAGGGCGGCACGCCCAGCGATCCCAAAGACCGCCCCGTGTACGTGATCTCCATTGCAGCGGAACTGGTGGATATGCATCCCCAGACGCTACGGCTGTACGAGCGCAAGCAGCTCATCCGGCCGGGCCGCAGCAGTGGCAAGACCCGGCTGTATTCCGAGCGCGACATCGACCACCTGCGCGAGATCCGCCGCCTGACCCAGGAACTCGGCGTGAACCTCGCCGGCGTCGAGGAGATCATGCGGCTGCGCCATGAACTCGACGGGGCCCGCTCCCACCTGGAAGGCAACGTGCGCCGCATCCAGGAGGACCTCACGGAACGCATGACCCGCTTGCGCACGCTGCCACCCGCCAGTGACGACTCCGCCGCGCAGCATGACGGGAGCGACACCGATCCGGACGGTACGAGGTGACGCCCCTGTGGGTGGTCGGTGACGTCCACGGTGCCTACGATTCCCTGCACAGCCTGCTCCTGATGGCGGGCCTGATCGACCACGACTCGACCTGGAGGGGTGGCCCCAGCCACCTGGTGTTCCTCGGCGATTACCTCGACCGGGGGCCGCGCGGGATGGACGTCATCCGTCTGGTGCGAACGCTGGAAGGGCAGGCACTGAACGCGGGGGGGCAGGTTACCGCGCTGATCGGCAACCACGAGGTCATGTTCCTCGCCGCGCAGCACTTCCGTGCCCGCGATCCCGGCGACAGCCTGGGCTTCCTCGATTACTGGCGCAGCAACGGCGGCCAGAGCAGCGACGCAGCCCAGGTGCAGATCACCGATCTCGACTGGCTGCGCGCCCGGCCCGCCATGGCGCACGCCGACGGCTGGCTGCTCATGCACGCCGACAGCGCCTTCTACCGCCGACTGGGCCGCAGCGTGGACGCCGTGAACCGCTCGGTGCTCTCCCTGCTGCACAACGAGGATCCCAAGATCTGGAGCAGTTTCCTGAATCACTTCGCCGACCGCCTCGCGTTCACCTACCACGACGCGGCCACGGTCGCGTCGAACCTCCTCAGCACCTACGGCGGCTCCCACCTCGTGCACGGCCATACCCCCGTGTACGTCCTGCACGATGAACTCATGCTGGAGACCGAGATGACCGAACCCCAGCCGATCACCTACGCGGGCGGACTGTGCGTCGCCATGGACAGCGGCATGGCCTACCGCGACGGTGCAGGCTTTATTGCCCGGCTGGACGACCAGGGTGTCGCCCAGACCGTCTCACTCGGCGGCGACCTGGGCGACTTCTGACCTGAGCCTGGGTCGGCGGACCAGGGTTCAGTTCATGCGGCGGTGACGTTCCGCCTCGAAGCGGGCCACCTCCGCCGCCCCCGACACCTCCCGCGCCATGTCCAGCCGCAGTTCCTCGGTCTCCATGTCGGACGGATCGATCTCCAGAATCGCGGTGGCCAGCAGCACCACCCGGCGGTACTCGCGGCCCAGCCGCGCCGCCCGCATCTCCCCGTGCAGGGAGCCCAGCAGCGCCTCCCGGATGTGAATCCGCTGCTCGTCAGCCCACTCGCTCGCTTCCAGGTTCGGCAGGAATTCACCCTTGTAAGCCGCGACCGCCGCCGGCACCTGCCCGTTCGCCACCAGCTGCAGCACCCGCTGGCTGTCGAGGATCACGGTCGCCTTGCTGCTCAGCCGATACTCCGGCGACTGGTGCGCGCCCTCCACGAGGATCACGTCGGCCCCGATCGCCTCCCGGATGTCCGCGATGCACTGCCGGAAATACGTGGCCGCCTTCTTCGGATCGCGCTCGGGCCACAGATCGGTGATCACGGTCTGGCGCGTGCTGCGCGGGTGCAGGGCCAGGTAGGTCAGCACGGCCACGCTGCCCCGCACGCGCATGGTGCAGGGCACGCCATCGCGCAGCACGAGTTCCTGCCCCAGCGTCATGACCTCCAGCCGCATGCCACTGGTGAACAGGTCGTCGCGCATGGTGCCGCTGAGGTGTGAAGCGTCCTCCAGCGCGGCCTCCAGCAGCGGCGCCAGATTCGGACTGAGCCGCGCGAAGGCCAGCATCTCCTCGAGTTCGCGGAGTTCGGGCGCGACGGTCGCGCGCGTCTGGGCGCGGGGCTGGCCCGCGAGTTCCATCAGGGCCTCGGCGAGCAGATCGGAGCAGCGCGTGAGGTCGTTCATCGAGTACGCGCTGTACGCGGCGAGCAGGAGTGCCCGCGTGGCATCGGTCATGGCGTTGCGGCGCAGCGCTTCATCCCGGACATCCAGGAGCATGCGGTGGGCCCCAGCGGCGTCCCCCCGGCGCAGCGTCATCATGCCGAGCACGACGCGACTGTGGAGGGACAGGTTCGACGTGCTGGCCCGCAGCCGTCCCATCGTCCGCACGGCCAGGGCATGCTCGCCGATGCGACTCTGGTGGTTGGCCAGGTGGTTCAGGGCATGCTCGGTGACCTGGGGTTCGCCCATGGCCGCACTCCGCTCGGCGAGGCTTTCGAGCAGAGTCTGATACCCGCCGTAATCGCCGGTCATGAGCATGATGTTGGCGCGGCGTGCGTCCAGGTGCAGGCCCATGTAAGCGTCCTGTAAGCCCTCGGCGATAGCCTGAGCCCGTTCCAATGACTCCGATGCCGCGTCGAACTGACCACACTCAATCTGTACATCGACCAGCGTGCACATCGCCGCGAGCAGCGGGCGCTGGTTGTGCTCCTGGGCAAGTGTGGGAATCGCGGCGTCGAGCAGCTTCATGGCGGTGCCGTAATCCCCGTGCACGGAATGGCTGGCGGCGAGCGTATGGGTAATCCGGGCCGCCATCCGGCGGTCACCCAGCGCCAGGTACCCACGGCGGGCCTCCTCCATCGCCCTGACCGCCCCGTCCTCGCCGACCTGCTCCAGGGTCACCCCGTACCACCGCAGGGCCCTGTAACGCAGTTCACCGCTCAGATCGGTCAGCAGATCGCGGAAATGATCGATCGCGCGGCGGCTCTGTCCGGTGGCGCGCAGGAAGTTGCCGAATTCCACGGCGGCTTCCCGGTTCCCGAGGGCCATGGCCAGTTCCAGGGGTTCCTCGCAGGACGCGAAATTGGCCGTTCTGAGGAGCGAGATGCCCAGGATCGCCAGCTCATCGGCGTTCAGGCCCGGACGACCATTAAGAGCTGTTAATACAGCTCCGTAGTCGCCGCCCTCGAACGCAGTCTGAACGTGTCCAGCAGGCATAAATCGCTCTTTCACATCCCCTCACCTAAGATACACCCATGCGCAAATCCCTGCGGACGGCCCTTTCCCTCACCATCACCCTCGTGATTACGGCGGCCAGCGCCGTCCCGGTGGGCGGCTACGGTCTCGAAAAGAGCACCTCCACCACGACCTCGGTCAGCACCACCAAGTAGGGACAGGGGGACGATCATGAGCATAGCTTACTCAACCTACGCGGCCCGCGCCCGCCAGAACAGCACCGAATCCAAGCCCGCCGCCCCGCTGGCCCGCGCGATCACCGATGTGCACGCAGCCAATGTGCGCCCCGCCGCCAGCAGCCTGCTGGCCAACCGCATGGACGCGCTGTCCCTCCAGGTTGGTCGCCTGACCTGCTACGGACTGGAATAACGATGATCGACCCGGTGCTCGGACAATATGACGATCGTCTCCCGGAGACGGTCAATCTGCTGTCGCAGGCGCCGGACGCCGTGGTGCAGGAAACCTTCGAAGAGGCATGCAGCTGGATCAGGACGCTGCTGGGCCGTCCTGCGGAGGGACACGAGCGGCAGGTGACGATGCTGGCCCTGCGTCTGGCCCTGGAAGCCGGCGAGGTTCGCACGACCCTGGGGATCCGTCAGGTGATCTGGGCAGGCATGCTGCACGATATTGGGAAGTCGGCCATCGATCCGCGCATCACGAACAAGCCCGGTGGGCTGTCGGCGCAGGAACAGGACATCATGCGGCAACACCCGGCCCTGGGTCGGCGGTTGGCGTCCATGGCGCCCGACGTGGACTCGGAGATCCTGAATGCGGTGCAACACCATCATGAACGCTGGGACGGACGTGGCTATCCGGCGGGCCTGATCGGAGAGTCGGTGCCGGTATTGGCACGGATTCTGAAGGTCGCGGACGTGTACGACGCGCTCGTGACGGATCGACCGTATCGCCCGGCGTGGTCGTCGGACGAGGCGGTGGAGTATTTGCTGGATCACTCGGGCACGGATTTCGACCCGAGGCTGGTGCGGATTTTCGTGCACCAGGTGTTGCAGGTGTATGGCAACTGAGCGGGGCCTCCAGTTCAGCCGACGTTCGATCAAGCGATCCGGAAAGCGATTTCAGAACGACAAAACAACAATAGAACCGGGCAACCTCGAATGAAGGTTGCCCTTTTTCTGCGGACAGCGGGTTGTGGATGACACGTCGAGCTCAGTGGTGGCGGGCGCGGACTGGCCCGAGGGCGGAAATACCGGCGTCCCGCAGCGCGGCGTGCAGGTCAGCCAGGCTGTCGCGCAGGCCATCGGCACGCACTTCGAGGGTGGCGTCACCGAGGCGGGCGACCGGCCACGCGCGCACCGTCCAGCCCGGCACCGTGATGGGCTGGGACACAGGGCCGGCGAGCAGCGCCTCGAAGATGTACGTGGGCCGGTCAGCGCTGTCCGAATCGGTGTGCGCGAGGCTCTGGGGCAGGTGGGGCGGTCGAGCGGGGGTATGCAGGGTCATGGTGAACCTCCTGCCCTCACTGTGCGCCTGAGGGGGGTCGGCAGGACATCGGGCAAGACCAGCACGTGCCCTCAGGGGCATCGGGTGACCCGATGGGGCCCGATAGGACTGAGCGGTAGACTGGGGCATGGCCACCGGGAAATCCACCACCCTCACCCAGCCGACCCTGCCGCAACTCAGGGCGCTGCTCGCCGTCGCGGACGCGGGCGGGTTTGGGGAAGCGGCGGCGGAGCTGGGCGTGTCGCAGTCGTCGCTCAGCGAGGCGGTGGGCAAACTGGAGGATCTGGTGGGCCGTCCCCTCCTGCGGCGTTCCCCGGCGGGCACGGTGGTGACGCCGGCGGGGGCGCGGGTGCTGGCCCACGCGCGGACGGCGGTGCAGGCCGCCGCAGATGTGCTGCTGGCCGCCCAGGACGAGGGTGGGCTCTCCGGGGTGCTGCGGGTGGCGTCGTTCCGCTCGACGGCCACGCACCTGCTCCCGCCGGTGCTGGCCGCCTTCCGACGGGAGCATCCGGGTGTGACGGTGAGGCTGCTGGACGGCGAGGCCGACGGGGGCGGCGAGGCCCAGGTACGCGACGGTCAGGCGGATATCGCGCTGGTGGTGGGCGAGGACATGCCCGGCCTGCGCCTGACGCCCCTGCTGGACGACGAGTACCTGTTCGTGGCCCCGGAAGCGCGGGGAAATCAGCCGGTGACCTTCGAGGAGGTGGCGGGGTCGGCGCTGCTGCTCCCACCAGGGCTGAACTCCTGCCACGTGCGGGTTCAGTCGTACCTGCGCCCGCTGGGCATCAGCCCGGCCGCCGTCACGGAGATCGACCAGGACAGCGTGATCCTGGGCATGGTGCGCCATGGGCTGGGCGTGACGGTCATGCCGCGCCTGGCGCTTCTGCCCCTGCCGGACGGGCTGGTGGCCCTGCCCCTTCCACAGTCCCTGACCCGGCCGCTGGCGGTGGCGACCCTGCCGCAACGGGCCCACCTGCCGATCATCCGGCAGTTCACCGCCGCGCTGGTGGCCTCGCTGGGCATGCCGGACACACGGCCGGCGGGCGCGTGGCGCGCTGCCGCTCCTCTGCTACATTGAGGGCATGACGGCGCAGCGCTTTCCAACCCAGTGTTGCCCAATCCTGCGGTAGGCAGCCACGACTGCCCAACCGCGCCCTGACGGTGGCGCGGTTTTTTTATTGCCCTGCCCGCTTGATTTGGCCGCGAAGGAGCCCACCATGACCCGCACATCCGAGACCCTCCAGACCACTGGCCGCAGCCCCGACCCGAACATCGTCCTCTACGACACCATGCAGCGCCGCAAGGTGACCTTCGTGCCGTCCACGCCGGGGCGGGTCGGCATGTACCTGTGCGGGCCGACCGTGTACAGCGACGCCCACCTGGGCCACGCGAAGAAGGAAGTGGCCTTCGACGTGATCCGCCGGGCGCTGATGCATTTCGGATACGCGGTGCGCTACGTGGCGAACATCACGGACGTGGGGCACCTCCAGAACGACAGCGACGATGGCGAGGACAAGATCGCGCGCCGCGCCGCGCTGGAGCAGCTCGAACCCATGGAGGTCGCCGACAAGTACTTCTGGTCGTTCGTAAAGGACATGGACGCCCTGAACATCCTCAAGCCCAGCATTAACCCGCGCGCCACCGGGCACATCGGCGAGCAGATCAAGCTGATCGAGGAACTGATCGAGAATGGCCACGCGTACGAGTCGGCGGGCAGCGTGTACTTCGACGTGAGGAGCTGGCCAGAATACGGCAAGCTCTCAGGCCGCAAACTGGACGACCAGGAGGAGGGCACCCGCGAGGCCGTGCGCGAGGAGAAGCGTGACCCGCGTGATTTCGCGCTGTGGAAGAACGCCGGGCCGGAGCACATCATGCGCTGGGACTCGCCGTGGGGCGTGGGCTTTCCCGGCTGGCACATCGAGTGCTCGGCCATGAGCCTGAAGTACCTGGGCGAGGGCTTCGACATCCACGGCGGCGGCCTGGACCTGCAGTTCCCGCACCACGAGGCCGAGATCGCGCAGGCCGAGGCGGCCGGGCACCCCTTTGCACGCTACTGGATGCACAACAACATGCTGACCATCGGTGGCGAGAAGATGAGCAAGAGCAAGGGGAACTTCACGACCATCCAGGACGTGCTTGAGCAGCACGACCCGATGGTGGTGCGTTTCCTGCTGGTGGGCAGCCACTACCGCTCGGTCACCGAGTTCAGTCAGGAGGCCTTCGAGGGCGCCCGCAACGGCTACCGCCGTCTGGCCGAGACGCTGGGCGAAGTCGAGCGGCGCCTGAAAGCGGCCCCCGCCGGGCAGGACGCCGCACTGGACGCGAAGATTGCCGGGCACGTGCAGGCCTTCGAGGACGCCATGCGCGACGATTTCAACACGCCCAAGGCCGTGGCCGCCCTGTTCGGCCTGACCACTGACGTGAACGCGGCGCTGAATGCGGGGACGCCCGGCCGTGAGACGCTGGAGCGCGTGCGGAACGCCTACCTGTCGCTGGGCGGTGGCGTGCTGGGCCTCTTCGCGGGCGACGCCTCCACGCCACGCGGACAGGACGACGCGCCGGTCGTGGACGCTCTGATGACGCTGGTCTTGAAGGCCCGGCAGAACTACCGCCTGACCAAGCAGTATGCCGAGGCGGATACGCTGCGCGACACGCTCGCTGGCGTCGGCGTGACGGTCGAGGACACCAAGGAAGGGCCCCGCTGGAAGCGCTGATTCTCTGTGATGCCAAGTGCGAAGACCACCAGCACCTTCACAGGACGCTGATAATGAAGGGACGCTGGCCATCCTGTCAGGAACCTCTGGCCAAGACTCTGTAGGATGTGCTTCGAGCGGTGGTCAACACCCTCATCCTTCCCTCCTCAGGACACGCCACCCCCCCCCTTGGGCGTGTCCTATTTGTTGGGCCCTTTCCATCGACATCCTGCCCTCGAGGCTTCCGATCCGACGTATGCCGGACAAGCGCTGGTCATCGGTCAAAGCGCCTGTGGGCGGTCATTCACCTGCGCCTCATACGTCTGGGTGGGGTAGGCGTACACTCCACACATGCTGCCGCCCTTGGTGAAACAGGTGCTCGACAACTTCAACTTCGATGTCGATCCGGCGCGGTCGCAGGACGAGAACGCCGACGAGGTCATTAAGAGCGCCGCGCTGCTGGCGGGCGCGATCGCGGTCGAACCTATTCCGTTCGCGGACATCCTGCTGATCACCCCGGTGCAGGCGAAGATGGTGCTGCACATCGGCAAGGTGTATGGCTTCGACATCACGCCGGAGCGTTCGCTGGAAATCGTGCGTGAACTGGGCGTGACGGTCGCCTACGGCGTGGCAGCGCGCCAGGTCATGCGAGGGCTGGCAAAACTGGCCCTGCCGATTATCGGAGGCCTGATCACCGCGCCCGCCGTGTACGGCTGGACCTTCGCGCTGGGCCGGGTGGCGCAGAACTACTTCGAGCGCAAGCGCCTGGGCCTGCCGGATTCCCGTGAGCAGCGTGTGCAGGTCGTGCAGGAGGCCAAGCAGCAGTCTCGCCGGGTGCTGCCCAGCGCGCAGGACTTCACGGATCTGGCCAGCGAACTGCGCCGCCGTGCGGAACACAAGGGGCCCACCAGCGGCCCGAACGGCCCGAACTGACCATCACGTGATTGCCGCCCAGGCCATCCTCCTCTCGGACGCATGGCCTGACTGGTTTCGCCGATGCCAGTATGAGGTCAGGGAGCGAGAACCCGATCCACGCGGGCTCCCAGCCCGGTCAACACCTCGTATTCGATGGTGCCTCCCCAGGCGGCCACCTCCGATACGGTGATGCCCTGGTCGGCCCATAGGTCGATCCAGTCCCCGGCCTTCACGTCCAGCCCGGTCACGTCGACCATGAACTGATCCATGCAGATGCGGCCCAGTACGGGGCGGCGTTCGCCCTGTACGGTCACCTGCGCATGCAGGGTGGCGTTCCGGGGATAGCCATCGGCGTACCCGATGCCGACGGTGGCCAGGGTCAGGTCGCGTGGGGCGGTGTACAGGCCGCCGTAGCTGATGGTCTCGCCCGCGTGGGCTCCATGCACAAAGGTGACCTGGGCCTGCAGGGACATGACTGGACGCAGCGGGAGCACCTCCCGCAGGTGCGGGGGCGCGAACCCATAGGCAGCCAGGCCAGGCCGGGCCAGCGCCATGCCTGGCAGGGCACCCAGGCTGAGAATGCCGCCCCCGTTCGAAGCGTGCGCCAGCAGCGGGGGAAGGGCTGCGAGAACTGCCGTGAAGCGCCGGAACTGCTCGTGCGCGAACCCCAGATCCGGCTCGTCACTGGTGGCGAAGTGGGTGTAGGCCCCCTCCAGCTGGCCGCGCTCTGCGAGCCGCTGGCCAACTGCGACCGCCGCCTCTGGCCGGGCCCCCAGGCGGTTCATGCCGGTGTCGACCTTCAGGTGCGCGCGTGCGTGTTCCGGCAGGGCCTCGGCTTCCGCCAGGGTGGCGACGGGAATCCGGACGCCCAGAGCCACGAGGGCCGGCACCTCCTGAGGCGTGGGGGGAGTGAGCAGCAGAATCGGCTTGCCGAGGTTTAGGGCGGCCAGGGCCTGCGCCTCGCGCGGCACGGCGACCGCGAAGCCCCACAGGTGCGGGGAGCGGGCGGCCGGGCGGGCAATGGTCTCCAGACCGTGCCCGTAGGCGTTGGCCTTGACCGGCAACAGCAGGGGCACCTCGGCCCGAGCGGACAGGGCCGCGAGGTTATGCAGCAGGGCGGTCTCGGAGATCAGGGCGCGCGCGCGCGCGGCGAACTCGGGCGGGGGCGCCGCAGTCATGGGGGCACTGTAGCGCGTGATCCGGCGCGGCTGGAAGGCACGTGTATTCTCGGGGCAGCCATGCCCACGCCCTTGCTGCAGACCGTGATCTCCATGTTGACCGTGCTGGCCTCTGTCTTCGTGGCGGGTGAGGCGGACGCGCAGGTGCAGGGCGTCCTGCCCCTGGTGTCCGTGGGGCAGAAATGGCCCCAGGCACAGGAATCCTACGTGATCCGCGTCTCCGACCAGGACGCCGGGAAGCCGGTGGGGCTGGAGGTGTACAGCCCGACGTTCAACCTCGCGGATTACGTGGACGGGCGGCGCAGCGCCGGGTACTTCGGCGACGAGATCTACAAGAAGAACGAGGTGTTCCAGAGTACGTTCACGCTGAGCGGGCCGGGCGGCCTTGTTCTTGAACGGCGCTATGGGATGAACCGGGAACACACCTGGGAGAGCCTGTTCGCCGGAGGACTGGCGGCCGGCGTCTATACCCTGAAGGTCGTGAGCAGCGGCGATGGCAAGAATTCCTTCGCGCTGCGGGTTGCGCCGCCCTTCGTACTGGAAACCAGCGATTTCAGCGTGAATGCCCGCGCGAGCGAGAAGACGGCGGTGCTGGCCGCCACGCTGAACGTCACGCCCGACTGGGTCGGGAAGACCGTGGGCCTCCAGAATTACGACGTCGACGGGCCCGGAGAGGCGGAAACCTGGGTGGTACAGCCCGGCGGCACCCGCGTGAACCTGAAGGTCAGCGGGAACGGCGAGACCGTGACCGATCCCTTCGTGATCACGGCCGCCATGGTCGGCCCGTGGCAGATCTACATTCGCGTGCTGCCGACCACCAAGCAGTTCAGCAATGCCATCCGGTATTCCTTCCGGCTGGACGGTCAGCCCGTGCGGGCACAGGTGGGCGGCTTCACCCCGCCAGAGGGTCTGAAGGTCAGCAACCAGCTGCTGGTGGACGTAGTCGATCCGCAGGGCCAGCCGATTCCCGGGGCCTCATACGCGCTGGTCGGCGATTCTGTCGTGCGGCCCCTGTTGCCGGCCGGGTACGTGCCGATCAGCGCGAGCATCGTGCAGGGCACCGGGAACATCACGTCGCCCGCCGAGGTGCGCTTCCAGCCGGGCTTCACCAAGGTGCGCTTCATGGCCCGGCCCCCGTCGGGGCGGCTCACGGTGGACGCCGTGGCGATCTACGGTACGCAGCGCCTCCCGCTGACCGGCACCCCCTTCGAGGTCGCGGGCCGCACGCTGAGCACGCCCGGCACCGTGCCGCTGGCCCCCGGCGACTACCCGGTCAAGCCCGGCGTGGTACCCGGCGCGACCGTCAGCCCTCCCCTGCCCGGCCACGTGACCGACAGCGCCACGTCCCACGTGACCATCGAGTACCGCGTGCAGGCCGACATCACGCTGGTGACCAGTCCGGATATCGTGAACGCCTGCGACGTTACTCAGCTCACCGCGACCGCCCACACGGATTTCCCGCAGCGTCTGCCGGGCCGCCTGAAGCTCACGCTGCCCAGCGGCTGGACCACCGATTACCCGCTGGAGGTGCCGGGGGAATTCAGTGCCGGGCTGCCCCTGCGCCTGAAGGTACCGGTCCGGGTGTGTCGCAGCGACAGTGCCGAGGCGATCCTGGATCCCATCGACCTGCGCACAACCGGCGCGGCGCGGGTTCGCAGTCCCGGCGGATCGAACGTGACGCGCAACGTCCAGGGCGGCGCGCGGGCCAGTCTGGCGAAGACGCTGGACGCCGTGACCGGCGGCTACACCGTGACGTTGCGCCTCGCCGTGGACAGTACCCTGGCCAATGTGCGGTTGATCGATCCGCTGCCCACGGGTGGGACGCGCTCCGGCCTGAACGTGCAGGGCCCCCAGGGCACCGCCCCGAAGGCGCGGTTCGATGGGGACGCGGTGGTGCTCGCCCAGGTCGTACCGGGCACATACGTCGTGACCTACAGCCTGGTGTCGGATCAGCCGGCGGATCGGGTGGGCACCATTCCGGATCTGGACTGGTAGGCCGCTACCCGGCTTGAGCGGCGGCGCATGCGCGTCTCACGGCCGTCCCCTACTCTTGCCGCATGAGGCGCGTCCTGCTGCTCCTGACCATGCTGGTTCTGGCCGGCTGTTCGGCCCCGCAGGCTCCGACGCCGACGGTCGAACTGCTGGGCGCTCCGGCCACACTGAACGTCTCTGGCACCCTCGTGACCGCGCTGGCCATGCCGACGGTGCGGAGTGGCACGTTCAAGGTACAGGTTCGCCTTCATGCGGATCGCTCCCTCGGACCCGGACTGCGGTTGACCGGCGTGTATGTGGTCACGGACGCGGGCGTGTGGAAGGGTGCGGTCGGTTCGGCACAGCGCAGCACATGTGGTTCCACCTGCATGCAGGGCACCGCGTCGGGCAGTGCTGCGGGGTTGAGGGCCGGACAGACGGTGCAGGTCGTGGCCCGCGTGCAGGACGAGAAGGGCCGTGCCCTCTGGGTGCGCGCCCCGAAAGTAACGGTCGGCGCCGCGCCCTGACCTGAACGCCGTCTACTCCCGGTCGTCGTACTCGTGCAGCAGCATGGCGTCCGGATCGCCGCCCGGGTGGTGATGCCGGGCCACCAGGCGCGCCACGTGGGGACGTGCGCCTGCGTGGGCGAGCAGCCGGGCACCGAGTTCCGGGTGGTGGGCTCTGATCCCGAGCGCCCCGAGGGGCGGCAGGACGCGGGCCAGCCGGTTCGGGATCAGTCCGACCAGCACGCGCTCGCCCACGCGGTAGGGGCGCAGACTCTTGCCGCAGTCGTGGAGCAGCGCGGCGGCCACGACCTCCGGATGGGCGTACGGATGGTCGCGCAGCAGGGCCTGCGTCACGCGGCAGGCGTGCTCGCGGTCGCGGGGATCCATTGCCGCGTACACGAGCCATTCGGCTGGCTGGAGTCGGGCGGCGGCCCAGCTGTCGTCCGGGTGGGCCTGGTCGGCACGGACGCTGCGCAGCAGGCGGCGGATCTTGGCCAGGTAGCCCCGTGCCTTGCGCGCCGCGCGCTGGAGCAGGGTGCGGTGTGGCATGCTCCGAGCATAAGCCGCGAACCGGCCCTTCCCCGTGCCTCGCCGGTTCCCCCACCGGGTGACACGGCTGGAACCGCTCCCAGCGCGCGTCGCACGATGGTGCGTGTTACGTTCCTAGCATGACGAGCACGCGGCCGCCCGGTGGGAAGGACTCACAGAGTTTCGAGCATGCGCTGGTGCTAGAGACCGCGCGCGTCACGGAGGGGGCTGCCCTGGCCGCCAGCCGCTACCTGGGTCTGGGCGACAAGAACGCCGTGGACGGCGCGGGCACCGAGGCCATGCGCGGCCTGCTGAACTCCCTGGATATCCGGGGCACCGTCGTGATCGGCGAGGGCGAGATGGATGAGGCCCCCATGCTGTACATCGGGGAGCAGGTCGGCCACGGGCAGTACGAGGTGGACATCGCCGTGGATCCGGTCGAGGGCACTGAGGTGACCGCCAAGGGTCTGCCGAACGGGCTGGCCGTGATCGCCCTGTCGGAACGCGGCGGCCTGATGCACGCTCCGGACTGCTACATGGACAAGCTGATCGTGCCGCCCCCGGCCGCCGGGCGCGTGAACCTGGACTGGCCGGTCGAGGCGAACCTGAACGTGATCGCGCAGAGCCTCGACCGGGAAGTGGACGACCTCATGATCACGATTCTGGATCGGGAACGGCACGTCGACCTGATCCGCCGCGTGCGCGCCACCGGTGCCCGCGTGAAGCTGATCGGCGACGGCGACGTGGTCGCAGGCCTCGCCGTGGGCGTGCGCGGCACGGGCGTGCACGCCCTGATGGGCTCGGGCGGAGCGCCGGAAGGCGTGCTGTCGGCCGCCGCGTGCAAGTGCCTGGGCGCGGAGATCCAGGGCCGCTTCCTGGCCGAGGACGACGCCATGCGCGCGCGCTTCCGCGAGATGGGCGTGGACGAACACCGCGTGTACAAGACGGCCGATCTGGCCCCCGGCGCACAGATGGTGTTCAGCGCGACCGGGATCACGTACGGGGAACTGCTGAACGGCGTGCGGCGCTTCGCGGGCGGGGCCCGGACGCACACGCTGGTGATGGGCTACGCCACCCGAGTGGTGCGCTTCATCGACTCGGTGCACCTGGAGGACGACAAGGCCCGCGTCACCATCCGGATCTGAGGCGACCCTGCTTCGCCACCAGTTCGGGAGTGTGCCAGCCGCGGCACAGCGTTCCGGTCATGTCCTGAGCGCGAACCCGCTACCCTGCGGGCATGGCACTCTTCAGACTCGACGGGAAACGCGCGCTGGTCACGGGTGGCAGCAAGGGCATCGGGCTGGCTGCCGCCGCGCAACTGCGTGATCAGGGAGCCGACGTGACCATCGCCGCCAGAAACGAAGCCACGCTCCGCAGCGCCGCCGAGACCCTCGGGATCCGCTGGGTGGTCGCGGACGTCAGCACTCCCGAGGGCGTGCAGGCGGCTGTGGCAGCTGCCGGTGAGGTGGACATCCTGGTCAGCAACGCGGGCGGCCCTCCCCCCAGCCTGCCCAGTCAGGTCGGTGACGAGGCCTGGCAGCGCGGCTTCGAGACGACCTTCCTCAGTACCACCCGGCTGGTGGAGCGCGTCCTGGGCGGCATGCGCGAGCGCCGGTGGGGACGGATCATCGCGATCACCAGCCTCACCGTGGGCCGCCCCTCGTTGTCGCTGCCGATCAGCAATGCCATGCGGGCCGCCGTCACGAACCACCTGCGTACCCTCTCGCTGGAGGTCGCGCAGGACGGCGTGACGTGCAACACGGTGGCGCCCGGCTACACGGCCACGGATCGGCTGAAGGCCCTGCACGCCAATCCCGCCGAGGCCGAGAAACTGACGGCGCGCATTCCTGCCCGACGGTTCGGGCAGCCGGGCGAGGTCGCGGCGGCCATCACGTTCCTGGCCACGGAAGAGGCGGCTTACATCACGGGACAGGAGATTCTGGTGGACGGCGGCTGGAGCATCTGACCAGAAGATTCGGGCAAAACGAGGGCCTGGACGTCGGTCACCACGACGTCCAGGCCCTATAGCCGACTGAACTGGTCTTACAGGATCTTGCTGAAGTCGACGGTCGCGGTGCCGGCGGTCTGGGCGCTGATACCGTTAGGGAAGAAGCCGCCCTTGGTGGCCGCGCCGGTTGTGTCCAAGAACACGATGTTCGCCACGTTGCGGGGGCTGCGGCTGTACGCGATGGAGTTCTTGTCAGCGAGCACGATGTTGGATTCCGTGGCCACGCTGGAGGTGATGCCCTGGTCGTCGTCGCTGCTGCCGTCCACGGCGTCGCGCAGGTCACTGATCGCCTGGACGATCTGGGCGACGGTCAGGCCGGCGGCGGCCACGACGTCCTTCTGCTGGTACAGCAGGGTGCGGATCATGCCGGCGTGGTAGGCCTCGACGGCCAGAATGCCCGCCGCGTTCTCCAGGTTGCCGCCGGCGGTGTCGTCGACCAGCAGGCGCGCCGCGCCCTTGTACGCCGAGACGCCCACATCCTCGAACACGAACGCGCCGTGCAGGAAGAAAAGTTCGTTGGCGAAGGGGTTGAAGCCCGTGATTGCGCCCTTAGAGGCCAGGTTGCCCGCCGCCAGGAACGAGTTGGTCAGGTCGAGCGTGGGCTGTACGACGGGACCGTTGACACCCGCAGCCGCCGACAGCACCGCACGGATCACGGCGACATGGTTCTTCTCGTCGGTGGCCGTCTCGTTGGCGTAGGCGCGCACGCCCGCCGACATGCCGGGAACGCCGATGCCGTCCTTGCCGGTAAAGCCGCTGGGCAGGATCACCTTGCTGCTGTCACCGCCCACCGCGTCGAGTTCAGCGAGGCGGCCGGTCGCCGCGAGGTAGAAAGCCGCTTCCAGGTATTCGAGGTTCAGCGCGAAGTTGAAGATAATGGCGTCCAGGTTCGCTTTGGCCGGAGCAGCGGCGATGGTGGTGGCGCAGCTCGACAGCACCGCGCCGGCACCCATGAGGCCGGTCATACCGAGGAACTTGCGGCGTGTAGAAACGTTCTGGGACATGGTGGAACCTCCGTGGACTAGGGGCGGGAACGGGGCGGATGGAGGGGCAGGCCGTGAACCAAGTCCCGCAGCGGAACATCGGTCAGGAGTGGGTCAGGTGCGCCTTCACTGAGCTTCTAAGCGAGGTGCAGCCGGTTGGATCACGGATCGTGCAAGCGTGAAGATGGCCTAAAGACGCTGGCGGCTGCGTAGTGGATCCAGCCCAACAACGCGGCCAAAGATCAACGCCCTGCCTTCAGAACGGCAGGGCGCTGATCATGGCCTCTATACGGACTGGGCAAACAGCGGCTTCGTGGTGGGTTGCGGGCTTCCACCAGCCGGTTCGACACTGACCGCAATGGTCGCATGGGGCGGCAGGGCGGCCGTGAGCAGGCCCGCCTCGTCGAACACGCCAAGGGAAACCGGAGTCCCCGCCTGAATCTGCCACAGCTGGTAGGTTCGGCCGGGATCGGCAGGCCGATTCAGCTGCACGAACACACGGCCGTTGGCAAGGCGCACGAGGGTGCCGAGCGGCTGACCGCTGGCCAGGACAGGGGTGCTGACAGCACCGGGAGTATGCGCGTACCGCTCCAGAGGATCACCGGACGGACGGAGGGCAAAGAGCAGAGCGACCGCTGCCGCGAGGCCCAGGGGCAGCACCAGCCACCACGCAGACCGACGGGCCAGGTTACGCACATCCGGCGCAGCAGTGGGAACGGGCATCGGCGTCGTGGCCGGCGTGACCCCTGAAACGAGGGGGACAGACGTGCCTATGTCGCTGGTATCCGCGCTGCTGAGATTCTCAACGTGCAACCGCGCGATCAGGCGATCCTCGGCGTCCGCCGGAATCGTCACCTGCTCTAAATCAAGGTCATCGAGCAGGGAGCTGAGGGTCTCGTGCAACGCCTGCCATTCCTGTTGCAGAGCTGGATCCGTCTTCAGCTGTTCCTGCAGCGCTGCCTCTTCGGCCGGGGAAAGCTGGCCGAGGGCGCTGGCGAGCAGGCGTTCTTCATGTTCCACGGTCTTTCCCCTCCTTTCCGCCGGGTGCGAGCGAAGTCCTCATGTGCTCCAGGGCGATCCGCAGACGGGATTTTACTGTGCCCAGGGGCAGGCCGGTGATCGTGGCGAGTTCGGAGTGCGTGTAACCCCGGTAGTACATCAACTCCACCAGATGCCGTTGCGAGTCGTCCAGGGCGGTCATCGCCTGTTGGGCCACGATGGCGTCCGTGGGGTCGGTGGCGGCCGTCGGTTCATCCCAGTCTTCGAGTTCCAGGGTGGCGTCCGGCCGATCACGAAGCTGTTGCAGGAAGCGGTGGTGGGCGATGCTCACCAGCCACGTCTTGGCCTTGGCGCGGCTGGGATCGAAGCGGGCCGCGTGCTTCCAGGCATTCATGAAGGCGTCCTGCACGCAGGAATCCACGTCGTCCGGTTGCCGGAGCATGCGCCCACCCAACCCGTAGAGCAGCCGGGCATAGCGGCGGTGCAGTTCCCGCAGGGCCTCCTCGTGACGGCCAGCCATCATGAGCATCAGCGTCTCATCTGGGGTGTCGTGCAGGTGGCCGAGTTCCGTCATGGGTGCCAGCACAGGTTAACAAAGCGCATGACGGCCGTATGGACCCTATCCTTACCGCGCCTTACAGAACGGTCTGAACGCCGACGACTTCACGCGCTCCGGGCCACCCGGAACACGCCACACCCTTCAGGACACGCGCGGCGCCGACTCGGTGGGGGCCGTCACCGCTGTGGCGGGCACGGCCTGTACCGGCGCGATGCTCGGTGCGGCTACGGTGGTCTTGAATTCTTCGGTCACGCCACTCGTGACCTTGCGGAACTCGCGCAGGCCCGCGCCGAGGCTCTTGCCGAGTTCCGGCAGCTTGCGCGGTCCGAAGACGACCAGGGCAACAATCAGGATCACGATCAGTTCCGGGGCACCAATATTGGGCATGTTGAACTCCTTGTCAGAGGATGGAAGCGCTCTGCCGCCATGTGGGAGTGGCTGTCGGCACCCCCGGCACTCCGGAGGGCCATCCACCTGACCAGAGATATGCGGGGCCACCGGACTTGGATCACCCCCCGCCGGGTGAGTCGGAGATGGCCGCCAGATGGAATGGCTCGGGAAACATTACAGACCACACCTGTGCGGACGCGGTTGTCCGGCTGACACGGCCTGCAAGGCCGACCTATCGCCAGCCACAGGAGCGCCGACACCAGCCTGTCGATTCGCCCTAAAGGTGCGTTCTGCGACAGACTCTTAACACTCGCTGAACGCCAGGGGGCTAGCTTAAGGTTGGGTGATGATCCGGCCGGGCCGGTCGAGCATATGCCTGGGTGTTCACGCCGATGATGCGGCAAGCCGTTCGGTCTCAGCCCACCTTCTCCCCCTACCCGCACACCGCTGAAACGAACTCAGCACTGGAGGCATCCCATGTCCTTAGGTCCCCTGGAAATCATTCTGCTGATCGTCGTGATTGCCCTGCTCTTCGGGGGCCGCAAACTCTCCGAACTCGGCAAGGGCCTGGGTCAGGGCATCCGCGAGTTCAAGAAGGAAACCACGGACGCGTCCAAGCCCGTGACCGACGTGCAGAGCCGTCAGCTCGACCCGGTCACGGGGGCCCCCATGGCGGACGTGACCGCCCAGCCGGTCAGCGACCGCCGCAGCTGAGGTTCCGGTCATGTCGCAAGGCGCCGACCTCAAGAGCGCACCGCTGTTCGATCACCTGGACGAACTGCGGAAGCGCCTGATCATTTGCGTGGTGATCCTGGTCGTGGCGATGGCCATCACCTTCCAGTACCGCACCCAGCTGATCGCGCTGATCGAAGCTCCGTTGCAAGGCTCAGTGAACTACCAGAGCGGCAAGGTCAAGGTCGTGACCTTCAACCTGACGGATCAGTTCCTGCTGAGCTTGAACCTGTCCTTCTGGGCAGGCCTGGCCCTGTCGCTGCCGCTGATTCTCGGGCAGGTCTGGGGCTTCATCGCGCCAGGACTGTACCCCACCGAGCGGCGTTGGGCGCTGCCCTTCATCATCGGGGCGGGCGTGTCGTTCCTGTGCGGGGCACTGTTCGGCTATGAACTGGTGCTGCCGGCCATGGTGAAATTCCTGCTGGATTTCGGACCGCTGGACACCAACCTTGGCCTGTACAACTTCATTGGCCTGATGACGACCTTCCTGGTGTCCTTTGGCCTGGCCTTCGAATTGCCAATCCTGGCGGTCATCCTGACCAAGATCGGGATCGTGAACCACGTGATGCTGCGCAAGGGCTGGCGTTTCGCACTGGTCGCCGTGATGGTGGCCGCCGCCGTCATCACGCCCACCCCCGATCCCGGAAACATGTTGATGGTCGCCGTGCCCCTGTACCTGCTGTACGAACTGGGGGTGCTCCTGTCGCGCGTGTTCCGCCTGCCTCCGCCGGAGGAAGCCGAGACGCCTATCCTGGGCACCTGAACCGGCGCCTCTGAACGCCGCCCGACCCACGTACTGGGTCGGGCGGCGTTCGCATGGTTCCACTTCCACCCGTGACCGGGAGCGCGGCAGGCCGTACACTGGCACCGACTTATGAATCCTGTCTTTCTGAACATCGGTGGGTTCACCATCGCCTGGTACGGCGTGCTGATCACGCTCGGCATCGTGGCCGGCGTGTGGGTCGGCACCCGCATGGCCCGCGCGCGCGGCCTGAACGTTGACCTCTTCAACGACATGATCCTGTGGATGATCGTGTGGGGCCTGGTGGGGGCGCGGCTGGTCTTCGTCCTGACGTCCTGGAACCAGTTCTCCGGAATTCCTTTCCCGCGCGTCCTGCTGGATATCGTCAACCTGCGCGCCGGGGGAATCAGCATCCACGGGGGCCTGATCGGCGGCATCCTGACCATCATCTACTTCGCGCGGCGCTACCGTTTCGATTTCTTCCGCTATGCGGATCTGGCGGTGCCGGGAGTGGCCTTCGGCGTGATCGGTGGGCGGATCGGGAACATCATGAACGGCACGGACACCGTGGGCCGCGTGACAGGCTGGCCCATCGGCTTCCACTGGCCGGCCTCCGCGCGAGCTTTCCACGAGGGCATGTGCGTGCCGAATCCCAATCCGGATCTCGACCTGTCGAAGTACTGCCAGACCATCGGCGGGCAGGTCGTGATGACCGCGCCAGTGCACTTCACGCAGATGTACGGCGTGATCATCGGCATCATCCTGTCGGTGGCCGCGTACTACTGGCTGCGGTCGCGCAAGTCCGGCTGGGCCTTCTGGCAGTTCTGGCTGTGGTACTCGATCCTGCGCGCCGGCTGGGAGGAGACCTTCCGCCTGAATCCCCTGTTCCCGAAGGCGTACCTGAGCCAGGGCCTGGACAAGGCCGGGATCGGACTGTTCACAGAAACGCACCTGATCTCGATCCCGCTGATCATCGTGAGCATCTGGATGCTGATCCGCATCCGCACCCGCCCGGACGACCGCTCGGCCACCACGGGTGAGTTCCTGACCCAGGACGGCGCGAGCGCGAAGGCGCCGGCCGGAGCCTGACCAATCCACCGGGCAGCCCAGCACCACGCGGCTGGAGGCTGTCGGTGTGGGCCTGTGGCCCGAGTACACTCCCGGAAGGTGACATGACATGAACGCAAACGAACGTCCGCTGGACGTGGTGATCCTGGCCGCCGGGCAGGGCACCCGCATGAAGTCGGCGGTGCCGAAGGTGCTACACCCGGTCGCAGGCCGGCCGATGGTCGCGTGGGCCGTAAAGGCCGCGCAGGAAGTGGGGGCGCGGCAGGTGGTCGTGGTCACCGGGCACGGCGCGGATCAAGTGGAGGCCGCCCTGAACGGCAGTGGCGTGATGTTCGCGCGACAGGAAAAACAGCTCGGCACCGGGCACGCCTTCCTGTGCGGCCTGGACGCCCTGACCGACCACCAGGGCGCGGACGTGCTGGTGCTCTACGGCGATACGCCCCTGCTACGCTTGGAGACCCTGCGCGCCCTGCTGGACGACCATCGAGAACGCGACAGTGCGTTCACGATCCTGACCGGCGAACTGCCCGACGCGAGCGGGTATGGCCGGATCATCCGTGACCGGCAGGGCAACGTGGAACGCATCGTGGAGCACAAGGACGCCTCGGCGCTGGAACGCACCGTGCGGGAATTCAACAGCGGCGTGTACCTGCTGGACTCACGCGCCACGGATCTCGCGCACCGAATTACCAACAATAATGCCAGCGGCGAGTATTACCTGACGGATCTGCTGGGCCTGTACCGCGCCCAGGGGTCCGAGGTGCACGCCTTCAAACTGGACGATCCGGGCGAGGTCATCGGCGCGAACGACCGCACCGGACTGGCCGAGGCCGAGGGCATCATCCGGCAGCGCATCACGACCGATCACATGCGGGCCGGCGTGACCATCCACATGCCGGAGACCGTGTATATCGAAGACACGGTCACGCTCGGGCGGGACGTGACGCTGGAGCCCGGCGTGATCCTGCGCGGCCAGACCAGCCTTGCCGATGACGTGACCGTCGGCGCGTACGCGGTGATCAGCGACAGCATTCTAGAGGCGGGCGCGGTCGTGAAACCACACAGCGTGCTGGAGGGAGCACGGGTGGGACCGGGCAGTGACGTGGGGCCGTTCGCGCGCCTGCGTCCGGGCACGGTGCTCGGCGTGGGCGTGCACATCGGGAACTTCGTGGAAACGAAGAACGCGCAACTCGCGGCCGGTGTGAAGGCCGGACACCTCGCCTACCTGGGCGACGTGACCATCGGTGAGGAAACGAACGTCGGAGCGGGCACCATCGTCGCGAATTACGACGGCGTGAACAAGCACCGCACGGCGGTCGGCGCGGGCGTGTTCATCGGCAGCAACTCGACCCTGATCGCCCCCCGCACGGTGGGGGACGCTGCATTCATCGCCGCCGGGAGCGCGGTGCACGACGATGTACCCGAGGGGGCCATGGCCGTGGCGCGTGGCAAGCAGCGCACCATCGAGGGCTGGTCCCGGCGGTACTGGGGCGGCCTGCGGGAGCAGGTGAACGGCAAACTGCCGTGGCTGGCTGCGTGGCTGGGGAAACAGGGGGACTAAGGCGCCCACGGGAAGGGAGTAGGCTCCACTTTCCGGTCGGGAGCACCGCAAGGGAACGGCGTGAGCCACAGCTGGGGCGGACTGTCCGGCTCGAACGTCAAAGCAGTCAGCACGGGCGGCAGCCAATGCCCTCCGTCCTGACTGCACTCTGGATCTCGTCTGAACAGTAGGCTCACTCAGGCGGCCACGCCACCGCCCAGCCCCGTACTCAACGGCTGCGCAGTGTTCCCTGCACCGCGCTCATGAACTCGGCGCGGGTTCGGGGGTCATCCTTGAACAGCCCCCGCATGGCCGAGGTGGTCGTGCTGGAGTTCTGCTTCTGCACCCCCCGCATCGCCATGCACAGGTGCACGCCTTCCATCAGCACGGCCACGCCCCTGGGATTCAGAAGCTCCTGAACGGCGTCCGCGATCTGCGTCGTGATGCGCTCCTGCACCTGCAGCCGCCGGGAATACAGGTCCACGATGCGCGCGAACTTGCTCAGGCCCAGGATCTGGCCGTCCGGGATGTACGCGATGTGCGCCCGGCCGTAAAAGGGCAGCATGTGGTGCTCGCACATGGAGTAGAACTCGATGTCCTTCACGATCACCATCTCGCTGCCGTCGGCGGCAAAGACTGCGTCTCCTACGGCATCCTTCAGGGATTTCGCGTAGCCGGCCGTCAGGAACCCCCAGGCTTTCGCCACGCGATGCGGGGTTTTCTGGAGCCCCTCGCGTTCCGGGTCTTCGCCGATGGCTTCGAGCCACCCGTGGGTGAGGGCGCGCAATCCGGGCACTTCATGTTTCTCGTCAGCGGCGCTGATCATCGGTTCCGTGGTCAAGGTGGAGCTCCTTCTCATCCTGCCCAGGTGAAGGCGGAATGAACATGAATGCCGCGAGTGTAGGTCACCCCCACGCGCGGCAATTGTCAAATTGGTTTCAGGACGGCCCGATCAGGCCGCCTGGCCCATCAGTGCCAGCTGACCTCACCGTAGGTCTGTTCGCGTGCCGGACCGGCCGAGAAGATCACCACCGGGCAGTCCACGGTCTCCTCGATCAGATCCAAGTACGCCTGGGCTTCCCTGGCCAGCGTGGCGCGGCTGGTCGCGCCGTCCGTCGTGGCCCAGCCCTTCATCTGCCGCATGACCGGCTGCCCATCAGCGTCGTAGGCCACGCACACCGGCACCGTCTCCAGGCCCGCCAGGACGTCCATCTTGTTGATGACCAGGCCGTCCAGGCCGTTCACGTCCACCGCGTACTTCAGCAGTCCCAGATCCAGCCAGCCCACCCGGCGAGGACGGCCGGTCGTCGTGCCGTACTCGTCCCACGGCTGCGAGCCGTCGCCGCGCAGGCGCAGGATGCCCTCGTCATCGAGCACTTCCGTGACGAAGGGGCCATGGCCCACCCGGGTGTTGAAGGCCTTCGCCACTCCGTACACCTTGTGGATCGCCTTGTGGTTCACGCCCGCCCCGACCAGAATCCCGCCCACCGTGGGGTGCGAACTGGTCACGAAGGGGTACGTGCCGTAATTCAGGTCGAGCAGCGTTGCCTGCGCCCCCTCGAACAGCACGTTGCGCCCGCCCTTGATCGCCTCGCGCAGCTGCGCCCCCGTGTCCTGCACGAAAGGCAGCAACTGTTCGCGCACCAAGGCGAGCCCATCCAGGCCGTCTTGCACCGTTGCCCAACCGGCCTCGCGGGTGCTGTTCGGCTTGGCCTCCAGCAGGCGCTCCAGCCGCTCTGCTAGCACCGCATCGTCCGCCAGGTCCCCGAAGCGGATGCCTACCCGCCGCGCCCGGTCCGCGTACGCCGGGCCGATCCCGCGCCCGGTGGTGCCCACGAAGTCCTTGCGGCCATCCACGTACTTGTGATGCGGCAGCACCAGATGCGCCCGGTCACTGATCCGCAGTTCCGGATTCAGGCCCCCGGCGATCAGGTTGCGGCGTTCCTCCAGGAACTTGTCCGCATCGATCACCATGCCGTCACCCAGGATGGACACCGTTCCGTCGTGCAGCACGCCGCTGGGCAGCAGGTTCAGCTTGAAGGTCTGCCCCTTCGCCGTGACCGTGTGCCCGGCGTTCGCGCCGCCCTGGTACCGCACCACGAACTCCGCATCCGGGGCCAGGAAGTCCGTGATCTTCCCTTTCCCCTCGTCGCCCCACTGGGCCCCAACAATTGCAATTCCAGGCATTTCAGCCCCTTTGCCGCCGCGTACCCAGACTTACTCTTTTTGTCTCCTTGCCAGGGGTCAAAAAAAAGCACGGCGCGCGGCACCGTGCCTCACTGTAACCGAATGCATCGGCGTGGGATGAGGGTTGTTTACGCGGACGCGGCGCCGTGCCGTGGCTGCATCGCCTTGCCCGTCCTCACGTTCCCCCAGTGCATACACTGGGCGGATGTTGGAGGTGTCACAGGCCCTGCTGGACGGCTTCTTTCCCGAGGGCATCCGCACCGCCTCGCGCCTACCCGGCGGATCGCGGTGGCCCACCTGGAAAGTACAGACCCACACGGCGACCTTCGCCGCTAAGGTCTATGACACGCTGCCCCCGGCACGGCACCAGGCGACATTGCTGCGGGCTTTATGGGAGGACGGCTTTCCCGTACCGGCTGCCCACGTCCGCCTCATACATGATGGTGCCGCGCTGGTCACCGCCTGGATGCCCGGCGACCTCCTGGTCGACACCCTGTGGCGTGACCCGACATCGGCAGAGCGGCTGGGCCTTCGCCTGGGCGAGCTGCATGCCTGGCTGCACGCCTGGCACGTCCCTGACGCGATCTGCCAGGTTCTGCGCCTCCCGGATGACGCGCCCGTCCAGGGGAAGGCGCTGCTGCACCTCGACCTGCATCTGCTCAATGTGCTGGTTCACGGCGGTCAGCTTGGAACGGTGCTGGACTGGGAAGGAGCGCGGCTGGGCGACGCCCGACTCGATGTCGCGCGGACACTGAGCATCCTGAGCGTCGATCCGGCGATCCTGGCGCTGTCCCCCGAGCACAGGCAGGCCGTGCGCCGCCTGCGCCGGGCCTACCTGGAGGCGTACTCCCGGGCCACGGAAGTGACGTCCGATGGCCTGGCGCCCTTTCTGGCGTGGGCGGGGCGATACCTGATCAAGGATCTCAGCGGGAAAGTGGAGGACGGGACGCTCGATCCTGCACGGCGGTGGACGCGGGCGTGGCTCCGTCGGGCGGCCGGACAGCGCCCGTCGTAACCCGTCACGCGGTCGGTTGCTCCTCTCCCATCACGGTGAGCAGCAGCCGTCGTGGGCCGCCGTGGTCGCGGTGTTCGCACAGGTAAATCCCCTGCCATGTGCCCAGCGCGAGGCGTCCGGCGCGCACGGGCACGCTCAGGCTGGGGCCGAGGAGGCTGGCCTTGATGTGGGCGGCCATGTCGTCCGGCCCCTCCAGGGTGTGCGTAAAGTCCGGCCAGCTATCGGGCACGGCGTGGTTGAAGTACGTTTCGAAATCACGCCGGACGTCCGGGCTGGCATTCTCGTTCAGGGTCAGGCTGGCGCTGGTGTGCTGGAGAAAGACGTGCAGCAGGCCTACGCGCACGCCCAAGAGTTCCGGCAGGGCCGCGACGACCTCGCGGGTGATGAGGTGGAAGCCGCGCCGGACGGGCCTCAGGGTCAGGTCACGCTCGAGCCACATGGGGGCAGGGTAAAGCACAGGCCGTTCCCCGCCGTTTAACCGCGTGGGCGAACACTGCGGGCATGACCACTCCGCCCCCCACCCGGACGACTCCCAGGCCCTTCGATCTGCGGCGGGCGACCAGTGCGCTGCTGCTGCTGAGCGGCAGCCTCGCACTGGGGCTGACGACCTTCTGGCTGGGTTCCGGCACAGCTACCTCCAGCGCCACGACCGGCACCACGACGTCAGATCCGGCCAGCATGGACGATCAGGGCTGGACAGCCACCACGGACGACCGCGGCTGGACTCAGGCGGCGCCAGCGGCCACATACTCGTCACAGCCAGCCCAGGCGCCCAGCGGCCTGTCGAGGGGCGCATGAGGCCCGCCGATCTGCTGCCCGTGCCGGAGCTGACGCTGGAGGCGCTGGGCACGCAGGTGCGCGCGACCGGGCAGGGGGCCTTCGCAGCCCTGAACGAGGTGCGTCGCCTGGAGGCCGTGCTGAGCCGCTTCCGGCCCTCGCCCCTGACCCGCCTGAACGAGCAGGGTGAGCTGCTCGACCCGCCCACAGACCTGATGCTCGCCGTGCGGCACGCGCTGGACGTGGCCCGCCGCACCCACGGTCTGGTCACCCCGGCCGTCCTGGGCGCGCTGGAAGCCGCCGGGTATGTCGGCACCCCCGGCGACGCCCCCGTGCGGACGCCTGTGCCGGTGCCTGCGCTGGACGGCGTGCTGGTCACGCACGAGGTGATCCGGCTGCCCGCCGGGGTGCGGCTCGATCTGGGCGGCACGGCGAAGGGCTGGATCGCGGAACAGGCGGCGCGCTTCCTGGGGGGGAACGCGGTGCTGGACGCGGGCGGCGACCTGCACACCCAGTTCACCGGCGGCGGCACGATCGCCATCGAGACGCCGGACGGCTCGCCCATGTACGTGCACCTCGGCGCGGGCGTGGCCGGCGTGGCGACCAGCAGCGTCCTGAAGCGCGCGTGGACCGGCGGGCATCACCTGATCGACCCGCGCACCGGATGCAGCGCCGACACGACGTTCGTGCAGGTGACCGCGCTGGCAGGCCGCGTGACTGTAGCCGAGACCCTGGCAAAACTGGCGCTGCTGGGAGCAGACGACGTGCTGCGCGACCTCGCCCCGGCTGGAACGCGGCTGCTGGCCTTCGACCGGCACCACCGGATGCACGGCTGGCAGGACGGCGCGTGGGGACGGTGGGCCGCATGACCCGCACCCACCGCATCAACGGCGTGCTGGATGACGAGCGCAACACCCTGCTGACCGCCGGACTGCTGGTCGCATTCGGCCTGGCCTACGCGGCGTGCTGGCTGCACCTGGGGCCGCAGACGCTGGCGTGGAGCATGAACCGGGCGACGGGCACGGTCGCGTACCTACTGCTGGCGATCACGACCGCGACCGGAGCGCTGCTGGGCAGCCGGTACTCGCCACCTTGGCTAAGCCGCGCGTACCAGGCGGGCTGGCATGGGGTCGCGTCTGGCTTCGCGCTGGCCCTGGGCGTGCTGCACGGCATTCTGCTTACGGTGGACGTGCAGGCCCCGCAGTCGCTGGCCGCCATCCTCATTCCGGGCGCGAGCACGGTGCGGCCGCTGCCGGTGGCGCTGGGCACGCTGGGCCTGTACGCGCTGGCGCTGGTGGTGTTCAGCACGCAGGTGCGCAGAAGGTTATCTCCGCAGGTCTGGAAGGCGCTGCACCTCGCGGCCTATCCCGCCTTCGGCCTGCTGACCGCCCACGGCATCACTTCGGGCAGCGATCACCTGGGCCTCCTGTACGGCGGGTCGGTGGCGCTGGTCGCGTATACCTTTGGGCTGCGGCTGCTGGACGTGCGGCAGAGGCAGAGAGGACAGGCGAACCGCTGAAGCGGCTCAGACGGAGCGGTGACCACGCTGGCTCGGTCACCGCTCCGTCTGGTCTGGCGCGGCCACCCTCCTCAGCTTGTCCTGGGACAGCGATCTGACTGCGGAGAAGCCGCAAGGCCGCTGCCCTTCAGATAGTCCCGGAGACCGCGGGTTACCGGAAGCGTCAGCCGCTTCAGGTCACGTGCGGTCTGGCTGGTCTTCCCGCAGCACGCCACACCACAGTGGGTGGCAGCGACGGTTCCAGGCAGGAGAGAGGGGCACAGGGCCCGTCATGCCTACGCCCCTCCCTCCTGCCCGGCCTGCTCCTAGCGGGCCAGGCCGACCGTGAGGTTCGCCGTGTATCCGGCGCTGGTGCTGCCGGTCATGGTGGGGGTCTGGGTGCTCACGCCATCGCTGAAGACGTTGTCCGTGGCGAGCGTGATGCGCGACAGGTTCGTGACGCTGCTGGAATAGCCGCTGGTGGCATACACGGCGTCACGGGTGGCCTTCGGCAGCGCGAGCTGCGAGGTCTGGATCTTGCTGGCGGCGCTGGTGGCCGAGGCCAGCGTGGGGTAGATCTCGAAGTGAATGTGCGGCCAGCGGCCCGAGTAGCACGCGGGGAAGATCGTCTGGAAGGTCACGGTGCCGTCCGAGCCGCTTTCCTGCACGCCGCGCAGGTAGTCCTCGCCCACCACGGCCGAGGAGTACATCGAGTATTCGCCGTTCTGGGTGCAGTGCCACAGGTACACGGCGTAGCCGCTGAGTGACGCGCAACTGGCGTTGGTATTCACGAGTTTCAGTATCACGGTCAGGGGAATTCCGGCGGCGGTCGTGCCGGTGCTCACGCTGGTGCGCAGGTCGCTGCGGACGATGCCGCTGCGCGTCAGGACGTTCACCGACTGCCCGGAGGCGGCCGAGCCATCGGCGGGGTACGGCCCGGCCGTCTCGGTGGGAATGACGGCGGGGCAGTCGCCGGTGCCGGTCGTGCCGGTGCCCGCTGGGGTGGCGCTGGTGCCGCAGCCGACCAGCAGCCCGATGCCGAGCAGGCCGAGCGCCAGTACCCTGCGACGATCCAGGGTGGAGCGCGCCAGCATGGCCTGATCGGCCTGCAGGCCCAGGTCGTTCAGGTCGTCGTGATGGTCGTGGTCGTCGGCCGGGTAGGGGGGGATGATCGTCATGGATGGGTCCTCCAGGGAGTGGAATCGCGCCTTCGGATCCGCGCTGACGGTGTTGTACCGCCCCGATGTTCAGAACCTGTTTAGCCGCGCTGGGCACAGCAAAGACTCACCCCGCTCTCAGAGGTCTCACCGGGTGGAACGCGGCTCACCACGGCACCGTAAGCTGCCCGGCATGCGTGCCGCCCTGCGCCCTCTCATGCCGGTCGTGTTGACTGCGGTCATGTCCGCGTCCGCCCTCGCCGCCTCGTCAGCTGAACCTGCGGCGTCCTCGACTCTGGCCGTGCCGCTGACCGTGCCCCTGGCCGGCGTGCAGGTGGCCGCGAACGCCCGCGTGCCCGCCGAGTTCGCGCGGCTGGACGAGACGCGCTCGTACCTGGGAGGCCTGCTGAGCGTGCAGCTCACGGGCACGGTCACGCGCGTGGGGCACGTCAGTGTGCACCCGTCGGCCGACGGTGCCGGACTGGTGGTGAGCGTGCCCATCCGCGCGGCGTTCCGGGCCGGGCCGGGTGGGACGGGGGCCATCCTGGCCCGCAATTTCGGCGGGGAGGCGACCGTGCGCCTGACTGTGACGCCGTACGTGACACCGGAGTGGGACGCGGGCGTGCGCGTGGTCGGCAGCGCGCTCTGGACCGACCCGCTGGGCGTGGATCTCGCGCCGGGCGTGCGGATCAGCGTGCAGTCCCTGGTGGAGTCGCAGGTGCAGGCGCAGCTTGACCGGGTGGCGGCCGAGGTCGAGCGGGCCGTGCAGCAGGGCGCGCGGCTGCGCGAACGGGCGCAGGCGCTGTGGACGCGGGGCCAGCAGCCGTGGGCGCTGCCCACTCCGGAACCCGCCAGCGCCCTCGTCACGGGACGCACGCTGGCGGTCACGCCCGTGCGGGTCACGCCGGACGCCGTGACGTTCACGCTGGGAGCCGCCTTCGATCTGCGGGCTCAGCTCGGGCAGGCGGTTCCGCTGGACGCGCCCTCTCCCCTGCCGCCAGTGCGGGTGGGGCCCGTCCAGGACGGCGTGCAGCTGAGCGTGCCCGCGCGATTGGCGTGGCCCGACCTGTCCCGGCTGGCGACGTCCTACGCGGCGGCGCGGACCATTCCGCTGCCCGTACCGACCCATCCCACGCTGCGCGTGCTGGACGTGACCCTGACGCCCGCCGGAGAGCAGGTCAGGGCGGCCGTGCACGTGCAGGTCAGCGGGCCGCTGGGCCTGAAGGTGCAGGCGACGGCCAACGTGACCGGCACGCCTGTGCTGGACAGCGCCGGACGCACCCTGACCCTCGAGGGCGCCACGGTGGTCACGCGGCGTGAGGGGCTGACCGGGCGCGTGATCGGCTGGCTGGCCGATGCCCGAGCGCAGGCCTTCGTGCGGCAGGCGGCACACGTGGAACTGGGGCCGCTGCTGGAACGCGCCCGCACGCAGGCTCAGGCCCGATTGCCCTTCCGGCCGGTGCCCGGCGTCACGCTCTCCGGCACGGTGGGAACGCTGCACTTGAGCGGCCTGGATGTCACACCGGGGGCGCTGATCGTGACGGCCGCCGCCTCGGGCACGCTGGCCGCGCGCGTGGACGTGGCCGGGCTGGACGCCGCTGCCGGACGTGCGCGCTAGCCTGTGGGCATGAGTGACCGACCCGAGTCCGACGTGCCTGCGGACACGCACCCGAACTGGCCTGCGCTGGTCGAGGACGCCGCGCAGCCCTGGGAGACCCTCTCGACCAGGGTGCTGTTCGAGGGGCGCCGCGCCCTCTCGGAAGACCGGGTGCGGCTGCCCAGCGGCGTGGAGACCACGTACCAGTACCGGCAGCGCGGCCCACGGGCGGTGTTCGCGCTGCCGATCGTGGACAGCGGCGACGCGGTGCTGATCCGCCAGTACCGGTACCCGCTGCGCGCCACCATTACCGAGGTCGTGGCGGGCGGCATCGAACCCGGCGAGTCCGTTCTGGCCGCCGCACAGCGCGAGGTGGCCGAGGAGGTCGGCGGGCGCGGCGGTGAGTGGCTGCCGCTGCCGGGCTTCTACCCGCAGCCGAGCATCAGCGGCGTGGTGTTCTACCCCTTCCTGGCGCTGGGCGTGACCCTGGGAGAGATGGCCCACGAGGACACCGAGACCATCGAGCGCGTGGTCATGCCCCTGCGCGAGGTGTACCGGATGCTGGAGACCGGAGAGATCCACGACGGGCCGAGCAGCCTGACGCTGTTCCACGCGCGCCGGCACCTGGAAGACCGGGGCCTGCTCTGAGCGCGGAGGTTCCCAAGCCGCTGCCCGCCCCGTTCACCACGCTGGAGCGCCCACACCGGCACGACGCGGTGGTGAACCATTCCGAATTCCTGGCCTTCGCCCAGCGGGCCGACACGCCGGAGGAAGCGTTCTCGCAGCTCGCAGCGTTGAAGAGCCGCTATCCGGACGCCACGCACCACTGCTGGGCGTACCAGATCGGCCCGGCCGTCCGCTTCCACGACGACGGCGAGCCGGGCGGGACGGCGGGCACCCCGATCCTGCGCGCCATCCACGGACAGGACGTGGATCACGTGATGGTCGTGGTCGTCCGGTACTACGGCGGCGTGAACCTGGGCACGGGCGGCCTGATGCGCGCCTACGGAGGCACGGCGGCCGAGTGCCTGCGCACCGCGCCCCGGCTGGAGGTCCGCCCCCGGCAGTCCGTGATGGTTCGCGTGGCGTTCGAGCACGTGAGCGCCCTGTACCACGCGCTGGTCACCTTCGACACTGTGCGCGGCGAGGAAGCATATGGCGCGGCCGGCGTGACGCTCGACGTGCAGCTGTTCCCGGAGGACGTTCCCGCCTTCACATCAGCCCTGCGGGACGCGACACGCGGCGCAGCCCACATCGAGACCGACCCTCCCGAACCCTGAACGGACTGGACGACCGGTGCCACCGGCCTGCCCCGCCGGAGGAGCGGAGGGTAGACTCGGCGGTAGCCCATGACCGGACCGACGTTCACCGACGAGTTGCGAACCCTGGGTGACCTGCACCTGGGCACGTTCCACAAGGTGAAGAGTCTGGTGATGCTGGCGTACGTGGCCCTGGAGGGACCCACGCCCCGCCGGGATCTGCGGACGCTGCTGTGGCCGAACGCGCGGCAGCCGGAGTCCAGCCTGCGCGTCGCGCTGTACGTGCTGCGCGAGGCCGCGCCCGGCGCCCTGGAAGGCGAGGAACGCCTGGAGACCTCGCTGCCCAGCGACGCCGCCCGCCTGCTCACCCTGCGCGGGCAGGCGGCCCTGAACGCCTATCCTGGCGCGTTCCTGGGGGGCGTGAAACTCGGCGACGTCTCCACGGACCTCGAGGAGTGGGTGGAGGGCTGGCGCACCCGGCTGGCCCGGCATGTGCAGGGCGAGGTGCTGGCCCTGGCCGAGGCGAGCGATCCGGCACACGCCGAGGCCCTCACGGAGCGCGCCTACCGCCTGCCGGGTGCGCCGCCCGCCGAACCGGAGCTGCTGCGCCGCCTGCTGGCCCTGACGCTGCCCGGGAGCGCGCTGGAAACCGAACTGCGGGCCGAACTGCACGGACTGACCGGCCCGGACGACACACCCGTCGCCTCCACCACCCGCACGGGGCGCATGCTGGGCCGTGCCCAGCCGCTGGACGCGCTGCTGGCGTGGGCCGCCCGGCCCGGCGGGGCGGTCGCGGCGGTCAGTGGCCCCGGCGGGATCGGCAAGAGCACCCTGAGCCGCGAACTGCTGCGCGAACTGAGCCGTGCAGGTCGCCACGCCGTGCTCGTCGACTCCGAGGGAGCGCGGAGCAGCGCCGACCTGCTGCCCCGCCTGGCCGGGGCCAGCGCGCCCGGTCAGGCCGTGCAGGGGACCTGGGCGGGCCTGGCGCCGCTGCTGGGAGACTCGCCCGTGATCCTGCTGGACGGCGTGGACGACCTGCACGACCTCGCAGCGCTGCTGGGCACCCTGCGCCGCGACCTGCCGGACGTGCGCTGGGTGCTCAGCGGCCGCCGCCGCCGACTGGGCCAGCTCGCGCCGCCCGGCCAGGCGGTGGCCGCTGACACGCTGACCCTGACCCTGGGCGGCCTGGACGTGCCGCCGCCCGACGCCGACCTGCCGGAGATCGCCGCGAGCAGCGCCGTGATCCTGTTTCTGCGCGAGGCGGCCCGCGTGCGCCGCGACTTCACCCTGAGCCCGGACAACGCCGCCCTGATCGGCGGCCTGGCCCGCCGCCTGCTGGGGCACCCGCTGGCCCTGGCACTGGCTGCGTCGTGGCTGCGCGTGGAAAGCCTGGACGACGTCTACGCCCGCGTGCTGCACGAGGCCGCGACCCTCAGCAGTCCCGGCGGCGATCACGATGGCCGCCGGGGCCTGATGCTGGTCGCCCAGCGCTCGTGGGAGCTGCTGAACGAGCGCGAGCGCGAGGCCGCCCTGCGCCTGGGCGTGTGTGCCGACTTCGACCCGGCCGACACGCCCGCCCTGGGCGTGAGCGACCACGATCTGGACGCCCTGCTGACCCATTCCTTTCTGGAAACGTACCAGCCGGGCAGTGAGCGCCTACGCGTATACCCGGCCCTGACCGGCGTCCTGAACGCCCAGGCCCAGGCGCACCCGGCACTGGCGCACGCTGCCCGCCGTGCCCATGCCGAGCACTACCTGACGTGGTTTACCGCGCAGGCCCCGGAAAGTCCTCCGGTCGATCTGGAGCGCGGCAACCTGCGGCTGGCCGTCTCGAACGCGCTCCGGGACAGCACGCTTCAGGCCAGCACCGTGAATCACCTGCTGGCCCACTACGACCGGCGCGGCCTGCTGGGCAGCGGCACCGACGTGTTCGCGCTGCTGGCCGACGAGGCCGAGGACGCCACAGCGCCCGCCGACGTGCAGGCGGCCACCCAGATCGCGTGCATGTGGCTGGCGTACCGTGCCGGACGGCTGCTGGACGCGCAGACGCTGGCCGCCCGTTTTTTGCAGGGTCCGCTGGCCGGCGACCCAGCGAGCCGGATGAAAGTGCTGAATACGCTGGGGAGTGTCCGTGCCCAGCAGGGCCAGTACCGGGCGTCCGTCGACCTCATCCGGCAGGCCCTGGCGCTGGCCGAACAGCTCGGAGACCGGATGCGGGTCGTGGGGTACCGGATGAACATCCTGGGCAGCCTCAGTTTTTTTGCGGACACCGCCGAAATCCGCGCGGAATTGGCCGCTATTGTGCGCCTGCTTCCAGAACTCCCGGAAAGCCTGGGCCTGCATGTCCGCCGGTACATGCTGCAAACCAGCCTCTACCTGCCGGACACCGATCTCGATGCCCTGCTCGCAGAGGTTTCGGACGTCCAGATGGCCTGCGAACGTCTTGGTGACGTGAGCAGCGCCATGCTCTGCCTGACCTACAGAAGCCGGATCAACCTTCGCCAGGGCAACCTCCGGGAGGCGCAGGCCGTCACCGCGCATCTCCGGGAGAGGCTGCGAACCGTCGAAGATGCCGAAATCGAGATTGAGGTCGCCCTGCTGGACACGGCGCTGCTCTACGCCCGAGGCCGCGCACTGGAGGCCCGGCAGTCTGCCAGCGAGGCCATGCCACGGGTGGCCAAGGGGAGCAATCCCTGGACGGCCATCGAACTGTTCCTGATCGTGGCCGCGGACCTGCTGGCCTCCGACCCGGCAGGCGTCCGTGCCTTTGCGGCGGCCATTGCCCAGGATCACAACACACATACCGAACAGCGGCGGCGGGCAGAGGCCGTGGCCGGCCCGACCCCGAATGCCGGGCCACCGCTGGACGTGGGCGCGCTCCGGGCGTGGCTTCACGACCACCTTGACTCTCGCTGAACTTCAAGGCCCAATGTTCGGTCCAGGCAGTGTGATTACTCCGTCGCTGGGCTCAATGACCTCGATGTCCAGCGTGACCGGCTCGAACATGGCCGGGTGGTTGCCTTTCTCGGCCTTCGTCTGATGATCCGCCACGTAATACAGGGGCCAGCCGTGGTAGGTCGCCTGATCCCAGGGCCTCTGGGTGTCCTTCGGCCGCCGGTTGATGCCGAGGGTGATCCCACTCGGGTACGGCGCCGGAATGGCCGCCGTCACGGGAACATAGGTCAACACGAAATCGACCGCGTATTCCGGCCAGTTCGGCCCCACCGGGATTTCATAGTGGCCGACGCAGGCCTCCCTGAGCGGTGTAAAGACGTACAGCGGGTACTGGCTGTCGCCTTCGGTGACTCCGTAGATGTACCCCGTGCGGTCATCGACGAACAGAGTCCTGAAGGGAACGGGAACCTCTCCGGAGTCGTTGTTGGGATCCGTCATACATCCTCCTGTGGCGCTCTATGGCCCCTGTCCTGCACTGCCCGGCAGGCCCAGCGGCTGCACGTCCAGGCGGAGCTGTTCGAACTGGCTTTCGATGATGCCGGCGGGGCGCGCCCCGGGCCGGTCGAGCAGGCAGACGTACACGGGCCATCCCTGGTACGTCAGCTGATCCCAGGGGCGCAGGCCATCGAGGTCGCGTGGGCGAACGCCGAGGCGTTCCAGCAGGTGCGGGGGCAGGATGCCGCGCGGCAGGGGGGGCACCGGCGAGTAGCGGTAGATCAGCAGTTTCAGGTGCTCGGGCCAGCGCGCGGCGAAGGGAATGACCTGCCCAGTCAGCACCGCCCCCTGTAGAGGGACGTAGCGGTACAGGGCCAGCGGCCCACGCGTGGTGGTGCCCATCAGGGAGCCGCCGCTCTCGTGGAGGCCCGTGAGTTCCGGGAGGGTAGGCAGGTGCCTCATGCGTCCTTCTGGAGGGGAGGGGTGGGCGCTGGAGCGGAGCAGGGCCGCGTGCGGAGTCAACGGTGCGTCCAGCCCGCCGGACGGTGGGGTGTGGGCTCCGGCTCCAGGTTCAGACGGTGAACGGCGCCTTGCCGGTGGTGTTTGTGCTCACCGAGTTGCGCGTCAGCGTGCAGGATCAGGTGCCGGATGGTGTTACCGTCGCGGGGGGCATGAGCCATGCCGCTGGAAATCTGGCCGCGTGGCACACCCAGACGGGAGATGGCCAGCCGGAACTGTCCGTGCAGCTGATCCAGCTGGTCGGCCGGGATGGGGCGCGGCGTGTGCAATAGGAATTCGTCGCCGCCCACGCGGTAGGCGTGTCCATTGCAGGTGCAGGCGACCGTGGCGACGAGCGCGGCCAGCGCGCACAGCACGTCGTCGCCGGCGGCGTGTCCGAGGGTGTCGTTCACAGCCTTGAAGTGGTCGATGTCGAGCAGGGTCACGCTGCCCGGCGTCTGGGTTCGGAGATCGTGCTGCAGGGCGCGGCGGTCGAGCAGGCCGGTCAGGGCGTCCTGGTGGTACTCGTGGACGTCCTCGATGGTGGCCAGCCGCGTGCCGCCGGGCAGGGTGGTCAGGTGCACGCGGCTGAAGCGGAGGTGACCGTCCTGTGTGAGGAGGCGCTGGATGTGGTGCCCGTCGGCCCAGGTGCCGGCACCCGGCAGGGCGCCGGGCGGATAGGTGCGCCGGTAGGCGAGATTCGGTTGCGGTTCAGCCGCGTGGTCTGTGGCTGGCCAGCACAGCGTGGGCAGCGGAAAGAATTCGAAGAGATCGTCGGGTAGATCCTGACCCATGTCGCGCGCTCCCTTGGGCCGCCGGGGTGCTGTGGCGCGGCCCCAACCGGTCTGTGGGCAGCGTGGCAGGGAGGGCATTAGCGGGGCGTTAACAGCTGGTCGCAGGCAGGGGGCCGGTGGCCTATGCTCGCGGCATGGTTTCTGTTCCCTACCGCATCGGGTACGGCGAGGACGCGCACCGGCTGGAAGCGGGGCGGCCCCTGGTTCTGGGGGGCGTGCCGCTGCCGGAGGCCCACCACGGCGCGGTGGCCCACAGCGACGGCGACGCGGTGCTGCACGCCGTGGCCGACGCGCTGCTGTCAGGGCTGGCGCTGGGCGACATCGGTCAGTACTTTCCGGATACGGCGGCCGAGTGGCGCGGCCTGGACTCGCGCGTGATCGTGGAGCGGGCGCTGGAGCTGGTGCGCGAGCGTGGGTACGGGCCGGTGAACGTGGCGCTGGTGGTCACGCTGGACCGGCCGAAGCTGGGGCCGAGGCGCACCGAGATCGCCCGGAACGTGGCGGCGCTGCTGAACCTGCCGGAGACGGAGGTGGGCGTGAGTTTCAAGACGTCCGAGGGACAGGCCCCGGCGCACGTGCAGGTGCGGGTGACGGTGCTGCTGGCCCGATCCGGGGCCGCGACCTGATGCCGGTGGCCTACGATGTGATCGGAGACGTCCACGGCTGCTTCGAGGAACTGCTGGACGTGCTGGCCCGGCTGGGGTACGCGTGCAGCGGCGGAACGCTCACGCCGCCGCCGGGCCGTCAGGTGGTGTTCGTGGGGGATCTGGTCGACCGTGGCCCCCGGATTGCCGCCGTGGTGCGGCTGGTGATGGACGCCGTGCAGCGTGGCACGGCCCTGTGCGTGCGCGGCAACCACGACGAGCGGCTGGCCCGCGCCCTTCAGGGCGAAGCGGTCGAGACGTCGAAGTCGTTGCTGGTGTCGCTGGATCAGCTCTCCGCGGTGTCAGAGGCCGAACGCGACGCGATGCGGCGCTTTCTGGCATCCCTGCCCGCCCGGCTGGAATTGGATGGCGGCCGCCTGCTGGTCGTGCATGCCGGGGAACTCAAGTCGGACGACCCGGACGAGCGTGAACAGTTCAACGTCTGGGGTCGCAGGTCTGGCCGAAGCCGCGCCGACGGGGCCGACGGGCCAGTGGACTGGGTGACGGACTACACGGGCCCGGCCCTGGTGGTGTACGGCCACACGTCGGTGCTGGAGCCCGACTGGCGAGGACGCACCGTGAACCTCGACACCGGCTGCGTGTTCGGAGGAACGCTCACGGCCATGCGATACCCGGAGTTGACGTTGGTGTCCGTGCCGGCACGGCAGGCGTATGCCTCCACCGCCCACTGGCGGGCCCTGAGCGCCCGCGCATGACGCCTCCCCTGCTGCGGGTGGTGCTGTTCGAGCCGGAAAAGGCCGGGAACGTGGGCAACGTGGCGCGCACCTGCGCGGTGCTGGGCGCTGAACTGCACCTGATCCGACCGTACGGCTTTCACCTGCATGACCGCGAGTTCCGCCGGGCCGTCATGGATTACCTGCAGGGCGTGACCCTGCACGAGCATGCGAGCTGGACGGCCTTTCAGGGCACGCTGGGTTCGGGAGCACGGGTCTTCGCGTTCAGCACACACGCCACGCAGCTGCACACGCGGGCGGGCTTCGCGCGCGGGGATTACCTGCTGTTCGGCCCGGAATCACGAGGCCTGCCCGCGTGGCTGCGCGACGCCCTGCCGAAACTGAAGCTGCCGCAGCCGGGCGGGGGCCGCAGCCTGAACCTGTCGGTGGCAGCGGGCGTGGCGGCCTTCGAGGCGGGGCGGCAGATCGAGGGCTGGTAGGCCAGCGCACGGGTCTAGGCCAAACGATTGATTTCGATGCCCATCGAATCTTGTAATTTGATTCGAGGAGGATCGAATCTTATGGCCATGCCCCCGACACTCGCCTCGCAAGACCGCATGAACGCCCGTCATCACGACCTCATGACCGGCCTGCTCGACCTTCGGCTGGCCCGAACCGCCAATGATGCGGCGGGCAGCGCGAAGGCGCAGGCGCGCTTCGACACCCTGATGGCGGCCCTGGGCATCTACGCGGCGGCCCACCTCCATGCTCACGGCACCCGCCCCTGGCCGCAGGGAGACTGGTCATGAGTGACGACCTGAACGCCCGCGCAGCCGTGTTCCGGGCCCTGTCGCACCCGGCGCGGCTGACGCTGCTGCGCCTGACGTGGTCGGAGCCGCTGGCGGGCGACCACCTCGCCCGGCTGATGAACCTCGCGCCCGCCACGGTGAGCCACCACTTGGCGCAACTGGTCGAGGTCGGCCTGATGGTGGCCCGCCAGGAGGGGCACGCGCGGCTGCACGGCCCGGATCACGCGGCGCTGGACGCCACGCTGGCCGGACTCATCCGGGGGGAGACGACCGCCCTGCCAGCGGCCGACCCGTACCGGAACCGCGTGCTGCGCTCGTTCTTCCGGGCCGGGAAGCTGACCACCATTCCCGCGCAACTGAAGAAGAAGATGGTGGTCATGCAGGAACTGGGCCTGCTGTTCGGGCCGGGCCGCCGCTACCCCGAGCGCGAGGTGAACGCCATCCTGGGCGAGGTGCATCCGGACGTCGCCACGCTGCGCCGCGAGATGATCGGGATGAACATCCTGGCCCGCGACCGGGGCGTGTACTGGCGCGTCACTCCCGACAGTCCCGGCCCGTCGGACGAGGGCGCGGGTGGGCCGGTAGAGTAGCTCCAATGACCTCCTCCACTACCACCGGCGACTTCCAGACGAAGCTCGCGCGTTACGCCGACCTGCTCGTCCGCACGGGCGTGAACCTCCCGCAGGGGGGCAAGGTGCGGATCGCCGCGCCCGTCGAGGCGACCGAACTGGCCCGCCTGACGGCCCGCGCCGCCTACCGGGCCGGCGCCACGGACGTACGCGTGGTGTACACGGATCCGCACCTGGAGCTCGCGCTGTACGAGGACGGCACCGATGAGGCCGTGACGTTCCTGCCGGACTGGGTGGCGAGCGAGCGCGAGGCGATGGTCGCCGACGGGTACGCCATGATCAGCATTGTCGGGGAGGATCCGTCGCTGCTGGCGGGTGTGAACCCGGAGCGGGTCGCGGCGCGCAGCAAGGCGCAGGCGCAGGCCATGAAGACCGTCATGGAGGCGATCGGCGGCATGCACGTGAACTGGACGGTCGCGGCCATCGCCACACCCGCGTGGGCGGCCCGCGTGTACCCGCAGCTGAGCGAGGCGGACGCCGTGGAGCGGCTGTGGGCCGACATCTTCACCACAACCCGCGTGAACGGTGACGATCCTGTGGCCGCGTGGGCGGCGCACACAGCGCAGCTCGGACGGCTGAGCCGTCTGCTGAACGACAAACAGTACGCGGCCGTCCACCTGACAAGTGGCCTGGGCACCGACCTGACCGTTGGCCTCGCCACCAACCATATCTGGATGGGGGGCGGCGAGGCGGCGAAGAACGGCATCTACGCCGTGCCGAACCTGCCCACCGACGAGGTGTTTACCATGCCGCACCGCGACCGGGTCGAGGGCTGGGCCGTGGCGAGCAAACCGCTGAGCGTGCGCGGGCAACTGGTCGAGGGCATACGCGTGCGCTTCGAGGGCGGCAGGGCGGTGGAGGTCACGGCCTCGCGCGGCCAGGACACCCTGGAACGCCTGATCGGCACGGACGAGGGCGCGGCGCACCTGGGCGAGATCGCGTTAGTGCCCGCCTCCGCGCCCGTGGCGCAGACCGGCACGCTGTTCCTCAACACGCTGTTCGACGAGAACGCCGCCAGCCACATCGCGCTGGGCCGCTGCTACCCCACCAACGCCGTGGGCGGCGACGACGAGGCCGTGGTCGTGGCGGCGGGCGGGAACGACTCGCTGATCCACGTGGACTGGATGATCGGCACGCCCGACACCGACGTGGACGGCATCACCGCCAGCGGCGAGCGCGAGCCGCTGATGCGCGCCGGCGAGTGGGTCATCTGAAGACTGGCCTGGTCCCGATCTTGGACGTGCTCATGATCCGCCCGGTAGAATGGAGCTTATGACTGCCGATATGTACGCCGCCGATGGCTACCACGTCACGCCCGAACTGAGCGCCGAACGCCAGACTAAATTCAGTAGCGCCCCGGAGCTGGGCAACGGGATCGAACCCGGCAAGGCCTACCGCGCCGTGCTGGAGACCAGCAAGGGCCGCATCGTGGTCGAGCTGTACCCAGACGACGCGCCCGTGACCGTGAATTCGTTCGCGTACCTGCTGCGTCATCACTACTACGACGGCATCAAGTTCCACCGCGTGATCGACGGCTTCATGGCGCAGACGGGCGACCCGAGCGGCACCGGCGCGGGCGGCCCCGGCTACGACTTCGAGGACGAGTTCGGTTCCGAGCACCGCCACCGGGGCGCGGGCGTGCTGAGCATGGCCAACCGTGGCCCGGCCACCAACGGCAGCCAGTTCTTCATCACCTTCGTGGATACCCCGCACCTCGACGGTAAGCACACCGTGTTCGGCAAGGTTGTCGAGGGGCTGGACGTCCTGCCGCGCCTGACGCGCATCCAGCCCGGCATGGGCGGCACGCCCGACGTGATCGAGAAGGCGTACCTCGTCGAGAAATAAGTCGAGGCGGAAAGGAGAGGGCAAGGGGGCTAGAGAGGGGCGCCCCCTGCCCTCTGCTCTGAACTTTCTGTACCGCTCGCGGCGACCGCGCGGTGCACCAGCGGCATGATAGTCAGGCCCTGCACGGCGATGGTGAACAGCACTATGGCGTAGGTGGCGGTCAGCAGCGGCGGCCGGTACGGGCTGTCGGGCAGGCCCAGCGCGAGGCTGATGGCGATACCGCCGCGCAGCCCCCCCCAGGTGAGCAGCCTCACCGTGTATGCCCCGTAGCCCTCCCGCGCCCGAACCAGGGTGAAGGGGAGGGCCACGCTGATATACCGCGCAGCAAGAGCCACGCCGATCAGAATCACGCTGGCCACCACCTGCGCCATGCTCGGCCGCGTGAGCAGCACATCCAACCCGATGAACGAGAATAGGATGATGTTCAGCACCTGATCGATGGTCTCCCAGAAGGTCTCGACGTGCTGCCGCGTGGCCCCGTCGAATGCGAGGTGCTTGGTCGCGGACAGCACCAGGCCCGCCACGACCATGGCCAGGGGGCCGCTCATGCCCAGTGCGGCGGCGGCCACGTACCCGCCGAGCACCAGGGCCAGGGTGATCAGCACTTCGACCGCCGGCTGAGCGATCGAGCGCAGCATCAGGAAGCCGCCGTAACCGAGCGCCGCGCCGAACAGCACGCCGCCCAGTGCCTCACGCGCGAACAGGGTCAGAACCGTCATGGCATTCACGTCCATGGACGTGCCGTGCGGCCCGATGCCGGCCACGGCAGCGATCACCAGGAAGATCACGACGCCCACGCCATCGTTGAACAGGCTCTCGCCCGCGATCAGGATCTTGATTCTCGCGGGCACCCGCGCCCGCCCCAGCAGGTCGAGCACGGCCACCGGATCGGTGGGGCTGATCAGCGCGCCGAAGAGCAGCGCCCACACCGGGGGCACGGTCAGGCCCAGCAGCTGGAACACGCCGTACGCGGCGACACCGATCAGGAAGGTGCTGATCACGGTGCTGAAGAACGCCAGCAATAGGATGCTGCCCCGCTGCCGGAGCATCTGTCCGGCGTCCAGGCTGAGCGATCCGGCGAACAGCAGCAGGCTCAGGATGCCGTTCAGCACGAAATTGGTGAAGTTCAGGGTGTTCAGCAGTCCGGCCGCCCAGCTCCGGACGCCCGGAACCACACCCTGCGTGTCCAGCACGATCAGGAGAATGCTGGACAGCGCGCCCGCCAGGGTCACGCCGACCGTGGTGGGAAAGTGCAGAAAACGCTCGTTCAGGTACGCGAGAAGGGCCGTGAAGCACAGCAGCACGGCAAAGGCAGTCAGCATGCCCCACCATAGTCCCGCCCTGCCCTCCCAGAAACGCGGCGGGCCGGACATCTCATCCGGCCCGCCCACAGTTCACGGCTCAGTCGCGTTCGCGTTCGCGTTCGGCGTTCAGCTGCGCCTGGAGCTGCGCCTGCCGCTGCCGCACATAGTCCTGATGGAAGCGGCTCTCGTCCATCAGATCCGTGCCCACCGTGAGTTTCCCGGTCGCTAGTTCACGCATGGCCTGCGTGACCAGGTTGCGGGTGCGCACGCGCTGCTCGGTGGGCAGCACGCTGGGAGCGCCGCTCCGCAGTTGCAGGGCACGTTTGGCCGTCACCACGCTCAGCCGGTACTTGCTGTCCGTCATGGCCAGCAGCTTGTCAATGTCTCGTTCCGCCATCCTCGTTCCTCCCTGGCGCGGCGCGGGGCCGCACCGTCAGCCCCCCACTGTACTCCACCACGGCCGGGCACGGCCAGCCCTGATCCACAGTGTGGGCAAATGACATCACGGTAGCGCAGCCGGAGGGCCGTGTGTGGGCGGTCTGGCCCGGCACGCGCAGGACAGGCGATCCCATGAGGCAGGAACCACTCCAGGTGAAGGACGGGGCGCGGCCCGACGCAGGACTGCCGTCAGGACTCCGCGATCGGCACCGCCCGCACCTCACGCGCCCCGCCACGTTGCCAGGCCTGGAAGGCTGCCCAGCCGTCATCGCTGAGGGTCGTCACGGCCTGTCCCGGATGGTTCACCACCCACGGTCGCCGGGCCACCTCCTCTGGCATCCCCTCCAGCCGGTAGCGGCCCTGACCCGGCGAAGGCGACAGCCGCGCCGTGACCCGGTGTGGAAAGGTCTCCTGCTCGAAGCGCCGCTGCAGCCTCGCTTCCCTGCCCTGATCCACCCCGGAGATGCCGAAGAACAGAAAGAATCCCGCCAGATCCACGAACGGACGGGGCCGGCGCAGTTGGTGATGCACGTGCGTGATCCTCTGGGGGTTCATGCGCTCAGCCTACCCGCCGCCGCAAGGCGGTTCGTCCCCTCTTGGCCCTTGCGGTCGTATCCCGACCCTGGCAGGATTCACTCCGGCAGCCGGCCCAGAAACAAAACAACCCCGCTCAGCGCGGGGTTTTCTGTTGGAGCCAGGGGTCGGACTTGAACCGACGACCTGCTGATTACGAATCAGCTGCTCTACCACTGAGCTACACTGGCCCACTTCGCACGGAAGCTCAGAGAGTATAGGAATGCGGGCGGGGGGTGTCAAGCGGCGCCATGCGGAGGGAGGGTGACGTTCAGGCCCTATCCTGGCCGAATGAATTCGGCGTTCGAGACGGTGCATGGTGAGGTTCAGCCGCTGGACTGGTTGTGTCTGGCGCCCCATCCGGACGATGCGGAGATCGGGGCGGGCGGCACCCTGATCCGGCTGGCGCAGTCGGGCCGGAAAGTCGGCATCCTGGAGCTGTCGCGCGGCGAGAAGGGAACGCAGGGCACGCCGGACGTGCGTGTGCAGGAGTGCGCGCGGGCGGCACAAATCATGGGTCTGGCGTGGCGTGGGCAACTGGGCCTGGTGGACGGCGAGATCGTGGACACGGCCAAGGCGGCGCACCGGCTGGCGGCGACGCTGCGTGCGGTGCGCCCGAAAGTGCTGGTCGTGCCGCATTTCAAGGATCGGCACCCGGATCATTTCGGCGCGTATCACCTCAGCAAGCGCGCGGTGCATCTGGCCCAGCTTCAGAAGGCCTACGTGGGCGGCGACCCGCACCGGGTGTCGCGCGTGCTGATGTACCAGGGCAACGCGGACATCACACCGACCCTGCTGGTCGATGTGGAGGGCGTGCAGGAAGTGTGGGCGGCGGCCATCCTGGCCCACGAGAGCCAGTTCGCCGGGGCGGCCATATCGGAGACGGTCACGCCGGAGATCGTGGAGCGCCGCCGGGCACGGCAGAGTTACTGGGGCACCCTGGGCCGCGTTCGTTACGCCGAGGCCTTCGAGGTGGAGAACGCCCTACTGGTCGATCCGGCCGCGCTGTAGGCCTCAGCGGAGCGCGAGGAGATCGTCGAGTTCGTCGGCCAGGTCGAGACCGTACTTGTACGCGGCCTGACCGCCGACCTGGGTGCTGCCGTACTTGTCGCGGTAGGTGCTGGTGCGGCGGTCGAAGCTCATGGCCTCGGCGCTGGCGTTCGTCTGCGGGAGGATGGTGTTCAGGATGGGCGGGGTGCGCTCGCCAGTTCCGGAAAATGCGCGCTCCAGGTCGGTTTCCAGGCGCTCCAGGCCCTGACGGTGCTGGGTGCTGGTCGACTGGTACTTGGTGATCACCACGCCCAGACAGCGGAGCTTCAGGTCGCGGGCGCGGCGGATGTCGCCGATGCGCGTGGCGATCTGCGGAATGCCGTAGGTGCTCAGCCGGTCGGGAATGGTGGGAATCACGTAGTGGTCGCTGACCTCCAGGCCGTTCTGCGTGATGAAGCCCAGATTGGGCGGGCAGTCGAGCAGTACATAGTCGTATGCGTCGAAACTGGGGGCGATGAACTTCCGCACGACCTCCATGGGATTCACGGCGTAGAACGAACGCGCGGCGATGTCCTGCATGCGGTCTTGCACGTCGATCAGGCGGATGGAGCTGGGCAGCACGTCCACGCGTCCGTAGCGGGAGTCTGCGGGCAGCTGATCGATGACGCTGGCGGGCACCTTGTTCAGGTTGCTGGCCCCCTTCACGATGGCGCGGGTCACGTCGAAGCCGTGCGTGCCGTTCACCTGATCCAGGAACAGGTGCGCGAGGGTCTGCCCGGCCTCGTCGGCCTCTCCCCAGCGTTCCTCACCGATCAGGGCCAGGGTCGCGTTCGTCTGCGGATCGAGGTCGATGACCAGCACGCGTTTCTGTTTCATGAACGCCAGCGTGTCGGCCAGTTGCACGGCGGTGGTGGTCTTGGCGACGCCGCCCTTGAGGTTGATGAAACTGAGGACTTCCGGCACGCGCCTTACAGCTCGCGGATCTTGGCGAGCACGGCCTCGGGCCGCACGGTGTAATCGCCGGTCTTCTCCTCGACATGCTGGTAGCGCACCACCCCGGTGCGGTCGATCAGGAACACCGCCCGGCCGCTGATGGCGCGGTCGTCGATGGCCACGCCATACTCGCGGGCCACGTCCAGTTTCATGTCGGCCAGCAGGGGCACCTCGATGCCGTACTCGGCCGCCCAGGCCTTGTGCGCGTGCACGGAATCCCGGTTGATGCCCAGCACGACCGCCCCGGCGTCCGCGAAGTCATCCTGACGGCCGGAATACTCGGGCAGCTGCATGCTGCACACGGGACTGAAGTCCAGGGGGTAGAACACCAGCACCACGTGCTGATGCCCACGGTACGAGCTGAGCGTGACCGTCTGCCCCGTGGAGGCAGGCAGGGTGAAATCCGGGGCCAGTTGGCCGACGAGGTTCGGGGAGGCAGACGTCATGCGGGAAGTGTAGCGGCCCCCAGCCTGACCCGATGGTGAGTTCGAGGCCGCGTCATCCGTGACGACGCACCGCAGAGGCAGTCAAGATCTTGTCAGGGGGTCAGGAGCAGGTCGAGTGGTGAGACCGCCGATGATTTCAGGTTCACCTGTCCGCCCACGCCCTGACCGGCTGCATGTTCCACGACATTCCACCCCTGGTTCAGTCGCAGGTCGAGGTTCAAGGCCCCAGTGCCGCATTGTGCGGCCAGAGTCGTGGTCACGGGCCGATCCGCGTAGACCAGTTCGACCGGGGTACGGTTCGTCTCGCTCACGACGGCATGTAGGGGAAGCTCAATGGTTGGGTTTGAGGAGTAGAGCGAGAACGAGCCATCGTTTCCGTTGCCCAGCGGGCTGATCCTGGCCGCTGGATCACTGATGGTGCGTACTGTTATCGTGCAGCCCCTGGTCATGGAGTCGACGACGGTGCCCATGGAGTCCGAGGCAATCGCTGGGTCTTCACTGAGAATCATGTCAAATTTCAGCTGGCTGTCCACGCTCCCGATAGACACTTCGTATCCCCCGCGCGTGCTGTAGCCATAGAAGATGGTCTTACCGATGGCATCACTGTCAGCTCCGACAGGCGGCGTCCCGAGCGCGAGCCGCACGGTGCCCCGGACATTCCCAGTGGGAATGTGTGGAAGAGGTGATGGCGACGCACTTTGCTTGTAGGTGAGTGTCACCGTCGACTTTGCCGTGACGTTGACGTAGTGCACGGCCGGCGCGTCGTATCCCGTAACCGGACGCCCATCGACGCGCACGACAGTACCGGCCTTGAAATTGCCGAATGTTCTGCTGTTCTCAATGGTGCCGTCGAACAGCACGGCATCAGTTAAGGCATCGGAGATGACGACTGGCGCACTGACCACGCCGCCCAGAATCACGTCGAGCGTGTTCGCCGGTGCTGGCAGTGGGGTCGCTGGGCACGCGGTGAGGAGGAGTGTTAAGCCGACCATCATACCGACAAGGGGTTTCATCGATTTTCACGATAATGTGCCAGCCGCAGTTCCCAGAGCGCACATGATGTCCGAACCACTTTCATGAGTATCGGAGCCGGAATGGTGAGGAAACGGCAAGTTGAACCGCGTTCCCGAACACGGCTGCCCTGGGGCCGGGCGAGTAGGGTGGAGTGGTACCGTCCACCCGTGTCGTTGTCCCGGACGGTTCCCGAGGAGGTACCCCCGTGGCCGATATCCTGCCGCCCGACACCTTGATCGACCGCCCGCCCACCCCGGCCGGGCTGCTCAGCAACAAGGAAAAAGACCGCCTGATCGAACGCGGTTTCCTGGGTCTGTACCGCTGGTACACCGCCCGCAGCCAGGAAACGCGCAACTGGAATGCCGACCGCTCCTTCGAGTGGCGAACCATGGGCCGCGATCTGCCGCCGGAACTCGTGACGGTCATCCAGGGCTTTTTTGCCGTGGAGCAGTACGCGCCGGACTTCACCAGCAGCCTGATCCACCTAGTGCGGCGCAGCCACGGCCGCTCGCACTTCCAGATGCGCTGGGGCAGTGAGGAGGAGAAGCATGCCGACGCCTGGGAGAACGCCCTGCTGTTCAGCGGCCAGCGCAGCCCCGCGTACATCGAGGAGTACAAGCACCGCCTGAAATCCCAGACGTGGGAACTGCCCTTCCCGGACGCGATCCACAACCTCGTGTACACGGTATTCCAGGAGCGGGCCACGCAATTGAACTACCTGAACATGATGAAGATCGCGCAGGGCAAAAGCGACAAGCCCGCGCTCCAGGGCGTGCAGGACGCCGTGCTGGCCAAGGTCGCGCAGACCATCGCGGTCGACGAGGCCGCGCACTACAACTTCTTCCTGGAAGGCGTACGGATGTACCTGTACTACTATCCGCAGCAGACGCTAGAAGCCATGAAGGCCATCATCGGGCAGTTCTCGATGCCCGCCGCCACGCTGATTCCGGACTGGCAGCAGTTCCAGGAAACCGTGTACCGCGCTGGCATCTACGGCCCCCGCGACTTCCAGCGGGACGTGATGCAGGTCGCGTTCCGGAACCTGGGCGTGGAGAGCCGCAAGGCGCTGGAGGAAGGCATCCGCAAGACGCGCGAGGTGCCGGATTACGAGGGCTACAACCCGCGCACGACTGCCATCTGGGACACCTTCGATTACGGCCAGGTCGAGGGCGACGTGAAACGTCTGCACCTGAAGATCGGCGAGTACGAGAAGGAGATCGGCTTCGACGAGTTCGACCCGACCGTGTTCGTCGAGAATCCCGAGGTGCCGGGGCGCGGCCACCCGCAGCCGGGCGGTCAGGCAGCCGATGATTAACGCCGCCGACTGAGCACACGCAACGTCAGACATGCCGCCCTGGCCCACGCCGGGGCGGCCTGCTTTTGACGCCCCGCTGACCGGGAAGCGGTTACCCTGACCTGCATGCGCGTGCTGGAAGTCTTCGTGGTGTTCCTGCGGCTGGGCCTCACGAGTTTCGGGGGGCCGGTGGCCCACCTGGGGTACTTCCGCACGGAGGTCGTGACGCGCCGCGCGTGGCTGAGCGAGGCCGGCTACGCCGATGTGGTGGCCCTGGCGCAGTTCCTGCCCGGCCCGGCGAGTTCCCAGACGGGCTTCGCCGTCGGCCTGCTGCGGGCAGGCTGGCCAGGGGCGCTGGCCGCGTGGTTGGGCTTCACCGCGCCGAGCGCACTGCTCATGCTGGCCTTCGCGGTGGGCGTGGGGAACCTGGGTGATGTGGGCGCGGCCGGGTCGCTGGCCGGCCTGAAGGTTGCGGCGGTGGCGATCGTGGCGCAGGCCGTGGCAGGCATGTGGAGCAGTCTGGTCACGGATCGTGTGCGGGTCGCCCTGGCCCTGGGCGTGGCCGCGCTGCTGGTCGTGCTGCCCGGGGCGGTCTGGCAGGTGCTGGCCCTGCTGGCCTGCGGTCTGATCGGGTGGCGGTTCCTGCCGTCCGCTCACGCGACCGCAGGGCACCTGCCCACGGTGCCGGTGTCCCGCATGACCGGGTTGCTCCTGATCGGACTGTGCGGAGCCGGGCTGCTCGCATTGCCCCTCCTGGCCCCGCTGTCTGGCGGCTGGGCCCTGCTGGAGGCCACGTACCGCGCGGGCGCGCTGGTGTTCGGGGGTGGACACGTGGTGCTGCCGCTGCTGGAGGCGGGCTTTGTCCCGCGCTTCCTGACGCACGGGACGTTCATCGCCGGGTATGGAGCGGCGAACGCCGTGCCGGGGCCGCTGTTCACCTTCGCCACCTACCTGGGCGCGGCCCAGCACGCACTCTCCCCTGTACTGGGCGCGCTGCTCGCGACGGTGGGCGTGTTCCTGCCGGGCCTGCTGCTGATGGCGGGCGCCCTGCCGTTCTGGTCGGCGCTGTCGGCCCAGCCGGCCGCGCGCGCGGCCCTGGCGGGTGTGAATGCGGGCGTGGTGGGGCTGCTGCTCGCAGCGCTGTACTCGCCGGTCTTCACGGGCGCCGTGCGGGGGCCGCGTGACCTGGCCGTGGCGCTCGCGGCCTACGCGGCGCTCACGGCGGGACGGCTGCCAGCGTGGATCGTGGTGCTGGGCTGCGCGTTACTCGGTCAGCTCGTCCTGTAGGCCGTAGATCTCCAGAAACCGCCGGATGCGGGCGTCCAGCGTCGGCAGGGGGGCGACCTCACTGCAGACCCAGTCCGGCGCGTAGTTGCGACAGACCTGCGGCCGCATGGTGTAGATGCCGCACCGGCAGTCGGCTCCCAGGTGCACGCACGGCACACCCAGCGGTTTGCGCAGCGCAGCGATGTCCGGAGCCGCGCAGCACGCACCGCACGCCGTACAGTCCCGCACCAGCGTGCTGCGTTGGGGCGTGCCCGGCGGGGGCTGGAACGGGTCGGTCACTCAGCGCAGGGCCAGGGCTGCGGCCAGGAAGCGGTCGTTCTCGGCAGGCGTGCCGACCGACACTCGCAGGCACCCCCGCAGCAGGTGCAGGCGATCCTGGCGGCGCACCACGATTCCGTGGTCGAGGAACTGGCGGTACGCGGCGTCGGCGTCCGGGGTGCGCAGCAGGAAAAAGTTCGCCTGACTGGGAATGGCCGTGCAGGTCGGGTGGTTCTGCAGGGCTTCGAGCATCCGGCCGCGCTCACTCACGGCTTCCAGGGCCCGTTCCTGCACGTAGTGGGGGTGCTCCAGGGCCACCTCCAGTACGGCCTGCGTGAGGGCGTTCATGGTGAAGGCCGACACGAGTTTCTGGATGTTCGCGGCGAGATCCGGCGACCCAAGCGCGTAGCCGGCCCGCGCTCCTGCCAGACTCCAGGCCTTGCTGAAGGTGCGCAGGCTCACCGCGTTCGGGTGGGCGCGCACCAGGGCCCTGAGGTCGCTGTGCGCGTACTGGTGGTAAGCCTCGTCGAGCACCACCACCCAGTCGCCGGCGGCGTCGAGCAGCGTCTGCACGCTCTGGGTGGCGTCCAGGTGCCCGGTCGGGGCATGCGGCTGCGTGATGTACAGCACGCCCGGCGGCCGTGACCGCAGTTCCGCCAGCAGCCCCTCGACCGGCAATGAGAAATCATCGTTCAGGCTGACCTGCACGAGATTCGCACCCAGCAGTTGCGCCTCCAGGGTGTACACGCTGAAGGTCGGATTCACGGTCAGCACCGTCTGCCCGATCCCGGCCAGTTCGGTCAGCAGCTTGATCAGGACGTTGCTGCCGGGGGTCACGACCACGCCGTGCTCATCCCAGTCTTCCAGCGCGGCGATGCGGCGGCGCAGTTCGTCGGCGTGCAGATCCGGGTACCGGTTCCAAGGGCGCTCCATCAGGCGGCCCACGGCCAGCGCCTTGAGGCGTTCCGGGAAATCGTACGGGTTCTCGTTCTGATCGAGCTTGATAGGCGCGTCCGTGGGCGTGAACGGGTAGGCGGGCACCGCGCGCACCGAGGGCCGGATGCCTGCCGGGCCGTCCTGGGCCGTCTGGGTGGAGGGTGGAGTGGTCATGGGATCTGTTCTACCACCTGCCCACACGGGTTCCGGCCGGTCGTCCGCTCAAGCCAAACGCCCGTTTGGACGCATGCTACCCTCGGGTGACCGCGCCCCAGGACGCGTCCGCGCCATGACTGACCCCCTCAAATCCCGCCGTGAACAGATCCTCGACTCGGCTAGCGTGCTGTTCAGTGAACGCGGCTACCACGCCACGTCCATGCGGGACCTGGCGGGCGAACTGGGCATGCAAGGCGGCAGTCTGTACGCGCACATCAGCGGCAAGGAGGAACTGCTGGTCGAGATCGTGAACCGCGCCTCCCGCCAGTTCGACGAGGCCCTGTTCCCGCTGCGTGACGTGACCCTGCCGCCCGAGGAGAAACTGCGCGAGGCCATGCGCCGGCACGTGCAGGTCGTGGCCGACAACATGGAGAGCGCCACGGTGTTCTTCCACGAGTGGAAACACCTGTCACCCGCCGCGTACGGCCGCGTGACCGGCTGGCGCGATTCCATCGACGCCTTCTACCGTGAACTGATCGCGCAGGGCGTGCAGGCCGGGGCGTTCCGCCCGGATCTCGACCCGAAGATGACCGCCTACCTGGTGCTGTCGGCCGTGAACTGGGCGTACACGTGGTACCGGCCGGATGGCCGCATGAGCCCGCGTGAGGTGGCCGACACCTTCGCTGACATGCTGCTGCGCGGCCTGAGGACGAACGCATGAGGAAAGCGGTATGAGCCACCCCACCGTCACCGTGAAGATCCGCGAGGCGCTGACCTACGCGCAGGGCCGCGCCGCGACACTGGGACGCACACAGCAGCTGGAGATCGGCACCGACCTGTTCATCCGGATTGCACCGGGGGGACGGCGTTTCCTGCTATTCAGCCTGGACGGCGAACCCGAGCGCAGCGCCGCTGAGGCTATTGCTGCCGCGCTGGGCCTGAAGCGCCCCGAGTACGGCTGGCACCAGGGCGAGACGCTGCGCTCCCTGACCGTGATCGAGGAGGGTGCGCAGATCGTGGCGGAGACGCCCGGCCCGGCCGACCGAGAGGACTGAGGGCACAATGACGAGGCGGCCCCCTAAGGGCCGCCTCGGTCGGTTCAGGGATTACGCCTGCGGATTGGTGCCCTCAAACGCCGCCTTGAACTTCTGAAGATCCTCGGCGATCTGCTGGCTGGGTTCCTCACCGAACAGCTTGGCCACCGCCGCACCGAGCGGGCCGGCGGGCGGCCGGTACGACAGCGCCACGTGCACGCGGGTGTGTCCGCCCGGGAGTTCTTCGAACTGCACGCTGCCTGCGTTGTCCACTGTGGCGCCGGGCAGGGAATGCCAGCCGATGCGCTGGCCGGGCTTGTCGTTCACGATCTCCGCTTCCCATTCCACATGCGTGCCGAGCGGCGCCTTGGCGACCCAGCGGCTGCGCTTGGGATCGAGTTCCGTGACGCTTTCCAGGTGGCTCATGATGCGCGGCAGGTTCTCCAGCTTGCGCCAGTAATCATAGACCTGCTGCGGGCTGCGCTCGATGACGACGCTGTGCTCCACGAAGATCGGCTTGGACGCTGTGGCGCTGCCACCCAGGCCGGCGGCGGCCATCACTGGGTCATTGCCGGTCGCGGCGCGGTAGGCGAGGTACCCGCCCACGGCCGCGAGGCCCAGGCCCAGGACACCGCGTTTGCGCAGGCCCATCAGGACGAGGGCGCCGCCGGCGGCTCCCGTCATCATGCGTGTCTGATCCATTCCTGTCTGGTTGTTGGTCATGTCATTCCTCCGTGAGTGGCAGTGTAGGCGCGCTCATCATGGGTGAGGTGAAGTCTTACCCAACCGGACTTAAACGCGTGCCAGGGGCCAGCCGCGCACGGTTCACGGCCGGGCTCAGTCGTCTTTGTCGTCTGGCGCGTGCTGTTCGTGAACCTCGCGCGTGGCGGCCTGATCGGCGCCGGTCAGCGGGCCACCATGCGTGTTCGGGTCGAGGTTGGTGTTCGCGCCGTGTGTGGCCGTGGCGCTCCCGGTGTGGGTGTCCATGGTCTCGGGGGTACTGACGGTACCCGGCTTGCCTTCTCCCATAGGGGCTTCCTCCTGTGCCCGTCCGCCGCGCTGGACGGGCTGCCCTGCAGCTCAATGCTGATCCCATGCTTGCGTCTGGGCGGGTGAACCGGATGTGCCCCGCCTTGCGCCAGGGTTGAGGCAGGTTCCGTCACGTCCCGCCACGGTGCTCTAGGCTGGCAAGGTGAGTTCGTCGTCCTCCGTTACTGCTGCCGCCGCCGGACGGCTCGATCCGCTGTCACTCGCGGCGATCCTCGTGACCATCGCATTCTGGGCCTCCGCCTTCGCGGGCATCCGCGCGGGCCTGGCGGCCTTCACGCCGGGTCACCTGACGCTGTACCGCTTCCTGGTGGCCGCCGTGGCACTGACGATCTACGCGCTGGTGGCGCGTATTCCGCTGCCGCCCTTCGCCCTGGCCTGGCGGATCGCGCTGCTGAGTTTTTCCGGCATCACGTTGTACCACGTCTGCCTGAATTACGGCGAAATCAGCGTCCCGGCGGGCACCGCCAGCCTGATCATCGCGGCCGGGCCGGTCATCACGGCGCTGCTGGCCACCCGCTTCGCGGGCGAACGCCTAAACACCCTGGGCTGGCTGGGCACGCTGGTCAGCCTGGGCGGCGTGACGCTGATCGTGGTCGGCAGCGGCCAGGGCCTGAGTTTCACGCGTGGAGCGCTGCTGATCCTGGCGGCAGCCCTGTTCACGTCGCTGTACTTCGTGTTCCAGAAACCCATCCTGAAGCAGATGAACCCGCTGCACTTCACGGTGTGGTCCCTGATCCTGGGCACCGTGCCTATGCTGGTGTTCCTGCCCGGATTCGCCGGGCAACTGCGGGCCGCGCCTCTGGGCGCGCACCTCGCCGTGATCTACATCGGGCTGTTCCCCGCGGCGCTCGCCTACCTCACGTGGACCTTCGCGCTGTCGCGCGTGGGGCCGAGCACGACCACGTCGTTCCTGTACATCTCGCCGGTCTTCGCCATCCTGATCGCGTGGCTGTGGCTGGGCGAGGTGCCCCACGTGGCCGCCCTGATCGGCGGTGCCATCGCCATCGTGGGCGTGATCGTGGTGAACACGGTGGGCCGCCCCCGCCCGGCGGTGAGCGCATGACCGTCGCGCCGCTCACGACTGTGGACTCGCCCATCGAACTGCGGGACGTGACGCTGCAGCTGGGCGGCGAGACGATCCTCGACGGCGTGACCCTGGACGTCCGGCGTGGCGAGTTCCTGGCGCTGATCGGCCCGTCCGGCGGAGGCAAGAGCACCGTGCTGCGCGTCATCGCCGGGCTGCTGAGACCCGTGTCCGGCACCGTGCGGGTGGAGTCCACGCCCGCGCTGGTCTTCCAGGATTACCGGCTGCTGCCCTGGCGCACCGCCCTGCGCAATGTGCAGCTCCCGGCCGTGCTCGGCGCCGGCGGCGGCCTGGAAGCGCGCGAGGCACTGCATCTGGTCGGCATGGACGCCTACGCCGACTACTATCCGGCGCAGCTCTCCGGCGGCATGCGCGCCCGGATCGCCCTGGCCCGCGCCCTGGCGCAGAGCGGCGACGTACTGCTGCTCGACGAGCCCTTCGCGGCCCTGGACGCCCTGGTGCGCGAACGCTTCAACGCCGAGTTGCGCCACCTGCACGAAAAGACCGGGCGCACCACGGTGCTCGTCACGCACTCCATCCGCGAGGCCGTGTGGCTGGCCGACCGCGTGGCGGTACTGAGGAACGGGAAGATCGTGGAAATCCTCGACACGCGCGGCGAGGGCCGCGTGAGCGCCTACACCGACGGCCTGGAACGGCACCTGCGCGAGGTGCTCGGCGCGGGCGACTCCACCCGGATTCGCACGGACGCGCGCGATCCGTTCAGCTGGTCGCGTCTGCTGCCCCTGCTGGCCATCGCGCTGGGCCTGGTCGGCTGGACGGTGGCGGCCACGCTGCTGAACCAGCCGTTCCTGCTGCCCACGGCCGGCGCCGTGTGGGGAAAACTGGTCGGCACTCCGGCCCTGTTCGCCTCTTCGTTCTGGGTAACAGTGAGCACGGCCCTGGCGGGCACGCTGCTGGGCGGTGTGCTGGGCCTCGTGATCGGGTATCCCCTGGCGAAGGTCCGGCCGCTGGAGCGGTTCCTGAGTCCTTACCTCGTGGCGTCGCAGAGCACACCCATCGTGGTGCTGGCCCCGCTGCTGGTCTCGTGGCTGGGGTTCGGGTTCCTGCCTGCGGTGCTGGTGTCGGCCCTGAGTGCCCTGTACCCGATCATCGTCTCCACGCTGGTGGGGGTAAGGGAGGTGGATCGCGCGTATCACGAGGTCTTCAGCTCCCTGCGGGCCACCTTCTGGCAACGCCTGACCCATCTGGAACTGCCCGGAGCACTGCCGGTTCTGCTGGGCGGCCTGCGGTTGGCGGCCAGCCTCGCGCTCATCGGCGCGGTCGTGTGGGAGTTCGTCGATCCGAACCAGAAGGGCCTGGGCTTCCGCGTGCAGGCGGCCGGCGCGTACTACGACAAGGCCACGCAGTTCGCCGCCATCGCCCTGCTGATCCTGTTCGGCGTGCTGGTGTATTGGCTGATCACCACCCTCGAACGCCGCGTGATGCGTAGGCGTGGACGCTGACCTCCGCTGACCGGGCACGCTAGGCTGCCGGGCATGCAGAGGCCGACGGTGTGCGTGGGGGCGCTGGTATGGGGCACGGATGGCCGGGTGCTGCTCGTCCGGACGACCAAGTGGCGGGGCCGGTGGGGCGTGCCCGGCGGCAAGGTCGAATGGGGCGAGACCCTGCTGGACGCCGTGGTGCGCGAGTTTCAGGAGGAGGTCGGGCTTGAACTACACGACGTGCTGTACGCGCAGACGCAGGAGGCCGTGCTCTCGCCCGAGTTCCATACGGAGGCGCACCTGCTGCTCGTGGATTTCTTCGCGTCCACGTCGGGCCACGACATCGTGCCCAATGAGGAGATCGAGGAGTGGGCGTGGGTGCACCTGCACGGCGCCCTGGACTACCCGCTGAACACCTTCACGCGGACGCTGGTGGAACTCGCCCTCCAGCGCGAGAACCTGTGAGCGGCGCGGCGCGGCGTACGGCGCTGGTGACGGGCGCGGCACGCGGGATCGGGCGGGCGCTGGCCGTGGCCCTGGCCCGCGAGGGGTTCCACGTGGCCGTGCACTACCGGAACAGCGAGCAGGATGCGGGGGAAACGGCGCGACTGTGCCGTGAGACGGGCGTGCAGGCCGTGACCCTGCGGGCGGACGTGACCGATCCGGTCCAGGCGCGACAGCTCGTGAGCAGCGCGCACGCGGCCTTTCCAGAGTCGCCGCTGGGTGTGCTGGTGAACAACGTGGGCAATTACGTGCACCGGCCGCTGCTGGAGACCACGGATGCCGAGTGGGCCGACATGCTGGGCAGCAACCTCACCTCGACGTTCGCCACCTGCCAGGAAGCGGCGGGCCTGATGCAGGCGGCTGGGTATGGACGGATCGTGAACCTGGGGTACGCGGGGGCGCGGAATATCCTGGCGCGACCGGGCATCGTGCCGTATGTGGTGGCCAAGGCGGGCGTGCTGCACCTGAGCCGCGCGCTGGCCGTGGTGTTGGCCGGGAGCGGCGTCAGCGTGAATGTCGTGTCGCCCGGCGTGATCGAGACCAGCGTCAGCCAGCCGCTGCGCGACATTCCCGCCGGGCGGCTGGGCACCGTGCAGGAACTCGTGGACGCCGCACTTGGCTTCGTGCGGGCCAGCGATTACTTGACCGGACAGGAGCTGGAGGTCGCGGGCGGCTGGAACCTGTAGCTGGCGTCAGGGCCCTGGGTAAGAGGCGGTAAGGGCCAGGCACCGCGCGGGGCAGGTGCGGCAGGGGGACGTCCACACTGCGATACAGCACGCGGCCCGACGGCGCGGTGACGACGCAGCGCACGACATAGGGGTGACCAGAAAGCAGGCGCGTTCGACCGTAGAACAGCTGATATAACGTGGGCAGGCGCGTCGTGCTGAAGACCGCACTGGACACACCCCGTACGGGAAGGACGCCGGTATCGATGACCGACACGCGGATCAAGCTGCCTGTCGGCAGGCTCTGGCGACCGGCCGGGGATGAAATCCGCCCGCGCAGTTCATTCATGCCGCTGGGCACCGGCTGAAAAGCGTAGTCGGACGCGCTCCCCGCCGAGGCCGGTGGAACGGCAGTCGACTTGACCGGGGTCAGGGTCACCTGACCGATCCGCACCTGCGCGGCGGCTGGCGACACGATCAGGGCACTGAGGAACACCACGGACGCGATACGCGTGAGGGCGTTCACGCTTTCATCTTAAGTGGTTCTGGCTGCCAGGGGCTGTGGAATGCATCCACGCCCGTAGCGGCCGGGCAGCCGGAGGAGTTGAATGGGCATCCATGACCCGCCCCACCGCGCCCCTGGAACACCATGCCGACGCCACCGTGCACCTGTCCCGCGACCCGGTCATGCGGGACGTGATCGCGCGCGTGGGCGACCTGAGTGTCCTGGCTCCCACCCCCGATCCCTTCGGCACCCTGATCCGCTCCGTGACCGGACAGCAACTGAGCGTGAAGGCCGCCGCCAGCATCTATGCCCGCCTGCTCGACACGCTGGGCACCATCGACGAATTCACGCTGCAACGTGCGCCCGGTGAGACTCTGCGCGGCGTGGGCCTGTCGTGGGCGAAGGTGCACACCGTGCAGGCCATCGCGGCGGCCCGGCAGTCCGGCGCGGTGGATTTCGACCATCTGGCCCGCCTGGACGACGAGGCGGTGATCGCGGCGCTGGTGCCCCTGCCCGGCATCGGCCGCTGGACCGTGGAGATGTTCCTGATGTTTGCCCTGGCCCGACCGGACGTGTTCAGCATGGGCGATCTGGCGCTGAGGCAGGGCCTGGCCCGGCTGCACCCGAACGCCCAGCATTTCGAGGTGCTGACGCTGTGGAGTCCGTACCGGACACTCGCGGCCCGGTACCTGTGGGCCGACAATGCGCTGGCGAAAGCGGGGGGCGCGCCCGTCTAATCCTGTGCCGACCGGGCCTGCTCCTGGGCGGCCCGCCACTGCTCGTAACTCACGCGGTCGATGGTGAAGGCGTCGCGCGTGGTGGCGTAGCCACCCCGCCCACCCATCCGGCCGATTAGGTCCAGGGACGCCGTGTCGAGATACTGCTTCCCGGCATCCAGCACGGCCTCCGTGCGGATGGTCACGCCCAGCACCTCGCCCAGGAGGATGCGCGTGCGGCCGATCACGATGGTCTGAACCTCGCGGCATTCCAGCGCGGCTGGACTGAGCGCCACGCGCGGCGTCGAGACCCGCACGCCCGCCTCCAGCGCAATGCCCAGCACCCCAGGTTCACCCAGGTGCGCAGGGAAATCGGTGGCGGTGGCGTTCATGGCGTCGGCCAGCTCTCGGCTGACCAGGTTCACGGTGAAGTCCGCGCCGGGCGGGATATTGCGCGCCGTGTCCTTCGGCCTTCCCTCGGCGTGATCGCCAGGCGCGAAGGCCACGATGGGCGGATCGGATCCCATGACGTTGAAAAACGAGAACGGCGCGAGGTTCACGTGCCCCGCCGAGTCCAGCGTGCTCACCCAGGCGATCGGCCGGGGCACCACGATCCCGGTCACCAGCTTGTACCGCGCTCCCTGGGGCAACGTGGTCAGGTCGAAGTGCGTGAAGGCGGGCTCGGTGGTCATGTCTCAGCGTATCGCCGCGCCCGGAACGATGTGCTGTTCCTGGCGGCCATTGTGTGCACGTCCCGGCCTCTGGGCAAGGGGGCAGGTAGCATGCGGGATGTGAGTCCAGCTACTCCGTCGTACCGCGAGGCGTACGCCACCCTGTCCCGGATCGCCACGGAACTGGAGAGCGGCGAGGCCGACCTGGATCGCGTGCTGCCACTGCTGGAGGAAGCCCGCGTGGCCTACGCCGCGTGCCGCGAGCGCCTGGAGGCCGTCCGTACCGTGCTGGCTGGCGACTGGGCCGACGGCGACGATCCCGACACCGAGGATGAAGAGGACGAGGACGACGGGTAGCGCCTAGCGCGACAGCCCGGCCAGCGCGTCCGAGACGGCCTGCGACCCCTGCACGACCTCGAAGGTCTGCCCGACCGTGGCCGGATCGTCCAGGCAGGCGAGCACCACGGCGGCCACGTCATCCCTGGAGATGGAGCCGCGGTCGACAGTCGCGGCGGCACGCACCAGGCCGGTGCCCGGCTCGTCGTTCAGTCCGGCCGGACGCACGACCGTCCAGTCGAGGGCACTGCCCTGCACGTGTGCGTCGGACTGCGCCTTGACCCTCAGCACGGCGCTCAGGAAGGGCGGCATCTGCTCGGACCGGTCCACGCCCATGGAACTCACGACCACCAGACGGCGCGGCCCATGCGAAAGCAGGGTGTCGACCACGCGGATCAGGGCGTCACCGTCGATACCCTGGAAGTTCCCGCTGGCTCCTGCCCCGGCCGCCCACACGACCGCGTCTGCACCCTCCAGCACCGCCTGCCACTCGCCCGTCAGGTCGCCCTTGACCGGCTGCGCTCCGTGCAACGAGACCATGTCCTCCTGCTCGGGCGTGCGCACCAGGGCCCGCACCGTGTGCCCAGCCTGCACCGCCTGCGCCACGATCCGCCGTCCCGCGCCGCCTGCCGCCCCGATCACGCTGATGTTCATGCCCCGAGGCTACGCGCCTGGGCAGATCAGACCGTGCCCTGGCTTGCGTTGGGCGTATCCTGCCGGGTATGAGTGACGCCCGGCGTCCCGATCCCTCCCAGGCCCCGCCGGCCCCGACCGACACCGCCCGGCCGGCCGACCCTGGCGCCGCGCCCGTGGTCGACCCACGCATGTACCGCTTCGTGCTGGCCGTGACCTACCTGCCAGTGCTGCTGCGCGGCATGAAGCTCGACGTCCAGGGCCAGGAGCACGTGCCTCCCCCCGGAACGCCGCTGGTCATTGCCGCCAATCACGTCTCGGGCCTCGACCCCTTCCTGGTGGCGCGGGCGCTGCCGGCCGGCCGGTACCTGCAGTTCATGGCGAAAAAAGAACTGTTCCTGCCCTTGATCGGCTGGATCATCCGCACCGGCGGCAGCTTCCCGGTGGACCGTGGTGGGAACGACGTGGGCGCCATCCGCACCGCCGTGCGCGTGCTCCAGGAGAACGGCACGGTCGGCATTTTCCCCGAGGGCACGCGCGGCGGCCAGGAACTCCACGGCGGCGTGGCCCTGATCGCCGCGAAGGGCCGCGCGCCCATCCTGCCCGCCGGGATCAGCAAACAGGGCAAACGCTGGGTGGTGCGGTTTGGCCCCCCCATCTCACCCAAAGGTGGCATCAAGGCCGTGACCGCCGAACTCGGCACGGAACTCGCACGGTTGTCGCAGGCGGAGTGAACAGCAGGGTTCAGTCTGGCGGAGGGATTGCCCAAAGCAGCGAGGTGGCGAAGGTCACCGTCAAGGCCTGACCTGAGCCGACCGCGTCGCAGTCGAAGGACGTTCGTTCACCACGCAATTCCACAACACCATCGACTTCCCAGCGCCGTTGATCATCTCGCTCGACGTACCGGCTCATTCCGAGACTGTTCAGATCGACCCGAAGCGTCACGTCCTGGGGATGCTGCAAACGCAGCTCAGCCTGACAGGCGAGCAGCACCGGGCGGAACAGGTCGCGTTGCACCGCCACAGGGTTGACCATAGCCCTCCACCCCGAGGAGGCCGCCGTGCCCACGACGATCAGGAACACCGGGGCAGCCGGGATGAGCCAGAACGGTCTCGCACGCACTTCGGATGACCTCCGCGCCGTCAGCATACGCCCCAGTTATTGGCCCCGACCTCATCCGTGAGGCTATAGTGGCCCCGACGCCTGCGGGGGAAGCCCGGTGACGGCCACAACAGGTTCAATCCTGCGGCCCATTCCGGCACTGTCGCGCAACGGTAATCCAGGCTCTGGAAAGTCCGAACACCCTCAGCGTCCACACGATCTGCCCTGCGCGGCGTGTGTGGCTTGACCTCTCGCGGAAGGAGGGAACGCCCGGCATTCCTTGACCGGCGCGCACCACTTCCGCCCCCCAGGCGTCCTGGCGGGGCGGCTTTCTTTGCGAAGGGAAGGAGACCGTATGAAGATCCTGACCCTGACGACCATCCTCAGCGTGACGCTGGCCGGTACCGCCGCCGCAACCGCCTACCCCCTGACCCTGACGGACGACCTGGCCCGCAAGGTGACCGTGAAGGCCGAGCCGATGCGGATCGTCTCGATGGTGCCCAGCACCAGTGAGACGGTGTGTGCGCTGGGCCTGTGCGACCGCCTGGTGGGCGTGGATCAGTACAGCGACTACCCGGCGCAGCTTGCCAAGGTGACGAAGGTGGGCGACCTGTACACGCCGAATATCGAGGCGATTGTCGCGGCGAGACCCGATCTGGTGCTGGTCAGCAAGTACAGCAAGCTGGATGGGCCGCTCACGCAGGCGGGCATCACGGTGGTCGCCGTGAATCCCGAAACGTACGACGAGGTGTTCAGCAAGATCCTGATCCTCGGCAAGGTGGTGAACCGTGAGGTGGCCGCGAAGGCGCTGGTGACGACCATGGCGCGCGACATCGCGAAGACCGAGGTGCTGACCCGCGCGGCGCCCACCAAGCCCACCGCGTACTTCGAGATCGACCCCACGCCGTACTCGATCGGGCCGAAGTCGTTCATGGGCGTGCTGCTCACCAAGGCCGGTGCTCAGAACATCATCCCTGAGAGCATGGGGGACTTCCCGAAGGTCGATCCGGAATTCATCGTGAAGGCGAACCCACAGCTCATGCTCGGCCTGGACGCGAAGACGGCCGCCGCCCGCCCCGGCTGGGCGACTCTGAACGCCGTGAAATCCGGACGGGTGATCGCGCTGCCGGCCGACCTGAGTAGCAACCTGTCGCGCCCCGGCCCCCGGCTCCCGGCGGCGCTGCGGGCCCTGGCGAAGCTGATCCACCCGGAACTGTTCCGGTAAGGGCCGGTGGCCATGAGCACGCCCTCCCCGGCCCGCCCGGCGCGCCCCGCCCGGCGCTGGGCAGGCCGGGTGCCGCGGGCCCTGGGACTGGCCCTGTTGGTGGCCGTGGCCGTCGTGCTGGGCACCGGGCTGGGCCGGGTGACGGTGCCGCCGGGCGACGTGCTGGGCGCCCTGTGGCGCGGCGTGACCGGGCACGAGCTGGTTGGCAGTGATGTGATCGTGTGGCAGATCCGGTTGCCGCGCGTGGTGATGGGCCTGCTGGTCGGCGCGGCCCTCTCCATGAGTGGCGGGGCGTTCCAGGGTGTGTTCCGCAATCCGCTGGCCGATCCGTACCTGCTGGGAGTGGCGAGCGGCTCGGCGCTGGGTGCGACCGTGGCGGTCGTGCTGAACTGGCCGCGCGCCGTGATTCCCGTGGCCGCGCTGGTCTGTGCGCTGGGCGCGGTGGCCCTGACGCTGGTGCTGGCCCGCGAGGGCCGCCGCTTTCCGCCCACGCGCCTGATCCTCTCGGGGGTGGTGATTGGGAGCGTATTGAGCGCCCTGAGCACGGCGCTGATCCTGCGCGGACAGGACCGGGCCCGGCTGGTGCTGTCGTACACGCTGGGCGACCTGGGCTTCAGCGGCTGGCACGACGTGGCGACCGTGCTGCCCTACGTGGCGGTGGGCGGCGGCCTGCTGCTGCTGCTGTCGCGCGCGCTGGACACGCTGCAACTGGGCGACCTGACTGCCCGCTCGCTGGGCGTGCCCGTGGAACGGCTGCGGCTGCTGGTCGTCGTGAGCGCGAGTGTCGCCACGGCGGGCGCGGTCGCGTACGTGGGCATCATCGGCTTCGTGGGCCTGATCGTGCCGCACATCGCGCGACTGGCCTTCGGGGCCGGGCACCGCACGCTGCTGCTCACGTCCGCGGTGCTGGGCGGCGCGGGTCTAGTACTGGCCGACCTGCTCGCCCGAACCACGGTGCTGTCGCAGGTGGGCATCGTGACCACGCTGCTGGGAGGGCCGTTCTTCCTGTGGCTGCTGCGGAGCCAACGTGACTGAGACCGGCACGGGCACCCTGGTGGCCAGCGGTCTGCATGTGCGTGCGGGCGATCACCCGGCCGTGCGGGACGTCAGCGTGACCTTCCACGCGGGGCAGTTCACGGCCATCATCGGCCCGAACGGCGCGGGCAAGAGCACCCTGCTGCGCGCCCTGCTGGGCCTGGCCCCCGCCGAGGCGGGCACCGTGTGCCTTGACGGGACTCTGCTGGCGGCCCTGGGCCGCGCGGCCCGTTCCCGCCAGCTCGCCTTCCTGGCCCAGAGCGAGGAGCTGCCGGGCCGCACCACCGTGCGGGACGTGGTCGCCCTGGGACGCGGCACCGGGTCTTGGCGCTGGGGGCTGATTCCCACCCGCCCCTGGACGCAGGCCGACGAGGACGCCGTGGACACCGCCCTGGCACGCACGGACACCACGCAGTTCGAGGAGCGGCGCGTGGATGAACTCTCCGGCGGAGAACGCCAGCGGGTCGCGCTGGCCCGCGCGCTGGTGGCCGGGCCGCGCTTCCTGCTGCTCGACGAACCGACCAACCACCTCGATCTCGCTTACGCGCTGGAGGTGGTGCGGCACCTGCGCTGCGAGGTCGCCGGGGGCCTGGGCGTCGTGGCGGTGCTGCATGACCTGAACCTCGCCGCCCGCGCCGACCGGATCGTGCTGCTACATCAGGGCCGGGTGCTGGCCGCCGGCACCCCGGATGAGGTTCTGACACCCCTGCACCTGCACACCGCGTATGGGGTGCGCGCAAGAGTGGTGCGTGACGCAGACCGACTGCTCGTCATCCCCGAGGATTGACCGGTGCCGCCCCAGTACTTCAAGACCTCCGGCCACCTGCTGGTATGCACCGGCCCGAACTGTCAGGCGCGCGGTTCCAGTTTGCTGTACAAGGCGCTGTGGAACCACCTCGACCGGCAGTCCCTGGCGTACTACAAGCGGGGCGGCAGCCTGCGCCTGACCGAGAGCGGCTGCCTGGGCTCGTGCAGCTATGGCCCCAGCCTGTGCGTGTACCGGCAGACGGATTCCGGCCTGGAGGAGGCGTGGTACGCCGCCGTGGACGTTCCCCTGGCCGCAAGGATCGCCCAGGCCGTCCACGAAAGAAATGAGTTGCCCGCGGAACACCAGTACGGGCCGACCTAGCCGAAAAGTCAGGGGGCCGGAGGACACGGTGCCTCCGGCTCCAGGCCACTCCGGATCAGCCCCGCACGACTTCCAGGATCTTGTCGCCGTACTTCCGCAGCCGCTCCGGCCCCATGCCCTTCACGGCCTTCAGGTCGGCCTCGGTGTAGGGCACGCGGCGGGCGATCTCGGCCAGGGTGGCGTTGCTGGCGATGATGAAGCGGCTGATGTCCTGCCGTTTGGCCTCGGCGTTGCGCCACTCGCGCAATCTGGCGTACACGGCGGCCTGCTCGTCGCTGAGGTCGGCCGCCGGATCGTCCTTGCCGTCCGTCACCGCCGGGACCGGCAGATCCGGGGCGATCAGGGGCGCGGCGTCCACGGAGGGCTCAGGCTGGAACCGCTCACGCGGCGCCCGATCCCGGCCAGGTCGATCCCGGCGTCCCTGGGGCCGCGCGTCGGCTTCGCGGGGTTCGGGGCTCGCCTGGGGCGTGTCGGGTTCATCGGCAGCGGCCATGTGATCGGGCTGGTGCAGCACGTCCGGAAGCTCGTCGCCGAGATTCGGGGCGTCCGGGCCGGAGCTGACCGGGATGGGCAGTTTGACCTGCGCGTGCGCGATGTCGCTGTACACGATTTCCGGTTCCCAGCTCTCCTCCGCAGGGGCGGGGGGCGGGGTCGCCTGCACGGCCTCGTGGGTGGTGTCGGGCGCGTCGAAGGTGAAGCGTTCGGGCACGTCCGGCGTGGAGGGCCGGGCGCTGTCGGGGCGGTTCCCGAAGTCCCGGCGGTCACGTCCACCCCGGTCGCGGTCGCGGCCCCGGCCATCGCGGCGGAAGTCGTCGCGGCGGCCCTCGTCCCGGCGGGGTTCCTCGCGCCGGGGTTCCGCCGGACGGGCGACCGGCGGCTCCTCGGACGGACGCGCGGTCACGGGCGGCCCGTCGTCCTGTCGGAGCAGCGCCAGGGTCGTGTCGACTTCCTCCAGACCGGGGCACAGCAGCACGCCGCCCGGCACGCTGCGGGCGCTGGCGACCACGCCACCCAGCGGGGCGTCCGAGTCGGGCGCGGCGTCCGGGGCGAGCAGCAGCGCGGTCGGGCCGGCGACCTGCGCCGCGCCGCCGAGGCGATCGGCGAGCTGCGCAACCGTGCGGGCGGCGCGGGCCAGCCGCAGGGGCAGGGTGGCCACGTCGCGTAGCGCGAGGCCCACCAGCAGGTCGCTCGGGGCGGGCGCGGCGGCGTCCGGAGCGCGGCCCGAGCCGAACACGGCGCTCAGGGGGGCGTCGCCGTGGCCCGTCACGCTGACCGAATCGCGGTACACGACGAGCGCCGCGCCCTGGGCCAGCCACCCGCCGCCGGGCGCCAGGGTGCCATCCACGATGACGTCCACACCAGCCCGCCGGGCACGGTCCAGGTCGGCCGCCGTGGGCTCCAGCAGCCAGACGGCGCGCGCGCCGCGCCACTCGCCATCCGCATTCGCGGCGGCCAGACCGGCGGCGGCCAGCGCGTCCCGGTTCACACGAAGGCGGGCGTCCACCCGCAGGGTGCCGTGGCCCAGCATCGCGGCCAGTTGCTGGGCCAGGGCCGGTTCGTCGCGCAGCAGGAGGCCCCAGGTGGCGCCTTCCAGATCGGCCAGGGCGCCGGCCAGCCGGGCCTGTGGGTCGCCGCGCTGGGCATGGAGCCGCACGAGGCGGGCGTCGGGGCGCAGGGGTCGGGAAGCGGAGGTCATGAAACCATTGTGACGCACGGCCATGTGGCCCGCGCGTGACGGTGCCGGACGCCGCGCCCTGTACGCTGGACGGGTGACGTCCACCCTGCGCGCTGGCTCCCGTATGGTTCTGCTGGTCGGCTCCCTGCTGGGTGGCCTGGCGGCGGCGCAGGCTCCGGTGCGGCCCGGCGCGGCGGTGGGCGCGTCCAGCGTAGGCCGCCTGACCACGACCACGCGCGTGACCATCTCGGACGTGCGGGCCAGCGCTGTGGAGGGCACTGCGGTCGATCCGGCGACGCTGGCCGCCATCCGCCGGGATCTGGGCCGCGCCGCGCCCGACTGGACACTCACGCTGGATGGGAAGGCGTTCACGGTGGTGACCGCCCGCAGCGCGCAGGACATCACCCTGCGAACCACGCTGGTGCTCGCCCCGGAAGGCGGCGTGGCGGCCACCGCACGCTCGACCCGCACGCTGGGCGCGGATGGCGGGAGCGGCCCGGAGCAGCTGGAGCCCATCCAGGGTGAAGCTGCCCCCCTGCCGCCCGGCTGGCCGCTGGACGGCGCGTGGAGTGGCGGCCCGGTTCCACTGACGGGCGACCTGAACGCGGCGCCGCTGCTCGACCTGCTGCTGCGGGCGCTGGCCGGGCCGGACACGCGCATGGCCCTGATGCAGGGCGTGCAGGCCGCACCCGTGCCGGTCGCCACCACGTCCATGCCTTCCGCTCCGGACGCCGATGGACAGCAGGGCACGGCCATCCAGCGCGCCTACGGTCCGTGGACGCTGACGACCGGAGGCCAGGGCACCCTGCCGCGCGTGACCTTCACCCTGGGCAGCGCCGTCGGGGAAGCGCAGGGAACCGGCACCATGACCCTCCGCCGGGACGGCCTGACACAGACCACGAGCAGCGAGACGCGCCTGCCCGTGCACGTCACGCTCGTCTCGCGCGGCGTGCAGGTCACCTTGACGCTGACCATTGAGCAGCGCAGCGAGTTCCGCCCGGCGTGACGAACGACGCCCGGCAGCGCCTGCACACCTGACCGCCCGTTACAAATGCCGCCCCGCAAACGCGCCATGCTGTGGTGAACGGAGGTTTTCATGGCCCGCATCACCCGGTACAGCAAATTCGAGGGCGAACTGGATCAGCTCGACTCCAGCGAACTCATGCAGATGATCCAGGAAGCGCTGCTCGGGCAGGGCATGAACGATCCGTACGACCCGGATCCGAACGCGCGCCCCAGCATGGACGACCTGTTCGACGCGATCCTGGAGGCCCTGGCCGAACGGAACATGATCCCGGAAGACCAGCTGATGGAGGCCATGCAGGCCGACGACGTCCGCCAGACGCCGCTGGGCCAGCAGATCGAGCGCCTGATGGACCGGCTCCAGCAGGACGGCTTCATCCGCAAGGAGTTCGAGGACGGCGAGGGCCAGGGCGGCAACGGCGATCCCGGCGACGCCAAGTTCAACCTGACGGACAAGAGCATCGACTTCCTGGGCTACAAGAGCCTGCGCGACCTGATGGGCGGCCTGGGCCGCAGCAGCGCGGGCGCACACGACACCCGCGAGTACGCCAGTGGCGTCGAGATGACCGGCGAACTCAAGAACTACGAATTCGGCGACACCATGAACCTCGACACGACCGCCACCCTGGGCAACGTGATCAGCAAGGGCTTCGACAACCTGGAGGAAAGCGACCTGGTGATCCGGCAGGCCGAGTACAACTCCTCGGCGGCCACGGTCGTGCTGCTGGACTGCTCGCACTCCATGATCCTGTACGGCGAGGACCGCTTCACGCCCGCCAAGCAGGTCGCGCTGGCGTTGGCGCACCTGATCCGCACGCAGTACCCGGGCGACACCGTGAAGTTCGTGCTGTTCCACGACTCCGCCGAGGAGGTGCCGGTGCACAAGCTGGCGCAGGCACAGATCGGGCCGTACCACACCAATACGGCGGGCGGCCTGCGGCTGGCGCAGCAGCTCCTGAAGCGCGAGAACAAGGACATGAAGCAGATCGTGATGATCACCGACGGCAAGCCCTCGGCCCTCACGCTGCCCGACGGCCGCATCTACAAGAACGCCTACGGCCTCGACCCCTACGTGCTGGGCGCCACCCTGCGTGAGGTGGCCAACTGCCGCCGCAGCGGCATCCAGGTCAATACCTTCATGCTCGCCCGCGACCCGGAACTGGTGGGCTTCGTGCGCCGGGTGTCCGAGATGACCAAGGGCAAGGCGTACTTCACCACGCCGCACAACATCGGCCAGTACGTCCTGATGGACTTCATGACCAACAAGACCAAGATGATCAACTGAACCCAGAACGCCGGGCGTTGAGCGTGTGGCTCTCTCAACGCCCGGCGTTCGTCTTACCCCATCTTGACGTAGCGGCCGGGCGTGAGGCCCACCATGCGGGCCATCGTCCACACCTGTCCCTTGTGGTGCGCCTCGTGCGTGACGAGCATGTCGAGCAGCTCCGACACGGCCATCTCCTGCCCGCCGACCCCCGGCCCCCGCCGCGTCAGGTCGTCGTCGCTCAGGGCGCGGATGGTGGCCAGCACGTTCTCCTGGCTGTGCTCCAGACGATCCCGCGCGTCGGCCAGGCTCTCACTGGGCGCTGGCGGCGCACCGGGCGTCTCGCCACGCGCCATGCTGACGACGCGCCCCGCGCTGCCCGCCAGATGATCGGCCAGCCGCAGGAAGGTCATACCGCCATCCCAGGCGCTGAAGTTCGCGTGCTCTTCGGGCAGGTTCGCGTACAGGTCGATCAGGGCGGCGCGGTGCATCTGGAACTGGCGGGCATGACGATCGACTTGGCTCATGAAGTCAGCATACGCCCGCCGTCCAGCAGGGCTGCCAGCCCACGCGAGGCCACGTCGCGCACGCAATACGTCATGAGGTGCGAGAGCTCGGTCTCGTCCGGGTTGACCTCAATGACGATGCCGCCCGCGTAACGGGTTTCCCCGGCCAGGCCGGCGGCCGGGTACACCGCGCCGCTCGTGCCGACGATCAGGGCCACGTCGGCCGCCTGGAAGGCGCGGGTGGCCGCGTGCAGGGCCTCTTCCGGCAGGTATTCGCCGAACCACACGATGTTCGGCCGCATGCGGTTCCCGCCCGGTGAGGTCGGCGGCGTGACCAGCAGGTCTGGGGCGGGCAACGGAAGCACCGCGCCCGTCACCTCGTCCCGCGCCGTCAGGAGGTTCCCGTGCAGTTCCACCATGCGCCCGCCGCCCTGGCCGCTCCCGGCGCGTTCATGCAGGCCGTCCACGTTCTGCGTCGCCAGGAAGAAGCCCGCGCCCTTCTCGCGTTCCAGCCGGGCCAGCAGGTGGTGCGCGGCGTTCGGCTGCGCGGCCAGCACGTCGCGGTAACGGCCCGCGTACCACTCCCAGACCATCTCAGGATCGCGCGCATAGGCGGGAGGGCTGGCGAGGTCTTCCGGACGGAAGCGCGCCCAGTGACCGGTCTGCGCATCGCGGAACGTTGGAATGCCACTCTCAGCACTCACACCCGCGCCGGTCAGCACCGCCACGCGGCGAGCGGCGTGCAGGGCGGCACGGGCTTGAGCAAGATCCATGCGCGCAGGCTAACGCGTGCAATGGCGTGGGCCACCTGACGCTTGGGCCACGCGCGCCACAACGGCAGAGTGTGGGGATGAACCTCCGAACGGAACCCTATGCCCCGCAAGCAGCCCGCTGGCCGGAGCAGGGAAAGCACATCCTGTCGCAGTCCGATGCGGAGCACATCGTCGTCTATCAGGCCTACCGGCCCGAAATCGCGAAATACGCGGTGGAAACAGGCCGCTTCGGCGGCGGCTTCAGTTTCACGCGCATGAGCTGGATCAAACCCAATTTTCTGTGGATGATGTCCCGCTCTGGCTGGGCCAGCAAGGACGGCCAGACCCATGTGCTGGCCCTGACCCTTCCAAGGGTGCACTTCGATTCGCTCCTCCGGGACGCGGTGGCGTCCTCGGCCACCGCCGCCCCACACCTCACGGCCGACGAGTGGAAAGAGGCGGTGGCCACCTCGAATGTGCGCCTGCAATGGGATCCGGATAACGCGCCGGACGGAAGGCCGCTGGCCCGCCGTGCCCTTCAACTGGGCCTGCGCGGCGAGACGCTGCGCCGCTTCGGTGACGAATGGCTGGTGAGCGTGGAGGACGTCACGGCCTTCGTCCACGAACAGCGCGGGAACCTCGACCGGCTGGAACGGCTGGTCACACCAGCGGAGGACGTGTATCCGGTCAGCGACCCAGGTACGCGGCAGCGGCTCGGCCTCACTCCTGAATGAATGCCGGCGGAACCGTGTCCGTCAGCCAGACGCCATTCTCACTCACGAAAAACGCATGCCCAGCGGCGTGCATCTCCCCTGCCCTGACGGTGAGGACTACCGGCTTCCCCCGCCGCGCGCCGACCCTGCGTGCGGTGTCCTGATCGGGCGAGAGGTGGACGTGGTGGCGGGTCATCGCCTTCACTCCGTCCCGGCGGATGGCGTCCAGCGCGCCGGGGTGCGTGCCGTGGTACAGCAACTCGGGGGGGGTGACCGCCTGGAGTTCCAGGTCGACCGGGACGCTGTGCCCCTGGTTGGCGCGGATGTGGTCGCCGCGCAGGCTGAAGCGGGTCTTGTCGCTGCCAGCCACGACGCGTTCGACATCGGCGCGGGTCACGTGCAGGTGCGCCAGCAGGGGCTCCAGCGGCACCCAGCCGCCGGCAGCCAGCGTCAGGCCCGCCTCCTGCGGGGCGTGCCGCAGCAGGTACGACAGTCGTTTCGAGAGGGTCAGATCGGTCATGGGAGCAGTCTCCCCTGTGGCCTCGTGGGCGACATCGGCCAGATGCCCGGCGGCCGCCACGCCGGATGGCTCAGCCCGGATCGGGTTGCCGCAGGGCCAGGCCCGCCCCGAGCAGCAGTACCAGGGCGCTGACGCCCAGGCCCAGACGCAGGCCGCCCGCGCTGTCGGCCAGGAGGCCGGTGAGGAGCGGGCCGCTGACCTGCCCGGCGGCGAACACGACCGTGAAGGCCGCGATGCCGCGCGCCCAGACGTGTTCCGGCAGCACCCGCCGGGTGATGATGGTGGTGAAGGTCACGACGGCCAGGAAGCTCAGGCCGAACAGGATGCCCGACGCGAACAGGGCGGCGGGGTGCGTGCTGAGCAGAGGCAGCGTGGCCCCGGCGGCAAGCGTGAGCATCTGCGCGGTCATGGCCCGCGCGCCACGGGCGGACGTGGCGAGGCTTCGCCAGACCACTGGATTCACGACGACCGCCATGCCCAGCACCGCCCAGAACGGTGTGACCAGCGGGCCGGCTCCATTGGCGCGCAGGAACGCGACGATGAAGGTCATGTACGCGATATACCCGATGCCAAAGCAGGTGTAGGCGGCCAGAGTCCACGCCAGCGGGCGCAGCGAGGCGGGCGTCTGCCCCGCCGGCGCCCCCAGGCCACGCTCCGGAAAGCGTGTGAGGGGCCGCAGGGTCAGCAGCAGGCAGGCCAGCGACGCGAGGCCCAGGGCCACCCACGCGCTCCGCCAGCCATCCGCGAGCAGGGGCGGGAGCAGTAGCGCCGACAGCATGATCCCGATGCCGCTGCCGCCGTAGAACACGCCCAGCAGGAGCGCGCTGCGTTCCGGATGGGCGCGCGCCGCCAGGGCCGCGAGGCCCCCGCCGCTGACGAAGACCAGGGCTCCGCCCAGGCCGGCCAGCAGACGCACGAGCAGCAGCGGGAGGCTCAGGCCCGTGAGCGCACAGGCGAGGAGCGAAGCGGCCGTCAGCATCAGGCCGCCGAGGAAGACGCGTTTTAGACCCCAGCGGGCGGTCAGGGACGTGGCGGTCAGGGCGCCCAGCAGGTAGCCCAGGGCGTTCGCGGCGTTCATGGCCCCCGCCAGCGTGAACGACCAGCCCAGGTCGGCGCGCATGACGGGCAGCAGCAGCGCGTATGCGAAGCGGGCGAAGCCCAGCGCGACCGCCCCGCCCAGCGACAGGGCCAGCATGTCCAGCAGGGCTGTCCGGGCGGCCACCGGCCGGGTCACGTCAGTTCAGCATGCGGCCACCCGGCGCGCCGCCCTGTTCCATCATCGCCTCGGCCTTGCGCAGGTGATCTTGCAGCGTGACGTGCCAGTCGTCGCTTTCCGGGGTGGAGGCCAGGGCCTGCTGCGCGTGCGCGTAGGCGGCGGCGGGGTTCGGGAAGCCCTGCTGCGCCATCACGTCGGCGGCCATCTGGTGCCCGGTAATCCAGTCGCGGCTGTCCGGAGCGGCCTCGCGGATCACGCGCTCGTAGTGTTCCAGGGCGTCGTCCAGCTGAAAGTAATCCATGGCGACGGATCCCAGCACCAGGCTGGCGGGCACGACGGCCCCCTGCGCGAGGGCCTGCTCGGCTTCCAGCTGCGCTTCCTGCAACCGCCCCAGGCGGTAATCACACTCGGCGATGTCGGCCAGCACCTCCGGGTGGTACGGGTACTCGGGTTCGTTCAGCACCGCTTCCAGCTTCTCGCGCGCCTCGACGGGCCGGTCGAGATCGAGCAGCGCCACGCCCAGCTCGTGGTTCGCGTAGGGCCGGTCGGCATCACCGGCGAGTTTCAGGGCGTCCGCGAATGCCTCCAGCGCTTCCTCCTGGCGCCCCAGCTGCGTGAGGATCTGGCCGCGCACCAGCGACACGCCGTAACTCGGGTCGCCGTGCTCGCGTTCCAGGCGGTCGGCCTCGCGGATCATGTCGAACGCGGCGTCCGGCTGGTTCAGGTTCAGCAGCGCCTGGGCGCGCAGGTAATGCCAGGTGGCCAGGCCCAGCGCCTCGTCCTCGCCGGGCCGCTGCGGGTACAGGGGCCGCGCCTGATCGAGCACAGTCTTCGCGTTCTCCGGCTGGCCCTGCTGGATCAGCAGCGCCGCCTGTTCCTGGAGCATGGTGGCCCGGTCGACCCCCTGCGCGAGGTGCGCCGCCTCTGCATACAGCAGCACGGCGTCCTGGGTGTGGCCCAGTTGTTCCTGCGCGTCGGCCTGCCACGAGCGCAGGCGCCAGCGCAGGTGCTCGGGCAGCTCGGTGCTGGCCAGGGTCACGTCCAGGGCTTCCTGCTGCCGTTCGGACAGGGCCAGCGCGCAGATGGCGTGGTACCGGGCGAGCGGATCGGCCGCGCCGGTCGCCAGGGGGGGCGGCGCGGCGGCGTCCGGGCCGCGGGTGCGGGCGTCCAGCTCGGCCGACAGCGCCTGGTACAGCGGATCGCTGCGCAGGGCGGGGTTCAGGGTGCGGGCCTCCTGCAGGGCCGCGCCCAGGGGTTCGGTGGCGGCGTCGCCGTACAGGGTGTGCATGCTGCCCAGGTACAGGGCCAGCCGGGCGCGGACGTCCTTGCTGGCCTCATTCATGGCGTGTTCCAGCACGTCGAAGGCCGAGTCGTACTCGCCGGTGGCGAGCGCCGCAGTGGCCTGGTGCCAGGTGGTGGCCGCGTCAATCATTCTTCCTCAGGATAGCGCGCAGGCACCGCGTTCCGGAGTGACCCGAACAGCCCCCGACGGCGGAAGGCTCAGCCCCGCAGGAACCGCAGCACTCCCCAGAGAACCAGCACGCCGCCCAGCACCAGCGGGCCGACCAGGGTGGGCAGCAGCCACGGCACCTGCCGGCCCAGCCGAGCCGAGCGCAGGCGCGCGTCCGCGAGCACCGGGGCGGGCAAGCCGCGCGCCGCGAAGGCCAGTAGGGCGGGAACGATCACCAGATCGTCACCCAGGCCGAGCAGGGGCACGCCGTCCGGCAGCAGGTCGACTGGGCTCAGGGCGTACAGCAGCGCTCCGGCCGCGATCCATTTAGCGCGGTCCGGGGTACGGCGGTCACGGACGGCATACAGCAGCGCGAGCGCGTCGCGCCAGATGGGACGGAGGCGGGCCAGCACAGGAGACAGGATCACGGGGTGAATACGCGGCCCGGCCGGGGAAAGTTCCGGTGCCCGCCGCTTTACGCGGAGCCCGGCGAACTGGTACACTCCTGGCTTGCAGCGGCCGCCCGCCAGGGTGCGCCGCCCGGAGGAATCAGGAACCGAGCTCGCCCCGGCGAGTCCACGTGTACCGCGAGGACACGTAACGATGACGGGAACACGCACTCACGCACGCCTTCACCCCCACCTGCGGGGTGTGTGCTGACTGCCCTGCCCGTCACCGGTTCCTCACCTTCCGGTTTCGGGCGTGTTCCTCTGCTTCCCAGTGTCCGCCCGGATGTGCTACAGTCCCTGTTTGGTGACCCGCCAGGCGGCGGGTGCGAGCAGGGCACAGCAGTCCAGCGACTCCGGGCAGCGTTCCGGAGCGCGGCAAGGCAGGAGAGAAACATGTTTGCAATCATTCAAACCGGTGGAAAGCAGTACCGCGTCTCCGAGGGCGACGTGATCCACGTCGAGAGCCTCAGGGGTGAAGCGGGCGACAAGCTCGACCTGACGCCCCTGTTCGTGGGCGGAGACCAGGCCCTGTTCGGCGACGCCGTCAGCAAGTTCGTGGTGAACGCCGAGGTCGTGGAGCACGGCCGTGGCCCCAAGATCTACATCCGCAAGTACAAGAGCGGCGTGCAGTTCCGCCGCCGCACTGGCCACCGCCAGGACTACACCACCCTGAAGATCACCGGGATCAAGGGTTAAGGGGAGGCTGAGACGACATGGCACACAAGAAAGGCGTAGGTTCGTCCAAGAACGGACGTGACAGCCAGCCCAAGATGCTGGGCGTCAAGAAGTTCGGCGGCGAGGTCGTGCTGGCCGGCAACATCCTGGTTCGCCAGCGCGGCACGAAATTCAAGGCCGGCCCGAACGTGGGCATGGGCCGCGACCACACCCTGTTCGCGCTCGAAGCGGGCAAGGTCGTGTTCACCAACCGTGGCCGCACCGGCCGCTTCATCAGCGTCGAACCCGTGCAGGCCGAGATCGCAGCAGACTGAAGTCCAGCTGTTCCAGTGCGCCCTGCCCGCAAAGAAGGGCAGGGCGCATTTTCTTTTGCAGCGCCAGAAGCACGTTTTTACGGCGTTCATAACACAGGGCATCACAACACAGAGGGAGCAAGATGGCGTTTCGTGACGTACTGAATATTGAGGTGAACGCCGGGAACGGCGGCGACGGCTCCATGAGCTTCCACCGGGCGAAGTACATGGAGAAGGGCGGCCCGGACGGCGGGCACGGCGGGAAGGGTGGGGACATCATCCTGCGGGCGATCGAGGGCGTGGAGTCGCTGGAGCGCCTGCTGGGTCGCCGGAAGTTCAAGGCGCAGAACGGCGCGTACGGCGAGGGCCGCCTGCGCCAGGGGTCGGACGGCGAGGACATCTACATCGACGTGCCGGTAGGCACCACGGCCTTCGACGAGGACAGCGGCCGCGTGCTGGCAGACCTCGTGACGGTCGGGCAGGAGAAGATCATCGCGCAGGGTGGACAGGGCGGGCGCGGGAACAGCACGTTCACGAGTTCCACGCGTCAGGCCCCGAGGTTCGCGGAGCTGGGCGTGCCGGGACAGAAGCGCCGCGTGCGGCTGGAACTGAGATTGATCGCGGACGTGGGCCTGGTCGGGTACCCGAACGCGGGCAAGAGCAGCCTGCTGGCGGCCCTGTCGCGGGCAAACCCCATGATCGCGGAGTACCCGTTCACGACCCTGTCGCCGATTCTGGGCGTGGTGGCGCGTGACGGCCAGGACGAGCGCTTCACCATGGCGGACATTCCGGGCATCATCGAGGGCGCCAGCGAGGGCAAGGGCCTGGGCCTGGAATTTCTGCGCCACATCAGCCGCACGCGCCTGCTGGTGTACGTGCTGGACGTGACCCGCAACCCGGTGGAGGAACTGCGCTCGTTGCAGGCCGAGTTGCAGGCGTACGATCCGACGCTGCTGGAGAACGTGGCGATGGTGGCGCTGAACAAGGTGGAACTGGTCGAGGCGGATCTGGCGACCATGGTCGAGGATGAACTCTCGGAGTTCGGCCTGCCCGTGCTGAAGGTCAGCGCCAAGGAAGGCCTGGGCCTGCCGGAGATGCGCGAGACGCTGTTCCAGATGATGCCCGCCTTCGAACTGTGGACGGAGCGGCACGCGCTGGAGCTGGAGCCCGACACGGTGGTCGAGGAACCCCTGCGGGTCGAGTTCCGCATCGATCCGGCCGCGCGAGGCGTGGGCATCATCAACGACGGCCAGCCCGAGCGGGTCTGGTCGGTGCATGGCGGCGGCTTCGAGGCGCGCATCACGCGCTTCTCGCGGTACCTGGAGGACGCCTCCGAATACCTGGGCGGCGTGTTCAAGCGCCAGGGCCTGTACAACGCCCTGAGGCGCGCCGGCGCCCGCGCGGGCGATACGGTCGAGATCGGCGCGCACCGCTTCGAATACTTCGACGATGAGGATCAGCGCGACTGACCATGCCCACTGAGCGCGCCGGCGGCGGGGATCCCCTGCCCCGGCGCTACTTCTTATCGGGGATCGTGTAGGTCGATCCGCCCAGCCGCAGCAGGCCCAGATCCGGCCTGCCGCTCTTGTCCGGCAGCGTGTAGGCGAACAGGCGCTCGACGTGCCCGTCGCCGTACGTGAGTTCCAGGGTGTAGCCCGTGACGCGGTACGTGCCGCTGTTCTGCCGCTCGGTGGTGACGGTCACGCCGCCAGTCACGGTGCCCAGGTTCGTCCCGGTGTCGGTGGTGGTCGCGCTCACGCCGCCGCTGCGTTCGCGGCTGAAGCGCCCCTGCGGCGTCAACGTCAGGTTCGTCTGGAACGCACCACTCACGGTGCTCGTACCGCCGCCCACGAAGGACTTCGACTCGTACGCGCCGTTCAGCTTCAGGCCGTCCAGCTTGAGCAGGGGCTGGTAGGTGTCGCCACCGAGCTTCAGGGCCGCGCCCGACTTGGCCAGGGTCATGGGCTTGTCCTGACCGATCACGATCTGGCCGCCCTGCACACGGTACACCTCGCACACCGGCAGGCCGTTCGGATGCGTGCGGGTACAGTCGGCCTCATCGAGACCCCGATCGGGTTCGTGCGGGTACACGTACCCGGCCTTGTCGAAGACGTACACGTCCCAGCACAGGCCGCCGCACCCGCCATAGCCCGAGGCGGCGAGCGGATCCGGGTACCAGCGGGCATACGCGCCGCTCAGGCCACCGCTGCCCTTCGGCGGGGCGGGCGCTTTGGCCGTGCCGTAGCGGGGAATCGGCGTGGGCTTCACGGCCTTCATGCACTCGCGTTTCGGGCTGGAGATCCGCAGGGTACGCACGCCCATCGCGTCCTCCTGGTAGGTGCCGCTCGTGTCGTCCAGCGGGCCGCCCGTGAAGTCCAGGGAACTCCAGTCCTGATCCTGATCGCTGCGGAAATCCGTGCTGTACCGGCCCCCCTGCCCCCCCAGGCGGTACGCACCGGCCGCGAGAATCTCCAGGGTGCCGCCGCCCTTGCCGCTGCCGTCGGTCAGGGTGCAGGGATAGGAGGCCACGGCGGGCGTGCGGAGCCGGAACTCCAGCAACTGCCGGTTCTCGCGCGGGCCGCGCTGGTAGCACTCGAACCTCAGGGCGGTGTCGAGTTGGGCCTCGCCCACGTCGCGCAGGCTCAGGGTCTGGCCGTCGTTCCCGAAGGTCAGGTAGCCATAGGCGCCGTCCAGCGGGCCGCCCATCCAGTCGGTCTTGATCAGGCTGCTGTCCTTGTGAACCGTGTAGCTGCCCGAGCCATACGCCGTACGGTACTTGCCGCCAGACAGGATCTGGACGGTCAGTTCCGGCGTGAGGCTGCTGCCACCCTTCTCCTGGTAACAGCGGAATTCATCGGGGATCACGGCCACCTCCGGATTTCCTCCCGCCGCGATGAACTGCGCGGCGTTCATGGGCTTGACGGCGGGCAAGGCCGTTTTCGTTCCGGTCAGGGGGCCGCCCGCCGGACTGCTCCCCGTGGCCGCTCCACCACTTGCCGTTGCCGGCGCGGCCGAGCGGATCAGCGACACGTAATCGGTCTGGTACCGCTTGAAGGCCTCGAGTGTGGGGGTGACCAGCACGTAGACCGTGGCCGTGCCGGTGCCCGACAGGCGGGCGGTGTAGAAGCGGTACTGCGTGGTCTGGGCCAGCTTGACGGTGCTGGCGGCGGCCAGCAGGGTCACGCCGCCGGAAGTCGTTGCCGTCACGTCACTCTGATCCGTGACCTGCCCATCGCTGGACAGCTGCTTCACGGTGGCCGCGAACCACGTCCTGGCCTCGCCGCTGACCTTCTGGTCGGGAATGACGAGCATCAGCCCGGCCGAGACGCCACCGGAGGGCGCGAGGGTCGCCATGCCGCTGGCAACGCTGGCCGTCCAGCCGTCCGGGGCCACGTAGGTGGCGCTGCCCACCTTCGCGGCCTGCACCGGAAAGCCGAGCAGGGCGAGCAGGAGGGCGGACAGGAGCACGCGCCGGATCACCGGAACGACCCCGCTCCACGGAGCCACCGCTGGGAGGGCAGACCGACGCGCTGTGGTCGTGGTCATTTCTTCTGCACCACGAAGCCCTGGTCGGTCAGGGTCAGCAGGGTCAGGTCGAAGCCCAGGTCACGGGAGGTCTGGGCCAGCTGGTCACCGAACTGTGCCAGAGCTTGCGGCTGATCCTTCCATGCCTCGGCCAGCAGCCCGTACAGCACGACCTGGAGGGTCAGCGGGTCGCTCAGCTGCTGCCGGGCGGCGTCGGTGCTCCCGGTCACGCCGGGTACTTGGAGCAGCAGGGACTGAAACTGGGCGCGCAGGCCCTGCATCTGGCGGGGCGTGGGATCGTCGGTGCGGCGGCGGGTCATCAGCCACGCGTAGCCCCAGTAGGTGGCCCAGGCGTCGGCCACGTTGTTCACGCTCATGCCGGGGCCGAACAGCCGCCGCTCCTCTTTCTCGATCTGGGCGAAGAGGTCGGTGCCCGCCAGGGTCTTTCGCAGTTCGGCCGCGAGGTCCGGACTCTGCCCGGCCACCAACGTCAGGAAGTCATCGATCGCCTTCTGGCGCACCTGGGCCGAGGGTTTGAAGGTCAGCACGGCGGCCTTCGGCGTGGACGCAGCGGGCGGGGTGCCCACCTGACCCATCAGCTTGAAGACCGAGCCGGACAGCCCAGCGGGGACTGGCGCCGTGGTCGCGGGTGTCGTCTGGGCCGACGCGTGGGAAAGGGCGAGGGCGCTGAGCAGCAGCAGGGAACGCAGCGCGTGTCGGGTACGGGAAGGTCCGTTCGGCATCGTGTCTCCTGGAATGGAATGGTCGGCCAGTCCGGTCTATCGCGTGCCGGAGTACCCGCCGGAGCATGCGGCCCCGCGTTCAGGTGCGGTGGGGCCCTGCTCGTACTTGTCGAGGAAGGCCTTCAAACGGCTGTCGTCGGCCTTGTCGACCTTGAGCTGCGCGCCCCACGCGCTGATCACGACCGGGCTGGGCAGGCCGTCGTAGGGACTGAGCAGGGTGTACGGGCGGCCATCCACCAGTTTCTTGAGGGTGTCGACCTGCGCGGCGTCCAGGGTCGGCTGGTACGTGATCCAGACCGCGCCGTGCTCCAGGCTGTGCACCGCGTACTCGTTGTACAGCGGCTGCGAATACACGCCGCAGTTCTGCCAGATGGGGTTGTGTGCCCCGCCGGCCGGGGGGGTCTCGGAGTACACCAGGGAGCCGCTGCGGTGGTCACCGGCCGGGTACGTGTAGGTCTGGACGCCCTCGATGCCCTTGGAACCGCAGGCGGTCAGGGGCAGCAGGAGCAGCAGGGGGAACGCGGCGCGCATCATCCCGTCCAGGGTACCCCACCGCCCGTGAGACCTATTCGCCGCCCTCGGCCCTCGCGGCGTCGACCGTGCCGTCCAGCACCAGGCCGGGCGGGCGGCCCTGCGTGAACCCGCTGCCCAGCAGGTCGACCTCCTGGCGATCCGGAACGAGGTCACCCTTGAGGCCGCGCTGTGCCAGCACAGGCACGAAGGCGTCCATCACCTCTGGCTCGCCGTGTACCAGCCACACGTGCGGGGTGCCGGTGGTACCCAGGAAGGCCAGCAGGTCGTCCTGATCCGCGTGCGCGCTGAAGCCGCCGATGGTGTGCACATGGGCCTGCACGGCGATGTCCTCGCCCATGATCCGCACGTGATCCGCGCCGGTCACGATCCGGCCCCCCAGCGAACTGGGCGACTGGTACGACACGATGATCAGGGTGGTGCTGGGCTTCCAGAGGTGATGCTTGAGGTGATGCTGGATGCGTCCGCCGGTCATCATGCCGTTGCCCGCCATGATGATCGCGGGGCCATCGTAGCGGTTCAGGCGCTGCGACTCGGCGCTGGTGGGCACCACGTGCAGCGTGCTGGGCCGGAAAGGGTCCTCGCCGGCGCGCAGGGCGTCTCGTACGGGGGGGATGAGTTCGTCGCCGAACTCGAAGTACTCGTTGGTGGCGCGGGTCGCCATGGGGGAATCGAGGAACACCGGGATGCGCGGCACCTCGCCGGCGTCCATCAGGTGCTTGAGGGTGTACAGGATCACCTGGGCGCGCTCGATGGCGAAAGTGGGAATCAGGATCTTGCCGTTGGCACGCACGGCGGCGCGCAGCGCGTCCCGGAACTCGGTCAGGGTCTCGTTCCACGGACGGTGGCTGCGGTTGGCGTAGGTCGTCTCGATGACCACCGCGTCCGCCTCGGGGGGCGGCGTGAAGTCGATCTGCAACCCACTCTCGCGGTTTCCGAGGTCGCCCGACATGATCAGGCGGCCCTCACTGCTCTCGATCACCAGGTACGCGCTGCCCAGAATATGCCCGGCCCGCTGCGGCGTGACCTGGAGGCCCGCCACGCTCGTGGTCTGCCCGAAGTCCAGGTCCGGGCGCAGCAGGGCCAGGGTGCGGTGCACGTCCGCTTCCTCGTACAGGGGGGGCAGAATCTCGTGTTCACGGCCCTGACGGCGGGCGTGGCGCAGATCCATGCGGTAGCCGTCCTCCTGCAACCTCGCGGAGTCGAGCAGCACCGTCTCGGCCAGGGCGGCGGTGGGCGCGGTGCAGTGGATGGGCCCCTGGTAACCACCCTTCACGAGCAGCGGCAGCCGCCCCACGTGGTCCAGGTGCGCGTGCGTGAGGATCACGCCGTCCAGGCCGCGCACGTCGAAATCAAAGGGCTCGCGGTTGCGGGCCTCCATCTCATCGCCGCCCTGGAACAGCCCGCAGTCGATCAGCACCTGCTTGCTGCCGCCCAGCGTGAGCAGGTGCATGCTGCCCGTGACCGTCAGGGCCGCGCCGAAGCTCTTCATGTGCATGCCCTGGAGTGTACCCCCCTACACGATCCAGCCCGAACAGACTAGACCGGCGGCGCTGTCCTGCCAGTCACCCTTGCCTTCTCCGCAAGCGGTGCAATTCGATACCAGGCACGAAGGACGTCAGCGTGCGGTATGCCTGCCCAAAACGCTGGACTTCCGCCCAACGTTCGGGTTGGCCCTGTGAATAGCTTTCCGATCAATGCACGCCTCCAGGGACGGCGGCCCACTGGATTCCATGGCCCCTGACCGCACCACCGCCCAGTGCGCCACAATGGGCCATGCGCAGTGAGGAACAGGCGGTCATGCGGGCCCTGCACAGCCGCCGACAGGGGGCCGTCCTCGCGTACCACGGCCCGGCCGGGGTCGGCAAGACCCACGCCGCACACGACCTGCTGCGACGCGCAGGGACGCGCGCGCATACCCTGCCGGCCACCCTGCCGCTGGCCGACTGGCCCGCCCGGCTGCCCCCGGCCCGTGCGCTGCCCGGCTGGGCCGAAGCGGCGCTGCGCAGGCTGCCGGACGGAGATGGCGCGCTGGGTGCGCTGGCCACGCTGATCGCCGCGAACGCGCCGGTGGGCGTGGTCGTGGACGACCTGCACGACGCGACGCCCGCGCAGGCGTCGGCGCTGCTGACCCTGGCGGAACTGCTGGGCCGCGCCCGGGGCGTGGCCCTGCTGTTCACGACCCGCCACACCGTGCCGGAGGGCCTGGCAGCCTGCGCGGTCGAGCCGCTCGGCGCGGAGGCCACCGCCGCCCTGTGTGCCGAGGAACTCGGCCCGGCCCTGCCGCCGGAGGTGTGCGCGTGGGTGCACGGGCGGGCGCGCGGAAACCCGCTGTTCACGCTGGAATACGTGCGGTTCCTGGTGCGCAGCGGGCATCTGTACAGCGACGGGCAGCGCTGGCACTGGCGCGCGCCGGACGAGGCCCGCCTGCCCGGCCGGATCGAGGCGCTGATCGACCTGACGCTGGAACGCGCCGGGCAGCACAGGGCCATCATGGACGCGCGGGCGTGCGTGCCGGACGCGCCGCAGGACGTGTGGGCGCACGTGGCGAATCTGAGCCCGGAGGCGCTGGAGGCGGGCATTCATGACCTGCGGCAGCAGGGCCTCCTCAGTGGTGAGCATGGAACGTTCAGCCACCCGCTGTACGCGGAGGTGCTGCGTGCCCAGGTCACGCCGGATCTGGCGCGCACCCTGGCCCGCCGGGCACTGGAGGCCTACCGGGACGACCCGCTGCGGGCCGTGGCCTTCCTGGACGCCGCGCAGACGCCACCCGCCGAGGCGGCCACGCTGCTGGAACGCGCGGCCGAGGAGGCCCAGGGGCGTGGCCTGCACGCCCAGGCAGGCGCACTGCTGGCCCGCGCCAGCGACCTGACCACACCGGAACGCCGGGCGGTGCTGGCCGGGCAGGCAGCTGGCCTGCTGCAGGGCAGTGACCTCCCGCGCGCGCTGGAACTCGCGACCCTCGCCCTGCGGGAGCCCACGCTAGCCGCGCAGATGCTGCCGCTGGCCGCCACCCTGAGCGCCAGGACGGGGGGCCGCGCGGCCCTGGACACGTTGCTGGACGTCCAGCCGCCCGGCGTAATGGTGGAGGGCGCGAGGATTCTGGCCCTCCAGAACATCGGGGATCACACGGGCGCCCTGACCCGCTGGGAGGCCCTGAACGCCGCCGGGCAGGCCGCCGCGAGCGTCGCGGTACGGAGCGCGGTGGCCATGGCCCTGCTCGGCACCGGCCGTCGGCACGACGCCGCGCGGGAACTGAGCGCCCTGCTGGCCGGCCCGCTGAGCGAACCGGAGCGGCAGCGGCTGCTGGGCGTGCAGGTCATGCTGCTGTTCCACCAGGGCGAGTACCGCGCCGCCGCCGATCAGGCGGCCGAGACAGCGCGGGCCATGCAGGGAACCGGCAACGAGGTGGGGGCGAGCGCGCTGTGGCACAACCGCGCGGCCTTCCTGCGCATGCTGGGCGAACTGGAGGAGGCGATGGACAGCGTGCGCCGCGCCCTGGACGCCCGCCGCCGCCTGGGCGACGCGCGCGGTACCGCCAGCAGCCTGGGCATGCTGGCCGAGCTGCACCTCGAACGCGGTGAACTCGACCGGGCCGAGGACGCGCTGAGCGAGGCGCAGGGCAGCCTGACATACCTGGACGGCGCGCACTTCCTGCTGAACAACCTGGGCATGCTGACTTCGCTGTACACGCTGAGCGACGCGCCGCTCTCCGGGGAACTCGCGCTGCACCACGCCCGGCGGGCCCTGCGGCTGGCAGGCGAGCTGGACAATCCGCGCCTGCTGGTCGAGACGCTCGCGGACGCCAGCCGCGCCTACGCCCGCGCCGGACAGGGAGCGCGCGCCCTGGAGCTGGCCGAGCAGGCCCAGCAGCGGGCCGCGACCCTGAGTGCCGATCCCCGCACGCTGAGCCGCAACGGCGTGGCCAGGGGGCTGGCCCTGGACGCCCTGGGCCGCCGAGAGGAGGCCCTGGCCGCGCTGGAGGCCGCCGAGGCCACGGCGCGCGAGCACCTGGGAGACTACGAAGCGAACCGCGTCGCGCTGGAGAGCGCGCGGCTGCAAGGAGATCGGGGACGGCTGGAGACCCTGGCGCGGCAGTTCGAGGAGCGCGGTCAGGGACTGGGGGCGCTGCTGGCCCGCCGCGCCCTGGGCAGTCCCCTGGCCCCGGCGGGCGAGGTGCGCCTGCGGGTGCTGGGGCCGCTGGAACTGGACGGTGTGGCCGTTCGCGGCGAGCTGCGCCGGGCCCTGCTGCTGCGGCTGCTGGAGGCCCGCCTGCAGGGCCGCGCCGAGGTCACCCGGCTGGACCTGGCCGACGACCTGTACCCGGGGCGGCCGGAGGCGCAGGCGCTGGGCGCGCTGAAGCAGGGCGTGGCCGCGCTGCGGGCGGCGGCGGGCCACGCGGTGATCCTGACCACACCGGGCGGCTATGCCCTGGGCGAGGTGCCCAGCGACGCGGCGGCCTTCCTGGCCCGGCCGGCCCTGGGCCTGTGGCGCGGCCCGCTGCCCCCGGAGACCGGTGAGGCGCTGAGGGAGGCGCTGCACGCTGCCCTGCTGCGGGAAGCCCGCGCAGCCCTGGACGACGATCCGGCTGCCAGTGCCCGCGCCGCCCGCCTGGTGTGGGAGGAAGACACCCTGGACGAGGCAGCGCTGGCCCTGACGCTGGAGGGCCTGCGCCGCAGCGGCAACCACCGCAGCCTGTCGCGGCTGTACAGCGCGGCGCGCGAGCAGCTGGCCGCGGTGGGCGTGGCCCTGCCGGAACGCTGGCAGGAGTACCTGGGCGCCCAAACGGCCTGACGGTCAGCAAGTCACAGGGGCTGGGGTTCCGGCAGAATGGGGCTGTGGCCTGACCGTTCCCTCACCCGGTGGGCAGCACCGTGTATGCAGGAGGTGGAGGGATGACTGGGGTGAACCGGGGGGTCACGTACAGATTGTGTCCGAGGTGCGGGCGCACGCTGCCCAGTCACAGTGAGGAGCGGTACTGCCCGCACGACGGCACGCGGCTGGTCGGACAGTGCCCGGCCTGCCACGCCGACATCACCAGTCCGTACGCGCGCTACTGCACCCGCTGCGGCCGGAACCTGATCACTCCGGGGGGAGAAACGACATGAGGGAAGCGAACACACAGGGCAAGGGACACCACAGACGCACGCTGGGCCTGGGCCTGCTGCTGACCGCCACGGCGCTGGCGGCGGGGGCCATCCGGATCAGCATCAACGGGCGCGTGGTGCCGGGCACAGTCGTGAACATCGGCGGGCAGAACTATGTGCCGGTCAGTGCACTGAGCGCGGCCGGCTTCAAGGTCAGCACGGCGGGCGGCACGCTCAGCATCACCACGACGGCGGGCATGGCGGCGGCCGGGAACGGCACGGTGGCGGGCGGCTCGCAGCAGCTCACGGCGCTGTCCGGCTGCCTGAACCAGACCCTGTTCAACGGCGTGTGGCGCGTGAAGTTCAGCAACCTGCGGCTGGTTCCCGAGGACAACTCGGGGCGCTGGACGCTCGATCTGGAAGTGCGCAACGGCACCAGCAAGATGATGACCGGCGCGGACGGCATGCTGATGGCCGACAGCACCCACATGGCCTTCCTCGCGGCCGACGGCACCCCCATGAACTGGGGCACCACCGACGAGCTAAACGGCCAGAAGTTCACCTTCAGCCAGCTGCCTCCCTCCGGGGTGTGGCGCGGGGTCGTCACGACCATCGACGGCAATAACGCCAGTGCGGGCCGCCCGCCCACCAAGCTGCTGTGGCGCGTCGCGCCAAGCGAGGGCGGCGATTTCGCCAAGGCGCTGCCCTGGGGCGTGAAGGATCCCAGCTTCCGCATCGACCTGACCTGCACGCACTGAACGACCCTGCTGCCGCGCCGCGTCCGTCCTGACGGCACCCGCGCCTGGTTCGTCCTTCACCCCATGCCCGCCCGGTTCACGCCGGAGCGGGACGGGCCTTCACGCCCAGGGAGACCATCATGTCCAGTCGTCATACCCTGATGTTCACGCTATCCGTCGCCCTGACGGCCCTGCTCTCCGCGTGTGGTGGCGGCAGCACACCCGATCCGAGCCTCCAGGCGTTCTTCCAGACCCAGCCGAGCTTCGATGACAACGTGCCGGCGGGCGCGCAGACGATCACGCCGCAGGAATTCCGGACGCTGGTGCAGGGCGGCGCGACCGCGATCACGCCAGAGGACCTGGCCCGCGAGGCCGCCGCCCAGAAGGCCCAGGACGACCAGGACACCCTGGACGCCACGCAGTACATCGGCCAGTTCCCGGAATTCGGGAATCTGCTGAGTGGCCCGGACGCCTCGGCCATCAACGCGGATGGCGATCACCGCCTCCTAGTCGATACGGCGGGCGGCGCCAAAGCCGTGACGCTGCTCGGGAACGCGTTCGGGCGGGCCAGTCTGGCCACGCACGCCCGCACCTTCCCCACCCGTGACAACCAAGCGCGGCTGTACACCCAGCTGTACCCGGACCTGCAACAGGCGCTGGGGTTCTCTCCTACGCAGCTGGGGCTGCCCTCCCCGGACAGCGTGACCAGCCTCGATCAGGCGGCGATCGTGCGCTACAACAAGGCGCTCGGTGACGTCCTGATCAATGACCGCGCCTCCATCGCCAATCTGAAATACCTGCTCGACCCGGCGAACCTTGAGGTGGGGGCGGCAGACCAGCTCGACCGCACGCAGACCGGGGCCTGCGAAGCGCCGACGGCCACAGGCATCTACAAGAACTTCGACTGGCCGCTCAAGAACCTCACGACCACCGTGAAGGATCAGGGGCAGCGCGGCACCTGCTGGGCCTTCGCGACCGTCGCGGCCCTCGAAGCCGAGATCGCCCGGCGTGACCACAAGCTCGTGAACCTCTCCGAGCAGGATTACGCCGCGAACCGCTTCATCACCTGGGCCCCGCGCACCTACGGGGACGGCGGCGATCCCATCTACATCGCGCAGAAGGCCAGCGCCGCGAACTACACCTTCGCGCTGGAGAAGGGCTGGCAATACAACAAGAGCAACAGCCGCCAGTCGAACGACAAGACCCAGACTTACACGCACTCCTGCGACGGCTACCAGGACGCCACCCACCACGTCGGGCCGTGCTCGGACACGAACTTCCAGGGCTACCTGCTGACCGTCCCCTTCGGCGGCCACGTGTACGTGATTCGCAGCCTGCCGAACACCGGCAGCCCGAGCGGCTACCGCATGCAGTCGCCCACCGACTTCTGGGATCAGGGCGACAAGGATCGGTCGATGGTGATCCTGCTGCTGCGCTCCGTGCTGGGCCACCCGACGACCATCACACTCGACATGCGTTACGTGAAACCCACCGCGAACAGCGCTCCGTCGCTGTCCAACATGAACCCGGACGCGAACGGGTACGCGACCCGCCAGACCATGCAGAAGAAGGCCGACGGCACCGACGACTTCGAGCTGGATCACGTGATGACCGTCACGGGCTTCATCTCCAGCCAGAACCTGCACCAGACCGTGCCCTCGGCCCCCATCGCGGACGATTACGGGTACTTCATCGTGAAGAACTCCTGGGGCGACTGCTGGGGCGACCAGGGCTACGTGTACCTGCCGTGGACGTGGGTGAGCACCTTCGTGGGACAGGCCAGCACCGGCATCCTGCCGCAGTAAGCCGCGTCACTGATTCTGCGCGTGGCGGGCGCGCCGCTTCTTCCCGCCAGGAGCCTCCATGATCCATGTTCCGTTCCGTCCGGCCCTCCGCCCTCTCCTGGCCTTGGCGTTCGTCGCCGGCAGCGCGGCGGCCCAGGAGAACATCGGCAAGACCAGCGCGCCTCTCAGCGTCCAGCAGTCCAGCCTGTGGCCCTCGGCACAGATCGGCGTGTGCTGGGAGAACCCCGGCAACGACCTCGCCGAACGCGGCTGGGTGCACGACGCGGTGCAGCGCACCTGGGAAGCCGCGTCCGCCGTGCGCTTCATCGGCTGGGGCAAGTGCGCCGCGAACTCACGCGGCATCCGCATCCAGATCATCGACAACCGCTCGCATACCACGGCACTCGGCACGGGCATCGACGGCGTGCAGAACGGCATGCAGCTGAATTTCACCTTCATGAACTTCAGTACCAGTTGCCAGAAGACCCGCCAGTACTGCATCCAGGCCATCGCCGCGCACGAGTTCGGGCACGCGCTCGGCATCGCACACGAGCAGAACCGTTCCGACCGGTTCGACTGCGACCAGGACCATCAGGGTACCGAGCCCGACTGGACCGTGACGCCCTACGACAAGGTCTCGATCATGAACTACTGCAACCCGAACTGGAACGGGAACGGGCAGCTCAGCGACCTCGACAAGATCGGCGTGAACGTCCTGTACGGCAAGGGGAGCACGCCGGTTCCTGGCAGCAGCCCTGAGATCGCCGATTACCCTACCTTCAACCTCGAACAGTTCGAGACGATGTATGTCACGCCCCAGGGGGCGCTGGGCCTGGTGTGGAAGGTCAACAACTCGTGGTGGAAGGGCCCGATCACGCTGTCGGGGCCTGGCTTGCTGCCGCAGGGCGCCCGCATCTCGATGGTCGCCTACCCGCTGAACAACCAGCTCGAGGCGTTCTACGCGGCCAACGACGGCGCGATCTACGTGACGTACAAGGCGAAGAACGGCGCGTGGTCGAACCCCATCCGCCTGACCGCCCCGAACACCATCCGCCCCGGAGGTGACCTGCACGCCGCGTTCTACCCGCTGAACAACCAGCTGGAGGTGCTGTACCTCGGCAACGACGGCGCCCTGCACGTGCTGTGGAAGGCCCAGAACGGCGCCTGGAACGCTCCGGGCACCATCAGTCCGGCCAACCAGGGACCGTCGGGCGGGGGCGTGAGCGTGGTGTTCAATCCGCAGGGCAACCAGTTCGAGGCGATGTTCGCCGGCAACGACGGGGCCATCCGGCTGGCATACAAGGCCCAGAACGGCGCGTGGGTGCCGCCGGGGGCGATCTCGGCGGCGAACGTCACCACGCCCGGCGCGCGGATCACCCTGACCTATTACCCGCTGAACAACCAGCTCGAGGGCTTCTTCGTGGACAACCGCGGGCAGGTGAACGTGATCTGGAAGGCCCAGAACGGCCGGTGGAACCCGCCCGCCGCCATCACGCCTCCGCAGACCGGCGTGCCCGGCCGCAGCATCGTGGCGTCCTTCTACCCGCTCAACAACCAGCTGGAGGTCGCCACGGTCGGCCCCAACGGCGCCGTGAACCTGACGTGGAAGGCCCAGAACGGCAGGTGGAACGGGCCCATCGCGATCTCGAACCCTGGCGCGGCCACGCCCGGCAGCCCGCTGGCGATGCGCTACCAGACCATGTCCAACCAGCTGGAGATCTTCTACACGGACCCGTCTGGCCTGCTGAACCTGATCTTCAAGGCGCAGAACCGCGCGTGGAACGCACCCTTCCGGCTCTGACGACCGCCACCCGGTCACCGTTCTGGCGGCGGTGACCACCTTGCCTCGCGGCTTCCGACCTGCCCCCACGGGTGAAGTGGAGGCAGATCTTCATGTGCCCTTGATTTTTCAAGCGGATCTGACGGGCGGGGTGTACGTTCGGGCCATGACGCAGACCCCCTCCTCCTTCCAGAAGATCCTCGTGGGCGTGGACTTCTCCGACGCTTCCCGGCTGGCGCTCCAGACGGCCCGCACCCGCTTTCCCGGCGCTCAGCTGAAGCTCGCGCACGTCACGGACGCCCGCGCCGGAGTCACGCCGGATCTGATGGGTGGCGTGACTCCCACCATGCCCGATCCGTCGCTGCTGGACGCACTGGAGGACGCCGACGCGGGCGTCATGTCGCGGCTGGTGCAGCCGGGCGAGGAGACCGTGCAGCTGGTCGGCGATCCCCTGACCGGCATCCTGGACGCCGCCGAGGCCTGGGGCGCGGACCTGATCGTGGTGGGCACGCACCAGCAGGGCCTGCTGGAACACTTCCTGCTGGGCAGCACGGCCGAGAAACTGGTGGCCCGCAGCCGCATTCCGGTGCTGACGGTTCGCCACGGCTGACGTGCCCAGCCTAGGAAGACGAGGTCCGCCGTGAAAGTCGGCGTGGTCGGGGCGGGTCTGGTGGGCGCGACGGCCGCGTACGCCATGGTGCTGCGCGGTTCGTGCAGTGAACTGCTGCTCACGGACCTCGATCCAGCCCGCGCGCAAGCGGAAGCGCAGGACATCGCGCACGCCAGCCCGGTCAGTCACGGCACCCGCGTCGGGAGCGGTGCCCTGGCCGAGCTGGCGGGCAGCCGCGTGGTGGTCGTCGCGGCGGGGGCTAACCAGCAGCCCGGCGAGTCCCGGCTGGCCCTTCTGGGCCGCAATGCGGCGATCTTCCGAACCCTGCTGCCGCAGGTGGCGGCCGCCGCCCCGGACGCCGCGCTACTGATCGCTACGAATCCGGTGGATGTCCTGACCGACCTGACCGCGCGGCTGCTGCCGGGCCGCGCGGTGCTGGGATCCGGCACGGTGCTCGACAGCGCCCGCCTGCGCTGGCTGACCGCCGAGCACGCTGGCGTGGATGCGACGCACGTCCACGGAGCGGTGCTGGGCGAGCACGGCGATTCGGAGGTCATCGCGTGGAGTTCCGTGACGGTGGCCGGCCTGCCCGTAGCCGCGTTCATGGCCGCCCGGCAGCGGCCCTGGACGCCGGAGATCCAGGCCGAGATCGAGGCGGGCACGCGGGGCGCGGCGGCCTCGATCTTTCAGGGCAAGCGCGCCACGTATTACGGGATTGGTGCGGCCCTGGCCCGCATCACGGAACGTATTCTGGCCGACCGGCGCGCGATCCTGACCGTCAGCGTGCCCACCGAGGCCTTCGGCGTGAGCCTGAGCCTGCCGCGCATCGTCGGCGCAGCGGGCGTGATCGACACGGTCATGCCCGAGCTGACCCCCGCCGAGGGGCAGGCCCTGGAAGCCAGTGCGGGCGTGCTCAGGGCGGCGAGGTCGAGCCTGGCGGAGTGGTCGTCGGCGTAGTCGAAGGGGTGGAACCGCCCTGAGCGGTGTCCGTGCCGGTGTCGCCGTCCTGGAATTCGCCGGTGATGGTGCCGCCCTCGGCCTTCACGGCGTACACCTCGTTACGGTCGAGGTCGTAGAGGATCATCCCTGCTGTCAGGGTATCGCCGCCCTTCACGCTCTGGGCCGGCTGATCCGGCGTGCCGATCAGGCGCGCGAGGTTGCGGGTGTCGTCGTACTCGACGCGGGCGGCCCGGCTGACCCGCCCACCGGCCGAGTTCAGCACGACGTTCCCGACCAGCGTCGTCTTCTCCTGATCGACGTCCACCTCGATCTTGTCGCTCTTGCCGGTCAGCGGATCCGTCTGGTTGGGGCGGTTGAAGGTGATCGGCCCGTCGATCCGGGCGATCCCGTCGGTCTCGTCGTACACGAGCGACTGGCCCTTCAGTTCGGTCTTGCCCTGCGTGACGAACACCGTGTCCGGCGCGGGCTTCGGCGTGGCCTGAACGCCGCACTTCGAGAGTCGGTCCGTGGCCCCCGCCGGCGCGGCATCTAGGAACTGGGCGGTGCCGGCGCTGGCCTCCACGCGGCCGTCACTGCCGTCCTGCCCCTCCTTGGGTTGCTGCTGCGTGACCACCGCGAGCGGCACGCGGATCAGGTTCTTGTCGATGGTGATCTCGATGCCGCCCTTGCCCGTCTCGCTGAATACGGCGATGTTCGGTGCATTCTCAGGGTCGCCGTCTTGCGGACTGCAGACCGTGAAGATGCCCGTTTCATCGCTGGTGCCGGTCCGCACGATCCGGATGCGGCGTTCCTTGCCGTCCTTCTGGCCCTTGCGCACCAGTTCCAGGCTGGCGTTCTCCGACCCGGCATCCGGTGACGCCGTATCGGGCGCGGTTGTGTCGGTGGGCGTGGCGGCCGGGGCGGGCGCCGCAGGAGAGGTTGCCGGGGCCGCCTGGTCCGCCGGCGAGGCCGTCTGCTGCGCGCGCGCGAGCGGCAACACGCCCGTCAGCGGGCCACCCAGCAGCGCCAGCGTCAGGAGGGCGGCCGTGGATCGCCGGGGAAAGGCCATACGCGAGTGTAGCGCCGTGCCCACCTGCCTTTACTGCTCGCTGCGCAGCGTGAACTGATCCACGGGAATCTTGTACGCCGAGTTCAGCACCCGCACGCGCGCCAGGTCCGTGCGTTGCTCCAGGTAGCCGCTGGCGGGGGCGCGCAGCGTGACCTTGGTCTTGCTGTCCACGCTCACGGCGTTGCCGACCACGTAGGCCACGTTCTTCTTGTCGTCGTAGTACACGGCGTCGCCGGTGGTGGTCGTGGTGCCCTGCACGAGCTTGACGTTGCCCTTCACGTACAGCGTCTTCTCCTTGGTGCGGGCCCGGACTTCAGTGCCGCTCATCACCAGTTCCTTCTGGGCGCCCTTCGCGGCGCGGGTCAGGCTGGGTGTGCCGGTCAGCTGTGCGAGTTCCTTGTCCTCGTCGAACACCAGTTTGTCGGCCTTGCCGGTCTGGGTGCCGTTGGTCAGGCCCACGCTGCCCGTGCTGGTCGAGACATTGTTGTCCACGTCCAAGCTCATCTGGGTGGCCTGGATCGCCACGGCGTCACCGTCTTCCTTGTTGGCCGGCACGAAGGTCGCGCTGGGCGTGCCGGTCATGATGCCCTGCCCGGTCACCTCGGAATACGCGAGCTTGTCGCCCTTGGCGGTCAGGCGTCCACGGGTCACGACCACGCTGCCCGTGAAGTCCGCGGTGCGTTTGCCTTTGGCCTCGATCAGTAGCGTGCCGGCGGGCGCGGACATGACGGCCTGCGACGCCTCGATGTTCAGGGTGCTCACGGTCGCCTTGACCGGACTGCCCGTGAAGGTCAGGGGGCCCTTGCGCAGGTCGCCGCGCGGCCCACCCTGGATGGTGATCAGGCGCTTGGTGGTATCGGCCGCCTGCGCGAGGGCGGCGGTCGTGACGAGCAGGCTGAGGAACAGGGCTTTTTGTTTCATGGGGATCTCCTGGGGATAGACGGTGGGATTCAGGTACCGGTCACGCGCTTGCCGTTCACACAGCGTTCCGTAGTGTCTAGATTCGAGGTGAAGTTGGAATGCGCCGGATCGGACTCCTCAATGCTGAAGCCGAAGGTCATGCGCAGGTTCTCGATGTGGCCGCTGAGCAGCGGCGAACTCAGTTCGGCCACGGGTGCACTGAACCCCTGACCCTGCTCGATCTTCACGGGCGAGTCCGGCGTGCCCCGAAGATCGATGTCCGCACACTCGTTCACCAGCGTGATCTTGGCCTGACGGGTGGTCATGTTGTCCTGATCGTCGATGGTGAGATCCTGCGTGTCCAGCCGGGCGTCGAGGGTCTGACGGCCCGTGAGGGCGTTTGTCTTTGGATCACGCTGCTTCACGAGCCGCTGGCCGCCGGACAGGCCGGTCAGGTGCGTCTCGCCCGCCACGGGATCACTCGTCACCTGCTGGGCCGCGAATGACCACACGGCGTCCTCGTCCCGGCTGGGATACAGGCGGAACTTCACGCCACTCAGGGTGGCGCCCGTCTGGCTGCCCGCCGTCGTGCCGGACGGCAGGAACGCAAACAGCAGGGCGAACCCCAGAATGACGAGAAGGGCGTAGAGACCGGCTCTGGGCACGCGGGCACTTTACCGCGCGCCCTTCATGAGAGTGGTGGGGCTGGAGTGGGAGGCCCGGTGGACGACGTGCGCCCCCGTCGGGGGCCTTTGTCCGGGTTCCTGCCTGCGCCGGTGTGGGATCAAGCGGCCACCGGAACGGGTAAAGGCGAATTCAGCATTACCCTGGCGGGCATGATCGACACGCACACGCACCTCGACTACCTGGATGATCCCGCCAGCGCGCGCGGCGAACTGGGCCTGAGCGCCCTGGTGTGCATCGGGGCGAGCCCCGAGCATGCCCGGAACGCCGTGACCCTGGCCGAGCAGTTCGGTGACGTGTACGCGACCGTCGGCCTGCACCCCACCGATACGGACGAGGACAGCCCCGAAACCCGGGCCGCCATCGAGCTCCTGGCGTGGCATCCCCGCGTGGTCGGCGTCGGTGAAAGCGGCCTCGACGATTACTGGGACGACACGAAACGCGCCGCGCAACTCCTGGCCTTCGAGTGGCAGCTCGATCTCGCCCGCCGCACGGGCAAGCCGCTGGTCATCCACACGCGCGACAAGCAGGATCGACAGGCCGCCCACCAGGGCGTCATGGAGGTGCTGAGGGCGTGGCCGGACGTGCCGGTGATCCTGCACTGCTTCTCCGGGCACGGTGGCCTGCTGAAGTTCGGCCTGGAACGCGGCCCTCACACCTTCTTCGGCTTCGCCGGGAATACCACCTACAAGAACGCCCGCGAGATCCACGAGGCCGCGCAGGCGCTGCCGCTGGATCGCCTGCTGCTTGAAACGGACGCCCCCTTCCTGGCCCCCGTGCCGAACCGGGGCAAACCCAACCGGCCCGGCTACGTGCGGCACACGCTGAACTTCATTGCGCAGCTGCGCGGCATGAACGCGGCCGACCTGGAAGCCGTGACCGACGCGAACGCCCGCCGGGTGTATGCCCTGCCCGACCCGCCCGCCGCCCCGTCCGGGGCATGATGTCCACGTGATCGAGTCCACTGCACCTGTCCCACCCCCCCTCTCTGAAGCGCAGGTCGTGCTGGACGTGATCCGGCGCCGCCGAACCGTAGACATCGCGCTGCTAAGGCCCGATCCGGTGCCGCGCAGGGTGCTGGAGGCGATCCTCGCTGCGGGCACCTGGGCACCCACGCACGGGCGCACGCAACCGTGGCGGTTCACGGTCTTCACCGGGGCGGCCCGCGAGCGGCTGGGAAACATCTTCGCGCAGGCCTATGCGGCCGGGAGCGCGCCGGATCGGGACAGCGAGGCGGCCCTGGCGGCGCAGCGGGCCCGCGCCCTGAAAGCCCCCGCGTGGATCAGCCTGGAACTGCATGTGCCCGCAACATCGAAGTTCCCGTTGTGGGAGGAACAGGCCGCGCTGGCGTGTGCGGCGCAGAACATGCTGCTGGCCGCCACGGCCTTCGGCCTGGCGAGCAAGTGGGCAAGTGGAGCGGTGATGATCAGTCCGGTGACGGCGGCAGCGCTGGGAGCACCAGCCCTGATGGGCTTCATCTACCTCGGCTCTCCCGCCGGGGAGGCGCCGGACAGTTCGCGCGCGCCCCTCAGCGAGAAGGTCACCTGGGCGGAATGATGCCGGGGACGCCGCTCATGTCCTGCCCCTGAGAAGGTGCCTGCTGTTCCCGGCAGCTCTCAGCGGCTGATGTCGTAGCCGGTCACCGTCTGCACGCCGTGCGGGTTCGTGGCGGTGAGCGCCTGTGTCCGGTCGTACAGGTTCCATCCGGCCGACACCTTCAGTTCCGGCAGGCCCTCGCTCTCGCCGGGCAGGAAGTCCGGAATGCTGACGGCGGGGATGGTGCCGCTGACCGGGCTGTACACCAGCCACTCGCGGTTGCGCGCGAAGGTCTCGCCCAGTGTCAGGCGGGCGTCGTTGTTGGCATCGTTGAAGGCCACCACCTGATACACCCCCGCCAGGTTCGGCAGGGGCGGGCTGGGCAGGTCAAAGCCGAACGCCCAGGTGCCATCACTGTTTGCCACGACGTTCTGCGCGATGGAACTGTTGGTACTAACAGCCACCGGAAAGCCCGTACCGACCAGGGCCAGGCGCAGGTGAGGCGCCGCGCCCCAGTCGCCGGCCAGCGTGCCACTAAGGCGGTAATCGGCTGGAGCCTTGACGGAGGTCTGACCGCACGCGGCAAGGATCAGGGCAGGCAGGACAAGGGCAGATAGACGGTGAGGACGCATGCAGATAGGGTACCCGAGCGGATCGCAAGGCAGGTGAAGACCACTCTCAGGCAAACGGCAGGTTGTGGGCAGTGCCGACCTGGCAAATGACATCAATGAGGAAAAGCTTCATGAGGACAGGGTTGCCGGACGCTGAGAACGGTTGCACGGAGCGTAAACGGACGATAAGCTTGCCCCCATCACGACCACAGCTTAAGTCCGCCTTAAGCACCCGACGTTTCCACGGCACGCGATCACGGCACCCTCTACGCCGGATCGTCTCGTGTCTCTCGCTCAATTCACTGTGAAGGAGTGGCCATGAACCGACTGTACGCCCTGTCCCTGATCGTCCTGACCGGGGGGCTGCTCAGCAGCTGCGCTCCCTCCGACCACACCCCACCGACGGTTAGCGTCAGTGCGAGCCCCACCCCCCTGCTCGTTCCAGGCGTCGCGACCTTCACGGCCACGGCCACCGATGCGGGCGGCATCGCGAAGGTGGACTTCTACGACAACGGCACGCTGGTTCAGAGCGATACCAGCGCTCCCTACAACGTCACGAAACCCTACGCCGCGACCGACGTGGGCGATCACACCATCGAGGCCCGTGCCTACGACAAGGCGGGCAATCTCGCCAAGGCCACTGCGACCCTGAGCGTGACGGCCACCGATGCCAGTGAACCCAACGACACCACGGACAAGGCCACTGCCCTGGCCATCGGTGGCGGGGCCAGCGGCGTCATCAGCGGGAAGAACACCGACCACGACTTCTACAAATTCGATGCCGCGGCGGGCGACATGCTCAAACTCACCGTGCAGAGCGTCAGCGTCAACGCGGCCAGCACCCTCGACCCGTATGTGATGATCCTCCTCCCGGACGGCAAGACCGTCCTCGAAAAGGACGACGACAGCGGCAGCGGCCTGGAATCCGAGATCCGCTTCAACATCACGGACGCTGGCACGTACTACGTGATGGTCACCAGCTCTGCCATCCACGACAACGACGTCAGCCCCACGCCGGTTGCCAACTTCAAGGACGATAAGGCCACCAACACCTATCAGGTTGCCCTGACCCGCCGCTGAGGGCCTGTCCACCCGCACGCCCTGCTTCTCGTCCCTGCCTGTCGTCCATTCAAGGAGAACCGTCCGTGAAGAACACTGCCACCATCCTGTCCGCCATGAGTCTGGCCCTGCTGCTCGGGGCCTGTGGCTCCAGCACTCCCCGCTCCAGCACGACCCCTGCCACACATACGGGCCAGCGTCCAACCATGGACATGACCACCGCCCTGTCACCGAAAAAGTGGTTTGTGGAACTTGCCGGTGATCCCACCTCTCTGAGCAGCCTGAGCATTGGCAGCCAACAGGCCACGTTCCGTGCCCAGGCTGCGCAGCGAGGCATCCAGTATCAGGAACTCCAGAGCTACCACACGCTCTTCAACGGATTCACTGTTCTGGCCACGCAGACGCAGCTGAACCATATCTCCACGCTTCCTGGCGTGATCGGCGTGTACCCGGTACAAATGGTTGCCAATCCACGCAAGGGCATGGTGCAGCCGCTGAACCTCCAGCCACTCGACGTGTATTCCGGAAGCATGATCGGTGCCGATGTCGCCCAGAACGAATACGGTCTGACAGGAGCAGGCGTCAAGGTCGGCGTCATCGACACCGGCATCGACGCGGGCCACCCGGCCTTCACAGGACGCATCGTGGCCGGGTACGACTTCGTGGGGGACAAGTACGACGCGGGTGGGACAGGCGACGCCCTGGTGCTCCACCCCGATCCCACGCCCAACGACTGCGCGGGGCACGGCACGCACGTGTCGGGCATCATCGGCGGGAACGATCCCACCACCGGCTACAAGGGCGTGGCCCCTGGCGTGAGCTTCGGCGAGTACAAGATCTTCGGCTGTGACGGCACCAGCGGTGACGACGTGATCCTGCTCGCTATGGAGAAGGCCACCGCCGACGGCATGAACGTGGTGAACATGAGCCTGGGCAGCGGGTTTGGGGGCTGGTCCGAGACCCCGCTGGCCCAGGCCGCCAGCCGGATGGTCAAGAAGGGCATCGTGATGGCCATCTCGGCCGGGAACGACGGGGCGAGCGGAGTCTATTCCCTGGGCACTCCCGCCTCGGGCGACAACGTGATCGCCGTGGCGTCCGTGGGGAACACCAAACTCGACCTGTCGAGCTTCACCATCACGCCCGACGGCAGCAAGGTCGGGTACTTGCCCGCCGACGGCGCTCCTGCCCCCGGCACCACCACCGCGCTGACCATCACCAAGAAGGCCGGCAGCACCACCGCCACCACGAACGACGGCTGCACGGCCAGCGGAGCGTTCCCGGCCGGCAGCCTGACGGGCAAGGCTGTCCTGATCCGGCGGGGCGGCTGCACGTTCTACGAGAAGGCCAGCAACGCCCAGAAGGCCGGCGCGGCCGCCGTCATCCTGTACAACAACGCCTACGGGTACCTCTCCCCGACCGTGGTGCCGGCTGCCGGCGATCCGGCCATCACCATTCCGGTCGTGTCCATCTCCGCGACGGACGGCGCCAAGATTGACGGCCTGATCGGGGCGGGCGTCACCGCGAAGTTCAACGTAGGCACCACCACGGTCGACAACCCGAGCGCGAACACCATCGACTCCTATTCCTCGTACGGGATGACGCCAGAGCTGGAATTCAAGCCGGACATCGCCGCGCCCGGTGGGAACATCAAGAGCACGTGGCCCCTGAGCCTGATCGCCAGTGGGTACAACACGATCAGCGGGACGTCCATGGCCTCGCCGCACGTGGCCGGTGCCGCCGCCCTGATGTTGCAGGCACGGCCGTCCCTGGCCGCCAAGGACATGCGCGCGCTGCTGATGAACACCGCTACCCTGCGCTATTTCCGCGCCGCAGACGGCACCATGAATCCGGCCGCGCCAGACTACGTGCAGCGTCAGGGCGGCGGCATGGTGAACATCGTGGGCGCGTACAACTCCACGGTGCAGGCCACGCCCGAGAAGCTCAGCCTGGGCGACAGCAGCACATTCACCACACGTAGCAAAGTCGTGGTGTTGAAGAACAGCAGCGCGACCGCGCAGGTGTTCACCGTAACGCACGTGCCCGCCCTGACGCTCGGAGGCACGACCCTGGCGCCCAAGCCCAGCACGGTGTACGCCACGGTGAGTGTGAACGGTACCAGCGTGGATGGCGGTTCGGTGCAGGTCACGGTGCCCGCCATGGGTGAAGCCGAACTGAATGTAGTGGTCACACCCCCCAGTGGTGCCCCGGACAAGTCGCAGTACGGCGGCTACCTATCCCTGAGCAGCACGGCGGGCAGCAACATGACCATTCCTTACAGCGGCTTCAAGGGCGATTACCAGAGCATTCAGGTGCTTGATGATCCCGGCCTGTATGACAGCGGCACGAAGACCGCCTACGCAGAAACAGATCCGGTCACGACGCCCATTGACTTCACGATGGCCGGTCAGGATCTACCACTGGTGTATTTCGTGCTTGACCATCAGGCACGCACCCTCCGAATGGACGTGCTCAACAGCACCGGAGCCACGGTGGGCAACTACTTCACGGAGCCCTACTGGTCCAGGAGCCCCAGCACTGCGGATTACTACCAGATCCCCTGGGACGGCACCCTGAGTGACGGTTCAAGCGTGCCCAACGGCACCTACAAACTGCGCCTGAAGGTGCTCAAGGCGCTGGGTGATCCGAGCAACCCGGCCGACACTGAGACGTACACCAGCCAGTCATTCAAGGTCGCTCGCCCCTGATCGGAGCGGCATAACAGGAGAGGCGGGCCAGTGCGGCCCGCCTCTCCTGTTTGACGAAGGTCAGAACTCGCTCAGTCCTTCATAACCCGTTTCAGGATCGCCTGAATCACCCCGTCCAGGTCGAGCGGCCCGGTGTCGATGACATGGGCATCCTTGGCGGGGGCACTCTGCACGCGGTCGAGGTCATCCCGGCGGATCAGGGCGGCCTCAATGGCGTCGACGTCTTCCGGGCGTTCCTGCGCGCGGCGCTGGGCACGGACGCGGGGGCTGGCGGTCAGGTAGAACTTCGCGGCGGAGTGCGGGAACACGTTCGTGCCCATGTCACGGCCCTCGGCCACAAAGGGCGGGGGCACCTGCCGCAGCTGCTCGTTGACCCAGGCGCGCACGCCGGGCAGCACGGCCACGACGCTGACGCCGTGGTCGACGCGGGTGGAGTGCAGGTCGTCTGTCAAGTCGCGTGTTCCCTGCCACACGCGGTTGCCTTCCGCGAGCGGTTCCAGGCGGATCGGGTGGGTCTTCAGGGCGGCGAGGACGGCCGGTTCATCGTTGAGGTCGGCATCGTCTTCCAAGGCGAGGAGGGTCGCGGCACGGTACAGCAGGCCACTGCTGAGGTACGGAATGCCCAGAGCGCGGGCCACGCCGGAGGACACGCTGGATTTGCCACTGGCGGCCACGCCGTCGATGGTGACGATCTGGGAAGGGGCGGAGGCGGAGCGTCCTTGCATCAGGGCGCAGTGTAGCCGCCTGCGCCCACCTTTGGGTGGCCGTACGCCCTCACGCGGGGCCGCTAGACTTGGACGGTCATGAAACACGCTGCCCTGATCCTCACCGCGCTGCTCGCGCTGACCGCCTGCCAGAAGAAGGCGGCGGACACCTCGACCACGCCGTCCACGACCAAGCCGGACACCACGACCACCACGCCGCCCGCCACGACCAAGCCCGCCGTGACGAAGGCCGGGCCGATCCCGGCCGGGTACACGCTGGTGCCACCCCTGAGTGCCAAGCCGGTGCGCACTTTCAAATCTGAGCCGGACTACGCCCTCCAGGACGGTAAGGATTACTACGCGCTGATCGACACCAGCAAGGGTCAGCTGCTGGCCGACCTGTACGAGCAGGAAACGCCGGTCACCGTGAACAACTTCGTGTTCCTGGCCCGCAACCACTTCTTCGACGGCATCCGGTTCCACCGCGTGATCGACGGCTTCATGGCCCAGACGGGCGATCCCAAGAGCGTGGACATGGCCACCAAGGCCGAGTGGGGCACGGGCGATCCCGGCTACAAGTTCGCGGACGAATTCCGCACGAAGCTGACCTTCGACTCGCCCGGCATCCTGGCCATGGCGAATAGCGGCCCGGCCACGAACGGCTCGCAGTTCTTCATCACCTTCGTGCCCACCACGTTCCTGAACGGCAAGCACACCATCTTCGGGAAGGTCGTGACGGGCGACGCGCTGCTGCCGAAACTGACGCGCACCATGGATCAGAACAACACGGACATCGCGGGCGCGGTGGCCGACCAGATCATCAGCGTGCGGATCCTGACCAAGAACTGAGCGCAGGATCACGGGGCCGGAAGGGGTGGCACTGCGCCCTTCCGGCCGCTTACATGAGGGTTTTTCCGCATGAATGCGCCACTATGCGGATGCGCCATGCCCGTGCACGCTCTAGCCTGAACGCATGATGGCCGAACCTCACCTCGACACGCCTGGCCGAAGTTCTCCCGGCCGGCATTCCACCCTGGGCGTGCTGCGCACCTACCTGGGCCCGCTGAAATGGCAGGTGCTGGGCCTCGCGGCGCTGCTGCTGGGCGCGGTGGGCCTGAACCTGCTGCTGCCGCAGCTCCTGAGCCGCTTCGTGGACAACGCCAAGCTGGGCCGCGCGGCCGATCCGGGACTGCTGGTGCGGCTGGCGGGCATCTACATCGGGCTGGCGGTAGGCGTTCAGCTGCTGAACGCCAGCGCAACCTTCGTCGGCGCGCGGGTCGGCTGGACGGCCACCAACCGCCTGCGCGCCGACCTGATGGCCCACCTGCTGTCGCTGGACATGCGTGAGCACAAGGAACGCACGCCCGGCGAGATGATCGAACGCATCGACGGGGACGTGACCGCGCTGAGCAATTTCTTCTCGCAGTTCGCGGTGCGCGTGTTCGGCGCGGCGCTGCTGCTCACGGGCGCGCTTTTTATGTTCTACAGGGTGGACTGGCGCGTGGGCCTGGGTGTCACGGCGTTCACGCTGGTCACGCTGGCCGCCATGAACCGCGTGCGGAAGCTGGGCGTGGAACCCACCCGCCAGGAACGCGAGGCGAGCGCAAAACTGTTCGGCTTCGTGGAGGAGCGCCTCTCGGGCCTGGAGGACATCCGCGCGCTGGGAGCCGGGGGGCACCATCTGAACGCCTTCCTGCGCACCCAGCGGGAGTTCTTCACCCGCTCGATCCGCTCGTGGCGGCGGCGCAGCGTGGTGTGGCAACTGAGCATGATCCTGTTCGCGGTCGGGTACGTGGGTGTCCTGGCGGCGGCCGTGGGCCTGTACGCGGCCGGGGCAATCACACTGGGCACCGCCTTCCTGATGTACCAGTATATGAGCATGGTCGAGGAACCCATCGACCAGCTCACGCAGCAGCTTCAGGAGTTGCAGAAGGCCGGCGCGAGCCTGGGCCGGGTGGGCGAGATCCTCGCGCTGAGCAGCGGCATCGTGGACGGTGCGCAGCCCCTCCCGGCCGGCGCGCTGGCCCTGGCCTTCCGCGACGTGGAGTTCACGTACACCCCGGACGACCCCGAGTCGCGCGGCGTGCTGCATGACGTCAGCTTCGTCCTGCCGGCCGGACAGACGGTGGGCCTGCTGGGCCGAACCGGCAGCGGCAAGACGACCCTCACCCGTCTCGTGTCGCGCCTGTACGACGCCACCGGCGGACAGGTCACGCTGGGCGGCGTGGACGTGCGGGACGTGCCCCTGAAAACCCTGCGCCAGCGGGTCGCGGTCGTCACGCAGGACGTGCAGCTCTTCCAGGCGAGCGTGCGAGACAACCTGAGCTTCTTCGACCCCACTATTCCCGACGACCGCGTGGAGGCCGCCCTGCACGAGGTCGGGCTGGACGCCTGGCTCGCCCGGCTGGAGAACGGCGTGCACACGCCCCTGCCCACCGGCAGCCTCTCGGCCGGAGAGGCGCAGCTGCTGGCATTCGCGCGCGTGATGCTGCTCGATCCGGCCGTCATCATTCTCGACGAGCCCAGCAGCCGCCTCGACCCGGCCACCGAGGGCCTGCTGACGGCCGCCATGACGCGCCTGCTCGCCGGGCGCACCGCGATCATCATCGCCCACCGTCTCGATACGGTGGCCCGCGCCGACCGGATTCTGGTGCTTGGCGACGGGCACGTGCTGGAGGACGGCGACCGCGCCCATCTGGCCCGCGACCCGCGCAGCCACTACGCCGAACTGCTCCGGGCCGGCGTGCTGGACGATGCCGAGGGGGTGCTTGCATGACGACCGTTCCCTCAGCCTCCAGACCGACCCGCGAGCGCACCTTCGCGCTGTCGCGGCGCCTCTTCGCGTATAAACCCTGGCTGTTCGCGTTCAACCTGCTGATGTGGGGCATGATTCACGCGTCGCCCGCGCTGCTGACCCTGGCCGTGAGTCGGCTGTTCCAGGCACTGGAGCGCGCCGAGGGCCTCAAGGTCGCCGGGCAGCCGCTCGACCCGGCCATTGCCGCCGCGTGGGTCGCGGTCGGATGGTTCGCGTTCGTGCGTTCCAGCCGCATCGGCATCTTCTACGGGGGATTCCGCGCGTGGATCGAGCTGTGGTACACGCTGGACGCCCTGGTGCGCCGCAACCTGATGGGCTACCTGCTGACCGCGCCCCGCTCGCGCCGCCTGCCCGACACACCCGCCGAGGCGGTCAGCCGCTTCCGGGACGACGTGGACGACGTGGCCGGCTACACCGAAGTCTGGGTGGACGGTGCGGGCTTCGTGCTGTACTCCATCGTGGCGATCACGCTGATGGCGCGCGTCGATCCGCTGATCACGCTGCTGGTGTGCGCGCCGCTGCTGCTGATGGTCGCGTTCGTGCAGCGGCTGTCGCCCACCATCCGCACGTACCGCCGCCGCATGCGCGAGGCGACCGCCCGCGTGACCGACTTCATCGGCGAGACCTTCAACGCCGTGAGCGCCGTGAAACTCGCCGCCCGCGAGGACGGCATGGTTGCCCACCTGAAGCGTCTCGGCGAGACGCGCCGCCACGCCGCGCTGCGTGACGTGCTGCTCACGGAACTGATCCGCGGCGTGAACACGAACATGGTGAACCTGGCCGTGGGTCTGGTGCTGCTGCTCGGCGCGAACAAGGTGCGCGGCGGCGCGCTGGACATCGCGGATTTCGTGCTGTTCATCGGCTTGCTGCCCCGCCTGACCGGCAGCATGGGCTTCTTCGGCGACGCCATTGCCCGGCACCGCCGCACCGGGGTCAGCTACGACCGCATGACCCGCCTGCTCCAGGATGCGCCAGATACGAAGATCGTCGAGCATCACGACGCCTTCCTCAGCGGCGAGCCCAGCGCTCCCCCCGCCGCTCCGCCCGCCCTGCCGCTGGAGGAACTGCGCGTGGCGCACCTGACCGCCATGCACGCCAGCGGCCTGGGCGTACAGGACGCTACCTTCACGGTGCGGCGCGGCGAGTTCGTGGTCGTCACCGGCCGCATCGGCAGCGGCAAGAGCACCCTGCTGCGCGCCCTGCTGGGCCTGATGCCCGCCCAGAGCGGCAGCGTGCAGTGGAACGGGCAGACGGTCGACGACGCCGCCACCTTCCTCGTCCCACCCCGCAGCGCGTACACGGCCCAGCTCCCAGGCCTGTTCAGCGACAGCCTGCGCGAGAACGTCCTGAGCGGCCAGGACGAACACCGCCTGGGCCGCGCTGTGCGCCTCGCCGTGCTCGAACCGGATCTCGCGCAGCTTCCGCAGGGCCTCGACACACCCGTCGGGGCACGCGGCGTGAAACTCTCCGGCGGGCAGGTGCAGCGCACGGCGGTGGCCCGTATGCTCGCCCGCGACGCCGACCTGCTCGTCTTCGACGATGTATCCAGTGCCCTGGATGCCCGTACCGAGGCGCAACTGTGGGACGGCCTGTTCACCGAGACCGACGCCACCTGTCTGGTGGTCAGCCACCGCCGCGCCGCCCTGACCCGTGCGGACCGGATCCTGCTCATGCAGCACGGAAAAATTGTGGACGAGGGCACCCTCGACGACCTGCTGGAACGCAGCGAGGAAATGCGCGCCCTGTGGGCGGAAGACGTGGGGTAAGCAAAGAAGCGAAGCGTCCCACCCTGCGCGCCCACCGAATGCCGTCGGGCGCGCAGCGCGCGGGCGGTGACGACGTGAACGCAGGTGGCGGGGACGCCGCCCAAGCGAACGAAGCCACCGCCAGGGCCAGCCGGACGACAACAGCGACCACATGCCCAGCGCAGCGCTACTCCCCCTGCCCCTCTGGGGCTAGGGGGTGGGGCCACCCAAGACGAACCCTAAATCTCCTGCAAGGGAATCTCCGCCAGCCACGTCGGCACAGCGTCTGGAGGATACGTATCGAACACCAGACGCGTGAGCGACACCAGCGGATACCCGCTGAGAGGCCCGTCCTGCGTCCGCCGATCCACGATGCAGGCGATCGCGGCACATTGCCCGCCCGCTTTCTCGGCGGCCAGGACGGCTTTCAGGACGCTGCCGCCCGTGGTCAGGACGTCCTCGACGGCAATGAAGGTCTCCCCTTCTCCGATGCTGAAGGCCTCGCGGATCTTCATGCCGCCCTGGCCGTCCTTCTCGGCGAAGATGGCCCGGGTGTGCAGATGCCGGGCGACCTCGTAGGCCAGCACCACGCCGCCCATGGCGGGGCCGATGATGAAGTCGGCGGTGAAGCCAGCGTCGGCGAGCTTCTGAGCGAGGGCCTGACCGACCTGTTCGGTGAGGTGCGGGTGTTGCAGCAGGGTGGTGCTCTGGAGGAATTTGGGGCTGTGGCGGCCCGAGGCGAGCAGGAAGTGCCCTTCGTGGTATGCGCCGGCTTCCTGGTAGAGCTTGAGGACGTCCATGCGGTGATTATTCCATTGTGGACACGCGTGGCGTGGCATGGTGGGGTATGGAGTCGGTTCCGTTTCCGGGGGCGGTGGTGGTGCGGGTGCGTCGTCAGCTGCTGGGGATCGGGCTGGAGGAACTGGCGCACGAGGCAGGCTTGGAGCTGGCGCTGCTGCGGGCGCTGGAGCGCGGGGACTTCGATCCGCGCAGCCTGCATCAGAAGGCGCGGGCCGTGCTGGAGCGGCGGTTGGATATCACGCTGTAACGGGCGCGTGGGGGTGAGGACATGAACCATGCGTTCGTGGATGCCAGCTGGCATGAGCTGCCGGACGGCTCCGGGGTGGGCGGCTGGGGGCTGGTGTTGATCACGCCGGGGGCGCTGCCGGCGCGCTACCAGGGGCAACTGGATTCGCCGGACAACAATCTGGCCGAGGTGCGGGCCGTGCTGGAGGCCGTGCGGCTGGCCCCGCCCGAGGAAGCGCTGACGGTGCACACGGACAACGAGGCGGTGATCGCGGCAGTGGGACGGGGTCGCGGGCCGGAGTTGCTGCATGGCGAGGCGCGGGAAGTAATGGAGGCCGCACAGGAGCGTGGGGTGGCGCTGCGGGTGGGGTACGCGCCCCGGACGCGGCGGCACATGCTGACCGCACACGAGCTGGCGAACGAGGCGCGGCGTGGTCTGGTCGGCACCCCGGTCGGCGTGCAGGCGGACGTGCTGATCGAGCACCGGCCGGGCTGGGCGGAGGCGCGCGTGAGTCTGCGGCGGGCCGGGGAGCGCGTGACGGCGCTGGTGCCGCTGGATCTCGCGTCGGAGGTGCCGCCGAGCGCGCAGGCACTGATGGCGGCCGTGGGGCTGGCGCACCCGGGCGAGTCGCTGGTGGTGCGGCGGGCGAGCCGGGTGGCCCAGGCGTTGTGGCGCCGGCCGGAGCGGGCCCTGCGGCTGGGCGCGCAGTCGCAGTTGCGAGCGGCGCGGCAGGTGGCCGATGCGAGTGGCGTGCAGGTGGAGTTCCTAGCCTCGTGATTTCCTGCAGACGGCTGCCGGGTGCCCGTCACGGGTGGCAGATGGCCGCACCTGTCACCCGTGGCACGAACCGCGCGCCCAGAAATCTGGGCGCGCGGTGGATGGTGGTGTCAGCCCTGACGGCGGCGGAAGAAGGACGTCTTGGGCGTGCCGGGTGGGCGGCTTCCCGGGGTCAGGGTCACGGTCTCGAATTCGCGGATGGCAGATTGCAGCCATTCGGGCGAGCCGCTGTACTCGCCGAACTCGTGGCTGGGCAGCCATTCGGCGCTCGCCAGCTTGTCGGGCTGGGGGTTCAGGATGCCCGAGCAGTACTGCGTGCCGAAGATCAGGTTCAGCCGGGCGTCACCGTTGCCGCTCTGCACGCCCCGTCCGGCATGCGACCCGACCAGTCGCAGGTCGCTGACCGCGATGCCCACCTGGGACAGCAGCGCGCGGCGCAGGTGCATCTCGATGATGTTGTTCCCGGCGGGCACCTCAAGCAGCAGGCCAGGCAGGCTCTGGGAGCCGCCGGGCAGCATGGGTTTGTGGTGCCGGACGATCAGGTAGGTGCCCTGATGCTGGACGAGCGCGAACACACCCACCTGGAAGGCGACGGGAGCAGTCTGGGGTTCGCTGGTGCTGGTCACGTCGGTGTCTCCTGTGGGGCGTGGGCGGGCGGGGTCGTGACGTGATTGTAGGCCCGAACCTGACCGGCAGTACAGGGGGCAGGCCGCGACAGGGGCTCCGTGATGGGGGCCGCCCCCACCCCCCAGGCCACTTCCATGAAGACCGGATCGTGCGCCGGGTTCGTCCAGGCGGGCGACTGCACCAGCAGCAGGGCCTGTACATCTCTCGCCTCTGGCCATCCGTCGAGCGGCGTGGCCTGCCGCCGCAGGGTCGTGCGCGCACAAACATCCGGTAACAGCAGGGCGCCCAGCTCCGCGCGGGTTCGGTCGAGGTCGAAGCCTTCCGCGACCGGCAGGTGCTCATGCCACGTGGGGTACAAGCAGGTATAGGTGCGGATCAGCCCGGCCTCCAGGCCCAGGCCCGCCCAGTTGCCGGGCCGCACCCGACGGGGATCGCCGCTGAAACTGGCGAGGTCATGGTGGGAATCGATGTTCAGGACGTCCTCACCGGGGAACTGCTGGAGCCACGTCCAGGCGTCCGCGTGGCTCAGGGCGACGAAGGCGGGCACGTCCACGTACGTGCCGATGGCCTCCCAGCCGGGGTACAGCGGGTAGTCGGCGTCCAGGGCCGCCCAGGTGCTGCCGCCGCGTTTGAGGGTTCGAGTCCACCACGCATCCAGCCGGTCGTGCGGGCGGTCACGGGTGCCCCAGATGGGCGCGTCAAACACCAGTTCCCGCGTTCCAGAAAAGGCGTCCCAGTCGATACTGAGCAGCATCTCAGTAGACCCGCTGGTAGCTGATGGACGCAGGATCGCGCACGAAGCCCAGGCGGTCGTTCACGGCCAGCATGGGGGCATTGTCGCTGGCGTTGTCGGTGCGGATGGTGGGCGCCCCCCTGATCCGGGCGACACCGGCGGCCCGCACCTTCAAGGCAGTGGCCACGCCCCGGCCCCGCCACGCGGCGGTGACACCGGTCAGACCGGTGTACAGGGTGTCGCTGACGTCAGACGAGAACAGCGCCGTCTGACCGATGAACTGTTCCGCATGCGCGGCGACCAGATACGCGTCCGGAATCAAACCGGGGTCGCCCAGCACGGCCTCCTCGAACACCTGGAACGCCAGGGGCGTGGCAGGTTCGCTGCGGGGCACGTCACGGCGCACATCGCTCATCAGGGCGTGCAGGCGGGCCTCCAGATCGGGCGTCCCGGCGGCGCGCAGGTCGCTCAGGCTGAGGATCGTGATGCCCTGCGCGGCCACGGCGGCCAGGGTGGAGGCGTAGGGCGTGGCGTCGAAGGCCGTCACGTCGAGCGCGCTCGTGAAGTACCGTTTACCGCCCACGAAGCCCCGCCGACCCAGGAAGCCCGGCGCGGTGGGATGGTCCTCGCGCGCCAGCACGCGGATGGACTCCGCGCCGTGTGCGATCAGTTGCGCGTCCAGCGCCGCCCAGAGCGCCCCGCCCACGCCCTGCCGTTGACGCTCCGGGAGCACCCCCAAGTCGAGGGTGTACCGATCCTTGTGGTACGCGCCGGGATTCTGGTAGTAGCTGCCCATCCCGACCACCTCGGGGCCATCCACGGCGACCAGCGTGGCCGCTGTGTAGTTCCAGTCCTGCTGCTCGCGGTGGCGTTTGCGCAGGTCGGCGCCGCTGTACGGCTCCTGCGGATGGGCGGCCGAGTACGCGCGGGCAGCGTCGTCCCACTCGTGATCCAGGACAGGGCGGACAGTCAGTGGCATGCGGGTTCCTTACGGGTGAGTTCGAAACGATCCGGAACGCCGGGCCGACGTTGCAGAACCATCAGGATGCCATGCAACCAACCGCCGGGGCCTTCCCCAGACATCAGCCCGCTCTGTCCTCTTCAGCAGGAGTCCGAGCGGGGCGGCCTGGGTCACACGCCGCCCCATTTCATCTCGATGAACGCGGGGCGGGTGCGGAAGCCGAGGCGGTCGTTGATGGCGAGCATCGGCGCGTTGGTGGTCGCGTTTCCCGTCCAGATCTCGGTGACGCCCTGCGAGAGGGCCACGCGGATCGCGGCGAGTTTCAGCGCCAGCGCCAGACCCCGGCGCCGCCAGGCCCGCCGAGTGCCGGTCAGGCCGGTGTCCAGGCGCTGCGGGTCGTTCTGCGCGCGCCACAGTTCCGAGACGGCCACGACCTCGCCGTGATCCGTGACCGCGAGCAGCTGGGCCTCCGGATACACGGACGGATTCTCCTGGCGTTTCTGGAAGTCCTCGGGGGTCAACGGGGTCACCTCGCCGGTGCGGGGCACGTCCTCGCGGGCCTCCTTGAATCCCTCGTAGAAGGCGGTCAGGGCGGCGTCCGGGCCGAGTTCGGCGACCAGTTGCGCATAGCTCAGAACGCGCACGCCGTCCGGCACCAGCGCCTGCTCGGCCCAGGCCTGGAGGTCGAAGCCGCGCAGATCAAGGACGTTGTCCCAGAAGCGCATGGCCTCCGTGAAGCCACGCCTCGTCAGGAACGCCAGCGCGTGCGGGTGGTTCTCGTACGCGCCGGCCAGCACCTCGCGCGCTCCACGTTGCCTCAGGTGGGCGTCCAGCACGTCCGCGAGCCGCGTGCCGATCCCGTGCCGGCCCGCACTTGGCAGCACCATGACCTCCGCGTGGTAGCGATCCGGGTGGTACATGCCGGCGAATTGCAGCGCGGCAGCCGTGGCGACCGGCTGCGCGTACTGCACGGCGATCCACTGCGCCAGGTGCAGGCCCAGCGGGTGCGACTGCAGGAACTCGATCTCGTGTGCCAGGGCTTCTGGCGTCCAGGGGTGGGCGGGGTTGACCTCACTCATGATCCGCGCCATGTCAGCAATATCCGCGTCCGTCGTCTCGCGGATGACCAGGGTAGAGGCGGCCGTCATGGCTGTTCGCCGTCCAGGTGGAGTTCGTAGCGGTAGCGGGTGGCGGTGCGCTCGAAGCCCAGCGCGGCGTTCATGCCGAGCATGGCCTTGTTCGGCGGGTCGTTGAAGGTCTTGATCACGCCGCCCCCAGCGTGTTGCAGGGCGCGCATGGCGGCGACCTTCAGCGCCTTGGCGATGCCCTTGCCCCGCTCGGAGCGCAGCACGCCGGTCATCCCGATGTAGTACACGCCGGGGGAACTCTGGCCCAGCGTGGAGTAGCCCACGTACTCGCCCGTCAGGGGATCGTCCGCGCCGGGACGCACGGCCACGAAGGACAACTCGGGAGCCAGATGCGGATCGTCGAGTTCCTCCGTGACCCACTGCTCCATGGTCTTCTTCGTGAAGACGGTACCCATCGGCACGTCCTGAAAGAGCAGCCAGTCGAGTTCCCACAGCTTGCGGTTCCGTTCAGGATCACCGGCCAGATCCGTCAGGGACTTGAGCTGCACACCGTCCGCCTCCACGGCCTTGAGCAGGTCGCCCAGGGCCGCGAGGTCGAGCGTCCGGGTGTCGATCTGGGATTCGTAGCGTTCCCAGGCGGCCGACCACCCGCGTTTTTCCAGGAAGGCCCGGCCAGGCACATCGTTCGGCTGGTCGCTGCTGCCCGCGCGCAGTTCCCGCGCGCCGCGGGCCGTGGCCCGGCGCATCAGCTCGTCGTACAGAGCCGTCCCGATGCCCTGGCCACGCGCGTCCGGGTGCACGTTCACGCCGCCCCAGTAGCGCCATTCCTCGAAGGAGCGGTCGTCATGTCCGAAGCCCGCGACGCCCACGATCCGGCCGTCCTGCTCGGCCACCACCTGCGTGCGGAACATCTTCGGATCGCGGGTTCTGTCATCGCGTTCCAGATCCTCGGCGTTGACCGGCCACTCCTGGTGGCACAGGGTCAGTACCTCGGCCATCGGGGCGTAATCGGCGGGCAATCGCGGCTCACGGAGCGTGAAGGTCGCGTTCAGTTCAGGGGCAGTCATGGCGTCATCGTGACCCGATCCGCCGGGGTCGCGCATCTGCCTATGGGCTTATGCCCGTCGGCCGGCACGACCCGCTCGTCCGACCTCCAATGAGGGCCGGTGGCGCGGGTGCACCATTCTCTCGTGCTGGACTATCCTCCTGGGCATGAGTCACGCGACCGACGCCCGCCTGAAACTGCTCCTGATCGTGCCCCACCCCGACGACGAGGTGTACGGCGCGTCCGGCACGCTGATGGGGTACCTGGAGGCCGGCGAGCCCTGCGGACTGGTCACCCTGACGCGCGGCGAGGCCGGGCGTACCCTGGGTCTGTGCAACACGCCGGAGGAACTCGCCCGGCTTCGCGAGGTGGAATTGAGCGCCGCGCTGGATGTGATCGGACTCACGACGCCCGCCGCCAGGGCACAGGGCAGCGTGTTCGAGCACCACCACTTTCCGGACAAGCACCTGATCGACGAACCCTTCGAGACGCTGGTCGAGGTCGCCCATCGCGCCCTGACCACCTACCGCCCGGAAATCCTGCTGACCTTCCCGCCGAACGGCAGCAACGGGCACCCGGATCACGTAACCACGCACCGGCTCGCGAGGGCCGCGTGGGACCGTGTGCCGGAACCCGAGCGGCCCCGGCTGTGGTACTACGCCAGCGACATTCCGCCAGAGAACGAGGAACTGCTGGCCCTGTGGCTGAAGCCCAATACCCGCCACGACGTCTCGCCGTTCATCACGCGTAAGTTGCAGGCGATCGCGTGCCACCGCACCCAGGCGCTGAGCACCGTGGATTTCATCCGGAAGTTCCCGCAGCGGATCATGACCGAGACCTTCCATGAGGTCGGCCTCAGCTGAGGAGGGTCAGTCCTCCCACTCGCGAACCGGGATGAAGTCCACGTTCTCGCCGTCGGTGCCGGTCACCGTGTAATTGCGGTCGAAGTGGACGGTCAACTCTCCCTTGTCGAAATGCTCGGACGACACCACGGGCTTGCGGAAGATGTGGTTGCCGTCGTCGTCGATGCCGATGTGGGCGCTTTTCGTGAAGCGGAACTCGACCACATCCCCGTGCGGGCGGGTGCGGACGCGCACGCGGAAGGTCTGCTGGTCGTCCTGCTTCACATAGGGGTTGGCGGCTTTCTTGCGGAACAGATTGAACATGCAAAGACCTCTGGCCAGGGCGGCGCGGCGGGCAGCACGGGCAGCTGTCGTCCCGGTGCAGTAGACGGTGGTGCCTCATTGTAAAGGCGCTCCGGCTTCAGACCGACCGCAGAGGGTCAGGAAGCGCTCCCCATGAACAGGAGCGCGTCAAGGTGGACGACAGCCACAGGGCGGGTCGCCTCACCCGCTGCGAACGGAAGCCCAGGCCACCACGCCCGCCCTGACCCGCACGGCCACGGTGGATCCGCGTCCGGCCGTCCGGTCAGCGTTCGAGTTCGGTGCGGGCGCGCTCCCAGTCGCTGGCTTTGTCGATCTCGGCCACGTCCTCTGACGTCAGGGTCAGCGTGAGGGTGCCGAGCAGGTCATCGAGCTGCGCCACCGAGTTCGCGCCGACGATGGGTGCGGTCATGGCGGGCGTCTGGAGCAGCCACGCCAGGGCCACCTGCGCGGGCTTGGCGCCGTGCCGCGAGGCCACCGTCTCCAGGGTGCCGATCACAGCGTCGTTGTGTTCGGTCAGCCGCTGGCCCGCCTCGCCGGCCCGCACGGAGTCGGGCAGGGACTGGCCCCGCCGGTATTTGCCGGTCAGCAGGCCGCCGCCCAGCGGACTCCACGGCACCACGCCCAGGCCGTATTCCACGCACACCCGCTGGAGTTCACGCTCGAAGTTCGCGCGGGTGGGCGACAGCAGCGAGTACTCCGGCTGGATGCTCACGAAGCTCTCCAGGTGGCGGGCGTCGCTCGTCCAGAGGGCCTGCATCAGCCGCCATGCGCTGTAGTTGCTGCACCCGATGTAGCGCACGTACCCGCGCCGCACGAGGTCCGTGAGGGCCGAGAGGGTCTCCTCGATGGGCGTGTGCGCGTCGATCCAGTGCACCTGGTACAGGTCGATGTGGTCGGTCTGGAGGCGGCGCAGGCTGTCCTCGCAGGCCTTCAGGATCCAGCGGCGCGACAGGCCCTCGCGCTGCTTGATGCTGCTGCGGCCCTCCACGCCGAACTCGCCCATCGCGCCGCGCACCTTGGTGGCGACGACCAGGTCGTCGCGGTTGCCGCGCGCTTTCATCCAGCGGCCGATGATCTCCTCGGAGATGCCGCCGGGATTGCCGGCCGTCCACATGGTGTAGATGTCGGCGGTGTCGATGAAATTCCCGCCCACCTCGTAGTAGCGGTCGAGGATCGGCTGCGAGGCGGCCTCGTCGGCGGACCAGCCGAACTGCATAGTGCCCAGGCCCAGGGGAAACAGGTGCAGGCCGCTGCGGCCCAGCTGACGGTACGTGGTCATGGCAAAACCTCCGGGGAAAGCAATGTGAACGTTTCGCATGATGGCACGGCCCGCCCTGCAGGTGTCCAGCACCGCAGAACGGGCGTGGCTCAGCCCGGCCCGGCGTTCATGCGCTCCGCCACCTGCCGGCTGACCCGGTACGCCAGCGCCAGGATGGTGAGCACCGGGTTCACGCCGCCGTTGGTGACGTGCAGTGAGCCGTCCACCAGATGCAGGTTCTCATGCCCCCAGACCCGGCCCCAGGCGTCCGTGACTGAGGTGCGGGGATCGTTCCCCATGCGGCAGGTTCCCGCCTGGTGCTGCCCGCCGCTGGGCCCATCGGCCGGGGCCATGATCAGCGGGATGACCTGCGTGGCCCCGCTGGCCTTCACCCACTCCACAGCCTGAGCCGAGATGAACGCCGCCGTTCTGCGGTCTTCCGGGTGGATGTTCCCGCTGATCCGCACGACAGGAATCCCGAGCGCGTCCCGTACTCCGGGGTCGATGGTCACGCGGGCGTCCGGATTCGGCACCTCCTGCACCGGGCCGAACACCAGCGCCAGACGGGGGTACAGGTCGCGCAGGGCCTGCTTGCACGCCAGACCCCAAGTGGGCAGCGCGGGCGTCAGGGTCGTGAGCAGCGAGTAGATCCACAGCGGCATGGGCACGAAGTCGTTGGCGAGCATGGCCCCCCCCACGATGCCCGGGTTGCCATGCCGGAAATCGTTCGTGGCGATGCTGGGGCCTGGACCACGGCTGTCCTGCACGGGCTGATCGAACACGGCGAAGGCTCCGGCATATACGTGCCCCTGCAGGTGCCGGCCCACCTGATCGTGCGTGTTGCCCAGGCCGGTGGGTTCCTGCGCGGTGGCGCTGTTCAGCAGCAGGCGCGCCGTCTCGATCGCGCCCGCCCCAAGCAGCACCTGACCGGCGCCGATCTCGCGCCGCCGCACGGCGCCGTCCTGTGCGGTCACCAGCGCGACGCCCGTGACCTTCCCGGCGTCGTCCGTGGTGACCCGCTCGACCTGCACGCCGCTGAGCACGTCGCAGCGGCCGGTGGCGAGCGCACGGGGAATCACCGTGTTGCGCGTATCGTTCTTGAATTCACCAGGACAGCCGAAGCCCACGCAGGCCCCGCATTGCAGGCACGCGCCGCGCCCGCCGTACGGCACGGAGTTGATCAGCAGCGGCACCGGCGAGGTCTTCAGGCCCAGCGCCAGTGCACCCGTCGCCAGCACACGCACGTTCCCGTTGGGCGACAGGGGCGGCATGGGGTAGCCCCGCTGCCGTGGCCCGGCGCAGACGTTCCCAGCCGGGTCGCCGGACACGCCCAGTTCCCACTCAGCGCGGTCATAGTCGGGTTCCAGATCCTCGTAGGTGATCGGCCAGTCGGCCAGGGTGCTGCCCTCCGGCACCCCATAGGTGCTCGCCATGCGGAAATCCTCGGGCGAGAAGCGCCACGCCTGCGCGCCGTACACGCGGGTGCCGCCGCCCACGGTCATGGCGTTGTTCAGCCAGCGCGGGTCGCTGGGCAGGATCACGCTCTCGCCGCCCGGCCCGGCGGCCACGCGCGGGTTCCCGTGCAGCGGGGGGCCGCTGGCCGGCTCGTACCCCAGCGACAGCCGGGCGCTGCGCAGGTGATCGCCCCGCAGGTCGTGCGTGCCCAGCCATGGCCCCCGCTCGACCAGCAGCACGCGGTGCCCGGCTTCCGACAGCACGCACGCCGCCACGCCGCCCCCAGCCCCGGCGCCGACCAAAACCGCGTCGTAGTGCTCCCGCAGGTCGTCCCAGCCCGTGAGCGTCGGCGGCCGATCCTCGATCTCCGGCCAGTGGGCGCCGTCCGGCAGGGGGCGGTAGTTGAGCATCCTCCACGCCACGCCGTCCCGGTTGCCGCCATTGCCGGGATCGCCGTAGTACCCCTGCATGCACAGCCGAATCACCCACTGCAGGTAGTCGGCGGCGGTCAGGGCTCCCCAGTCCGTCCGCGCGTCACCGTCCAGCAGTTGCGTGACCAGGGCGTGCTGCTCGGCAGCCGTCAGTCCGGCAAACTCCCGGCCATGCCGAACCTGCGCTTCCGCGTCGAGCGCGTCCAGGCCCCGCCCGAACTCGGCCCGGCGTTCGCGCAGTTCGCGACCAAAGATGGAGGTCAGGAAGCTGCCCACGCCCGCCTCCCAGCCGGAGGGAAAGTCGTCGGCGGGAATGAGGCAGTCGACCAGGGCGGTCAGGGTCGGACGGTCGGGGGCATCGGTCATGCAGTGAACCTCCATCAACGCGGCCGGACGTCAGGGCAGGCTCAGTGGGCCGACCGATCCCCGTACCGCTGAGCCTGGGTGCGGTCACTCTAGGCCTGTCTACCGGCCTCCTGCCGCGCACGGAACAGACAGGTCATCCTTGCCGGTGCGCTGCGCTGAAGGCGCCTCTCCCGCTTCCCGGGCAACCAGAGCCCCGTCCAGGTCAGAGGGTCTGGATCAGACGGGTCAGGAGCTGCACGTGCGCGGGCCAGCGATCCAGGCGGATGTGCTCGTGCGCGGCGTGCGCGCCGTCGCCGGGTGCGCCCAGGCCGTCCAGGGTGGGCGTGATGGGTGCGGTGAAGTTGCCGTCGCTGCCGCCCCCCACGCTCTCGTGGCCCAGCGTGAAGCCCAGTGAGGCGGCGATGTCGCGGGCCCGCGCGTACAGCCGGGTGGTGTCCTCGCCCTGCTCGAAGGGCGGGCGGTTCAGACCGCCGGTCAGATCCACCCCCACGCGCTGATCTGTGGGCCGCCAGGCCTGCACGGCGGCGTCCACGCGTTCCGCCTCCGCCAGGGTGCTCACGCGCACGTCGAACTCGACGGCGCAGCGCTCGGGGATGACGTTCATGGCGCTGCCGCCGCGAATGACCCCGGCGCTGATCGTGGTGCCCACGTCCGGCCGGGCCAATGCCTGAATGGCCAGGATCGCCTCGGCGGCGGCGGTGATGGCGCTGGCCCCCTCGGCGGGTTTGTTGCCGGCGTGGCTGGCGATACCGGTCAGGGTGAGCCAGTAGCCGCCGGTGCCCTTGCGGCCGGTTTTCAGGTTGTGCGAATCCGCCACGGGCGGCTCGACCACCAGGGCCGCGCGGGCCTCGTGGGCGGCAGCCTCGATGTGCGCGCGGCTGCTCAGGCTGCCGATTTCCTCGTCCGGAGACAGCAGGACGTGGATGCCGCCCGCCGGCCACTGGCGGCCCAGGGCGCGCAGCGCATGGAAGGCCCCGACAATGCCGCCCTTCATGTCGTAGGTGCCGGGGCCATACAGCCGGTCATGTTCCTGGCGCCACGGCATCTGATCGAGGGTGCCGGTCGGCCAGACGGTGTCGGCATGCATCAGGATCAGCAGCGGGCGGGCATCCCCCCCCTCGTCCATTCCGAAGCACAGGGAGCGGGTGCCGCCAGGCAGGGCGCGGGTGGTGGCCCCCAGGTCGCGGGCCCAGCCCTCCACGACGTCCATCACGCGGGCGACCGCCATCGGGTCGCTGGATGGGGATTCGAGACGGACCAGTTCGTGCAGGTCGGACAGCATCGCGTTCAGGTCGGACAGCATAAAGGCCATCGTACTGCGCGCCCGTGAGCGGGAGGGGCGTCCTTTGGCCGGCGCCGGCCTCAACACAAAACCGGCGCGCGCCAGCTTCAGCCTGGCGCGCGCGAGGAAAGCGAGGAACTCAGGTCAGCTGGGCGACCTGGCCGGCGTCGGCGCGCAGGACGGCGCGGCCCCGGAGGTACAGGTCACCGAGCACCTTCGGCCCGAAAATACGGCTCAGGCGGGTGCTGGTCATCTCGATGGTGCGTCCGTTGAAACGAAGCCGGACGACGTTGGTGGTACCGGGAACCCAGGTGCAGGACAGCTCGTGCATGCGCAGACCTCCAGTGTCGGCGAACAGAGATGGGAAGAGGGCGTGCCAGGGTGGCCGTACCGGTGGCTGCCATGCAGAAACAAACGCCCTCCGTCGAAACGAAGGACTGATTGTGGCCCGCACACTGGGCCGCCGATACCGGTACTCCTATGCTAGCTGGCCATGTCATGGCTGGATAGGCTGGCCATGGGAGCGCCGTCATCTGTTCTTGAGTGAAGCATCATGATCGCGAAGGCCCCCCGTGCTTGACTGCGCGGATGACCGCCACGACCGCGTCGCCGTCCACCGTACCGGCCCGACCCACACCGCAGAGTCTGCTGGCCCTGGCCTTCCCGTCGGATCCGCAGATCAGTCCGGACGGCCGCCACGTTGCCTTCGTACTCTCACGGGTCGAGGAAGAAGACCCGCTGAAGCCGGAGCCGACCTTCGCGCGGCCCCGCTACAGGGCCCACATCTGGCTGGCCGGGGACGGCGCGGCGCGGGCCATCACGGCGGGCGAAGGGCGCGACACGTCGCCGCGCTGGTCGCCGGACGGAACGCACTTGGCCTTCGTGCGAGACGGCGGGGGCCTGAAGGGACAGCTGCACCTGCTCCCGCTGTCAGGGGGCGAGGCCACGCGTCTGACCCACCTGAAGAACCCTGCGCAGGACGTGCAGTGGAGTCCGGACGGCCGTTTTTTGTCGTTCCTGAGCGTGGGCGACGATGAGGACCGGCGGGACGAACGGGGCGAGGCGCGCGTCATCACCCGGCCCCGCTACCGCTTCAACGGCCAGGACTGGCTGCCGGAGCGGCCCGCCCGCCTGTGGCGCTATGACGTGCAGGCTGCCACCCTGACCGAGTGGCACGCTCCGGCCGTGGCGATCAATGCGTACGCGTGGCGGCCGGACAGCCGGGGCGTGCTGTTCGTGAGCTCTACGGATGACCTGCGGGCCGCGCACTGGCAGCAGGAGGTGTGGGCCCTGCCATTAGACGAAGAGCCTATCCAGCAGACGCGCTGGAATTCGGCGATCACGGCGGTCGTCCCGCACCCGGATGGCGAGCGCTTCGCCCTGGTGGGTCGCCCCGAGGGGAAAGGCAACACCGAGCACACACACCTGTACGTGACCAGCCCCGACGGGGTGGTGCTGCGCCTGGACGCCGGGCACGACCATCCCGTCGGCAATGCCGTGGGCGGCGACTGCCACGTGGGCGCCATGCCGGAGCGGCCGGTGTGGCTGGACGGGCAGACCATGCTGTTCAGCTCGACGGTGCGCGGCAGCTGCGGCCTGTTCCGCGCCACCCTGGACGGCTCGGACGAAAGGGTCACGGCGCACGACCACCGGCCAGACGGTGTGATCGCCGCCTTCACCGCGAACGCCTCGGGCGTGGCCCTGCTGCGTGAAGCGGCGGATACGTTCCCGGAAGTGGAGCTCAGTGGCGTCACGGTCACCGCCCTGAACGACCGTCTGCCCTTCCCTGCCCGACCGCCGCAGCGCGTGACCTTCTCCACGCCACTGGGCGAGGGCGAGGGCTGGGTGCTGCTGCCGGACGGCGACGCGCCGGCACCGGCGCTGCTGAACATCCACGGCGGGCCACACACGGATTACGGGCACGCCTTCACGCACGAGTTCCAGCTGCTGGCCGCGCAGGGCTACGGCGTGTGCTACAGCAATCCGCGCGGCTCGATCGGGTACGGGCAGGCGTGGGTGGACGCCATCCACGGCCAGTGGGGCAGCGTCGACCAGGACGATCTGCTGGCCTTCTTCGACACCTGCCTGGACGCGATTCCGCGCCTCGACCGGACGCGCACCGCCGTGATGGGCGGCAGTTACGGCGGGTTCATGACCAACTGGATCACGGCTCATACCCCGCGCTTCCAGGCGGCCATCACGGATCGCAGCATCTGCAACCTGATCAGCTTCGCGGGCACCTCGGACATCGGCCTGCGCTTCTGGGAGGACGAGCTGGGCCTGAGCGCGCACCGGCGGGCCGACACGCCCCGACTGTGGGACATGAGCCCCCTGCAGTACGTGGAGGACGTCCGCACGCCGACCCTCATCGTGCACTCGGTGCTCGACCACCGCTGCCCCATCGAGCAGGGCGAGCAGTGGTACGCCGCGCTGACGCAACTGGGCGTGCCTGCCCGTTTCGTGCGGTTTCCCGGCGAGGACCATGAACTGTCGCGTTCCGGTCGTCCAGACCGGCGCATGATTCGCCTGCAGGAAACGCTGGACTGGCTGGGCCGCTGGCTGGGGAATACTGCCCACTGACGAGGCGCCTGTGCCGAGGCGCAGGTGAGGAACGGGTAAGACCCGCTGTCGTACAGTCGGGGCATGCCGTCAGAGCCCGGCACCGCAGTCCCACCGCAGCGCGGATCCGCGGTGGACGCTGCGCTGCCCTCACCCCAGACCAAGGGTCGCCGCGTGATTCCGGTCGCGCTGGCCGTCACCTTCCTGGCGATGGCCCTGTTCGCCGTGCTGACCGCACTGCAGTCGAGCACCCTGACCCACGCGGTGAGCCGCAGCGTCCGGCAGAGTGACCTGTACCAGAAAGCGCGCTACTGGGTAGGAACCGAGGAGTCCCTGGAACGCAAATACCGCCTGGAGCCGGGGCCGGACATCCTGGCGCAGCACGCCAAGGCCGGCCGCACCGTCCTGATGGTGATCCGCGCGGCCGTCACCAACAGCAGCCCGGACGAACGGCAGGGCCTCGACCGCCTGGTCAGCCTGCACGGCCAGTATGTGAATGCCGTGCACTCTGCCCTGTTTCCCGCCGTCCGCACGCACGACGCCGTCCACGTGAACAACATCGACCGCATCATGGTCGACCCGGTGTTCACGCAGCTCGAAACGCAGCTGGACGCCGCCGCACGCACGCACCGCGTGGCCTCCAGGGCCCAGCTGGCCCGCCTGATCCGCCTGCAGGACACCCTGGCACTGCTCGCGCCGCTGGTGTTCCTCGCGGGCATGGGCATCCTGGTGCTCCTGTGGCGCCTCATGCAGCGCCATCAGCAGCGCCTGGATTACGCGACCGAGACGACCATGAACCGCCTGCGCGCCGAGGCGATCACGGATCCGCTCACGGCCCTGGGCAACCACCGCTCCTTCCAGGAGGGCCTGGGCGCCGCCATCCGTCTGGGAGCGCTCGACGGCACGGCCCTGACCCTGGCCCGCCTGGATCTGGACGAGTTCAAGAGCATCAACGACCGGGGCGGACACCTGCACGGCGATTCCGTCCTGTCCGATGTGGGACATCTGCTGGGCATGGGCTTCCCAGGCCGGTCCTACCGCGTGGGCGGAGATGAGTTCGCGCTGCTGCTGCCGCTGCCGTCCGATCAGGCGAGGGCCGCCCTCGACGACCTGCGCACGTCGCTGGCGGCCGGGCACCTGCCGACGATCAGCGTGGGGCTCACCACGACCACGTCCGGTACGATCTCACCCGACGACCTGCACCAGCAGGCAGACCAGGCCCTGCGGGCCGCCAAACGGCGGGGCCGCAACCGCGTGGTGACCTTCAAGGAGATCGAAGACCGCGCCAGCCTGCTGGGGCAGGGACAGGTAGACGCCCTGCGCGACCTGCTCAGCTGCGGTGCGCTGGACGTGGAGTTCCAGCCGATCTGGGGACTGGGGGGCCAGGGCCACGCCTCCGAGGCGCCCATGGCCTTCGAGGCTCTCGCCCGCCCGTCGGCGGACTCCGGCTTCCGGGGGCCGCAGGAACTGTTCGACGTGGCCGCCCGCGTTCACCGAGGAGCGGAACTCGACCGGCAGTGTCTGCACACGATCCTGGCGCGCACCGCGGAGCTGCCCCAGGGCTCGCTGCTGTTCCTGAACCTCTCTCCACAGACCCTGGATCAGGAGACCCCGCTGGCCGAACAGCTCCTGCGGGACGTGAAGGCCGCCGGTCTGCCGCCACAGCGTGTCGTGATCGAGATCACGGAGCGCAGCACCGGGAACCTTCCCGCCGTGCTTCAGCAGGCTGCGGCCCTGCGCGCCGCCGGCTTCCGACTGGCGCTGGACGACGTGGGCGCGGGCAACGCCGGGCTGGAGATGCTGCGCTGCATGCCGGTGGACTTCGTGAAGATCGACCGCAGCATCGTGGTGGCCGCACCCATGGACACCACCTCGAATGCCGTGCTGGCCGCCATCATGGCCTACGCCCGCGAATCGGGCGTGACCGTGATCGTCGAGGGGATCGAGTCCGTGGCGAGCCTCCGGCACGCGTGGCGACTGGGAGCCCGCTGCGCCCAGGGGTACCTGCTGGGCCGCCCGACACCCGGTTTCGGCACTTCCTTCCCGGTCGAACTGAATCTGCCGGGTGCGCCCGCCCCGGCCGAGGGTGTGGGCATGGCCCACCGCGGCCAGTCGTAGCCAGCCCACCACAGCAATTCACCGCTCTCCAGATCAACTTCGGGGCTGAGCAGACGGAGCCGATGTCACCTCTCCGCCTGAAAGGGAATCAGGGCCGGGCGAGCAGAGCTGCGCCACCCAGGGAGAGCACCACGCCCACCCACTGCGGAGCGCGCAACTGCTCGCGCAGCACGCTGACCGCCAGCAGCGTCGTGATCGCTGGATACAGACTGGTAAGGAGTGCCCCCACCGCCAGCGGCCCACCCTGGACGGCCAGCAGGTAGAACACGTTCCCCAGCGTGTCGCCAGGGGCCGACGCGAGGATCAGGCCCGGCCCGCGCGGTCGCAATCCCACCGTGGCGGCCGCAAGCGGTACGGCGACCAGGGAACTCGCCACACGGGCGGCCCCCAGCACCCAGAACACTCCGCCTCCCTGCGCCTGCGCCAGCAGCACGAAGAACACGCCGAAGCCCACCCCGGCCAGCAGGCCCAGCGGCACGCCCCGCCCGGACGTCTCCCCTGCTGCCGGCCAGCCCAGCAGCGCGGTGCCCGCCAGGATGCCCACCGCGCCCAGCCAGCCCCACACGCCCAGCACCTCGCCGCCGAACACGCCCACCACGACCGGCACGAGGGCCGACAGTGCCCCTGCGCCCACCGACACCACGCCCATCGGCCCCAGCGCGAGCGCCCGGTAGAAGGCCAGCACCGCGATCAGGCCCGCCAGTCCAGCCGCCGCGCCCCACAGGAGCTCGGCCACGGCGGGCAGAGGCTGGCCCAGGCCCCAGGCGAGCAGCAGCATGGCCACCGCACTCAATGGGTGCGTGAGCGCCACCACCCGCAGCGGCGGATCACGGCGGCTGGCAAGACCCGAGAGAAAATCGCCCAGGCCGTAGGTGGCCGCCGACAACAGCCCGCTCAGGGTGGGATTCAGCACCGGCCCTCCATCAGGCTGCCGAGTGTAGCGGATGCCTGACCGCGTGGCGCACGAAGAAGCCCGGCCGGTGGACATCGCCACCCGGCCGGGCCTGAAGGTTCACAGCACCGTGGGCGCCATGAGCCAGCTCTGGTTATTCGTCGTCGCGGCGCGGCGTGTTGCTCCAGCCGCGATCAGGCCGGGCGCGCGGACGGTCGTCACCACTCGGGGCCGCCTCGCGGGGAGCCGCGTCGCGCGGGCGGAACTCGCGGTCACCGAAGCTGCCACGGTCTTCACGGGGACGGAAGCCGCCGCCCTGACCACCACGGTCGCCACCACCCTGGTACCCGCCACGGTCTTCACGCGGACGGAAGCCGCCACCCTGACCACCACGGTCGCCACCGCCCTGGTACCCACCACGGTCTTCACGGGGACGGAAGCCGCCACCCTGACCGCCACGGTCGCCACCGCCCTGGTACCCAC